>CAZLEF010000025.1:0-88036 GCA_964558465.1 uncultured Lewinella sp. | reverse complement strand
TTCGATTGGTTCGATTGGTTCGATTGGTTCGATTGGTTCGATTGGTTCGAATCAACGCATCAACAAATCCTCCACGCCATGCCCTCATGGGGCAGGTAAACCTGTGGCGTGGCACGCACTTCCTCGAATCCTCAAATCCTCGAATCCTCAGCCTTACGATTGATCCGGCAACAAATAAAAAAAGGCCTCCCGTGTGGGAAGCCCTGGACTTTTCGAAACGTCATAGAATTATAATCCGGGGGAAAGCCCGGCGCCGGGTCACCTCAATTTCCAGGTGATGCCGGCGGTAAGAATGGATATGCCGAAACCAGCTTCGCCGTAGAAGCCGACCCGTTTGTTGATGTAATAGCCGGCGCCGACAAAGCCGCTGTACACCAGCTTATTTTCGGCCGGCCGGCTGAAAGACGGTTTGAGTTCGTCGCTGGGAGAATCGGTCGGAACAACCGTCTCCTTTCTGTTCACGTTGGGCATTTCATACCCCAGTTGAAAGCCGCCGTAAATATCGGTGTTGGCAACCCTCAGGGAATGCATGGCGGCGCGCAGGCCGATGATAAGCGATTCGTTCTCAAGGTGGGTAATGGTCCCTTCAGGGGCGGAAAGTATTTCTTTGGTATAGGAAGAATACCCGGCGAAAGCGCCGAGGGTAAATCCGGGTGTCAGGCGTACATCCAGCCGGGCGCTGACCGGCGGAATAACCGTCGTTGCCTTGTCTTTAAAATAAGTGGGCAGCAGGCCGATCCCGGTTGAAAATTCCACATTACCCGGTTTGAAACCGGTGAATTGTGCGTTGGTTTGGGCGGTCGTGCCAATCAGGAGCGTGAGTGCAAAAATCAATTTTTTCATGGAATGTTCTTTTGTATGGTTAAGGGTCATTTCAAGCCTTGGCGCCGCGGGTTCCCGGTATGTTGTCCATCCCGGATGCGGCATCCTCATAACGCTGCAAAGGTAGTTTCGTTACATGTCCCATCCAAGAATTTTTCAAAATTTTATTTTGTTTTATCGGCGTTAAAACAATGTTAATAATATTAAATTCTACGAATAATTAATTTTGTTAATTTAAATTTCAATAATTTTTATTTTTTAAAATTGTCTTCCGTTGATATGAAAACGGCGGAATTAAAAAATTTGGAGTTAACGCATTGCTCATGATGAAAACAATGCATTTAAATCCAGCGCATCGTGAACGAGCCGGAGTGTGTGTTCATTTTGTTTCAAGCCATGCGCTGTAACAAGGGTGAGGAAAAGCGTTTTTGTCGTGCCCGTTTCTTCGCGGAAGGTGGAGATTTTTCGTTGCAAAGTTTCAGCATAAGCTTTTGAAATGACAAACGGTATAGTATTTTAATCACTTGCAGCCAAATTTTATATTATGAAAATGGCTTCAAGTGTGTTTTGCGAGCCACTTATAGCCGGAATTCCGGTTGCGCTATTTTTTTCTGAGGATCTCAAAAGGCTGGATCAACCTGCGGCCGTTTGCGTCCACCAGGGTGAGGGTATGTTTGCCCACGGGCGGGTTCAGTTCCAGGTTGTGGAAAGTAACCGTTGCGCCGACAAATTCGTGGTCGATATGCCAGAAAACGGTGGTTTCCGGTTGTCGGTGGGCGACCGAGAAGACTGTACGGGAGGGTTGACCGTCGAGATCTACCGGCACATAGATCCGGGTGGGTTGTTTGGGATAGATTAACTGCATGGGATTGGACTCCCCCGCCGGGTCGCAGGCAGCCTGGAACGGCGGCAGGGGTTTGTACGCCGGATTTCTGGACTTGTAATAGAATTCCTCCAGGGGTGGCAAAACAAACCACGGGATGTGCTGCATCTGGTCGGGCGCCTCGCATTGATCCGTCACCTGGAATTTCCCTTTCCGGTCGAGGTGGATGATCTGACAATAAGGACAGGATTTCAGGTTTCGCGCCCCGACCGGTGCGTAAACCGTATCTACGGGGCATTGAGCCAGGGGTTTGTACCCGCTGTACCGGCAAACCGTTTGTTTTTCCATATCGTCGTAAGGCGGTCGGAACCAGGGGGCAGCGCCAGGCGGTGGCGCCGGCAAAATATTGAACAGATCGAACAGGACCGGCGCAGCAGCCTGTACGCCGATCAACCCCGGGCGGCCTTCCCCGTCTGCATTTCCGACCCAAACCCCCACGACGTACCGCGGGGTAACCCCGATGGCCCAGGCATCGCGGAAGCCAAAACTCGTGCCCGTTTTCCAGGCGATCCGGCGGCCCGAGCTGAACCGCTCCCACTGTCCTTCGGCGTTGGGGCGCTCCAATTCCTGCATAGCGTCGAAGGTATGCCAGATGGCCGCAGCGCCGAGGAAAGGCGGTTCTTTGAGCAGTTTATCGCGGTCGACGGGGGATGAAGGGGCCCCGGAAAGGTATTGTGCGAACTGAAAATCGGCAGGGTTGTAGCGGCCGTCGTAATCGTAAAAACGGACCAGGGAGCGCGCCATGCCCGCGTAGATATTGGTCAGATCCCAGAGCCGGCCTTCCGCTCCGCCAAGGGTAAGGGTGAGGCCATAGTGGTCGGGCGGAAAGACCAGGGTGGTCATGCCCAGTTGTTTCAGTTTGTGGTGAAATTTGGGAAGGCCGTAATCCTGCAATAAACTGACGATGGGAACATTCAGCGAGCGGATCAAAGAGCGGCGGGCGGTAACGACGCCATCGTATTTCTCATGAAAATTTTCAGGCCGGTAATCGCTCAGGGTAGTGGGCACATCCGGCAGCAGGCTGTTGGGCAGGATCAGGCCTTCCTGGAGGGCGGAGGCGTACAAAAACGGCTTCAGAATGCTGCCTGTACTGCGGGGCGCCATGACGATATCCACTTGTTCGCCGTGGTCTTCACCGGCGCCGGGCGCATTACCCAGGTAGGCCAGCACCTTGTTATTGCGAACATCGAGGATCACGGCAGCCAGGTTGTGGATGCCGTTACCGGCCAGGGCGGCGTGTCTGCGCTCCAATATCCTGGTCGCCTGTTGCTGGAGCCCGTTGTTGATCGTAGTGCGGAACCGTGTTTTTCCAGGCACGGTATTTTCCTTTACGATCCGGTCGAGCAGTTGCGGCGCCAGGTTGGGCAGGGGCAGCGGCGCTTCGGGGAGTTGTTCTTCTTTGGCCAGGTCGCAGGTAAGGCGGTCAATAACCCCCTTCTGCAGCAGGCGGTCGAGCAGGCGGTTGCGTTTTTGAAGCAAAGCGGTGCGGTTTCGGCCGGGGTGGATGAGCGCCGGCGCATTGGGCAAAACGGCCATCGTAGCGGCCTCCGACCAGGATAGCAGGGCGGGTTGTTTGCCGAAATACCGCCAGCAGGCCGCCTCCAGCCCCACGACGTTGCCGCCGAACGGCGCGTTGGCCGCGTACAGCCGGAGGATCTCCGACTTGCTGCGACCCAGTTCGAGGCGGGTGGCCATGATCATTTCAATGGATTTCTGCCAGATATTCCTGGGTTTGTTCCCCCGGGCCATACGGAGGACCTGCATGGTGATGGTACTGCCGCCGCTGACCACATCCCGGTTGCGGATATTTTGCACCAGCGCCCGGCCCAGGCCGATGGGGTCGATGCCCGGGTGGTAATAAAAGCGGCGGTCTTCGAATTCGACCAGGGCTTTGACAAAACGCTCGGGCAGACTGTCCTGCATGGGAAACCGCCACTGTCCGTCGGCGGCGATGCGCGCGCCAAGCAAGATACCTTCTTCATCCTCGATAACCAGGCTGACGGGTTTGTCGAACAGCGACCGGGGCAGGCAAAACCAATAGGCCAGCAATACAATTGCCACGCTGCCCCAGGCTTTGCGGGGATGCTCGCGGAAAAGGCGGCGGATGCGGTGACGGAGGTTTTTGAGCATTGGGGCGAAGATACGGAGCGGAAATGATTGGGTGGAATGTTTGGGATGGTTTGGGATGGTTTGGGATGGTTTGGGATGGTTTGGAATGGTTTGGGATGGTTTGGGCATAAAATTCCCGACGTCAAATTCCTGGTTCTGCCAGCGGATGTACCGTTTTTGATTTTATCGAAGGAAAAGCGGAACTTGGCGGTTGAGTATGCGTATGAATGGTGGCCAGGATTGTTCATAAAATATTTGATAAAACAAAGAGGACAAATGCAGAAATATTCCGTAAACCAACACTTGATAGAGACCATTTTGGCCTGGGTGAATTCAGGAGAGATTGCAATCCCGGAAATTCAAAGGCCTTTTGTCTGGGATAGTTCCAAAGTTCGTTTTAGAGAATGAAATACACAAAACAATTCAAACTATAATAAGCACTCAAAATGAACCGCCATTTCCTGATTCTGATCCTTTTTCTCTTCAGTTGTTCAGTCTCCAAAACCGGTTCAGGGACGCCTGAAACCCTGGCGGCAGCGAGCCTCCATCCTTTCGGCCGTTATCTGCTCAACGACCGGCAGGAGGTCGAGCTCATCAGTTCCGCTGCGCACTTCGGCTTCCGTTTCAAAGGGACCGAATGCCGGATCTATGCTTTTCTGCCCGAAGCCGAAGGCCATAATTATCTGCAATATGAACTGGACGGCGTTTACCAGAAGCGAATCCGTATTTCAGGAAAGGACCCGGCGCCCATGGTGATCACTGCGCCCGCAGATGGAACCCATACCGTTTGGGTTTACAAAGCGACCGAGGCGCATACCGGTCCGGTAATCGTGGAAAAAATCACCGGCAAAGGCCTGAAATCGCTAAAACGGCCCGACGCGCCCCTCATCGAGTTCATTGGCGACAGCATTACCTGCGGCGCCGCAGCCGACCCATCGGAGGTTCCTTGCGGCACGGGGGTTTACCACGACCAACACAACGCTTACTTCGCTTACGGCCCAAGAGTGGCCCGAACCCTGGGCGCCAATTTTATCCTCAGCAGCGTGAGCGGCTACGGCGTATACCGCAACTGGAACAGCGACGGACCTCCCCTGCCGCAGGTTTACGAAAAAACCGATTTTCAGGACGGCAGCCCCAGGCTATGGAATTTTTCCGCCTGGTCTCCCGACATTGTGAGCATCGCCCTGGGGACCAACGACTTCAGCAACGGCGACGGCAAAAAGGCCAGATTGCCCTTTGACAGTACAAGTTTTGTCAACCAATACGTGCATTTTGTGCAACTGGTCAAATCCAAATACCCCGGCGCACAGATCGCTCTGCTCAGCAGCGCCATGATGAGTGGCAACCGCCGGATGTTGCTGCAAAATTGCCTCATCGCCGTAAAAAACAGCATCGACGTGGGGTATCCCGCCGATCAGCCGGTCGCCCTGCATTTTTTCCAACCTATGCAGGCAGGCGGCTGTACCGGGCATCCGAATGTGGAGGATCACGGGGTGCTGGCGGAGGAGTTGGCGCCGTTTTTTTATGCTTTGATACCTTGAACCGGCGGCAGATTTTTTTCAGGGACAAGGCGAAATTTTTTGGAAATGTAATTACATTGTATTAACTTTGTTTTATAAAAACTCTACCAATGAAGGTTCCCGTGATACAAATCGGCAATTCGAAAGGCATCAGGTTGAACAAGATGCTTTTGGAAAAATACCAGATCGAGGATAAGGTTGAACTGGTTATGGAAAGTGAGTACATTTTGATTAAACCAGTCAGACAACCCCGGCAAGGATGGGATAACGCTTTTGCGGAAATGCGCCGAAACACCGACGATGAATTGCTGATCGATCCGGTATTTGTTGATGAAAACGCAGATGATTAAGTTATGAACTACGCGCAATACGAAGTCGTTATCGTCAATCTGGATCCGACAATTGGAAGCGAGATCAAAAAAAAGCGGCCTTGCGTAATTGTTTCCCCTGATGAAATGAATCGGAATTTGCTGAATGTAGTCGTTTGTCCGGTCACCTCACAATCAAAGAACTATCCAACAAGAATTGCCTTTGACCTGGAAGGGCAAATGAACTGGATTGTCATCGACCAGATCCGGACCATAGACAAGGCCAGAATCTCCAAAACAATCGGAACATTGGACAGTGAAATCATTACCCGGATAAAGGCCGTAATTAAAGAAACCTTTGTTGATTGACCAAAGTCGAAGTCACCCCAGCCGGAACAAAGCCCGCAAATCCGAATCCGGCAGTTCCCCGATCCAGGTTTCTCCGCTGGTCACCGTCAGATCCGCCAGTTCTTTTTTGTTGATGAGCATGGTATTGATCTTTTCTTCAAAAGTAGCGGCGGTAATGAACCGGTGCACCTGAACATTTCGTTTTTGCCCGATGCGGAAAGCGCGGTCGGTGGCCTGTGCTTCAACGGCAGGGTTCCACCAAAGGTCGAAATGGATCACCTGGCTTGCAGCGGTAAGGTTGAGCCCCGTTCCACCGGCCTTCAGGGACAACAAAAGCACCCGGTTGGTCCGGGTTGTCTGGAAATCCTCCACCATTTTATCCCGGGCAGCGCGCGAAACACCGCCGTGCAAAAACGGTATGGCGGCGCCGAAACGATCTGCCAGCATAGAAACCAACAATTCGCCCATTTCCCGGAATTGGGTGAAGATCAGCGTTTTTTCGTCGTTTTCGATGGCTTGCTGCACCAGATCCAGCAACAACGGGCATTTACCGCTCAGGGCAGGGTCGGGTTTTCCTTTTTTGGCGTAATGGGCCGGGTGGTTGCAAATTTGTTTGAGGGCCATGATCAGTTGCAACACCAACCCACGACGTACAATTCCATCGCTGGCTTCAATTTTTTTCATCGTTTTTTCGACCTCGCCCTGATAAAGCGCGGCCTGGTCAGGTGTAAGCTGGCAGAACTGGTCCTGTTCCACCTTTTCCGGCAGGTCGGAAATGATGGATTTATCCGTTTTAAGCCGGCGCATCACAAACGGCGCAGTCAGGTTTCTGAACCGGCGAAGGGCGCGCACGTCCTTTTTGGCTTCGATGGGTACGGCAAAACTTTCCTTGAATTTTTTCAGGCTTCCAAGCAAGCCCTGGTTGGAAAAATCAAAAATGCTCCAATATTCGCTCAGCCTGTTTTCCACCGGCGTTCCGCTCATGGCGATGCGGACCGGGGCGGCGATTTTTTTGACCGCTTTGGATTGTTCCGCACCCGGATTTTTGACATTTTGAGCTTCATCAATGATGAGGGCAAGCCAGTTTTGTTTGTTCAGCCGGGCGGCGTCGCTGCGGACAACGCCATAGGAAGTCAGCACGACATCCGATTGAAGCGCCTGCTCCAGTTCCCGGTTGGCGCCATGAAAAATATGGGATTTTAGGCCCGGCGCAAAACGGGCGATTTCTTTTTGCCAGTTGGTCAGCAAGGTCGTAGGGGCGATTACGAGCGCGCGGCTGCCTTCCTTGAGCAAACCGTCCTGTTTCATTTGCAGGAGCGCGGCGATCACCTGTAGCGTTTTCCCCAGTCCCATATCGTCTGCCAGAACGCTGCCGAAGCCGATGCGCGCGTTTTTGACCAACCAGGAAAACCCTCTGAGCTGATAGGGCCGAAGCGTTGCATGAAGCTCGGGCGGTGGCGGCAAAAGGCCCACATTCAGCAGTTCGTCCATCAATTGCCGAAGGTCGGCCGAAAGGGTGATCCGGGTTCCATCGTATTCTTCGCTGAATGCAATTTGCAGCAGATCGGAATCGGAAATCGCCGGCGGTTTGGAAAGTTTGTCCAACAGCGAAGCCACGTCTTTTTCATTGAAATAGACGTACTGGTCGCGGATTTTCACCAGCCCCTTGTACTGTCTGACCAGTTTTAAAAAATCATCGGCAGAGAGGTTTTCATCCCCGATAGCGATCTGCCACTGGTAAGCAAGCAACTGCCGCAGGCCGATCAGCGTTTTCACCACCACCTGCCCCGGGGTTTTATCCAGGCGAAGGCTGACCTGGGGGTGCAATATCCGGTTCAACGCCTTTGGAAGCAGTACCCTGATGCCCAGAAGGCGGATTACCGGCAGGGACTGGAACAATACTTCTGCGAATTTCGAGGAATTCAGGCGGAGTTTTTCCCGGCCTTTGGAGGCGATGGTGACTTTCAGATCCGGCAAAAACTCGGTTACCGTCGACAGGTCGCGCAATACTTCCAGGTTCCATTCGGATAAACGCCCTGCGCCGAAGATCTTTTTCAACGGCACCGGGGGGTTCAGGGGGGCCTCCCGGTTTTCCGCCGCCAGGTCCAGGTCAAAATCGCCGTTGTCGCACTCGGTTATCGATAGAAGGGGGATCCATTTTTTTTCGGTGATAAAAAAGCGGTTGAGCCACAGGGCGATGCCGGCGCCGTATTCTTTGTTCTCGAATTTATCAAAAACGACCTGCTTACCTTTGAAAAACAATTGATTGACCGGGTCCTGGGCTTGTTCATAGCTCAGTGCATCCGCCTGCCGGACATAATCATTCAGAAATACCGAAACAACGGCCTGAGCGTAATCCTCACCTGCCGGAACATAATCCTGACCGTCCTTTTCAAAAAACAGCAGACCTTCAGGCAGAAAAGATCCAACCTGTCTGAAAATATCCCGGACGGTTTCATTCAACAAGGCCGGCAACCAACGAATCAGGTAGGCGTCCGGATCGTTGCAGGCCAGCAATTGCGGCACTATTGCCCCCTGTCTAGCGCAGGCTTCGGCAAAACGCCAGGCGAGCCATATCCCCCGGAGTTCGGGCGCCAGAGCATCCATTTTTCCGGCAGGGGCTGCTTCCAGCCACCGGATCAATCCGGAGAGCTGGTCCGTTTTGAGCAGCAGTTTTTCATCGCCGTCCCATACCCGGAACCCTATTGGCTGGAGGGTATCCGCCTTCAGGTTCATCTCAATCAGCTCGGCCCGGTCGAATGAATCTTCCCGGATATCCTCGCCGGCGCCGGAAGCGGAAGTTTCCAGGGCGGCATACCGGGCGGCTTTGGTCATGGTTTTTGTCAAGAGGGTCTTGATCTCGCCTTTGGGCGAAAAAACGGGTTTTTCGGGCAGGATCGCCAGTAATCCCGAAGTGCAATCCGGGATGGCAGAAAAATCAATACCGGCCATATCGGCGGGCATATCCCCGGGTTCGATGACGGCGTCAGGGGCATGAACCTCCTGCAGGCCGGCCAATGCAGGAATATGCAATTGCCGGGTCTGAGCGGCCGAAAACCCGGCTTTCTCAAGCGCTTTGGGCAGATCAAAATCGTGCAGTTCAAAAACCAGGAAGGGATTTTTATCGATTTCATTGGCAATCAGATAGATGACCGCTGCCAGGTGTTTGCAGGGCATGGCCCAGTCGGGGCAGGAGCAGGAAGCTTTGAAATCGCTCCACTTTTTGGGAAAAATATGGATTTTCTGCAAGGTGCAGGCCTCGTTCAATCCGGTCGGCAATTCCCGGTTGAGCAGGCCGGACAACAAATCCGGGTTTTCCGTTACGATATGAATAATCTCTTTCTGTTCTTTGGCGGTGAATTCCGGGATCTCGATCCGGATCTGGTACAAATAACTCCCCTGTACCTTGGCCTGGATCAGGCTTCCGTGGATATCGATATTTCTGACAGAACCGTTATTGGCATATGTACGCCCGCGCGGAAGGCGGTTTTCGTCACTGATGTTATTAAATGCATTGAGCCATTGCTGACCCCACCAGGTTGTTCCGTAATTCTGGTTGCCGCGGATTCCCGTGCCGGGTTCAATCTGTGGTTTCGGAGAACGCTGATACCATCCCCAGCCGAAAAAATGCCCGGAGGAATGGGTTCCGGACCTGCCCCACCTGGGTTTTCTGCCTCTTTTTGCCATATTCAGAAGATTGGATTGGTCTTGGAGCATAAATATAGGTCAACTTAACCGTTCGACAAAAATCCCGTATCTTTGTCCGTCAATGACTTGAATATCATGCAGGAAGAACGCCCGTTGACCGATTGGTTGCCCATCACCCGCAAAGAAGTGGAGATGCGGGGTTGGGACGAACTGGATGTTGTACTGATCTCCGGCGACGCCTACGTCGATCATCCGGCGTTCGGCACGGCGGTCATTGGCCGGATCATCGAGGACGAAGGCCTGCGGGTGGGCATCGTGCCCCAGCCCAACTGGCAGGACGACCTGCGCGACTTCAAAAAAATGGGCCGGCCGCGCCTGTTTTTTGGCGTTACCTCGGGGTGTATGGATTCAATGGTGAACCACTATACCGCCAATAAACGCCTGCGTTCGACCGACTCCTACACGCCGGGCGGAAAATCGGGCTTCCGGCCGGATTACGCCACCAAGGTTTATACCCGGATCCTCAAAGAACTCTACCCCGATGTCCCCGTGCTCATCGGCGGCATCGAAGCCTCCCTGCGCCGGGTGACCCACTACGATTACTGGGCGGATCAGTTGTTCCCGAATATTCTGACCATGAGCGGCGCCGATCTGCTGGTGTACGGAATGGGCGAATTGCCGCTGCGCGAAATCATCCGGCTGCTGAAAAAAGGGGTGCCTTTTTCCTCTCTGACCACGATCCCGCAAACGGCCCTGTTGCGCCCACGAGACGCCGATCTTCCGGTCGTGAAAGCCTGGTCGACCCTGGAACTGAGTTCCCACGAAAAATGCCTGCGCGACAAAAAGGCCTACGCTGCCAATTTCAAACACGTCGAGCAGGAGTCCAATAAAGTTCGGGCCCGGCGGCTCACGCAGGGCGTCGGCGATCATACGCTCGTCATCAATCCGCCCTACCCGCCGATGACCGAAGAGCAGATCGACGCGTCGTTCGACCTGCCGTATACCCGCCTGCCGCATCCGAAGTACAAAAACCGGGGGTCGATCCTTGCTTTCGAAATGATCCAGTTTTCGGTGAACATGCACCGCGGCTGTTTCGGCGGCTGCAGTTTCTGCACCATTTCGGCCCACCAGGGCAAATTCATCGCCAGCCGGTCGGAGGAATCCATCCTGCGCGAGGTGGACCAGGTGACCCAAATGCCCGGGTTCAAAGGTTATATCAGCGACCTGGGCGGCCCTTCCGCCAATATGTACCGCATGAAAGGCAAGGTGCAGGAGATCTGCGACCGCTGCGTAAGCCCGTCCTGCATCCACCCCGTGATCTGCAGCAACCTGGATACCAGCCACAAACCCATGACCGAACTCTACCGCAAGGTGGACGCCCACCCCAATGTTAAAAAGGCCTTTGTGGGCAGCGGCATCCGCTACGACCTGCTGGTGGACAGCTACAACAAAAACAACGATGGCAGCCTGGAAGAATACATGGAGCAACTGGTGACGCGCCACGTGTGCGGCCGCCTGAAGGTGGCGCCCGAACATACCTCCGACAATACCCTGCGCATCATGCGAAAGCCGTCGTTCAAACACTTCCACGAGTTCAAGGCCCGTTACGAGCGCATCAACCAGAAACACGGCCTCAACCAGCCGCTCATCCCCTATTTTATTTCCAGCCACCCCGGCTCCCAGGCCGAAGATATGGCCAACCTGGCCGCTGAAACCAAGGATATGGGTTTCAAACTGGAGCAAGTGCAGGATTTCACCCCTACGCCGATGACGGTGGCCACCGAAATCTACTACTCCGGTCTGCACCCCTACACCCTGCAGCCCGTTTACGCAGCCAAAACACCCAAGGAGCGCAAGGCGCAACACCTGTTCTTTTTCTGGCACAAACGCGAAAACCACGGCCTGATCCGCGACCAGCTCAAAAAGATCGGCCGGGAAGACCTGATCGAAAAACTGCTGGAAGACAAAAAGAAGTTCAACAAGCAAGAGATCATCAAGGCGAAGGCGCGGAACGGAAAACGGAGGTAGTCAGAATGCTGAAGTTGCGGTTATTCTATGTTTAGACGGCCGATCAGTTGATATTTTTGCAGTATCAGGCTCATCCCGAAGGTTCTCTGAATCTTCCGGGCCGCTGTCATTCCAAAGCACAAGCCTGAAGAATGCAGTAATAAATATAGACATTATCTATTTAATCATAATAAATATCAATGACATCATTGAAAAGTTTATGATTACTTTTGGGAAATTTTAAATCAATCGGATTATGGATAAAAACAAAGGTATAACCACATCAACAGGCGCCGCAGGTCAAAATGGAAACGGCGCAAGCAAGTGTCCGTTTACGAGCGGGATCCTGCAGAAGGGCGCCGGTGGTGGTACGTCCAACCGCGAATGGTGGCCAAATCAGTTGAAATTAAACATTTTGCGGCAACATTCTTCTCTATCCGACCCCATGGGTGAGGCGTTCAATTACGCGGAAGAGTTCAAGACCCTCGACCTGGCAGCCGTGAAGAAAGATATCTTCGACCTGATGACCGCGTCCCAGGACTGGTGGCCGGCCGACTACGGGCACTACGGGCCGTTTTTTATCCGGATGGCGTGGCACAGCGCAGGCACTTACCGCATCGCCGACGGGCGGGGCGGGGCGGGTACCGGTACCCAGCGATTTGCCCCGCTCAACAGTTGGCCTGACAACGTGAACCTCGACAAGGCGCGCCTGCTGCTCTGGCCGGTCAAACAGAAATACGGCCGAAAAATTTCGTGGGCCGACCTGATGATCCTCACCGGCAACTGCGCCCTCGAGTCGATGGGCTTCAAGACGTTCGGTTTCGCCGGCGGACGCGAAGATGTCTGGGAGCCGGAAGAGGACGTCTACTGGGGTTCTGAAGCTGAATGGCTTGGAGACAAGCGTTACACCGGCGACCGGGAACTCGAGAATCCGCTTGCCGCCGTTCAGATGGGGCTCATCTACGTGAACCCGGAAGGTCCGAACGGAAATCCGGACCCCATTGCGGCAGCCCGCGACATTCGCGAGACCTTCGGCCGAATGGCGATGAATGACGAAGAAACGGTAGCGCTGATTGCCGGCGGGCACACCTTCGGCAAAACCCATGGCGCAGCCGATCCGGGTAAGTACGTGGGCCGGGAACCCGCAGGCGCAAGCATCGAGGAACAAGGTCTCGGCTGGAAAAATACATTTGGCAGGGGCAATGCAGGCGACACGATTTCCAGCGGTCTGGAGGGCGCCTGGACCACCACGCCGACGAAGTGGAGCAATAACTTTTTCTGGAACCTGTTCGGTTACGAATGGGAACTGACCAAGAGTCCGGCCGGGGCATATCAATGGAAACCGAAACATGGCATGGGCGCCGGTACTGTGCCGGATGCACACGACCCCTCCAAGCGTCACACGCCTATTATGCTGACGACCGACCTTGCCTTGCGGATGGACCCTGTCTACGAGCCTATTTCAAGGCGTTTCTACGAAAATCCGGATGCCTTTGCAGACGCATTTGCACGGGCCTGGTTCAAGCTCACCCACCGCGATATGGGCCCCCGCGCGCGCTATCTCGGCCCGGAAGTTCCTGCGGAAGAGCTGATCTGGCAAGACCCCGTCCCGGCCGTCACGCATCAACTGATCGACGGGCAGGACATCGCCTCGCTGAAAGCTAAAATACTGGTTTCCGGGCTTACGGTGTCCGAACTGGTATCTGCCGCCTGGGCATCCGCATCCACTTTCCGCGGCTCTGACAAACGCGGCGGCGCGAACGGCGCCCGCATTCGCCTTGCCCCGCAGAAGGACTGGAAAGTCAACAATCCTGCTCAACTGGCAAAAGTTCTGAAGACCCTCGAGGGTATCCAACAAACATTCAACAGCGCACAGTCCGGCGGCAAACAGGTTTCGCTCGCCGATCTGATCGTCCTGGGTGGATGTGCAGGCGTCGAGAAAGCAGCCAAAAATGCCGGTTTTGAGGTGACCGTCCCGTTCACACCGGGTCGTGGCGATGCGTCGCAGGAACAAACGGATGTGGAATCATTTGCCGTTCTCGAACCGTTTGCCGACGGGTTCCGCAACTACAAGAAGACCCAATACGCCGTATCGGCAGAGGAATTGCTGGTTGACAAGGCGCAACTGCTGACGCTAACGGCCCCTGAGATGACGGTGCTCGTCGGCGGCATGCGTGTGCTCAACACGAACTTTGATCAGTCTCCGCACGGTGTTTTTACCAAACATCCGGAAGCGCTCACCAACGACTTCTTCGTCAACCTGCTCGACCTGGGTACCACCTGGAAGGCAACTTCGGACGCCCAGGATGTATTTGAAGGCCGCGACCGCAAGACCGGCGAAAAGAAATGGACCGGAACCCGGGTCGATCTCATCTTCGGATCGAACTCCGAACTTCGGGCAATCGCGGAAGTCTACGCATGTGCAGACGCCCCGAAAAAGTTCGTACACGACTTTGTGGCGGCCTGGAACAAGGTGATGAACCTCGACCGCTTTGATCTGGTGTGATGGAACAGGCCGAAAGGCCGAAAACGGGGAATGAACGGGAACACGAGTCCTCCCGGACTTTGTAACGTTGTAAACACGGAGTTTTTTTTGTTGAACCGCAACCTGTCCCGCCTTGCAGGACAGGTTGTAGTTCAAAAACCGATCCATATTCTCCGTTTGCAAACCTTCGGGATTTTCTTATTTTTACGCCCGATTAACGCACCAACTTTATTTATCTTGTTTCCCACCCTCGCTATGACAAAAATTGCCCTTTCATCTGCCCTTTTCCTGTTCCTTTTGGTGATCGCCTGCCAGCAGGAGCCCCTTCCACCCCTCGAGACCGATATCATTTCCGTCAAGGAAGACCCGGCCACCGTGGCTCAAAAGGCCAAAGAGATCCGGGAAAAAACGCCCGCTATTGTAGCCGAGGGCCTCGAACTGACCCTCTGGGCATCCGATTCGCTGGCGCCCGACCCTGTAGCGCTGGCGGTCGACGACTGGGGCAGGATCTACCTGACCCGAACCAACCGGCAGAAAAATTCGGAATTTGATATCCGCGGGCACCGCGACTGGATGACCGAATCCATCTCCCTGCAAACCGTGGAAGAAAGGCGGGCTTTTTTGCGCAAAACCTTCGCGCCCGAACGCAGCAAGGAAAACGAATGGCTGAAGGACCTGAACAACGACGGCAGCCACGACTGGCGGGACCTGGCCGTCGAAAAAGATGAGATCTGGCGTTTGGCGGATACCGACGGCGACGGACTGGCCGACGTATCCACCCGGATCCTGGAAGATTTTTGTGAAGAGGTCACCGACGTAGCCGGCGGTTTGCTGATCCGGGAAAAGGATGCTTTTGTGGCGATTGCCCCGGATATGTGGCGGCTGGAAGACAAAGACGAAGATGGTGTCTGGGACACCAAAACCTCTATCAGCCATGGGTACCAGGTACATATCGGTTTTAGCGGGCATGGCATGTCGGGGGTGACCGAAGGCCCCGACGGGCGCATTTACTGGAATATCGGCGATATCGGCGCCAATATCACCACTGCCGACGGCAAACGATTTGAAAACCCCAATTCAGGTTTCATCGCGCGTTCCAACCCCGACGGCAGCGACTTTGAGATCTTTGCCACCGGCCTGCGCAATACCCACGAATTTGTTTTTGACGAATACGGCAATCTGATTTCGTCGGATAACGACGGCGACCACCCCGGCGAAAGCGAGCGGCTGGTGCACGTCGTCGAAGGCTCCGACGCCGGCTGGCGGTCCAACTGGCAATACGGCAAATATACGGACCCCAAAAATAACGGATACAATGTGTGGATGGATGAAAAACTCAGCGTGCCGCATTGGGAAGGGCAAGCCGCCTATATCATCCCGCCCATTATGAATTACCACAATGGCCCCACCGGAATGGTCTACAACCCGGGTACCGCCCTGGGTTCGGAATGGAAAAACAAATTTTTCCTGGTGGAATTTGTCGGTGCGCCCACCCGCTCCCATATCTGGTCGTTTGGGCTAAAACCCAAAGGCGCGTCCTTCGAACTGGACGGCGAAAAGGATGTCCTGAGCGGGATTTTGCCCACCGGCATCCAGTTTGGTCCCGACGGCGCACTATATGTTGCCGACTGGATCAACGGCTGGGGAACAAAAAACTACGGCAGGGTCTGGAAACTGGACGTTACCCCGGATAAAAACGACCTTGCCGCCGCCCGCCGCGAAACCAAACGCCTGATCCAACTCGATTATGCCGGGCAACCGCGCGATACGCTTTACAACCTGTTGTTCTATGCCGACAAACGCATCCGGCAAAAAGCGCAGTTCGAACTGGTCAAACGAGGAAAAAAAGGCGCCAAAGCTTTGATCCGGGCCATTGAACAAACAGACCATCAACTGGCGCGCATCCACGGTATATGGGGTATCGGCCAGTTGACCCGGGCGAATCCCAAATACGCCGCCTCCCTGATCCCCCTGCTCAAAGACCCGGATGAAGAGATCAGGGTGCAAGCCGTTAAAATGCTTGGCGACGCGCAAATCAAAGCGGTTGGCGACGACCTGATCCCCATGCTCGCTCACTCCAACCCCCGCCTTCGGTTTTATGCCGCCGAAGCGTTGGGGCAACTCACCCATGAGGCAGCCGCAGATCCATTGATCAAAATGCTCGAAGTCAACAACGATGAAGATCTGTACATCCGGCATGCGGGCGTTCTGGCCTTGTCCCGGATCGGGAAAAGGGAACCCGTCCTCGCTCTGGCCGGCAACCCTTCCAGGGCGTTGCGGACCGCCGCCGTGCTGGTACTGCGCCGGCTGCAGGATGAAAAAATTGCAAGATTCCTCGACGATCCCGACGAATACATCGTTACCGAAGCGGCCCGGGCCATCAACGACGACTTGTCCATTCCGGGGGCTTTGCCCGCACTGGCGGCCACCCTCAATCAGGCCCGGTTTACCGGCGAACCTTTGCTGCGCCGGGCCATTAACGCTGCTTTGCGGGTAGGCGGTGAAAAAGAACTGGATGGATTATTTGCCTTTTCACAAAGAACCGATATTTCCGAAACGATGAAAGCGGAAGCCCTCGCTGCGCTGGGCGCCTGGGCCAACCCTTCCGTTCTGGACCGGGTAGACGGACGCTTCCGGGGCAAGATCGAGCGCGACCCCTCCACCGTCCGGGCCAAGATCGAGCCCCAAATACCCAGCCTTTTGACCGCCGCCAATCCGCAAACCCTGATCGCCACCGCCGGTTTGCTGGCCAACCTGAACATTCCGGCAGCCAGCAACCAATTGGCCGGCATTTACGCCAAAACAAAGGATAGCGCCGTAAAAATGGCGATCCTGACCGCATTAAACGACTTGAATTACGAAAAAATGGGGGCGCTGATCCAGACCGGTATGGCAGACCCCGACGAAAACGTGCGGACTACCGCGCTCGGATTGCTGAGCAATTCCACCGTGACCAAAGAAAACCTGCCCGTAATGGTCAAATCCATTTTTTCAAGGGGCAGTGTCCGGGAACAACAAGAACTGCTGGCGACCATGAACCGGTTGGATTCCGACAAAACCCTGCCGGTTCTGGAGGATCTGCTCGGGAAATACAAAAACGGCCAGTTGTCGCCAAATGTGGCCCTGGAACTGAGAGAGGCCATCGATTCATCGGGATCCGAAAGCCTGATATCAAAAATGGCTGCTTTGAAACCCGCCGGATCTGCAATGGACGAATACGCCGCTGCGTTGTATGGCGGGAGCCGGCGTGAAGGATGGAATTTGTTCAACAACAACTCAACGGCGCAATGTGTGCGTTGCCACGCCGTCCGGGGAGACGGCGGTATTGTAGGGCCCGATCTGTCCAATATCGGAAATACGCTGACCCGGGAACAGCTTCTTCAATCGCTGATAGAACCGAGCGTCCGGATCGCGCCGGGTTATGGCAATATATCCCTTCAGCTCAAGGAAGGCCAGGAAGTATTCGGTGTCCTGATGAATGAAACCGCCGAAAAACTGACGATCAAAACTTCTGATGCCGAGCCGCTGGTCATACCCGTGGAACGGATCGCAAAAAGGGAAAATTTCCCCTCGAGCATGCCGCCGATGGGCGGGGTGTTGTCCAAAAGGGAGTTGAGGGACCTGGTGGAGTTTTTGGCGGCGTTGAAGGAGTGAATGGGTTTTTATATGTGTGCCGGCATTTACGTTTTTTGATTGACGATTGACGACTCCACGATCGATGATTGTTGAAGGAACGGCCATTTTCCGGTTGCAATGTGTTGGTTTAGAACCGAGCCGCCTGCTTTTTGCAGCAGACATCAACAATCATCAACCGCACCGTGGCGCGGTCATCAATCAAATAAGCCTTCAGTAATACATTCCCATTGACGAAACCATCAATTTTCCCCCACCCGGGTTTTGCCCGGATAAGGCCGCAGGATCACCGGGATCAGGAAACTTTGCAAAATGGTCATTACCACCCCGATCTGATCGGTGAGACCATGGGGTTTACCCGTTGCCAGCAAGACGGCCTGAACGGGCAGAGGCCCCAACAGGATCAGCCACAACAAATTCCTGTTTTTCGCCACCCAGGGAATCTCTTGGGGAGCAGCCCGGCGATCGGCCCTGATCTCCATGAAGATCAGGGAAAGCGCCAATACAGATAAGGGTACAACAATCCAGGTGAGGGACACCTTTACACCCAGGGTATCGCCCTCGAACACGGAGTCTCCGTTGACGATGATATCCGCCAGGAGGTTCCCGAAGGTGTGGAAGAACCAGACTGCCAGCAAAACGTAATAGACCAACCTGTTCCGCACCCGGTACATGGCTATAAAAAGCCCGGCGAAAAGGGCCAGTTGGAGGACGAGGAATACAAAATCGGGGGTAATGCCCGCTCCGTGCAACTGGAATCCGAAATAGTTGATTCCCCACTGATACGATCGGCCGTCCAAAACGGATCGCAGAAACGGGAGCCACGCGATCATGAAAGTAAGGGAGATCAGGACCGTCAGCAGGGTGGTCAACCTGTTTGATTTTTTGTAAGCGGCAAATGTTCCCATTTTTTTAAATTTCCACAAAAGACGATGGAAACTGCGGCAATGTTGATCAAAAAACCGGACTTGGGATGAAATTTGCCTATTTGGGGTAAACGGGAAAGCGATCATGAAACAACAAGCGAAAGCATGCTGTCCGCATACTGCCGGGAAACCGGAATGGGATCCTGGACATAGTGGAGAAAAACCTGCAGTTTATTGCGGTTCCCTCGGATCTGTTGCAAATGCGCCAGGTTAATGAGGTACGACCGGTGGCACCGCAGCAACGACGGATGATGGGCTTCCTCCTGGATGCTTTTCAAACTTTTGCGGAACAAGGTTTTGGCGGGTCTGCCGTGCAACAGGTGATGAATGGAAACATAGTTGTCGTCTGATTCGATGAACAGCAGCAGTTTCAGCGGCAGTGTGAAACGATCCTTTTGGTTTTCTGCGGTGAAGACGAGCAGGAATTCCCCGTCGCCGCCGTCGTAGGTATAGGCATGCGCGGAATCCAATGTCCGCCGGAGGTCCCGGATACGGATGTACAGCAGTAGGCCGGCCAGCGGGATCAGGCTCAGCGCTCCGACATTACCCAGGAATTCAAAGTAACTCTTCAACCGGAAATCATGCCAGCCGCCCAGGTAATTGTAAACCAGGAATATACCGCCTGCCAGCCAACACAGCGACCAGATGATCCACAACACCATCTGCCCACGCCGGATGCGCCTGAAAAAAAGCGGAAAAATCAGGAATTCATTCAGCGCAAGAAAGAGGCTCGCCGCCAACCCCATGAGGAACATCCCCAGGAAGAGCTGCGCTGTGATGTTTTCTTCGGGGTCATAATTATTCACACCAAATGGCTGAAAGAAGAGCAGGAACAGAAATACAAACAAACCGGTCAGAGAAACGAAATACAGTTTCTCAATACCCCCCAATACGGGGATTTCCCTTGCCAGAAAATCTTTGAGGTTCTTCACATCCTATAATCCGGCAGGTCCTTGCCGCGGCCCGCCAAAGCTAAAAAAAAATCATCAATGATTTGAATATGCCGTATCCGCCCTTAAATGCAAAATGTAAAATGCAAAATTGAAAATTTAAAAGTAGCCGCCGTTGTTAATTGAACGACATTACCTCCTACTCATAGGGCAACTGCTCGTCCCGGCACTTTTAAATTTCACATTTAAATTTCACATTTAAATTTTTACATTTTGCATTTAATTGAACGGCATTACCTCCTATTCATACCGCAACTCCCCCACCGGGTCCCGCCGTTTCGAGCTCCACACCTTCAGCAAAACCGTGAGGATCACCAGGCCGCTGAGCAACAGGACGGGCGCCGCAATGGTCAGCGCGTCAATGCCGATGCGGTAGGTGAAATTGGCCAGCCAGCGGTCCATCAGCCACCAGGCGGCGGGGATGCCGAGCGCGCCCGTGATCAGGGCGGTGCGGATGAAATTCCTGGACAACAGGCTGCCGATATGGTACGTGGAGCCGCCCAGTATTTTCCGGATGGCGATCTCCTTAGTGCGTTCGTTGATCTCGAAGGTCACCAGGCCGTATAATCCGAATACAGCCAGCAGGATACAGATCAGGGTATAGAAGGAAATGATCTTGCGGGCTTGCTCTTCAGCGGTGTACAGCCGGGCAAATTCCTCGTCGAGGAAAGTATACTCAAATGGCAGCCCGGGAATGAGCGCGGCAAGCTTTTGCTGCGCAGCTTCGAGCGTTTGGCCAATGTCTGCGGCTTCCAGGCGGAGGTACAGTTGGGAGGCCGTCAGGTCGCCCACCACCAGCACACAGGGTTTTACTTCGTTGTGCAGGGATTGGAAATAGAAGTTCCCGATCACCCCGGAAATGGACCGGCGCCCTTCATCGCCGAAGGCAGAGAACAGTTTGCCGGCGGCCTGGTCCCAGCCGAGGTGGTTTTTCGCCGATTCGTTGAGCACGTAAGTGAACCGATCCGTGATATTTTTCCGGATGAGGCCCGGGTCGCCTTCCAGCAGGCGCAGGTCCACGGTTTCAAAAAAATCCGCGTCCACGGAGATGATGAACATGCTTTCGGGTTCCTCCTGCCCCTCCCACCAGACGGTCTGGTTCCAGTTGGCGGTTCCGGGGTTGAAGCTGTTGAGGGACACTTTCTGCACACGGGGCAGGCTGCCCAGTTCGTTTTTCAGCAGGTCCCGTTTTTCCGGTTCCACGCGGGTGTACAGGGGGATATTGACGACCTGGTCGGGATTCAGCCCCAGGTTCATATCCGACACATGCCGCATTTGTTTGCCGATGATCAGGCTGCTGGCGATCAAGACGACGGACACGAGGAATTGCACCCCCAGCAATACATCCCGGAGGCCCACCCCGCTGCCGCTGCCGGTTTTCACCTGGCCTTTCAGCACTTTGACCGGGGCGAAGGAGGTGACAAAAAAGCCGATATACCCGCCGGAGACCAGGCTGACCGCCAGGGCAAAGGCCAGTCCCAGAGCAAGGTTCAGGGGGTTGAGGAAATCAAAATTCATGTCGGCCCCGAAGAGGTTATTGATATAGGGCAGCAGGAAAAACCGCATCAGACCGACAGCCAACCCCAACGAAAGCAGGCACAACACAAATGCCTCGGAAATGAATTGCCCCATGAGTTGCGGGCGGCTGGCCCCGATGGTTTTCCGGACACCCACCTCCTTGACCCGCCTCGACGAACCCGCCGTTTTGAGGTTGATGAAGTTGACCAGCGAAATGAGGATCAACCCCAGCGCTGCCGCCCCGTAGATATAGAGGTAACGCGGGTTGTAAGACAGTTTCAGGTTGCCCCGGTTGTGTACAAAGTGGATATCCGTGAGAGGCTGCAGGCCCAGCGATTCAAAAGAATGCGTATTCTCCTTGAGCGGCACCCGGATAGCCCGGACCTTCCGGACCACCGCCGCAGGGTCGGCGCCGGGCCGGAGCAGGGCATAACCGTAATAATTGTATTGCCCCCAGCTGCCGTCCAGGCTTGTGCCCGGCAGGAGGGTTTCCAGATTCCGGAAGGAGACGACATAATCCAGGTCAATATGAGAATTGGAAGGGGTATCCTCCATGACGCCGGTTACCCGGAATTCGTGTTCGTTGTTGATCCTGACGACGCGGCCCATCGGATCCTGGTCGCCGAACAGCTTGGCGGCGGTCGACCGGGAAATGACCATGCCGTCGGGGGTGGCGAACACCTGGCCGGCCGTACCGCGGAGGAGCGGGAAGTTGAACACGGTAAACAAGGAGGCGTCCGCCAGATAAAAATCGGCTTCGTTGAAATACTGGTTGTCGTGATGAACAACGACCTTGCCGTCGCGCCGCAACTTGCAGAGCCGCACAAAATCTTCGATCTCCGGGATATCGGCTTTCATTTTGGGCGGAATGGGGGCCGAAATCCCTACCCACCCTTCGCCGGTGGCTACATCCCCCGTTACGATGCGGTAGATGCGGTCGCTTTTGGGGTGAAACCGGTCAAAGCTCTGTTCATACCGGATATGCAGGTAACTCAGCAATCCGGTAGCCATGCCGACCGACAGGCCGAGGATGCTGATCAGGGAAACCCATTTGTTGCGCGCAAGGGTACGCCAGGCGGTGAGCAGGTAGTTTTTGAACATGGTGCGACGAGTTTGAGGTGGTTGTTTTTGTAAGGACAAGGTGGGGCGGGGGGGGATGCATCCCGGGCGATTTCGTTGAATTAAAGTGAGTCTTGGATAACAAGAGGTTTTTTTTCAACACTAAGAACACGGAGGGACACTAAGCTCGACTTTAGCATTTTATAAAAGCATTTCCCAGTAATTTATTATTGAATCCGCGTTCTCATTGTGTTTTAATAATTGCGCTAGTTTATCGATATGAATATTCGCAGATTTCGAGACTTCGCTAAATTCATTTCGGGTATGAATGTATTCATTAGAAGAAATTTCTTTCTTGATTTTTAAATAGGTTAAATATTTATCATAGACATCGGAAATATTTTTATAGGTTGCCAGGGTTCCGAGTTCTATGTATATCTGGACATTGTTATCATTCGGAAAACCTCTCCCGATGGCTTCATATTGAATTATGATTTCATTGAATCGAATTTCGAAATATTCTTTATTTTTTTCATCGATTTCAGCAGCGCTTGAGAGTTCGGCGAAATATCGATTAGCTAATTCTACAACTCCTTTAAATTGATTTCTAATGATCTGATATTTTGCACTATCAAGCGCTGCTTTTAAAAATTCATCCTCTTTGAAAAAAGCTTCAATCGGGATTTCATCCAAGACAATAACTTTATAAACACTATCCTCTTTTGAATTAATTCTCAAATAATCATTAACCGGCTTGTATCCACTCAAATTGAATTGGATTGGAGATACTTTTCGCAATTTTTCATTAATTAAAAAAGAAAATTCTCCGTTAGAGTCGCTGTAGCAGACATATCCAGGCAAGTCTAATAATTTAATCTCAACTTCATTAAGAGCAGAACCATGATGATTTTTTATTTTCCCGTATAATACAACTTTCGTATCACTCAACAAATCAAAAACAATCAAAGATAACAGGATTAACAAACCAGTTGCAATGAAAAGTTTCAGGTTATATTTGTGAAAAAATGGGGTTTTTAATAATTTTATAAAATCGACATTTATTTTATTCAACTCTCTTGAATAATCTTCTCTTGAAACGACTCCCAACCTGTTTTCTTTTTCAAGTCTATTGAATTTTGATAAAATTAATTGAAAAGGGAGCAGTGAAAATAAACTAAAAGACTTACTTTTTTGAAAAAGAGCAATTGCTTCTTTTAAATCCCCTTCAAGGATTAATTTTTCAATATTTTTTATTATTTCTTTATTCATACAGGAGCAAATTTCGCAGGCATGGAAACCTTAGCAGGTCAATACGTCCGCCTTTGCAAAGCTACAAAATCATCTTTATTTATAGGTTAATCATTTAATCAAATATATAGAATGTTGCCGGTGATGAGTATTCTGTCGTTGCCCGCTCAATCTTCATGGCGCGCCAATAAAACGCCTCAAATTCTTTTTCCCGCAGCCAGGGCCGCATGGCAAAAAGCACACCGGCGTGTTTTTACCCGCAATAGTTTTGCTGAAATGCAGGCTGACCATGAATTTCTGGGCTTCGATTTTTGAGAATGCCATAGCCAACCAGTTGCTGCGACTGGGTAAAATCAATTATTGACCTTTGCGCAGATTTTTCTTAAAATTATCTGCTAAACGGTTAAGCATCCATTGTAATGATAACATTACCTATTTTTTGACCAGTTGCCACATACGTAAATGCTTCGGCTATCTTGTCCAATGGATACTTTCTGTCGATAACAGGCGTGAAGTTTCCATTTTCAATCATATTTTTTATAAAGCCAAGTGTTCCGCTAACATCTTTGGGAGGCCGGAATATGACTTTCTTTCCTCCAAAGATAGAGGTAAAGAGTGCCAGGAATAGATACTCAAAACCACCGGATGAAGCATAAATTCCTTTCTTATTCAATAGTGCCTTGCATTTGAAAAAACTGGTTTTATTTACCGAATCAAAAACATAATCATACTTTTCGGTGTCTTTCGTGAAATCATCCCTTTTGTAGTCAATAACTTTGTCAGCCCCTAATGATTTTATCAATTCGCTGTACTCACCACGGCAAACTGCAGTAACATAAACATTAAAGTATTTAAAAAATTGAACATAGGAAGAGCCTATTGCACCCGTCGCACCATACACCAGTGCTTTTTGCCCGGCTTCTGGCGCTAATTGGATGATAACAGAACCAGCATAAAATGCACCTTCCAGACAAGCTGCTGCCTGTTCATACGTCAGGTTGTCAGGCATAATTATCATTGCATTTTTTGCTTTAGTTTCCGGTAATGTAAAATATTGTGCATGAGAACCACAGCCAAATACACCGCCGAAACCCATAATCTTATCGCCTGCTTTAAAAGATTGCACCCTTGAGCCGACTGCTTCAATTTGCCCCGAAAAATCAGATCCGATAATTGATAATCGTGGTCTAAATAATCCTGTAAAAAGCCTCATGATAAACGGCCTGCCTGAAAGTACATGGCAATCGGTTCTATTTGCAGTTGTCGCATGTACCTTTATGAGAACTTCATTTTCCTTTGGAGTCGGTATTTCAAGTTCCTTTATGCTTAAATCCCCGGGTAAACCATATTTTGAACGAATTGCCGCTTTCATTTTATGACATGACTTTAATTATGACGCACAACGGGAGCACTAACATCTTATTCATTAATAATCTCAACCGCCTTTTCCAAAAGTTCATCCCTGCCTTCTTTTATGCCTTTTATCGTCGGGTGTACCTCGATATCCGGGACGATCCCGACCCTCTGGGTTTCCGTTCCGTCCGGATAATAGACGCCTATGCCGGAGATCATCGTCCGCAGTCCGCCGGGCAGCAGGATGCTGGAAACATTGCCGTCGGCGCCGGCAGTCGTGCTTCCGATGATTTTGGTATTGGCGCCTGCGCGGAAAGCCATAGCGGTGTATTCGGCCTGGCTTTGCGACAGTTCATTGACGATCACAATCAGTTTGCCGCTGTAGGTCTCTCCCGATTTGGGGATTTCGACCGGCTCGGTGAAAGTAAACTCGCCGGGATGATCGGTGTTTCCCCCGGTGAATTTCGCAAACGGAGTGGACTCTGCAACAAAAAAGGAACCCAGGGAAAAAGGCACAAAGGTGGAGGGGTAGTTCCGGATATCGATGATGATCCCCTTCGTATTTTTAAAAGATTTTTTAATCTCGGGTATGTCTTCTTCCCGGATGGATTTCAGGGTTATATAACCGATATTCCCATCCAGCAGGCGGTAACATTTTTCATTGTCCCGGCGGTACCACCGGTAGATCTTCAAGCTATCGCGGGGATACAAGGTCAGTTCTTTTTGTTTTTCCCCTGCTTCCGAAATATACCTGATCCGGATCGAGGTATTTTTGGATCGCAGCAGGTCTGTGGAAATATCCCTGAGCCGGGCAGCCTGGTTGGAGGCGGGGTAATAGGGCTTCAGGCTGTCTGTCAGGTTTTCTACGGACTTTTGGTTGATATGGGTGATAACGTCGCCAACCGCCAATCCGGCGACTTCACGGAGTTCCGGATTGTAGTAATCTGTTACGGTCAGTTGCCCTTCGACAAACCGGACATGGAAAGGCGGGTAGAAGCCTCCCCTTTCCTCGTTCAGTTTATCGCCGCCGCCCCACAGGTTGGCGTGGGTATCCTGGATTTCTCCTATGATCCGGACGGCTGCCAGCTCGTATTCCAGTTCGTTTTTTGCCCGGAGGAAGACGGGGATGTATTCCGCCAGGGTCCCGTTCCAGTTTTTGTCCATCAGGTGTTTATAGGGGAAAAAATATTGGATCATGTTCCAGTATTTATACAATGCCAGTAACCTGAAGCCTGCATCGGGACAGGGCATATCCGGGTAGGGATTTTCGTTCAGAAATTCCGGATTGCCGACATTGGCTGCCATGCGGATATAGAAATTTTTGCCCTGGCGCCGGTTCCGGTAAATTTCCGTTAATCTGTTTTTTAATTCCGGCAGGATATCGTCGCTGTCGATCCAGGATAAATCGGGTTTTAAGGGCGCATCCGGGGGGATTGATTTACAGGTTTTGCACGCGTCTGTTTTTCCGTATTTATCGATCCAGTTCAAAATTACCCAATCGCTTTCCGGCTCTTTTTCAGCATTCAGGAATTCGGGGAGCATCCGGAAAAGCTCGTAATCCCAGTTGTAATTGCCGCTTCCTGCTTCGGGGTGGTGGTATTTGAGAAAACCCCAAACCTTGCCCAGCAAATCCAGGCGGTTGATGAGGGTTTCATCCGGTTCGGGGAATGTTATTCCGGAGCCGGAGTCAAATTCCTTATCCAGGTTGAATTGATGGGCCGGCTGTGCTTCGCAGCTTAGCGTGAACAAGGTCAATAAAACTGGGAAAGATAACACACTTTCCTGAAAACCCAGGTCCCGGTAAAAACTTCGGGACCGTTCAAAGTTTTCAGCTCCGATAAATGGCCGGATGGATTTGGCGTTATGTTTCATGGTTAGCCGTTTACCTGAAGAAATGATGGATTTTATATCGAGAACTTCCCCTTGCCGCAGTTGAAAAACCAGATGTAAAATACGCCTGTTGTGACTGAAAAGCAAACATTTTGATTCGGGTTGGTAAAAAAAGTACAAATCCAGAACTCGCCATGTGCCGACACTTAGGTTAGGAGGCAGGTAAGCAAGTGCATAGAAAGTGGCGAATTTTATTACAGATTTTCTATTTTGAAACGACGAACGCTCATCAAAGTTTGAAACTTTGATGCCCTATTGGACCTCTACCTAAAGTTGGAATGTCGAAAGGAAAGTTTGTAACTTTCAAACATCCATCTGGAATTGAAGCGGAAGTAAAAGACCGGCAGGTTTTCCGAAGTGAGCGGAAATCAACTTGCCGAGACACAGTCTCTTGCCTTCCGTTTTGCGCTCCGGGCAGGGCGTCGTTGCTTTTGAACTTCCAGGAACTGTGGCGGGTAAAAACCCCGGTGATGCTGCCGTTTGATGAAGTCATTTTTTCGATAATTGGAGAAATGTTGGTAAAAACACCACATTTCTCCAATTATCGCCTCAAAAACAAACCGGCATTGCTCCTGGAACTGATTAATTGTTCGGTTTTTTGCCGGAAGCACTAGTAGCGCCGACCTCTGGTCGGCGAAAGGGGTTATTCACCGACCGGAGGTCGGTGGTACTAGTAGCGCCGACCTCTGGTCGGCAAAAGGGGTTATTCACCGACCGGAGGTCGGTGGTACTAGTGCTGCCTCAGACCCCCAACACCCCCCGTTTCAACGCCGTATCCACCGCTTCGGTCCGGGTACCGGCGTAAAGTTTGGATAAAATGGCGGTCAGGTGAAACTTTACCGTGCGTTCGGCGATGTACAACTGTTCAGCGATTTGTTTATTGGTCAGGCCTTTGCGCACCAGGGTGAGCACTTCCAGTTCCCGGTTGGTCAGCGGCGATGCAGGGTAGAGAAAACCTCTGTCCTTCTTTTTTTCTGGTTTCGGCTCTCTCGATTCGCCCAAAACGAGGGCAAGCTGACGTTGCAGATCCTCTGCTTGTTCGATGGAAACCCGGAGGGTTCGCGCCACATTTTCGGGGTCGTTTTGGCCGGCAAATGTCTGAGCGTCGGACAATGAAGAAAGAAGCGTTTTCAGGCGGGGTTGCAGCACCCGGTCCAGCACTTCCAGGATGGCGGAATCCTCCCGTTGAGCCGGCGGCCCGAAGGATTCCTGCATGCGGGTGCGCTGGATGGCGATACCGACGAGTTCGCTGACCGTATTGAGGATGGCGAGTTGTTTTTCGTCCAGTTGCTGGATTTCCTTGCTCACCAGGTTGATGAGGCCGATCTTATTGCCGTCGATGGTGACCGGAATGGTGGCGTGAAATTTAAGGTCGTTGGCGCCCGACCGGATGTTTTTGAGCCGTGAACAGGTGATCTCGCTGATGTTCCTGGCTTTGTCCATATCGTCAGACAAGTACTTTTCGATGCAGAAGCACCATCCGGAAAGCCGCTCGGGGTGCTCGCTCAGGGCCGGCGGCAAATTGTAGGAGGCTGCCAGATAAACCGATTTGACATCGCTTTGCACCAGCCAGATCCACCCGGTTTCCAGGTTGAGCAACTGGACGGTTTTTTCCAGGGCTTTCCTCAGGGCCGAAGGCAGGGAAAACGACCTGTTCAGATGGCTTGCAATTTCGTAGAGGTTGGAAAAATATTCTTTGTCGGTCATATTCTCGGATCCACTCATTAGATAACCACCCGGAGGCAGGATTGGTTTTCCGGCGCCGGCATCCCCAGACCGCGTCTTGCGGCATTCCAGGCCCGTTGCCTGGGTTGGATACCACCATACTACTGGATATTTTGCCTTTTTAGCTGAGGACGGTCCAAAGGACTCCTTCGGAGGGAGACTGGGCGACGGTGAGAGAGGGTGAAGGCATTGCGTTTCTCCCTTTCTCCCCATCTCCTGGTCTCACAGTCTTTCGTTTAAAAACAAAAATGTTCAGTAGTATGGAATACCACTCACACAGCCATGCCAAAAGCGTAGTGGGCGACGGGAAGAATAATAATTTTTAAAAATAGAGAAGACCGCCCTTCAATTTGCAAAGGATTATCGTAGTTTTGCCAGCCGGGTGAAATCCGGTATGGAAGTGCTTTTTCAGCCGGCATTCGCGAAATAAAAATCGGATCGCACGATCCGTGTCAAAACAAAGCGAAATAACGTATGGGTACCTGGGATTATGTCATTTTCCTGCTCTATTTTATCGTTGTAGCGGGTTACGGCTTGTGGATCTACAACCGCAAACGCAGTGCGACGGCCAGTTCAACCGATTATTTTCTGGCGGAAGGCTCCCTGACCTGGTGGGCCATCGGCGCATCGCTGATCGCGTCCAACATCTCTGCCGAGCAGTTTATCGGCATGGCCGGCAACGGGTTTTACATGGGCCTGGGGATCTCCAGTTACGAATGGATGGCTGCTGCCACCCTGCTCATCGTCGGCATCTTTTTTATGCCCGTTTACTTGCGGAACAAGATCTTCACGATGCCCCAGTTTTTGCGGATGCGTTTTAATACCACCGTGAGTACCATCATGGCGGTATTCTGGTTGTTCCTCTATATTTTTGTCAACCTCACATCGATCTTATACCTCGGCGCGCTGGCGGTTTCCACCATTTCCGGCCTGAATTTCGCGGTTTGCATGACGGGGCTGGCCATTTTTGCGGTCATCATTACGCTGGGCGGCATGAAAGTGATCGGGTATACCGACGTCATACAGGTCTTTTTCCTGGTCATCGGCGGTTTGGCCACTACGATTCTGGCGGTCAGTCTGGTATCAAAAAATTTTGGCACGGAAGGAATCTGGGCGGGATTGGGCCTGATGAAACAAAATGCGGGCGATCACTTCCACATGATCTTTTCCAAAAACAGCCCGCATTATATGGCCCTGCCCGGGTTTGGCGTTTTGGTGGGCGGCATGTGGATCGCCAACCTCAACTACTGGGGCTGCAACCAATACATCACACAGCGGGCATTGGGCGCTGATCTGAAAACCGCCCGGGAAGGGATGTTATTTGCCGCATTTCTGAAACTGTTGATGCCCATCATCGTCACGCTTCCGGGTATCGCTTGTTTTGTGTTGTACCAAAACGGGATGTTCCAGCAGGAAATGCTTAAAGACGGAGTGCTCAACCAGGACAACGCCTACCCCGTTTTGCTCAGCCTGCTGCCGCTGGGTCTGAAGGGGTTGTCGTTTGCAGCCCTGACTGCCGCCATCGTTGCTTCGCTGGCAGGAAAAGCCAACAGTATTTCGACCATCTTCACCCTGGATATTTACAAAAAATACGTCGACAAAGACGCCACAGAGGGCAAACTCATCTTTATCGGCCGGCTGGCCATCATCGCTTCCATCCTCATCGCCATGCTGGCATCGCCGTACATGGGCATCGATAAAAAAGGCGGATTCCAGTTTATTCAGGAAATGACCGGTTTGATCTCTCCGGGTCTTTTTGCCGCTTTCTTTATGGGGTTGTTCTGGAAAAAGACCAACTCGATGGGGGCCTTTATTTCGATTGTGGGCGGTTTCATTTTGTCGCTCTGGATGTACTACAACCTGACCACAATTCCGTTCCTCGACCGGATGGGCTACGTTTTCCTGATCTGCGTTGCCATTATGGTTGCCCTGGGTTTGTGGAAACCCAGCGACAAGGGCCTGGACATAGACGCCAAAATGTTCCGGATGGACAGGGGTTTTGCCGTTGGTTCGGTCATCGTGCTGGTTATTCTGGCCGCTATTTATTATACGTTCTGGTAAGGGTTGACCGCCTGAAGTGCACAACAGCGCGACGGATTGATTTTTTGTTGATTTGTTGATTTGTTGATTTGTTGATTTGTTGATTTGTTGATTTGATGCGTCCCTCGCATCAACACATCAACGAATCAACAAATCAACAGCTTCTCAAAACCGGACACCCATTGTCCGAAATCGAACATACTTCTTCCCGCCTTCAATATAACTCCCTCACATTCAACACATTTTAAAAAGGCATAGTTTTTGGATTTGTTGCGCCTGACGCCGGGCAAATACCTGCGCGTCAGAAATCTTGTCCTAAAATCAGTCGGACGATGTTATTGAATTATTTTAAAGTAGCTGCCAGAAACCTGGCAAAACACAAGGTTTTTACGGCCATCAACATAACCGGTCTAACACTGGGATTGACCTTTGCCTTGCTGATCTCCCTTTGGGTCAAAGAGGAGTTGAGTTACAATCGTTTCCATGCCGGGGGTGAAAACATCTTTCAGGTAATGACCAACCTGTACTGGTCAGGCAACGTCCCCACCACGAGCAAGAACACGCCCGGCCCACTGGAACAAAAACTGGAGGATGATTTTCCGGAAATCGTAAGAGCCGTGAAGCTGAATGGCGATCATGAAGAATTGTTCACGGCGGGTGAAAAAGTATCAAAAGAAAAAGGCGCCTACGCCTCCCCTGATTTTTTTGAGCTGTTCAGTTTTCCGCTTTTGGCCGGTGATGTTAAAACCGCCTTGTCCGGGCCCGCCTCGATCGTCATTTCGGAAGATCTGGCCCAAAAATATTTTCAAACTGCTGATGCGGTTGGAAAAACCATCCGGATGAATCAGGATGAAGAGGTTACCGTCACCGGAGTTGCCCGGAATGTTCCTTCCAACTCCACCATCCGGTTTGACTGGATAAGGCCGTTTGCCGCATTCGAAAAAGGCAAGGACTGGACCAAAACCTGGGGGAATATCAGTTTCACCACCTACGTCGAACTTTTGCCTGGCGCCGACAGGGAAGCGATAGCTGCTAAAATGGTTCAAATAGAGCAGTTGAAGGAACACAAGGTTGAACCCTTTTTACAGCCATTTGAAGACACCTACCTGTATTCCAAATTTACGGCCGTCAAGCAGGACGGGGGGCGGATCGACTACGTCCGCCTGTTTTCAGGCATCGCCCTGTTTGTTCTGTTGCTGGCCTGCATCAATTTCATCAATCTGGCCACCGCGCGCGCAGGACAGCGGGCCCGGGAGACAGGCATCCGGAAGGTGGTGGGCGCCGGGCGGTGGACGTTGGTCGGGCATTTTATGGCCGAGGCAGCGCTGACCACCGCCCTGGCCATGACAGCGGCAATGGCCTTGTCTGAACTTTTTTTGAACAGCTTCAACCGCGTGTTTGATAAAGAACTGAGCGTCGATTACAGCAGCCCTTTTTTCTGGGCCGGCGCCCTGGGTTTATGCCTGTTTACAGGGTTGGTGGCCGGCGCGTATCCCGCTTTTTTCCTTTCCGCGTTCAAACCCGTCAATGTTCTGAAAGGTGAGGTTTTCAGGGCCGGTAAAGGATCGGATTGGCTGCGAAAAGGGCTGGTCGTATTCCAGTTCACCCTGTCCATTGCCCTGATCATCGGCGTGATCATCATCAACCGGCAGGTGCACTACGTAAAAAACAAAAACCTGGGCATTGACCGGAAGGACATGATTTACGTCCTGCTGGAAGGGCCGATCTGGGAAAAACAGGAAGCATTCCGGCAGGAATTGTCGAAGTCGCCAGTGATAAAAGCCGTTACCACAACCGGCGACAACCCCTTGAACGTGGAGGGTACTTCCGGCGACCTCAAATGGCCGGAAAAGGACCCCACCGTGAGCGCTACCGTTTCGCCGATTTTTGTCGGGGACGATTTTACCAAAACGATGGGTGTTGAACTGGTGGAAGGCCGGGATTTTGAAAGTTTTCCGGCGGATTCCGCAAGTTATATCGTCAACGAGGCCGCCGTCAGGATGATGGGCCTGGAGGACCCCCTGGGTACGGAGATCGAATTCTGGATGGGGAAAGGCCCGATTGTAGGCGTAATAAAGGACTACCACATGAAGTCGCTTCACGAAGCGATTTCACCGATGATTCTGGTGTATTACCCGCTAAATACCTGGCTGGTCTGCATCAAGCCGGCGCCGGGAAAAACCGAAGAGGCCATTGCGCATGTGGAATCCGCCTACAAACAACTCAACCCGGGTTACCCCTTCGAGTATATATTTGCGGACGAAGAATTTGAAAAACAATACCGCACCGAAACCCTCACCGGGACCTTGGCCAATTGGTTTGCCGGCATTGCCATTGTAATCTCCTGCCTGGGTTTACTGGGACTGGTGATCTACACTGCGGAACGCCGGACCAAGGAGATCGGCATCCGCAAGGTGGTCGGCGCCTCGGTAGCGAGTATTGTCGGATTATTGTCCAAAGAATTTTTGGGTCTTGTCCTGATGGCCATCCTGATCGCGTCGCCCCTGGCCTGGTGGTTCATGAACAACTGGTTGAAGGATTTTGCCTACCGGATCGATCTTGGATGGGAAATATTCGCGCTGGCCGGTCTGGCGGCGCTGGCGATCGCTTTTCTGACAGTCGGTTTTCAATCGGCTAAGGCGGCATTGGCCAACCCGATCAAGAGCTTAAAAAACGAATAAATTATAAAACCATGGTCCAACATTACCTCAAATCCGCCTGGAGGAGCCTGGTCAAAAACAAATCCATTTCCCTGATCCATCTTTGCGGGTTATCGGGCGCATTGGCCACCTGCCTGATGCTGGGTCTTTACCTGACGTATGAACTCCGGTTCGACCGTTTCCATCAGAAAGGGGACCGCATCTGCAGGTTGAATGTGGACCTGGTATTTTCGGACCAGCACCTTGAACTGGCCCTTGCCTCAGGCGCCATGGCGCCCGCGATGGCAGCCGATTTCCCCGAAGTTGAAGGTTTTGTCCGGTTGGCCCAATCCGGGAGCAACCTGACCTTCCGGCAAGGGGCCCGTTCGCATTTCGAGAAAAAGATCCTGTACGCCGATTCCACTTTTTTTGAGGTATTCGATTTTAAGTTATTGAAAGGAGATGCCCAAAAAGCACTGGATCAACCCAATAGTATCGTATTGACCGAACGCCTGGCTGAGAAATATTTTGGCGACCAGGACCCCGTCGGCGCCTTGTTGACCATAGACGGGGCGCCTTATAAGGTAACCGGCCTGGCTGCCAATCCACCTGCAAATACGCAGATCGGGTTTGACGGGCTGATTTCCTGGGCAACCTGGGCCCGCCTGCAACCGCCGGCTGAAACCAATTGGGGCTGGACCAATGCCCCGACCTACCTTTTGTTAAGACCCAACACGGACTACCGGGCGCTCGACGCCAGGCTGGCCGGCTGGCTGGATCAGAGAATACCCGAAGACCAGCAAACGGAAGGGATGAAATTGAGCCTGGAGCCCCTGCTGGATGTCCACTTCAACCCTGCCCGTCTGGGCGAATTGAAACCCAAAGGCAACGGCAAACAACTTTTGTTGCTTTTGTTCACCGGGGTCTTTGTCCTGTTTATGGCCATTTTCAATTATATCAACCTGGCCACGGCGCTGTATGCAGGCCGGACCCGGGAAATAGGCGTTCGGAAAACCTTCGGCGCCAAGGGGAAACAAATTGCCGGACAGTTCCTGTCGGAAAGTATTTTGCTGGCCGGCGCGGCAATCATTTGTTCGGCGCTGCTGACAAAATCGGCCCTCCCCTGGTTTGAAAAACTGACGGGCAACCCTGTTCAAGCGGATATTTTTGCTCCGGCGCCCCTTGCTTTCATGGCGCTGGGCGCGACCCTGTTGATTGGTTTGCTGGCAGGTATTTATCCCGCTGTGGTGGTGACGAGGTGGCAACTGATCCATCTTTTCCGGGAAAACAAACAAGCTGCCCTGGGTGTCGCGGGATTCCGGCGTTTGCTGACCGGCATCCAGTTTGTCATTTCCATCGGCCTGATGATCGGCGCCTCTGTGATCTGGCTGCAATACGAATTCCTCAATCAAAAGAGCCTGGGTTTTGACCAGGAAGAAAAACTGGTGATCAACTTCGGGCGCGCGCCCCTATCCCATGAAGCTGTTAAATCAGAATTGGAAAAACTGCCGGAAGTAAAGGCCGTGTCTTTTTCTTCCCATGTGCCCTCTGAACACACCCACGGGGTGTTTACCAGCGTTCAAAATAAAAACGGAGAAGACAAAACGGCCGAAATGGAGTTGACCCTGGTCGACACCGATTTTCTGGAGGTGTACGGCCTCCAACTGGTTGCCGGCAGAAATTTCTCCCGAGACCTGGCCACCGATACCACGGCATCCCTCATCCTGACCGAATCAGCGGTCAAACTGCTGGGGTTTGCCACCCCGGGAGAGATCCTGGGCCAGCCGTTTTACCAGTGGGAGCGCTCCGGAACGGTCATCGGCGTGATCCGGAATTACAACCAGCATTCGCTGCACCAACAGATCAGTCCGATGACTTTCCAGATGAACCCCGCCTTGTTTGAAAAATTGACGGTACAGTACCGGACACAGGATCTGAATACTTTCACCCGGGACCTGGAAACGGCCTGGCAAAACATTACGGCCGGACTCCCGTTCCAGTTTAACTTCCTCGACGAACGCCTGGCCTTACAATACGAAGGCGAACGCCGGTTCTCTACCATTTTTCTCGTGTTTACCGGCCTGTCCATTTTTATTTCGGGTATCGGATTGTTTGGCCTGACCGCCATCACCGTGTCGAAACGCACCCGGGAAATCGGCATCCGGAAAGTGCTGGGCGCCGCCCCCGGCAATATTGTAGCCCTTTTCTCTAAAGATTTTGTACGGCTCGTGGCACTTGCGTTGATCATTGCAGCGCCATTGGCCTGGTATTTCTCCGAAAACTGGTTGGCGGATTTTGCCTACCGCATAGATCTTACGGTATGGACCTTTGCTGCCATTGCATTCGGCGCCGGCGGAATTGCCATCTTTATTACCTTGTTTACCGTTGGGATTCAAACGTTGGCTTCCGCGGTTTCGAACCCGGTTAAAGCATTGAAGAACGAATAAAAAAATCTATTATGCTGAGCAATAACCTGAAACTCATCTGGCGGAGCCTGCTGAAGAACAAAACCACTGGGTTCATCAACTTTTCGGGGTTGACCATTGGTCTGGCTGCGGCGATCTTTATCGGGCTTTATGTCATTAATGAAAAACAGACCGACCGCAGTCTGCCATTTCCCGACCGGACCTTCCGGGTATTGAGGACCTCCGAAATCGACAAGGTACCCTACGATATCGGCATCACTTCGGCGCCTTTTGCGCCGGCCCTGAAGCAGGATTTTCCCGCCGACGTGGAAGCAACGGTCAGGGTGCTCGACGGAAACAGCCTGGTGACCCTCGGCGAAAAACGGTTCCTGGAGGAAAAATACTACTACGCCGACGCCAATTTCCTCACTTTTTTTGGATTGGAACTGATGGCGGGCGACCCTAAAACGGCACTCTCCCAACCGCATCATATCGTTCTGACCGCGGAAACCGCCCGGCGGTATTTTGGCGATGAATTCAAGGCGATGGGCCAAACCTTCCGGGTCGACAACGACTATGAGGCCACGGTTTCCGGGGTTTTGGCCGGCAATTCCGCGCCGACGCACCTGGATTTTGATCTGGTGGAAAGCACACTTTCCCTGGAAGACGCGCGATTTTGGTCGGGTTGGTGGAACAATACCCTTTGCACCTACATCCGGCTGGCGCCTGGCGCGGCAGCAACTGCGCTGGAAGGCCGGTTGCCGGGATTTATGGATAAATACTTCGGCAAAGACTTTGCCCGGACCGGCAACCGGGTTGATTTGCGGCTGCAGGCCGTGCGGGATATCTATTTTGAATCGGATACCCGTTATGACCCCATGCGGCACGGCAACCGTCAGGCTGTCCGGGTCTTCCTGCTGTCCGCCATTTTGCTGATCGTGATTGCCTGCGCCAATTACGTCAACCTGTCGACGGCCAGGGCCGTAGAGCGAAGTAAGGAGATCGGGGTATATAAGGTTCTGGGATCGGGCCGCGGCCAGATTATCCATAAAATGTTGGGTGAAAGCCTGCTGTTGAGCGTGGCGTCGGTTCTGGCGGCCTCCCAACTGGTCATTATGGCATTGCCACGGTTTGAACAACTCTTCGGGGTTGAATTGCAGGTAGATGTTCCCGCATGGCAGGCAGGGCTGATCCTCTCCGCAGTGGCCTTGCTGATCGGCCTGCTGGCTGGATTTTACCCGGGCTGGCTGCTGTCGTCCTTCAAACCCGCTTTTGTGCTGAAGGGCAATACTTCTGCCGGAGAACGGCGGACCGCCGGATTGCGGAGAAGCCTGGTGGTTTTCCAGTTCGTATTGTCGGTCGGCCTTTTGTGCAGCACCCTGCTCATTCAGCAGCAGTTGAATTACTTAAAGAGCAAGAACCTGGGTTTTGACCGGGATCATGTCCTGCTGATGGATATCAATAACCCGGAGGTCTATCGCAACCGGGAAACCTTCCGGCAACGGCTGAAACAGGAACCCGGCGCCCGGGAGGTATCGTTTATGGACGGTATTCCGGGCGGGCATCACGACGCGACCTCGGTGGACGTGCCGGAATTGAACCGGAATTTCCGGATGCGGACCGCCTTTGTGGATTTTGATTTTGTCAACACGCTGGGTCTTCAATTGATTGCCGGGCGGGATTTCGACCCCAGGCTGGCGAGCGACAGCGCGCAGGTAGCCATCCTGAACGAGCAGGCTGTCGCCAACTTGGGTATTACGCCGGCGGAGGCGCTGGGCAAAAAGATCCACCTCACTTCTTTTGACACCATCCCCCGCCAGATCATAGGCGTGGTGCGGGATTATCACTTTTCCAGCCTGCACGACGCGATCGAGCCGCTCGTCATTTCTACGGCGTTCCACGGCCGGGTGGCAGCCTTAAAAGTCAGTGGCGACCGCCTTTCCCAAGTGATTGCCGCCGCTGAAAAAACCTGGAACGACATGGCGCCGGCCTTCCCGTTTGCCTATCAATTCCTGGATGAGCGGCTGGACCGGCTGTACCAAAGCGAATCGAGGCAGGGCCGGATCTTTGCGCTTTTTGCCGGCATTGCCATTTTCATCGCCGGTCTGGGCATGTTCGGCCTGGCCGCTTTTGCCGCTGCCAACCGGACGAAGGAGATCGGGATCCGGAAGGTAGTCGGCGCCACGGTGATGGGCATTGTCGGGCTCCTTGCCAAAGATTTTCTGAAGCCGGTGCTGGTTGCGCTGATCATTGCCACGCCGCTGGCCTGGTACTTTATGGAAAATTGGCTGGACAGTTTTGTGTACCGGATCGAAATCCATTGGTGGGTGTTTGCACTGGCGGGGTTGACGGCGATGTTGATCGCTTTTCTGACGGTGAGTTACCAATCGGTAAAAGCCGCGTTGGCGAACCCGGCGTCCTCCCTCAAATCGGAGTGAATTATTGTTTATTTGTTGATCTGTTTATTCGTTGATCTGTTTATTCGTTGATTCGTTGATTTGAAACGGCAGCTCTCGAATCAACGCATCAACAAATCAACGCATCAACAAATCAACGACTTGCCACACCGCAGGCGGGAGCCTGCCACGCAGTACGCGTGGTTGATTTGTTTACGGACGCCAGTTGAAACCTTGAAAACGGATGGATTTATTTTTCGCCATAGGTATAAAACTGTATACTGGTATTTTGCAGCGCAAGCGCTCCCGGTCCGGAGACAGGATATTTTTTCCAATTGATTCCCGGATTGGTCGGTTCGGTAGAAAACCTCTGCTGAAAAGGTAACTTTTGCGTGAAATACAGGTTGGCCGGCAACGGCAATGAAGAAACAAGCGCTTAACCATCCTATTCACCACATTAAAAATCCGAGGCTCATGACCTTGTTCCAAAAAGCACTCCTGCCTTCTTTGTTCCTCCTGGTTTCAGCCATTTGCCTGCAAGGTCAAAACAATACGGCCGCTGATGCTCATATGCTCATGGCAGAACAGTTTAAAAAAAATGCCCAACCTGACAGTGCGGTCATTTATTACGGCAAGGCCGCCGGCGAATTTCGACAGGTAAGCAATATTGAAGGTCAGGTAAACGCCTTCAATCAAATGGGCATTCTTCTGACAAGGCAAGACGAGTATGACAAGGCAAGGATCAATTTGGAAAAGGCTTTATCAATTGGCCTTCTTTCGCTTGACTCCAATCACCTGTCGCTTTCAACAACGTACATTACGCTGGGGGTTCTATACGCCGCCGAGGAAAAATATGACCAATCCTTAAAATTCCACAACAAAGCCCTTTCGATCCGGCTGTTCAAGTTGGGCGAATATCATGCGGACGTTGCGACAAGTTATGGAAACATCGGCAATGTCTGTTTTCGATCCGGGCAATACGATGAATCTATTGAAAACCATTTGAAAGCGTTGAAGATCAGGGAGAAAGTTTTTGGAAAAACAAGCGTTGAAATCGTTCAATCTTATACAAACCTCGGAAATGCATACAGGGAAAAAGAGGATTATAAAACAGCGCTGGAATATTTTGATCAGGCATTACAAATTAAAATCAAACAATTGGGGCCGGACCATAAAGACCTGGCAAGGTTTTATGAAAACGTGAAACAGGTACAACTTTTAATGAACGCCAAAGATCCCGGTGAAGACCCCGATAAAACGATCCGGTATATTCGCGATCAACTGCAAAAAGGAGAACTGAGTGTAACGGATGCCCTGACCAACATAAAATGGATGTCCCTGCATTCCGTGCCCGCATTCAGAGAGGTGGTCAAAAACAACGCCAGGGCCGAAAAAATAACACTGACGCCCCCCGACGAACCGGGCTTAAAAATCACAGTTAAAGGCATTGTGACCGACCGCGCGGGCAAACCCATGGCCGGCCTGTTGGTCTATGTCTACCAAACCTCAGCCAAAGGCTGGTACGCCGACACCGCCGCCCACGTTCGGGCAAACGAGGGCGATATGCGGCATGCACGCCTGTTCGGCTACCTCAAAACCGACCTGGCCGGCCAATTCGAATTTCAGACCATCCGGCCGGAGGGTTATCCCAACTCCGACCTGCCCGCACATATTCATGTCATGATGTGGACGGCTGACGGCCAGATGGTCCGCGGCATGCCGGATGAGTTCCTGTTCGAGGAAGACAAACGGCTAACGCCGGAACGGAAGGCACAGGCGTTGCGAAACGGTTTTTTGATCTCCAAAAATACGGGGACGGCTGCGCAACTGGTGTACGAGTACAAGTTGGTTCAGCGGTAATAGGCAAGGCGTCTGATTGAGGGGATATTCCACGGTTTCAACGCTGATGTGAAACCGTGGAACAAAGAAATCAAGAAGCAAGATAAAACACTTGTTTATATCAACCGGCTTACGACTTACAACTAACCGACTTACGACTTACTTACACCCCATATCGTCCCGGGAAAGCGAATCGTTATTGGGAAAACACATTCCGGACAACAAACTTTCAGGGACGTAGCGGTTCAGGTTGGGGTCGTGCAGGCCGATCTCGAGGAACGCCGTCAGATCCTGGATCTCGCGTTCGGTCATACCCAATGGGCGAAGGAAAGGGTGGAGCTGGGATTCCGGAACCCGTTTGTTTTCAGCAACACCATCATTGAAATACCGGACCACTTCTTCCAGTGTTTTTTTGCTGCCGCCGTGGAAATACGGGCCGCTGTCGCCCAGGTTGTACAGCTGCGGCACGCGGAATTTGAACATGTCGGATTCCTGACCGGTAAACCCGCCCCTGCCCAGGTTGCGGCGGTCGTTGATCGAGGTTTTTAAACCGCCGATCTCATATAAGTCATTGACCCCCAACGCCGCAAAGGAGTTAGAGCCCAGGTTCTTTTCGAAATGGCACAAGTCGCAGTTCAGTTTGTCAAAAAACAGGATGGCGCCCCTTTTCTGCTGGTCGTCCATTGCGGCTTCATCGCCTTTCAGCCAACGCTGGAAGGGCGCTTCCGTAGTCGTCAACGCGCGGATATAGGCAGAGATCGCAAAACTTGCCGCTTTGCGGCTGTACCTTTCGTTTTCCGGCATATCCGGGAAAGCCTTGTCGAACAGTTCCTTATAGCCGTACTGTTCTACCAGTTCCTTCGGGTAATTCATCCGGTGCACCTTCAGGCCTTCGATATTCTGGCCTTCCAGGTTGCCCAATCGTTCGTGGTTGATGGCGGTGCCCGGGTCGAATACGCCCCACATGGATTCCGTGCCGATGTTGACGCCTTCGGAGCCAAAGGAACCGTTCCACATGGAATTGGTGACAAAGGCCACATTCAATACCGACAAAGGCCGTGCGCCCTGCGCATCGATGGAATCTTCGGGGTAGATCGGGTTTTTGATCCGGGCTTCACCCTGGATGCCGAACCCGTATCCGCCGTCGGCGATGCCCTGGAATCTGCCCGGGCGGAAACCGGCCGCAGGCACGTGGCAACTGCCGCAGGCAAAGGTATTCCTGCCGGCTGAATATTTGTTCTCGATACCGAATGCCGGCTCAAAGAACAACAATTTGCCAAGGGCTACTTTCTCGTCTGTCAACGGGTTGGCCGGCGATTGCGGGATATTGGCGTAATCTTTGGTGTCGGGCAGGATATACCGGTCCTTATCTCCGATGGCGAGGGATAGCTCCGTATCGATCGGAGAAAATTCATCGTTCTGGCAGGCGTAAAACAGGGTCGCTGCACAAGCAAGTGTAAAAATGATCTTTTTCATGTTCGCAGGAATAATCAATTATTATTTCAATCCGTGTCAGCAGTTTTTGCACTCTTGTACTGTCTTTACGGCGACGTTTGGATTATGTTACATTTCATCATATTATTTTTTTTAATATTTATTTAGACTCATTCCGGATAACGGTCTGCTTGTCTGTTGGATATCCGGCAATCCTAAAAATGGTTACCTTTTTTCATACTACTGAAAAAAGGGAGACGGGGAGAAAGGGAGAAAGGGAGACGGGGAGACGGGGAGACGGGGAGAAACGCAATGCCTTCATCCTCTCTACCCGTCCTCAGTGAAAAAGGCAAAATGTCCGGTAATATGACCTTTTTCATCCACCTGTAAGCCAATTTTGAATCGTTGACATTAATCATGCGCTCTTGTGATCACGGTCATTTGGATTTTGGAGTTTTTCCCGCTTTTTAGGGTAAAAATCACCAATGGCAAGTGCAATGAAACCAGGCGCATTCACAGGTTGGCTGGTTGCCGTTTTGGTCCTTGGAATGACAGTGCCCTCCTGGACGCAGGAAACGCCATATAAAACTTATCCGTTATCCGTTTCCATTTTCAACAACGCCACCCAACTCCCCGGTCAGGGAGAATTGGGAGTATGGGGAATCCCGGTTCATCCGGGTATCGTTGCCGGCACGGAATTCCGGTACAATCATAACCCCCGGCACGAGTGGTTTCAAACCGTGAGGGCCGGCTATTTTTACCATCGATACGTACAACACGGCATCCAGTTGTATTCGGAGTTCGGATACCGCCGTCACTTTACAAGTCCGCTCGATTTTGAATCCCGACTGGGCGCCGGGTATCTGCACTCCATTCCGGCAGCCCGGATCTTTGAACTTTCACCGGAAGGCGAATACAGCCCGCAGCGCTCGCCGGGCCGGCCGCAGGCGATGATCTCTTTCGCCGTCGGGGGAGGTTATACCATTCCGTCATCCAACGGGTTCAGGCTGTTTTTGGCATATCAGTTTTACCTGCAAATGCCCTTTGTGAAGGAGTACGTTCCGATGCTGCCCAATACCGCATTGCATGCCGGCGTGAGTTTTCCTTTTTTCATATCAAACAAACAGCCATGAAAACAGCATATCGTTGGATCATGCCGGTGAGTATTATTGTGATGGTTTTGTTGCCGGTAAGTTGCAGGAAAGACCCGGTGCAACCGACCTCGGTCTGTACCGTTACGGCCCCTTCGCCGGACTTGCACCCCAGGGCGCAGATCTATCAGGATGTGATGGACGAATATGTAACACGGGGTTTACCCGGAATGACCCTCCTCATCCGCGACAAGGACGGGTTGTGGTACGGGGCATCGGGAATGGCGGATATTGCAGAAAAGATCAACATGCAGCCCTGCCATGTCTCCAAAGCTGCCAGCATTACTAAAATTTTTATCGGCGCCCTGGTCATGAAACTGGTCGAAGAGGACAAGATCAACCTGGATGCGCCCCTTACGCGTTATGTGGACGCAAAATACACCCGGAAAGTGGCCAATGCCGGGGATGTCACCTTGCGGCAGTTGCTCAACCACACCTCCGGCATTCCCGACCTGATCGAACAAAACAGCTTTTACCTGGCCGTATTAAACAATCCTTCCAAATTCTGGAAACCGGAAGAATTGCTCAGTTATGTTTACGGATTGGATGCGCTGTTCGAACCGGGCGAACAACTGGAGTATTCCAATACCAACCTCCTGCTGGCAGTCATGGCCATTGAAGGCGCAACGGGCATGAACCATGCAGACCTGTTGCGGGAAAAGGTGATCGTGCCGCTGGGGCTCAACAGCACCTTTTACCATTGGCACGATGCGCTGCCCGGCCTGGTCGCCCAGGGGTACTACGATCTGTACAACAACGGGACCCTGGTGGAAATGTCCAATTTCAATACCGGAAGCGGCAACGGATACGGCGGGATTTATTCCACGGTATTTGACCTTCAGGTTTTTATCGAGGCGCTGCTGCGGGACCGCACCCTTCTCAGCCCGGCATCCCTAGCGGAAATGATCACCCTGACCGCTGAAGACATCCCCGACCAGGAAGGATACGGGGTGACCATACGCAAGGACTTCTACGACCGCGATCCTGCTGAATATGCCCTTGGGCACCGCGGCCGCGACCTGGCCTACACCGGCGACCTGTTCTACTTCCCCAACCAGGACGCAACCCTGGTTTGCCTGATCAATTACGGCACAGATGGCGACAGCGGACTCAAAGACGTCTTTCTGGCCTTCCGGAAAGCGATTGTGGATGAGATCTTGAAATGATGCTGGATGCTGGCCACGCCGCAGGCGTGGTGGATGGTGGCGTGCATCCAGCATCCACCACGCCTGCGGCGTGGCTAACATCCAGCATCTAGTATATGCATTCTCCGTTCACAGATTTCACATAATAGGACTTATAGTTTTTCGCCTTCGGGTCGGTACAGCCGGCGAGGTTGAGCAGTTCGATGTTCCGGAAATGAACCGGATGGCTTTCACTTTGCAGGGAGATCGTGCCATAGGTAAGTGGCGCCCCGATTTTCATCAGGGTGGAATCGAAATTGCTGACAGCGCCTCCGCCGATCTGAGGTTTGGAATACTCCAGGACGACCTCATTGTCGACAATATGCTGGACCAGGGAATCGCCCAGGACCAGGAGTTCGGCCTTCACCCATTGTTCGCCGTGGTAGGTTTTTGAGCGGGATTCGATGCAGTGGTCGGTCACGAGGGTATCGTTCATCACCATGTTGGTCCCCGGCGTACAAAGATTAAAGGTATGTCGTTCATCGACCCCGTTGCCGCCGAGGAACTGGCCTTCCATGCAAATCGGGAAATCCTGGTCTTTACCCATGGTATTGGCCGGTTGACCATGATACATCACGCCGCTGTTGCGGATGGCCCAACCCGGGCCGCCGGGCGCCTGTTCGCCTACAAACCGGTATTCGAGCCGGAGCCGGTAGTAGGAAAAGGGTTCTTTATAAAACATATGTCCGAACCGGCTGCCGAAGTCTTCATAACCGTCGTATTTCACCTTGATCATGCTGTCTTCCACATAAAAAGTGTTCTGGTAATTGTCGCCCAGTTCGTAACCCTTGATTTTGGGGGTCCAGCCGTCGAGGTCAACGCCGTTGAACAGGGAGCGCCATTCTTCCTTGGCCGGGTCGGGGGCCGGGTCCTGGACGGGGCGGCAGGCGTTCAGCAGGATGGCTGCCGCAATAGCGAAGGATAGGGATAAGAGCAGAGGGTAGTTGAAGTTGGTTTTCATTGTTGTTAAGTTGAAAATGGAAAGTCTTTGCCCAAGGTAAGATTAAAATTGAATTTACTCCAATTTACGCAATAGTTTTTGCGCATCTTTCCAAAGCGGTTCGGCGTCCTGGTTATCCAGGATCGAATGGAGATACTGAGCGCATTTTTTACGGTTGCTTTGTTTCAGGTAAGAAAGCGCCAGGTACCAGGCGCCTTTGTATTTGAAAATGGATTGCCCCTCAAAAATCGGCTCAAGTACTGCGCGGGCTTCTTCCAAACGATCCGTTTCCATCAGGCAAACGCCTTTTAACAAGGACATTTCCGTATCTTCAGGATGAATTTTAAGATACGCCTCCATCAGCGGCAGTGCGTCGGCATACCGTTGATCGTTGAACGCTGTTTGCAATTGAACCGGGTTGATTCCCTCAGGTTCACCCATAACCGTAAACGAGGCTACGGGAGGTGTGAAAAATTGATCATACAGGGAAGACTGCCAGGGCCGCCAGAGCAGAAGGATCAAAACCGACGCTGCAACAGCCACTTTAACCGATAACAGGCGAAAAAAGGCAAACCGGCCTTTTTTGTGATCGGGGTCAACTTCGTGGAAGTATTTCAGTCCGATTTCAGAGAGGGATTTTTTAAGCGGGTCGACTTCCGGCTGGATTTGCAATTGATGGGATATGGACGTTTTCACCTGACGAAATAACAGCACATCTTTCGCCAGTTCAGGATCATTTTGCATTTCCATCTCGAACCGGGCACGCTCCTCCTTGTTCAGATCCCCTTGTAGATATTGCTCAATTTTATCGTATAACTCACTCATTTTTGGTGGTCGTTTAAATTTTTGAAAGCTGGATCGGCTTTGATCAAACTGATCAAACGGGCAATACATTCCGTTTTTTTTACCCGTGCAGCGTCATAAGATTTTTTCATTTGCCCGGCAACCTCTTTCATGGAAAGGTTTCCTGACCAGGAAAGCGTCAGCAATTCACGGCATAGAGGGCTTAATTCTTCAAACTTTCTCCGGAAAAGGACATCGCGTTCTTTTTCGAGTATATGTTCTTCAGCCAGTTTTATGGCTTCTTCGCTACTTGAAAATCCCTTCAAATCCTGAATTGTGAGGTTTTCTTTTGAAAGCGCTCTTATTTTTTTCAACCATTTGTACTTGCAGACGGTGAATAAATAACTTCCAAACTGTTGGTCAGACGGTCGCTTATCCGAATTTTCTTCCTTCCTGAATTTTTCCAGCATAAAGATCAGGGCTTCCTGGAAAAGGTCTCGCGCGTTTTCAGGCGAACCACTGTTTCGGACGATGAACTGAAGGACGGCTTTCGAAAAATTTTGGTAAATGCCTTCTATCGCCTTCGAGTCACCGCTCAATAGGCCTTCAATATACCGGCATTCAGGATCGGGTTTTTGACGAGCCTGCATATTATTTTTTGTAAAAATAAAAAAACTTCTCCTGAAAGGGCTAACAAAAAGGCAAATGAATGGGATATGGGAATATAAACTGAAAATGCAATCTCCTGAAGATGAAAAAACCATTGTAAGTAACCTTTTAAACCCTTTCAAGATGAAAAAGCAATTCCTCCCCGTTCGAATGACGGTCCATTTATTTTTGTTAATGGCTTTTACAGGCTGCGCAGTGTTTTCGCTGAATAGCCAGTCTGTCGGGACAGAACTGGGCCTTTTTACCGGGCTGAATTACGCTCAAATTAAATTTGACAATCAGGTCGGCCAGGAACAGTCGATTGTTTCTCCATTGGTTGGTCTGAAAGCCGGCGCCGTGGCAGATTTTGGGCTAACCCGGAATCTTTCCATCCGGTTCGAACCCATGTTTCTCCAAAAAGGATATCAGCGGAAATTTGAAACTTTTTACCCCCATCCGCAAAATGTGGAAGAAAAACTCCGGTTGTCCTATATCGAACTGCCCATGTTGCTCAGGTGGAAGGTTGCCACAGGCCGGATCCAACCCTATTTGGTGGCCGGCGCCGAAGCGGGTTATTTGCTGGATGCCCGACAGGAATTCAGCGAATTCGGCGAGAAAGAAACCTTCCGCGTGAAAGAAAATTACCAGGATTTTGATTACGGGGTAAGTTTTGGAGGAGGAGTGAACGTCTCCCTTGGTAAAATGAACATTTTCCTTGAAGGCAGAAGAAGCCTGGGACTTGCCGACATTGACCAAAGCGGCTTTATCACAGTAAATTCTGAAAGCTGGCAGTTTATGGGAGGAGTTACTTTTCCATTAAATCCATTACCTGTTGCGATGGTAGATTGCGTTTGCCAAGACTTAAGAATCCGGAAGGGCGTCTTTAGCGTCCCTGGTCCAAGACGGGTTGGCGGAGTACTCGAAATTCCCGTAAATATCGCAGTTCACTACAACCTTCTTTGCAGTCCAGGGACCTATCCGAATGAGTGCGAAGGAAAAATTTTATGGGAAAGGGTTGGGGCGCCGGCAGGAGATTTCGCCGATCCCAAAGCAGTTGAAATTGTCAAAAATGGTGAAAAAACGGTGAGTGAAATTTGCGGTAGGAAAAAGAATGCGGACCAAGGCGTCCAATTTACCTATCAGATCAGGTTGCCTGGAAAAGCTCTCCCAATTAATGGAACCCTCCATTTCAAGGTGAGCGCTGAATGCCCGGATGGCAATTTCAACGGCCCGGTAACATCGAAGCTGGTTATAGATACAACTAAAAAAGATAACATTGATTATGAAACCTCAGATATCGATGGCGACGGGTTAACCGGGGCTGAGGAAAAAAATAAGGGTACCAGCGACGAAAGATGGGATACCGACGGCGACGGCGTGAGCGACAAGGTCGACAAGTTTCCTAAAAACAAGAATAAAAAATAATTGTCCCATTCAGGGAATATACCCTTTCCGGATAATTCAAAATTTTTCACCATTTAAATTTCACTCAACATGAAAAGGATGCGATCAATCTCTTTTGCAGGGTGTTTATTGCTTGCATATTTGTTGATTTCCTGTGAGCCGGATGCAGCAGAATTCCCATACGCTACCATCCAGGTCAACGGAAAAACCTGGTTGGCGGAAAACCTGAGCACAGAAGTATCCGGCGCGGTCAACTACCCAGATATCGCCGACGCCCGGAATTACGGAAGACTCTACACCCTTCAGGCTGCGCGAAATTTATGCGCCTCTCTGGGCGACGGCTGGCGGCTCCCGACCGATCAGGACTGGCAAGACCTGGCAATGGTCTATGGCGGATACTACGACTGGCTGAACCGGACCAGTTACGGCAACGCCTATGCCTCCCTTATGGCCGGGGGATCAAGTGGATTCAGTGCGACTTTGGGCGGGTTCCGCTTTCCCAACGGCGTCTTCAGCAATGTTGCAGAATATGGATGTTACTGGACGGATTCCGTCGATGCCGGAGATCAAATGGTGTATTACCTGTTCCACAGACCATACGGCGCTCTGTACAGAAGCAATGCCGACCGGACCTCTGCGCTTTCTTGCCGCTGTATAAAATATTAAAATTCCGACAATTACCGGGTTTGAAAAAAATTACCGAACGAATTTATTTCCAAGTGATTTGTAAATGAAATTTTTAATCAGTAATAAAACTCCAAAATCATGGCTCCAAAAAATTCAAATCAACCGGATCAACCCCCAAAATCAAACATTGGCGGGGAAAAATTGGGCACAATTGAAAGCCTGGCTTACAATCCTAACCAGGAAGCAAAATTGAGCTTGAGGGTGCCCATTCCTGAAGGATGGGGCGCCAACGAAATGAGCGCCGAGATAGTCACTTGCCAGGAAACAGTCCGGCAAATGTACGGCGCTGCGGTTAACCGCCAAACCCAACGCACTACAACACTGGACAGCGCAGGCGTCCATACGGTATCTGTCTCCAAAGGTGGGGTAATGATAGGTACAGAAGTCGAAAACGAACCGGAATCCAGCCCCGTTTCTACCTCGGGCAGCCCACAAAATGCATCGGACAACCCGGTAACTTCAGGTCTTGAGGAATCCGGGATGCCGACCGGTATGGAAGACAAGGTTGTTGAAACCATCGAACAAAGCTTTAACCAACTCAAAAATCTGTTGAAGGATCTCGATTTCAAAGTGACCGTTCAGCGGAAGGAAGACGGCGCGGAATTCCATATTTTCAACTCGGGAGGGGAAACCGGGGTTGCTACATCGTCGGAAGAAAAAGAAATTCCCTTCGAATTGCTGCCTCAGGCGAAAGTAGAATTTAAAGGCCCTGACATGCAGTATGCCGACCACAACACTTTGCGGCTGTTCAAAGAAACGGGGGGAGCGCCGATGACGGTCGCCGCCATCGGGTCGACGGGGAAGCCGACAGTCGATGAATCCGGCATAGCCACCGTGAATACGCAAAGCAAAACCGAGTTGGAACAAATCGGGTTGATCAACAGTTTCTTTGGGTTCCAATTGGCCATCAGTCTTGGTCCGATTGTCAATATTCAAACGAATGTCTGATCTCGCAAGTACGGATAATGCTTTACCGGTTCCGATGCCTGTCAAAGCCGGCCATGGTCATGCCTTGGCCGGCGCCTGGCTTGGGTTGCTCGATAACAGAAATCGGTTGGTGTTCCCTTCGGTTGCCCATTTTTTATTCAATCGCAGGGGAAATTTGCGAACACCGGTTTCTATAAAAGGCATTGAGGTTAACCTTGAACAATTTATTCCTCTAATACAAAATCGGATCCATACTGCCGACGCGGCCTTATTTTCAGCGTCATTGGAAACCATACAATCCGGATTTTTTGCAGTTGCAGGCCTTTTGAACATTTTCCTGCCTAAACTCCCGGTATTTGGAGTCCGTTGTTCAGGTAGAATATTACGAGGCCGGCTTATTAGCGAAAATTGGTCTGGTAATATGATTTATTCCTTCGGAAGCCGCAGGCTGGCAAATCAATGGATTATCAGACTCGATCCTGGATTTCAGGAGAATAGAAGCTGCGCCGGCGACAGCGGTATGATCTGGACCACCTTCGATGGTTTTATCGTTGGAATACAAGCGGGCATTTTACGGGAAAAACCGGACTATATCATCGTTACTCCTTTTTGTATCGTTTGCGATTTGTTCGAAGTTGCTATTGCACCTTCAACCAATCTGTAACCAGGTTTAACTTAAAAATAAGAGCCATGAAACAAAATATAAATTATGCAAGGTGGTTTTTAACCGGAGTGTTTTACTTTTGGTTTATAGGGTTGTCTTTTTCCCAGGAGGCTGTCCAATACCTCCAACCCGTTTTTGATTCCAAGGTTACATTGCTGGGCTACAGTTCCTCATTCTCCTACCGGAATGCCCATCCAACCAGGGCAATCTGGGTGCGATACAAAGTATTTAAAAGCGCGAACGCAAATGATTACGATGTTGAGATAAGAAAAATAGCGCCTTTGCGATCAGAATTTTTATATAGCAATAATGTATCCTTTCAACCTGAAATCGTCATTGCATGGTTTGAAGGAGAAAAATTATCTTTTGATCAATCCATCGACCCAATAAAATTTTTGCAGGTGGTCAGTATAAATGTTCCTGGCGGATTTAACAATTTCAGCGGAACCGCCAAATACATTTATAGCAATCATAAAATCCAGGATATTATGGTAAGCTGCCGGATTTACGGGAGAAACGGAATCGCACAAGAAACAACAGCAAAGGTTCCTGCATCCGGGCGAATATCTATTTGTACAGAAGGTTACAACCAGGCCTGTTCCGTTCAAATTATCCGTTCCTGGTATGCCGAATAGGCCTTCGGAAATAAAACCACGATGCAGCGATCAGGATAACCAGTATACCAGTTGAAATAGTCCAAAATGAAAATCCGGAACCGGTTTTGATTTCCATCGGCGGGCGAATAGGCATATCATCTCCGGTTAAAACAAAAGCAGCCCAATAAAAAGGAGATTTCTGGTTGTCGCTCACAGCGTCGTCCTTCAGATAATCCAGCTTGGCCAGACGGAAGGCTTCGGCTTTGGGTTTTTCTTTGGCCAGGTAATCAAAAAAACTCGAAAATATTCTTTCGGTTGCGTTGTCGTTTACTTTCCAAAGGCTTGCTGCAAATGACCTGGCGCCGGTATAGGAAAACCCCATACCCAGACTGAGTATCCCCTCGCCAACTGCGTTTTTCCCCAAGGCGGTCTCACAGGCGCTTAATACCACAAGGTCGGAAGCAAATGTCAAACCGTATAATTCATTCAAATACAGATTGGCATTGTGGAACTGGATATAAGGAAAAAGAGAGTCGGGATGCGCCGAGGCATGAGTAAAAAGATAGATTACCTGAAAGTCGGGAGCATTTTTCAGAAAAGTTTCCAATTCAGCTGCTTTCCCGGAATAAAACTCTCCCCGAAATTTTTTTTCCAGGGTTTTTACGGCTTGTTTGCTAGCGGGCAGGTATCTTTTGCTATCCTGATCGGTGAACGGCGCGAGTGCGAACAGCTTTCGATTGTTGGTAACGACTAAACGCTGTTGTTGCCGCCAAACCGTGGCGGAATAGACATAGTAAAAAAGATAGTCTTTTATCAGGAACGGTGACCGATCATATTCAACCGGAACAGAACTGGGCATCAATGACTCAAAAGAAATATAATTAATATGGCCGTCAGGGGCAATTATACATCGTTTTTTTGCCGGCTTAGAACCTTTCCATGCGGAGGAAAAAATTTTTTGATAGATTTCAAATGCAGCCGGGGCGTATATTTTCATATCACTGGCAAGTTTGTTTTTATCCTTGCACAAGTCAAAAAAATTGGAAATGAGTGTGTCCAGTTGGGGTGTTTTAATTGTTTTATTGAAAAAAACTTCTTTATTGCCAATGTTCAGGGTGTAAATAAACCGCTCTCCGTATAAATAATGAATGAAATTGGTTGAGTCGTTTAAAAAAAAATTCTGCAGATCTTCGATGTTAATTACTTCCGAAGAATATCTTATTTTGTAATATTGGGGATTTTGCCGGGAAAGGCGACTGACAAATTCAGTATAGTTTTTTTGGGCTTTCGCTACGGCCTCTCTGAGTGAAATCGAGGCAGAAGAAGCATGTTGGATTTCTGCCTCCAGCGCTTTTTGACTTTCCATTAAAATATGCTTCAATCTGGATTCTTGAATGGTTATACTATCTGGCAAAAGATTTTTGGCGTTTGCTGAAACCAAGGCGTCCAGCAGCATCGCAGCCTTGCTTTTCTCAAAAAAATAAAAGGCTGTTTTAATATCGCCCAATTCATAACAGGCATCCAGCGCCTGTTCGTAAACAGACCGGGTATTTTCCCTCCAGAAAAACTTGGATTGTTGTTCGCGATGGTCGAACCGCATCAGGTTAATCAACCTGTCGGCTTTCAAATAATTGATCAGGGATTGGTTCAGGTATTCTTTTTGACCAGTTTCCTGGTAAAGGGCTACCCAGGCCCTGGCTTTATCTGAAAAATAAACCAGTAAATCGGTTTTGTTGGAAACAAGAGTCAAAAGGGAGTCGGGAGGGTTATCAAAATAATCCCGCGTATGATATCCGGGAGTGATGCAAACGATCGCACGCTGGAAGGCTTCAAGGGCTTTTTGGTGGGCTCCTTCCTGTAAGTAGAGTTCTCCCAGATTGTCATGACAAACCGCTTGCAGTTCATTATTGCCTGAGGCCTCCGCCAGATCCATGGCTTTCTGAAAATGATCCCTGGAACGGAGGGGAAGTTTTAATTTCAGGTAAACCAGACCCAGATTGGTATGATTTCTGATGATATTCTCGCCGTTGTTCAGGCGGCGGTTGATATCGAAAGACCAGTTATAATGATCCAAGGCGGCGGAATAATTGCCTGTTTCGTAAAACAAGGCCGCCAAATTGTTATAACACCGGCTTTCCGCGTCTTCCTGGAATAAGGATTTACTACTAAAGGATTCAAATATTTTTTTCGCTTTTAACAAGGTGTCAATGCCTTCAGAAAAGTTTTTTCTCAAATGGGTGATTTTGCCAAACTCAATATAACAATCCGCCAGAAGATCGGGAGATCCATTTATATGGGCCTTTTGAATACCTATTTTAAGGTGATTTAACGCGGCGTCAAAATCTCCTTTTTCCGTCAAAACGGCGGCAATTTCCCGCCGGGAATCTGCAGACATAAAAGTATTGCATCGATCGAATATTTTGGCGGCATTCAGAAAACAGGCTTCCGCATTTTCCAGGTTCGATGTTTCTTTGTAAAAAATGCCAAGGTTGTAATAGGATTGTCCCAGATCGGTATGGAAAAAAGGCAATACTTGCTCTCTGGTTTTTATAGCCTTTTGGGTCATTTGAATGGCGGCAGGGTAGTCGCCGGCCAGGTAAAAATCAACCCCTCTTTTGTGTAATTCCCGGCCCAAAACCTCTTTCATATTCAGATAATAGGCCAGCCGGGAGTTGTATTTTGAATTTTTTACCAGATCTTTTAGTTCGAATCCGCGATCAGAATCCGGGACGGCAGGCCAGTCATATTCGTTTAAAATATTTTGACCGTGCATATAAAAAACAAAACCTGAAACAAATAATAAAAATATGTATTTTCTCATATTTAAACCGATATCCGTTTATCGATGGCAATCCTATTTCTCTTCAATAAAAAGCAAAAGACCCGGTGGAATGGATTCCCCGACTGATCTTATATCTTGATTATCTTCCTGCTCCATATATATTGTCCGGCCTTTATGGAAACCCAATAAAACCCTGGAAAAAGCCCCTCCATTCCGATCTGAAAATCGGCCGCGCCTCCCGGAAATAAAAAAGGAGTCCTTTTTACAGTTTGCCCCAGGGTATTAGAAACCATGATCCAACCGTTTTCTCCCCTTTCTCCCTTCATTAAAAGGTTCACCTCTGCTCCGACCGGATTGGGGAATAATTCAATATGCAGCACTTTTTCAGAAGGATCGGCAACTCCAACCTGCAGGCACGGGGAAATGTTTAAGACCCTCCCGTTGGCAACGTATTCGCTGAGCGACTCCCTTTCCTGGGCGCAGGATAGCACTTTCCGGATGATTTCCAGATAGGAACTCTCGGGTTTTAACCAGTTATAGGCAATGGCCACAGCAGCAGCGACGGCAGGGGCCGACATCGACGAGCCGGATTTTTCCGCGAACCCATCCGATTCAAAAATATTGGGGGCCGTGCTGATTACCTGGTCGCCTCTGGCAGAAATTTCCAGGTATTGGGGAGAACGATTCGAATAGGCGCTGATCTGGTTTTCACCTGCCGTTAAAGCGCCGACACCCAATACGTTGCCGGAAGCATAACATACAGGGTATTGCCTGTTTTTATTCAGATCCAGCGTATCGTTCCCTGCAGAGGCGACAATAACGGCGTTATAATTCAACCTTGCTGAATCAATAACATTACTCAATACTTCGCTGGAATCACCGACCCACCCCCAACTGCAATTGATTACTTTGGCGCCTTGCTGCAACGCGTAATACATGCTGCAGGTCACTTCAAAAAGATCGGAAACCCCATGTTCGTCATGGGTTTTCAACGGCATAATCCTGAAATCACCCGAGGATTGGGTCAACTTTTTCAGGTTATTGTGAATGATCCCTGCGATATGTGTGCCGTGGCCGTGGTTGTCATTGGGATTGTTCGTGCTGTCAGGAAAATTCCACCCGATAAAGTCATTTTCCAAACCGGAGGTCCCGATAATGGGGTTGGGGGTTTTCCATATCCGGTATTGAAGGCTGTCGTGTGCGTAATCTATGCCCGTATCCGGTACTGCAATCACAATGGCGTTGTCATCGTTTACATCCGGAATGTATACAGGCGCCTGCAGCAATGGTTCGAATAAAATACCGGCGGCCTCCTTTAATTCATTCCAGTTGTATTTATTCACATCTGCGCCCTGAACCTTGGGCCTGGCGCTGGTGGTTGCAGCCTGGCCATTGATATCGGTACTGGTACCGCTGCCGCCGGGCGCCGCCGCCGGATTAAAAGGAGGAAGCCCCATTTCCCATTCCTCAATAGCTTCCTTGCATTGGCATTTTTTAAAAGAAACCACCCCGAATTCCTGGCGGAGGGAATCTTTATAACTCTCTGAAGCGTCGGATGCGAAATGCACAACAATCTGGTTTTTCACAAAAGCCGCGCTGTCGCAGCCCACGTCAAATGGCAATTGAAAGGTTAGCAGAGAATCGGCTACATAAGCCGGAAAGGTTTTTTTGTTCTGGAAAATACCTTCCAGTACCTGTACGTCATCGACGATCCAGAAATAGTAATAGGCATGGATATAAAAACCCACCTGGAACTGACTTGAACCCGTTGCGCCTGCCAGATGAATTACCTGAACATCGTCCCGCTCGGTGATGTCGTGCCCTAATCCGGTATTGACGGGAATCCAGGACCAGTCATTCCCGCCGTTACTGCTGTATCCCACCCAGGTAGCCGATGCAAGGTTGCTATAGTATTGATTAAATTTTAAAAAAAGCGGACCCTTCGCTTCTGACAGGTCAATGGTGGGGGAAATCAAATAGGCTCCCTGGTACCCCGGGCAGGGGCCCATCCCGAATTCTATACCCCCGCTATCGTAATAATCCGCATCAAAAACAGCTGCGCCGTTTCCAATGGTAGGCGACAGGATACCCAGGGCGCCGTTCCCATCGATATCCACACCGTCGTCCGCTTTGCCGTCCGGCTCCCATACAAAAACAGCAGTGCAGGTATCCGGATTAAAAGTAGTCCAACCATTCAATCCTTCGTTGAAATCGCCCTGACCCTTGACGTTCCCCCAGAGCGTATCACAAATCTGAACAGGAATATCCTGAACAATCCGGATATCGTCAATGATCCAGAAATAATAATTGCCTTCAAAGGTAAAGCGAACCTTGAATTCCTCAAATTCCGAAGGCATAAACCCGGTAATTTCAATGGCAAGAACATCCTTGTTCGACGTTTCCTGATTTACCCCCAGATTGGGGTTAACCTGGAACTCTGCTATCGGATTCGAACCGGAATCCAGGATTTCAATTCTCGTTTTTGATTTGTGGAACCGGCAATATTGATAAAACTGGAGATAAATCTTGCCGGAAGCGGCTCCGGGAGACGGAATCAGAGGAGACGTCAACACGCCTGTGATCGAAGTGTCCTGGTTCGGATCGAAATGAGCGTCAGCGTCAAAAAATAACGCGCCGCCGCCGGATTTGGACATGACGCCGCTCCGTCCCGCCCAGTAAGCCCCTCCGGAGGCAGAACCGTCAGCAGACCATTCCCATTCCGGGCTTCCCGTCGTCCAGTCATAAAAAGGGTCCGTACCCAAAGGGTCTGAATCGAAGGTTTCTTCCCAAAGGATAGTTTGGCATTGGCCGGATGACAACGGCAATAGGGAAAGGAGTGCCAACGGGATACACAGTTGGAGGGTGGTTTGCAGGGTTCTCATAGCTGTTGTTGGTTGAAGGCGAACGGATTATACAAATTTAATGATAATTTATCAATAGTTATCTCCTTTATACTCATTTTGTTATCCCCTCGAATCCGAATTTTTGAATCCGGATCTCAAAAACCTCCTCCGCCCGAAGTAACTTCAGCGAAACGGGGATCCGAACCCAAATTTTTGAATCCGGATCCCCCAAAAGGAGATTTGCGTATAAAAGCTGTTCCCGGTAAAAAATGGGATAATCATCTGAATGAGAACCCAATCGAAATACGTTTCCCAACTGTCCAAAATCGAACAGAATTTGTTCGTTTGTGAACATTAAAGAAGCTTTATTTTATTCTAAATAGCTCATTATCATTCTTTTATTGTAAGGCATGATTTTTGGATTGTTTGACCTGTGATTTTTCCTGAATTGATAAATATCCAGACACCATGTGGATCAACCCTTTAAAAATCGCTTTCCGCACCCTCCTGAAAAACAAATTTCACAGTTTCATCAACCTGGCCGGCCTGGTAACCGGCATGACGGCCTGCTGGCTGATCGCTGTATTTGTCCGCAATGAATTGGGGTACGATCGTTTTCTGGACAAAGCCGAACGGATCTTCCAGGTCAATATTTCCGCCAATTTTGGCGGGAGCGCTTTTCTCACGTCCAATACCCCGCCCCCCGCAGGCAGCGCCTTACAAACCGAATACCCGGAAATTCAGGCTTACACCCGCATGTTCCAGGTTGGCGATGTGGCAGTTGGCCGGGAAAATCCGCAGAGCGAAAAACAGTTCACCGAAACCGGAGTTTGGGCGGTGGATTCCAATTTTCTGGAAGTTTTTTCTTTTCCCTTGCTGGAAGGCAGGCCGGATGTTTGTCTGAATGAACCCAACGCGGTAGTACTTACTGAGTCTATTGCTGAAAAATATTTTGGTCATGCTGACGGCAGTTTTCGCAGCGTCCTTGGGCAAACCCTGATGCTGAATGACCGGCCGTTTAAAGTTACAGGCATCCTGAAGTCCCTGCCCCGGCAATCTTCCCTGCAATTTGACATCCTTGCCCCTACAGCCGCCTACAAGGTCATCGAACGGTTCAACTGGAGCTGGGTATGGCTGCAAATGGAAACCTTTGTATTGTTGCATAATAAACCGACCGAACCGGAGCTGATGGCCCTGGAAGCCAAGTTTCCGTCAATGGTCAGAAAATACGCTTCCGGGGCTTTCGAACGGATTGGACAACCCTACGACGAATTCATCAAAAAGGGTGGAAAATGGGAATTAGGCCTGAAACCCATGACCAAAGTACACCTGTACTCCGAAGGGGTCGGATCCCGGCTCAACACGTTGGGCAGTATCAGGGACGTATACGTTTTTGCCACGGTCGGCGTGCTGATCCTGTTGCTGGCCTGCATCAATTTTATGAACCTGACAACGGCCCGCTCACTGACCCGCGCTCGCGAGGTTGGTGTGCGCAAAGTTTTGGGTTCGGGGAAAAACAGACTGGTCAGGCAGTTCATTACCGAATCGATCCTGTTTGGTTGTGCGGCGGGTGTATTGGCATTTGCGGCCACCCATGCCGTTTTGCCCGTTTTCAATCGGCTTAGCGGAGAAACTTTTGTATTGAAGGACCTCTTTGCCGGTTGGGCAGGTGTTTTAGCTTTGTGTTTACCCTTTGTCGCCGGTCTTCTTGGGGGCAGTTATCCGGCATTTTACCTGTCTTCCTTTACCCCGGTGACCATCCTCAAAAATAAAATTTCCGCCAAAGGGAATACCTGGATAAAAAACGGGCTTGTGGTCTTCCAGTTTGCCATTTCGGTGGGCATGATCGTTGGCACCCTGGTGGTATTATTCCAGATTGATTATACGCGCAAAAAAGACATCGGCCTGGAGAAAGAAAATGTGCTGGTGATCAACAGCGCCCAACGCCTCGGCGAACAAAAAGAATCCTTCCGGCAAAAACTGGAACAGATGCCCGAGGTGGTCCGGGCGAGTCTTTCCACCGACCTGCCCGCCAAAAATGCATTCGGCGATTTTTATGTACCCGAGCCGGATGGCAGCAATCCTGGCATTGCCAGGGACCTCGCGCTGAGTTCCTATATGGTCGACTACGATTTTGTGCCTGCAATGGGCATCCGGCTATTGCAGGGCCGCAATTTTTCGCGTGATTTTCCCAGCGACTCCGCGGCGGTCATCCTCAATGAAACAGCCGCCCGGATCATCGGCTGGAAGGACCCCATCGGGCAGTTTATGTATTATCCCGGCAACCGGAACCAGCGGTTCCAGGTCATCGGCATCATGAAGGATTTTCATGCACAATCTTTCCGGACAGCCATCGAGCCTTTTGGCCTTTTCCATTATTCTTCCAGGACTTACCAATTGCCGGATGAATACCTGGCCGTTCGTATCCGGCCGGGAGCGGAAAAGAAATTGCTGACCGGTATTGAAGCGGAGTGGAAGGTTTTTGCGCCGGGCGCCCCGTTTGATTATTCCTTCCTGGATGAAAATTTTAACGCGCTTTACCGGTCCGAGGCGAAATTGGGCGGCATTTTAAGCGCCTTTACCGCCTTATCCATCTTTATCGCCTGCCTCGGTTTGTTCGGCCTCATCGCCCTGGCTGCGGAGCAGCGCACCAAAGAGATCGGCGTGCGCAAGGTACTGGGCGCTTCGGTGGCCGGGATCGTGGGTTTGTTGTCGAGGGATTTTCTGAAACTCGTTCTTCTCAGCGTGGCGCTGGCCATTCCTTTTGCCTGGTATTTCATGGACCAATGGCTGCAAGGGTTTGTTTACCGGATCGACCTGGAGTGGTGGATCTTTGCCGCGGCAGGCCTGACGGCGGTGGTTATCGCCTTGATCACCCTGAGTTTTCAGGCTGTTCGGGCGGCTTTGGCAAATCCGGTGTCGTCCCTCAAAACAGAGTGACGTGCGCCACTGGCGTACCAGAAATTTCAATTTCCCCGAACAGGATGGCTCCGCATCCTGTCGCTGTATGGGTTTTTCCACCACAACCTGTCCCGCAAGGCGGGATAAGGTACATAAGAACACATAGAAAGGCGTCAACGATCAATGCCGATGGCATTGATCGTTGACTTCTTATGTTTTCTATGTTTCTTATGTGGTGAAAAAATTCCTCAATTGTTTAATGGTTTAATTTGGAATTATCCTATTATTTAAAATCAGGATAAAATTATTTCAAAACCGAATTTCGAAATCCTGGAAAAAATAAGGTTAAGGTTTCGAAACGCTCCTCCCCAAACCAAACTGGTCCCCCTTTTTCACCGCTTTCCCGTTTTGAAAATGGATTTCGACCATTTTCTCACTCTGTACAATACCGCCGTTTTCATCGGAGAGGGATTTGACGATCTTTCTGGAGCCCACATCGATGATCTCCCCGGTGCTGGGCCAGGCGTGGCGACCATCGAGGCTGAAAGTGATCCATCCCGGCTGATCGCGCAGTTCAACCGATGAGCGGTAAACCGGCGGCATCTGAGTGGCATCGAAAATATGCATCCGCTGGTTGGCGCCGTCGGCCACCCAAAGCTCCTTTTCGTCCGGTGTCAGGCCGATGCCGTGGCTCGGGCAGCCGTGCCGTTTGATGAATCCCTGTTCAAAACCAGGGACCCCGACCCGGTGCAGCGTTTTGCCTGTTTTCAGATCCCCCACTTCAAAACCCAACAGGTCATTCACGTTGGCGTACACGATCGTTTGTTCTCCGTTCACGGTAAAGGGCCGGACACTTGCGGAAAACGGCCCGATCTGCCGCTGTTTGCGCAGGTTCCGGGGGTTGACCACCGTCAAAAAAGGCGACGCCAGCCCTTCCATATAAACCGCCTTACCATTGGCCCCGTATACCGTGTTGTGGGCCTTGTTTTTGAGGACAACCTGATCTTTCACCGCCCCGGTTTTGGCGTCGAGTACATACCACTGGTCTTTTTCGAATGACGGTTGAAAAATGGTACGGCCATCCGGTGAAATGGCCATCCGGTCGCAGCCGGCTTCATATTCCCTTTCCCAAACCAGTTTTTCGGTTCGCAAATCGATGCACATCAACGATTTGACCGTGCTGACGTACACGCATTGCGCAGCCAGGCTCACGCAGATGCCCTTCACGTTGGCAGGATGGCCTTTGGCGTCGTAACTGCCGGTCGGAATGCGTTTTACCAGCCGGTAATCCTCATCGATATCGTACACCAGAATGCCGTGCCCTCCGTATTCCAGATAATTCCGGATACCGGGTTCGGCTACATACAGGTACCTTTTAACGCCGGATTGGCTATAGGAAATACCCGCAACAGCGCATAAATGCCACAAGATCAAAAAAAGGTAACCTGTAATCCTGGATACGGACGGTTTTGTCATGAACATGATTTTTTACAAATATAGGAATCTGTTTCCGATGGATAGACCGGTTTCCCGGGCAAATCCCTTTCTCCTGTCGTCCCAAACCTGGCGGCGAACAAAAAATTTGTCCGTATCCGCACAGCGCTGTTCATTTCCGAACGTTTATTTTTCAAAAAATAAATATAATCAATTGAAAAACAAATATTTAATTCCGTGGCATATTATTTGAGCAACTTCTTCCAAACAAACCCAAACTGAGGAACTGAGGAACTGAGGAATTGAGGAATTGAGGAATTGAGGAATCGAGGAATCGAGAACCCCAAACAATCCCAAACCACTCCAAACCATTCCAAACAACCCCAAACCACTCCAAACCATTCCTCGCCGCAGCCATGCCTTAAAGCGTGGCGCAGGCGGGCCAAACAACCATCAAATCATAGGAACAATGTGGAAAAGCAACTTCAAACTCGCACTACGGACCCTGAAGAAAAACAAACTCTTCACAGCCATCAAACTCATCGGGCTGACGGCCGGCATCACGGGCTGTTTGCTCATCGGCTTGTACCTGCACAACGAACTGGGTAACGACGCTTGCCATGAAAAGGCGGATCGCATCGCTTTTGTGGTGATGGAGTATCACGCCGGCGGGCGTTCTGTCGTGGTGGGCAATACCGGCAACAAAGTAGGGCCTACCTTTCGCCAGGAATTCCCAGAAGTGGAAAATGCCGTCCGGGTGATCAAATACGAGGGCATGGTCGTACAATATGAAGACCAGTTGTTTGAAGAAAACAATGTCTATTACGCCGACAGTACTTTTTTCGACATTTTTACTTTTCCGCTGCTTCAGGGCGACCCCAAAACAGCGTTGGTTGCCCCCAACCAACTGGTGTTAAGCCGGCAAATGGCCGGCAAATATTTTGGCGCGGCCGACCCGGTGGGCAAATCCATGAAAATACAGGGCAAGGACTATGTCGTCACCGCCGTCATGGCCGACGCGCCCAAAACAACCCAGATCAAACCCGATTTTATCGGTTCCTTTGGCAGCCTTCGCGACGCAGCGCCCGAACGGGCCACCTGGTGGAACGCCAATTACGCCACCTATCTCCTGCTCAAAAACCCGGCCGACATTCCAGCCCTGGAGGCTAAGATCCCATCTTTCATGCGCGCCAGGGCGAATGAAACCGGAATGGCCGGCGACGATTACCTTTCCTATTATCTCGAACCGCTGCGGGACGTGCACTTGCGCTCCCGGGTGGAGGGCAAGTTCGAACCCAACGGCGATATCCGTTATATCTACATTTTGCTGGCGGTCGGGATCTTCATCCTCCTGATCGGCCTGAGCACCTACGTCAATTTATCCACTGCCGCCGGCATGGAGCGCGCCCGCGAAATGGGGGTGCAAAAAGTACTCGGCGCCGGAAGGGGCCAGCTCATCTGGCAGCATATCAGCGAAGCTTTTGTGGTTTCGGGCCTTTCCCTCGTGGTTGGTACCATCCTCACCCGGCCGCTGATTCCGTTGTTTAACCGGTTGTTTGACCGGGAACTGACGATGGATCCGCTCCTTCACCCCGTTGCCCTGGCTTCGTTGCTGGGGTTCGGCCTGGTCATCAGCCTGTTGGCGGGCCTGTATCCCGCTTTTGTAGCCACCCGGGTGAAACCCGTTAAAATTTTGAAAGGCAATTGGGGCAGTTCCTATTCCAAAGGCAGCGCCTGGTTGCGCCAGGGGCTCATCGTGCTCCAGTTCGGCATTTCCATTCTCCTGCTTATTGCCACTTTTGTGTTAAAAAGCCAGTTGGATTTTATACAGGATAAAAAACTGGGGTACGAAAAAGATCATGTGATCGTCCTGCCTACCGACGCGCAGATCATAGAAAAACTGGACGTGATCAAATCCGAATTCCGGCAAAATTCGCAAGTCCGGGGGGTGAGCCTGGCATACGAAACCCCCACCCATATCGAAGGCGGCTACGGCATCAGCCAACAGGTAAGCGGCGACGACGGCAAACCGGTTACCGCCTTGCCGGCAGACGAGGATTTTGTGCAAACCATTGGCATGGAACTGGCTGCTGGCGCTTCCTTCGGCCGCAGCGATATCGAGGCCGTCCGCCGGATGTATGCCGGGGATACGACAGTCGTACGCAGCATCGTACTCAACGAAAGCCAGGTAAAAGCCTTCGCATGGACGCCCGAAGAAGCCGTGGATAAAATGGTGAATTTTAACGGCCGGCCCGCGCTGATCAAAGGCGTCGTGAAAGATTTTCACTTCGCCTCCCTGCACGAACCGATCGACAACCTCGTCATATTCCCCGATACCTGGGGCAACACCCTGCTCGTCAAATTATCCGGTGAAGACCTTGCCGGATCATTGGCTTTCCTGGAAAACAAATGGGGTTCCGTGGCTGCCCACCGGCCCTTTCGTTATCATTTCCTGGACGAAGAATTCGACCGCATGTACAGCGCCGAGATGCAGACGGCAAGGCTGATCAGCAGCTTCTCCGGCCTGGCTATTTTGCTGGCTTGTCTGGGGCTGTTCGGCCTGGCTTCCTATACCATCGTGCAGCGCACCAAGGAGATCGGCATCCGGAAAGTGTTGGGCGCTTCGGCTGCCGGACTGGTGGGCTTGCTGTCGAAGGATTTCCTCAAGCTGGTTGTGATTGCGCTGATACTTGCAGCGCCGGGGGCCTGGTATTTCATGAACAACTGGCTCGATGGTTTTGCTTACCGGATCGAACTGGGCTGGCAGTTTTTTGCGCTGGCGGCAGGGGCCGCGATAGGGGTCGCTTTCCTGGCTGTGAGTTTCCAGGCGCTGAAAGCCGCGCTGGCCAATCCGGTTTCGTCCCTCAAAACAGAGTGACGAGGGATGGAAAGTTTGCGGTCGGAGTAAAATTTTCAATTGTTCAATTCCGGACACAAGCTGTTCGTTTTTGCACAAGGATTTCATTCAACCGGGTTCTAATTTCTTTATTTTCAGTTAATTACATACAGGGCACGATTTTTGAAACTACTCCGGCAGGATAAAAAAGCTGCCCATGTGGACCAACTACCTGAAAATCGCCTGGCGGAACCTCCTCAAACACCGCACCCATTCCGTAGTCAATATTCTGGGATTATCGATGGGCATTGCCTGTTGCCTGCTGATGATGCTTTGGGTCCGGCACGAACTCAGTTATGATCAATTTCACCGCAAAAAAGATCGGATCTACCGGGTAGTTTCCACCCAGAAAACCGGAGATGTCGTTACTACTTCGGTAGAAACACCCATGGCTTTCGCTTCGACGTTCCGGGACGAATTTCCGGAGGTTGAACGCGCCATTCAGTTCGGCCGGGGCTGGAGCGGCGTTTTGCAGCATGGCACGGGACAATACCACGAATCCGGCCTTTTTTTCACCGAGCCGGCCGTATTCGACCTTTTTGATATCGAAATGACCTCGGGGGACCCCAAAACCGCCCTTTCAGCCAAAAACAGCCTGGTCATTACGGAAACCATAGCCCGGAAATATTTCGGAGATGAAAACCCCTTGGGAAAAACGATGATGTTTACGTTCGAGGGCGCACAGGAATTCGAAGTCACCGGCGTTGTCCGACCCATGCCGGAGCAGGCGCATTTCCATTTCGATTTCCTGGCGCCCTTCGCCTCTCAACCCAGGTATGTGGAAATGATGAGCCCCATGTGGCAGTTCAACGTGATCCCCACTTATCTGCTCCTCAAAAAAAATACGGACCCCCTTGCGCTGGAGGAACGCCTGTCCGGGTTTGTATCCCGGCATTACCCCGAGCCCCTGAAGCAAAACACGCAACTTTCGCTGCAGGCCCTCACAGACATCCATTTAAACTCCCGGCATGAGGGCGAAATCGAGGCCAACGGCAGCATGCGATCTGTCTGGTTCTTCTCCGGCATTGCAGCCATTATCCTGCTCATCGCCTGCATCAATTTCATGAATCTGTCGACGGCCCGCTCGGCTGAAAGGGCCAGAGAAGTCGGTGTGCGCAAAACCATGGGCGCGCTGAAAAGACACCTTGTACACCAGTTTTTCGGCGAGGCGTTTTTAATCGTTTTCATAGCCATCGGCGCTGCGCTTCTCCTGGCAAAACTCTTGTTACCGGCTTTCAACGGTCTGACCGGCAAAAGCCTGATTTTATGGCCCGGAGGATCCGGTTGGACCCTGGCGGCGCTTGCCGGTCTTGGGTTATTGGTCGGTGTTGTGGCGGGCAGCTACCCCGCGTTTTATTTGTCGGCTTTCCGGCCGGTGAAGGTCCTCAAGGGGCTGACCACCAGCGGCCGGGGCGTCCAACAATTGAGGAAATTTCTGGTCGTAGGCCAGTTTGCTGTTTCCGTCTTTTTCCTCATTGCCATTGCCGTCATTTACAGCCAGCTCTCCTACCTTCAGAACCAGCCGCTCGGCTACAATAAAGATCAAGTCATTTATATCCGGACCCCGCAGCGGAATGAGCCCATGAATTTTGAGATTTGGCGGCGCGAGTTGACCGCCGTGCCTGGGGTACTGGAGGCGACCGGCGTGGCAAATGTCCCGGGCGCCGGTCACGAATTATTCCCGATGCAGGCCCACGGCGAAGGCATGGACCTCTCCGCCCGCATAGAAATTGTGCCCAATTGGGTGGAACATGATTTCGCGGAGACCTTTGAACTCCGGTTCGCTGAAGGCGTCGATTTTTATCCCGAAATGCCCCGTGAACCGGTTCAAACCCTGATCATCAACGAAACAGCCGCCAGGGCCTTAGGCTGGAAGGACGGCGCCGTCGGCAAGGAGTTATCGGTCTACCGCCCTGACCGGGAAGAACCCCTGATCAAAGGCCGGGTGACCGGCGTGTTAAAAGATTTCCACTTCGAGTCCCTGCACGTCCCCCTGAAACCTTTGGTACTCACCAACCAACCGGTTTTTAACCGGACGTTTATCGCCCTGCGGGTAGATGGGGCAGACCTTCCAAATACCCTGGCCGGCATTGACGAAGCCTGGAAAAAACTGGCGCCCGAATGGCCGATCGAACTTTCCTTCCTTGACCAAAGCCTGGCGCAGCTCTATGCCAAAGAACAACAAATGGGAAGGGTAGCCGGATATGTTACCTTCCTGGCCATTTTCATCGCCTGCCTGGGTTTGTTCGGCCTGGCTGCGTACGCCACCGAACAACGCACCAAGGAGATCGGCATCCGAAAGATATTGGGCGCCACCGCAGCCGGAATCGTGGGATTGTTGTCGCGGGATTTCCTCAAACTGGTGCTGCTGGCCGTGGTGATCGGCTCGCCGGCCGCATGGTACTTTATGGATAAATGGCTGGATGAGTTTGCCTACCGGATCGGGATCGGCTGGTGGGTATTTGCCCTGGCAGGTTTGTTGTGCATCGGGATTGCTTTTGTAACGGTCGGTTTCCAGTCGTTGAAAGCAGCCCTGGCCAACCCCGCAACATCCTTGAAAAATGAATAAAGGTCAAAAAACGCATAGATCATGCTGCTTAATCATCTGAAATCGGCCCTGCGGGACCTTGACAAGAATCGATTTTTCTCTGCGCTCAATATCCTCGGTTTGGCCACGGCGCTGACCTGCTCCATGTTCATTGCGCTGTGGATCTGGGATGAATGGCGCCGCGACCGCTTTTTCCCCAATGCCGACCGGGTGGTGCGGATAACTGGTAAAATTTTTTCGGGAACGGAGGTTTTTGAACATGCAGCGTCGAGTATCCCCACCGGTCCTGCGATCAAAAACGACTTTCCGGAAGTGGAAGAGTTTGTTCGGTTTGATGTCAATGCCGAAGCGGTGGTGAAGATCGATGACCGGCAGTTTATTGAGGAAGACCTGCTGACCGTCGATACCTCCTTTTTTAAAGTATTCAACTACGATCTCTTGTACGGAGATGTCCGGACGGCCCTGAAGGAACCTTACACCGTTGTGCTGACTGAAAAACTGGCGCGCAAGTATTTCGGCGACCAGGATCCGGTCGGAAAAACCTTTACGATCCTCCAATATGATGCAACCGGCAGAGGCGCCACCTACCGGGTGACCGGGGTGCTGGACGGCGCACCCCGCCCTTCCCATTTTAACTTTAATATGCTCATTTCGTTCAGCTCGTTTTTCAGCTATGACCCGAGTTATCTGACCGCCGATGCATGGGGCGACAATAGTTATTACACTTATTTTTTGCTGAAACCAGGAGTGGAGACCGGCTCCCTTCAGGCGAAGATGCCTGATTTTTACAAAAAACATATTGAGCCGGTTTATATCAGGTATAATTCGACGGGAAGGGAAGAGTACACCTTGCAGCCGGTCACCGATATCTACCTGCACTCCGACCGGCGGTACGAAATATCGGCCAACGGCAATGCAACCAACCTGTACATTTTTGGCACGGTCGGCTTGCTGATCCTTTTTGTGGCGGGCATCAATTACGTCAATATGGCAACGGCCCGCGCTGCCGGATACGCCCGGAGCGTAGGCATCAAAAAAGTGCTGGGCGCGCAGCGGCGGCAACTGGTCTGGCAGTTTTTGACGGAATCGGTGCTGACGGCCTTTTTTTCCCTGATTTTGGCCATAGGCATGGCAATGGTTTTACAGCCGGTTTTCGAGCGAATGACCGAAAAACCGTTGGGCCTTTTTGAAACCCCGGTCTTGCCGACGCTGTTTTCAGGACTTGTCCTGTTTATGGGTTTGGCAGCCGGCGCGTACCCTGCTTTTATTCTGTCGGGGTTCCGTCCGGCGGCCGTGCTGAAAGGCAATACAGCGGTATCCGCAAAATACAGGGGAGGTTTCGATTTGCGGAAGTTTTTGGTCGTTGCACAGTTCGTTATTTCCATTTCTTTGATTGTCAGTGTATTGGTGATCCGGCAGCAAATGAGTTTTATACAAACTCAAAATCTCGGATACAATAAGGACGCCATTGTTGCCCTCAAGGTCAATGGCGACCAGTCGGTGATCGATGGGATCGAAGCTTTCCGGAATGATATCACCTCCAGGCCAGAGTTGATACAGGGCATGGCCGTTGCCAATACGCTCCCGATCGGCGGAACCGGCAACAGCGGCGCTTCGACGGTCGACAACACCGGCAAAAAGATCCAAAGTTCCACTTATCGCTTCCGGGTTGACTACGATTATGCGAAAGTATTCGGCCTGAAATTGCTTGCCGGGCGCAACTTCTCCCGTCAGTTTCCTGCTGACGCGCCAACCGATTCAACCCAAAATTATATTCTGAATGAAGCCGCGGTAAAGGCCTTCGGCTGGGAAACGCCCGAATTGGCGATCGGCAAGCCGTTCCGGATGAGCGGGCTTGCCGGCCAGGTAATCGGCATTGTCCAGGATTTTCATTTCAACTCTCTGAAACACAAGGTCGAGCCGTTGGCCATGCACCTGACCACTAACCGGTTCTCTCAAATTGCCCTGCGGATTGACATGAACCGGGTGACGGAAGCCATGGCTGAAATCCGGACACAGTGGGGAAAACACTTCCCCGACGCTTATTTTGATTATGCCTTCCTGGACGATAAACTGGATAGCCAATACCGCAGCGAGCTCCGGTTTGGCGCGCTCTTCATGGTATTTTCCGTGTTTTCTATTTTTATCGCATGCCTTGGTTTGTTCGGGCTGGCGGGTTATACGGCGCAGCGCCGCTCCAAGGAGATCGGCATTCGCAAGGTATTGGGCGCCTCGGTTGCCGGGCTGGTAGGCTCGCTGTCCAAAGATTTTCTCCAACTGATCGCGGTTGCCTTTTTGTTCGCCACACCCGCGGCATGGTATTTCATGAATAACTGGCTGAGCGGGTTTGCTTACCGGATCGATATTCCGTGGTGGGCGTTCGCCCTGGCGGGTATGCTGACGGCGGCGGTGGCGTTCCTGACGGTGGGTTTCCAGAGTGCGAAGGCGGCGCTGGCCAACCCCGTGAAATCCATCAAAACAGAATAGGAGCAATTATATATGCGGGTCAAGGGGGCGGAATGGGTTGATGGGGTTTATGATGGTTCATGATGGTTTATGATGGTTTATGATGGTTTATGATGGTTTATGATGGTTTATTATGGTTTATTATGGTTTATTATGGTTCATGGTGGTTGACGATCGTTGGCAATAATCCCGAAGGGATGCATGAACAACAATAAACCATCCCGAACAATCTAAATACTGTCATGGGGTGTAAAAAATTGTTATTCAGAAATTTAAAATCGATTTCGCATGTTCCGGAACAATTTCAGAATCGCCGTTCGCAATCTGCTCAGGAACAAATCCCAATCCGCCATCCTGGTCGGCGGCCTGGCTGCGGGCATGACGGCCTGCATCCTCCTGCTGCAATATGTCAGTTTTGAACTGAGCTTTGACGACTTTCATTCAAAAAGAGACCGCATTTACAGAGTCGTCAACGAGCGCATCCAGAACGGGAAAACCATCCAGAAGGGGACCATCACCTACCCGACGATCGGAGCGGCGATGCAAAAGGATTTTCCCGAAATCGCCAATCACGCCCGCATTGTGCCGGGCGGACAGGTTTTTGTCCGGTATGAAGACCAACTGGCTGCCCAGGACGGGATCCTGTTCGCGGACGAGCATTTTCTGGAACTGTTCGATTTTCCCCTGTTGGCCGGCCAGGGCGACGGGTTGCTGGATGAAACCAACGAAATGATTTTGGCCCGTTCGGTGGCCGATCAATATTTCCCGGGTATCAAAGGGGATTATGAACAGGTGATCGGAAAAGAAGTTTTTCTGAACACCGATCCCGATCCGTATACAATTGTCGGGGTATGTGAGAATGTGCCGGCCAATTCGTTCCTGCAATTTAACATTCTGGGATCGTACGACACCTATATACGCTATAACGGCAAGGCAGCCGACGAAAGCTGGACCTGGTCTGATTTCTGGCATTTTATCGAATTGAAGCCGGGTGTGAATCCGGCAACGCTCGAGGCCAAACTGCCGGCTTTCAGCGACCGGTATTTCCGGGGAGCGGAAGTGTCCGGCAGTGAGGAAGTTTTCACCCTGCAAGCCCTGAAAGACGCCCATCTTTATTCGGCCGGGCTGGAATACGAGATCGGCCGTACGGCAAACGGAAAGGCGGTATGGTCGATGCTCATCATTGCTTTTTTTATTCTCATTATTGCGTGGATCAATTATGTCAACCTGTCTTCCGTCCGGGCCATTGAGCGTGCAAAGGAGGTAGGAGTCCGGAAGGTTATCGGCGCCAGGCGCGGCGCGCTGGTGGGGCAATTCCTGACCGAAGCCCTGGTTGTCAATTTGCTGGCACTGTTGCTGGCCTGGCAGGCGGCACAGTTGCTGAAACCCTGGTTTGCCGCCAATTTTGAATTGGAAAGTTCGGCCCTTCGTTTTACGGCGGGCGGCAATTTTTACCTCCTCCTGACCCTGATCGGATTGGGGGCGGCGGGTGTGCTGGTGTCGGGCGCCTACCCGGCCTGGCTGCTTTCGTCAACCCATGTATCGAGCGTTCTCAAAGGCGTATTTCAAAAAAAACTGGGCGGGGCCGTTTTGCGGAAAGCGTTGGTCGTTTTCCAGTTCACAGCCTCCGTTGCGCTCATCACGGCCACCTGGGTGGTTGCGCGGCAAATCCGGTTCATCAGCCGGCAGGACCCCGGGCTGGATATCGAACAGATCCTCACCGTGAACGGGCCGAATCTTACTCCTTTTGACAGCGTTTTCATCGGAAAAATGGAAGCGCTGAAAAGCAGGTTGCTCGCCAACCCCCGTATCATAAGCGCCGCTACCAGCAACCGCACTCTCGATGACAACTGGCACGGCAGGGTATTCCGGATCGAAAAAACCGGCGACAACCCTTCGGGCGAACAATATACCAGCAGCTTTATCATCACCGATTACAACTATGCCGAAACCTACGGAATGAAACCGGTTTCAGGCAGGTTTTTCCGGGCAACCGACCACCACCCGGACGCCGATCAGGTCGATAAAATCGTCGTGAATGAAGCCGCAGTGAAAATGTTCGGGTACGCTTCCGCTGAATCCGCTGTGAGCCAGACCCTGCGGTTCTGGAACAAAAACCGGACGATTGTAGGCGTGGTCCCCGATTTTCATGAAATGTCGCTGCACCATGCCATCGAACCGCTGATCTTTGTGCCCTTTTACAGCGCATACAGCAAACTTTCCATTCGGGTGGACGCCGAAGACATGGAGGCAACCATCGGTTTCATCCAGACGGCCTTCCGTGAGTTTTTTCCGGGCAACGTATTCGAATACGCCTTTCTGGACGAATCCTACCAGCGATTGTACGAGGCGGACCGCCGTTTCGGCAGAATACTCGGATTTTTCACCCTGCTGGCCATCCTCATCGCCTGCCTGGGGTTGTTCGGTCTGGCGTCGTATATGACTTTTTTGCGAACGAAGGAAATCGGCATCCGCAAGGTATTGGGCGCCAGTGCGGCGGGTATCGTAACGCTGTTGTCGAAGGATTTTCTGAAACTGGTGGTCCTGGGTATGTTATTGGCGGCGCCCCTCGCCTGGTACTTCACCAGCCGGTATCTCCAGGCCTATCCCTACCGCATCAACATCGATTGGTGGGTGTTTGCGCTGGCGGGCGCGGGAGCCATTGCGGTTGCCTTCCTGACAGTGGGTTTCCAGAGTGTGAAAGCCGCATTGGCCAACCCCGTGAAATCGCTTAAATCAGAGTAACAAAAGGAGAAAAATAAATCAACATTCATCCATTTATCGCACTTAACCGTCAAAGCCATGCTGCTGAATTATCTTAAACTCGCCTTCCGGAATCTTTTCAAAAACAAGATTTCATCTTTCATCAATATTGCCGGCCTGGCAACCGGCATGGCGGTGGCTATGCTGATCGGACTCTGGATTTGGGATGAATGGTCGTTTGACAACTACCACAAAAACTACAATCAGATCGCCCAGGTGATGCAACACCAGACCTATAACGGGAAAACAGAAACACAGACAGCCAACCCGGCAGTATTGGGCGCCGAAATCCGGAATAATTACGGGAGTGATTTCAAATATGTTTTACAATCGTCCTGGAACTTTAATCATACCCTGTCTTTTGGTGAGAAAAAATTGCTGAAACCCGGAAGTTATTTTGAACCGCAGGTAACGGATATGCTTTCCCTCAGGATGCTCAGGGGCGACGGAAACGGGTTGAAGGAGCCGTATTCCATTCTACTGTCCGAATCTGTTGCGGAGGCGCTCTTCGGAAATGACGACCCTATTGATAAATTGCTGAAAATCAATAATAAGGTCGATGTAAAGGTGACGGGGGTGTACGAAGATCTGCCTTTTAATACCACCCTGAGGGAATTGTCCTATCTTTTACCCTGGGAGCTTTATCTGATCACCAATCCCTGGATCAAGGCGATGGAAAACCCCTGGGGTAGCAATTTTACGCAAACCTTTGCCCAGATTGCCGAAAACGCGGACATGGAAACGGTCTCCGCAAAAATAAAGGATGTTAAATTAAACAAAGTGCCGGAAGAGGATGCGAGATACAATCCCGTCGTTTTCCTGCATCCGATGAATAAATGGCATTTATATTCCGATTTTGAGGAAGGGGTCAATGTAGGCGGGAGGATACAAACCGTCTGGCTTTTCGGAATTATCGGCGTTTTCGTTTTGCTGCTGGCTTGCATCAACTTTATGAATCTAAGCACGGCGCGTTCAGAAAAAAGGGCCAAAGAGGTGGGCGTCCGAAAATCCATTGGCTCTATGCGGGGGCAATTGATCGCCCAGTTTTTCAGCGAATCCCTGCTGGTGGTTGCACTGGCGTTTGCGTTTTCGATATTCCTGGTCACGCTCGCGCTTCCTTCTTTCAATGAAATTGCCGGTAAAAAGATCGCCATTTTATGGTCCAATCCTGTGTTCTGGCTGGTCGGGGTTGCTTTTAGCCTCGTCACAGGCCTGATTGCGGGCAGTTATCCGGCCCTTTATTTATCCTCTTTCCAGCCGGTCAAAGTTTTGAAAGGGACCTTCAGGGTGGGGCGCTTCCCGGCGGTCCTGCGCAAGGTATTGGTCGTGGTGCAATTTACTGTTTCCGTCACGTTGATCATCGGAACCATTATTGTTTTCCGCCAGGTCGACCATGCCAAAAACCGGCCGATCGGGTACAACCGCGACGGACTGCTCACGACCAGCGTGTCGGATGCGATCCATGCTCATTTTGAAGCCCTCCGGAATGATTTGAAGAGCCAGGGGATCATTGTCGACATGACGCAGGCAACCAGCCCGACTACGGAGGTCTGGAATACCAACGGGGGGTTTGACTGGGAAGGAAAGGACCCCAACCTGGCCGTTGATTTTCCCAATACCGCGGTCACCTATGAATACGGAAAAACCATCGGCTGGGAAATCAAAGAGGGCAGGGATTTTTCCAGGGAATTCGGAACGGATACCTCCGCCTTTATTCTAAACGAATCCGCCGTTGAATACATCGGTTTGAAAGAACCGGTCGGAAGCGTCATAGAATGGGAGGAAAAACCCTTTACCGTTATCGGAGTGGTGAAAGATCTGCTGGTCCAGTCGCCCTATCAGCCGGTCAGGCCTTCACTTTTTCACCTTTCTACCGACCTGGAAAATGTGATCATTCTCAAAATCAACCCGGAACTCAGCGCAAGTGAAGCCCTGGCCGGAATTGAAGCGGGGTTTAAAAAACACGACCCTGCCTCTGTTTTTGAATTTAAATTCGTGGATGAACAATATGCCGAAAAATTCGGAGATGAAGTGCGGATCGGCAAACTGGCCACCTTCTTTTCCCTGCTCGCCATTTTTATTTCCTGCCTGGGTTTGTTCGGCCTGGCGTCTTTTGTGGCTGAGCAGCGAACCAAAGAAATTGGCATCCGAAAGGTACTGGGGGCTACCGTGGCCAATGTCTGGAATCTGCTTTCCAAAGAATTTATTGGCCTGGTGGTCATTTCCTGCCTCATCGCCATGCCGCTTGCTTATTACTTGATGAACAACTGGCTGGAAAAATTTGACTATCGACAGGACATTGCCTGGTGGATTTTTGCCGCGTCGGGCATCGGCGCTGTGGCGATTACCCTGCTGACCGTAAGTTACCAGGCCATCAGGGCGGCATTGATGAGCCCGGTGAAGTCGCTGAAGTCGGAGTGAGGGGGATCTGTTGATTTTTACCCGAATGGCGGCGAGGCACGAGCGGCCGGGCAGGTGTTGATGCGTTGATTCGTTGATTCGTTGATTCGTTGATTCGTTGATTCGTTGATGCGTTGATTCGTTGATTCGTTGATGCGTTGATGTGCGTGCCACGCGGTACGCGTGGTTGATGCGTTGATGCGAGGCAGCCTTCTTCAAATAAACGAATAAACGAATCGTTGATACGTTTTTAATGATCCATAATATGTCTCAAAACAACCTGAAAATCGCCTTGCGGAACCTTCGCCGGCACAAAATATTTACGGCGCTTAACATCGCCGGGCTGGCGGTCGGGATGCTTTGTTGCATGCTGATCGTACTGTTCCTGCGTTTTGAAAAAAGTATGGACGGCTTTCACGCCAACGCTGACCGAATTTATAAACTCCGCATTTCCGTAAAAATGAACGACGGCGACCTCAGGATTGCCAGCGCTCCTCCGGCCATGGGGCCCACCATGAAAGCAGAATTGGCGGGTATCGAGCAATTTACGAGGGTATACACGCCCGGCGAGGTAATGGTCAAAGCGGGCGACAAGTTTTTTTTCGAAGACAACGTTTTCCTGGCCGATTCTTCTTTTTTCAGGATTTTCACCTTTCCGTTGCTGCAGGGCGACCCGGAAACAGCGCTCCGCGATCCCGCCGGACTGGTCCTTTCCAAGCGGATTGCCGAGAAATATTTCGGAAAAAACGACCCGATGGGGCAAACCCTGATTCTTCAGAACAGCCAACCCTTCCTGGTAACCGGCGTGATGCAGGACGCCCCCGAAAATTCTACCCTCGCGTTTGATTTTATCCTGCCCTGGTCGGCACACCCCCTTTGGGAACACAACCCCGACGATTGGACCTGGGCCTCGCCTATGGGGTTTCTTTTGCTCGATAGCCAAACCGACCCCAAAACCATCGAGGCGCAGTTGCCCGGTTTTATGAAAAAACATGTGGATGCGCAACTTGCAGCGCGCTGGTCGACCTACCTGCAGCCGCTGCGCGATGTTTATTTCGATTCCGGGGGCTGGATGGGTCAGTTTGGGAAAATGGGCAACCGGCGGTACTCTGCCATTTTTTCCTTCCTCGCCCTGATCGTGCTGTGCATTGCCTGCATCAATTTTATCAACCTGTCCACTGCCCGCGCGCAGGAACGGGCCAGAGAGGTCGGCGTCCGCAAAACCCTCGGCGCCGTCCGGGGCGAACTGATCCGGCAATTCCTCACCGAGGGCATGCTGACGGCGCTGCTGGCTTTTGCAGTTGCGCTGGCGCTGGCACACCTGTTATTGCCGCAGGCGAACCAATTATTCGGCAATGAACTGACCATTCATTTTCTTCAGGATAAAGGCCTTTTTCTCACCTGGCTCGGCATCGCCCTGCTGGCCGGTTTTTTTGCCGGCAGCTACCCGGCCTTTGTATTGTCGGGTTTCAGGCCGGTAGAGGCGCTCAAAAGCCTGTCTGCATTGAAGGGTGCAAAGGGCGCCTGGTTGCGCAAAGGCCTGGTGGTGACGCAGTTTGCCGCCTCCGTTTTGCTCATCATCGGCTCCCTGGTCATCGGGGCGCAGTTGTCTTTCCTGCAAAATAAAAACCTCGGTTTCGACAAGGAGCAGGTCGTATGTCTGCCTTTGCGCACCCAGGAGGCGCGGGCCAGGGGGCGACTACTGACGGAAGATTTTAAAAACCACCCGCTGGTTGTCGGCGCAACGGCGGCCAACGACCTGTTCGGCTACAGCGGCAGCAGTTCGACCTACAAAGTGGAGGGGGTGGACGGCGGGTACCATGTTGTGGAATATGCCGTCGCCGCCAATTGGCTCGAAACCATGAATATTCCCTTGCTGGCCGGCCGGTCATTCCGCGCGGAGAGCCCTGCCGATACCGCTGAATCGGTCCTTGTCAATGTGGCCGCCGTCCGGCAATTCGGCTGGCAAACCCCGGAAAACGCCCTGGGGAAAAAAGTGTACACGGATGGAGATTCCCTGCGGGTGGTCGGCGTTACGGACGCCTTTCATTTCAACTCGCTGCACGAGGCCATTCAGCCCATCATCATCCATTACCAGCCTGCCGACCTGAGCAATGTGCTGATCCGGGTGCGGCCCGGCAATATGGCGACCACCGTGGCTGCCCTGGAAAGCCGCTGGGAAGAGATCCTCCCGGAACAACCCTTCGAACACCTGTGGCTCGAGGCCCACCTGAACACCCTCTACGAAACCGAACAAAAAGTAAAACGGCTCACGACGGCGGGTACCGGACTGGCGATATTTGTCGCCTGCCTGGGTTTGTTCGGGCTGGCGGTATTTACCACCCGGCAGCGGCGCAAAGAAATCGGCATCCGCAAAGTACTTGGCGCAACCGTGACGGGCATTGTGGGTCTTTTGTCGAAGGATTTTCTGAAGCTGGTCTTTATCGCTCTGGTCATCGCCTCACCCCTGGCCTGGTTTTTTATGAAAAAATGGCTGGCCGATTTTGCCTACCATATCGATATCCCCTGGACGGTGTTTGCCGTTGCAGGCGGAATGGCGGTGTCTGCGGCGTTTCTGACGGTGAGTTTCCAAAGCGTGAAAGCGGCGCTGGATAACCCGGTAAACAGTTTAAAAAACGAATAAAATCACCCGGACATGATCAAAAATTATTTCAAAATTGCCTGGCGCAATTTATTCAGGAATAAAGGATTTTCTGTTACCAACCTCCTTGGACTTACCATAGGCCTCACCTGCACCATTTTCATCCTGCTCTGGGTGAGGGATGAACGGGCGTATGATAAATTCCATGCCCATTACAAAGATATTTATCAGGTGATTGCTCACCGCAATTTTAACAACCAGATCTTTACCGACCGGAACATGGTCTTGCCGCTAGCCAAAGCCCTTGAAACAGGTTTGCCGCAGATAAAAAATGCGGTGGTGACGACCCACCCTCAACCCACCCTGTTTGTGTATGAGGATACGCGGTTGAATAAAACGGGATATACCGTCAGCGAGCATTTTTTCGACCTGTTTTCCTGGGAATTCATCCAGGGTAATCCGGCAACCGCCATCAGCGATCCGGCCTCCATCGTATTGACGCAATCCACCGCAACGGCTTTTTTCGGGGAGGAAGACCCGCTGAACAAAACCCTGACGGTTGTCGGCGGTGACCGCGCTGCCAAAGTGACGGCCGTAGTGGCGGATCCGCCCGCCAATTCCTCTTTCCAGTTCGATTTCATCCGGCCTTTCGATTATTCCGACCCGTATTTGCAACGGTCGATGGATAACTGGCAGAATTCCTCCTGGGAAGTATTTGTGCAAACGAACCCGGGAACGGATATGCAATTGCTGGACAAGGGGATCAACGAAATTAAAACCACCCGTGACCCGGACGACAAAAAAATAAGCGCTTATTTCAGCTTTCCCATGAGCAAATGGCGGCTGTACAGTGATTTTAAGGACGGGGTGAACGTCGGCGGCATGATCGAATACGTCCGGCTTTTCACCGTTATCGCCCTGATCATTTTGCTGATTGCCTGCGTCAATTTCATGAACCTCTCCACCGCACGGTCCGAAAAAAGAGCCAAGGAGGTAGGCGTGAGAAAAACCCTGGGCTCGGATAAAAAACAACTGATCTTCCAGTTCTTTTTTGAGTCGATGATCCTGGTTTCCATCTCCTTTGTTTTCGCCCTTGCCGCTGTTTATTTTTTGCTGCCGGCTTTCAATATCCTCGTAGATAAACGGTTGACGCTGGACCTCAGCCAGCCCGTTTTCTGGATCGGCGGGTTGGCCATGATCCTCGTGACCGGGGCGGTGGCAGGAAGTTATCCGGCCTTGTACCTCTCTTCTTTCAATCCGCTTCAGGTTTTGAAAGGGACTTTTCTCGCCGGAAAAAAGGCGGCTTTGCCCAGACGGGTTTTGGTGGTTGGGCAATTTGTCATTACCATTCTGCTCATTTCGGCAACCATTATCGTATACCGGCAAATTCAGCATACCAAGGACCGGGACATGGGGTATAACCCCGATAACCTGATCATGATGCCCGCCTCGGAGGATACCCAAAAGAACTTTGCCGCGATCAAACAGGAACTGCTGCAAACCGGGATGGTTCACTCCGTCACCCGGACGTTTTCACCGATCACCGAGATCTGGTGGAGATCGCCGGCCCCCGATTGGGAAGGCAAACCGGCCGACCTGAACATCATTTTTACAGGTTTCAGTTCGGATGTGGATTTTACAAAGACCATGGGCATCAAAATGCTGGAAGGCAAAGATTTTACCGGTACGCCTTCCGATTCTTCCGCTATGATCCTGAACCAGGCGGCAGTCGAAGCGATGGGTTTAAAAAATCCGTTAGGCATGCAAATGAGGTATGGGAAAACCTATACCGTGATCGGGGTCATCGAGAATGTGATCATGGATTCGCCCTTCAACCCGGTAGAACCGATGATGGTGTTTTACGACCCCGGGAATTCCAATTCCATCACCGTCCGGCTCAAACCGGCCATCCAGCCGCAGGAGGCCCTGCAGTCGGTTGAAACCCTGTTTAAAACCCATAATCCGGCTTATCCGTTCGAATATCAGTTTGTAGACGAGGAATTTGGCAAGAAGTTCCTGACCGAAGTGCTCATCAGCAAGATCACCAACATTTTTGCCGGCCTTGCCATTTTTATCTGCTGCATCGGGTTGGCGGGCCTGGTGTCTTTTACCATTGAAAAACGCATCCGGGAGATCGGCATCCGGAAAGTGCTGGGCGCTTCGGTGCAACAGGTATTGATGCTGATCTCCAGGGAATTTTTGAAACTGGTGTTCATCGCCTTCGTGGTGGCGGTCCCCCTGACCTGGTGGCTGATGAGCAACTGGCTCGAAAAATACACGTACCATACCGATATCGGAGGCTGGCTGTTTGCAGGGGTCGGTTTGGGTGTCCTGATGCTGACCCTGGCGGTGGTGAGTTTGAATACCCTTCGGGCGGCCATGGCCAAACCGGCAAAAAGCCTGCGTTCGGAATGATAGGGGTTCATTGAAACTCCGGTAAATGATCCCAACTCGCCACCCTGCCGTCGGCAGTCGTCATATTTTGCTCGCCTGCGTAAACGAGGTAAGCATGGTCCGGTGAAATGCCGGCCAGATTGGTAAAATATTTAAGCCCTTTGAAATAATCCGATTTGATGGTTTGCCCGGCCTTGATTTCCACCGGGAAGAGCCGGCCGCCTTCTTCTACCAGGAGGTCGATCTCATTACCCGCGTGGTCGCGCCAGAAATAAAGATTGGGCCGGATGCCCCGGTTGTAAAAATTTTTCAGGGTTTCGGCGACCACAAAATTCTCGAATAAGGGTCCGCGGGCAAAGTGAAGACTAAGTTCTTCCACTGTACGGATGCTTAAAAGCGAGCAGGCCAGTCCGGTATCGTAAAAATACAATTTCGGGGTCTTGACGATCCGTTTGTCAAAATTCTGAAAATAGGGGGGAAGCGTAAACACCTGGAACCCCGTTTTGAGTATGGATAACCACCGGCTGATGGTTTTTTGATCTACACCGGTCAGTTTTCCGATTTCGCTTTGGTTAAAAAGTTGACCAATGCGGCCGGCGCAAAGCCGTAGAAAGGTTTGAAACGCATCCAGATCGGCAACATTTACAATCTGCCGAACGTCTCGTTCCACATAGGTTTGGATGTACCCGGGGAAATAATCGGCAGGAGCGATGTCTTTGTCATAAATGCGCGGAAAAAACCCTTTGAGTATATAGTCCAGTGGGGTCGGTTGCTGAAAAGAAGTTCCTTTCAATTCATTTGTTGAAAAAGGCAAAAGATTAAACAAAGCAACCCTTCCGGCAAGGCTCTGAGTGATTTTTTCCATGAAGAGGAAGTGTTGGGATCCTGTCAGTACAAATTCCCCGGAAACATTCCTTTCGTCTGCAGCCAACTGGATGAAAGAAAAGATCTCGGGCGCGTATTGGGCTTCATCAATAATGATCCCCTTGGCATTATGCCGGAGCAAATCCAGCGGCGCCTGCCGGGCAGCCAGTCGGAAATCAGGATGTTCGAGGTTGACGTATTTGTGGTCCGGAAACAACTGTCTGACCAAAGTGGTTTTGCCGGATTGACGCGGCCCTGTCACGCTGACCACCGGAAATTTGCCGGCTAATTGCTTGATTTTTTCGGAAATAGCTCTGGTTATCATATCAAATATTATGAAATTTAGGAATCCAATGCCTGATTTTCATATAAAATTGTAAATTTAGGAATTTAATGCCTGATTATCAAGCACTGGAGGACCATTATTTTGTCCGGGCGTTTATTAAACCTCCGTTTAACCGTCCACCGTCCGACGAAGCTTCAGCCACGCCGCGGCGTGGGGCACCGTCCACCATCTGCCATCAACCGTCAACCAAAAAAACATGTTCACCAACCACCTCAAGACTGCCTTCCGCAACATGCTCAAACACAGGGGCTACACGTTCATCAATATCGCCGGCTTGTCCGTCGGCATCGCTGTTTGCCTGCTGATCTTCCTCTGGGTCAGGGATGAACTGGCCTACGACCGGTTTCACGCCAACGCCGGCCGTATCCACCGGGCGCTTTGGGAAGCGCGTTTTGGCGACAACGAATGGAAAATCGCTCTTGTGCCCGTGCCGCTGGCCGGCGCCCTCAAAAGCGAATTCCCGGAGGTGGAGGAAACCACCCGGTTTGTTACCGGCGGGTTCACCCTGAAAAAAGGCGAGGAATTTGTGCGGGAACAAAACTTCCTTTTTGTGGACGAAAATTTCTTCCGGGTCTTCAGCGGCGAATGGATCTCCGGCGACCCCAAAACGGCGCTGGAATCGCCCGATGCGATCGTAATGACCCAAAAGTCCGCCCAACGGTATTTCGGGGAGGAGGACCCGGTCGGGAAAACCCTGCTCCGCAACGACAATCAGCCGTTCCGGGTCACGGGCGTGATCAGGGATTACCCCAGCCAATCGCATCTTCAGTTCGAATTCCTGGCGTCCATCCAAAACATCCCCAATGTGGAGCAGCGCAAGGACCATTGGGGTTCGGCCACCTGTTATACGTATTTCCTGCTCCGGCCCGGCGCAAGCGCGGGTGAGTTGCAGACCAAATTGCAGGCCTATGTCGATAAAAATGTCGCAGGGGATGAATTCCGGCAGGGCAATAATTATTCAAGTTTTCCCTTCCAGGCGCTGACGGATATCCACCTGAAATCCAATGTGGACGCCGAACTCACGCCCAACGGAAATGCTTCCTACGTCTATATTTTCAGCGTAGTGGCCCTGATCATCCTGGGGCTGGCCTGCATCAATTTTGTCAACCTCACCACCGCCCGGTCCCTGACCCGTGCGCGCGAGGTAGGCATCCGGAAGGTACTGGGTTCGCAGCGCCGCCAGCTTGTCCGCCAGTTTTTTGGCGAAGCGGCACTGTACGTCGTACTGGCTACCGGCCTTTCGCTGGCCCTGACCCGGCTGGTGTTGCCGGCCTTCAACCGGTTTTCCGGCAAGGAACTGGCCCTCGATTTTTTCAGTTCGCCCTTCCTGCCTGCGCTCACCGGTGGGTTGATCCTGGTCACTACCCTGCTTTCCGGTGTTTTCCCGGCCTATGTGCTTTCGGGTTTTTCGCCGCTGAGCGTGATCAAAGGCCAGGTGGGCGGACGCCAGGGCGGCAACTGGCTGCGGCAGAGCCTCGTGGTGGCGCAATTTGGTATCTCCACCGGACTGATCATCGGCACACTCATCGTGCAGGACCAATTGCGGTATTTACAAACCGTGAACCTGGGCTTTAACAAAGAACAGGTACTGGTATTGAAACGGGCCACCGCGCTGGGCAATAACTACGGCCCGTTCCTGGAGCAGTTGAAAAAACTGCCGGTGGTGGAACGGGTATCCACCGCCCAGTTTATGCCCGGCGACGGGTTCGACAGCACCATTTTTCTGCCGGAGCAGCCCGCCAATTACAAGGAAACCTCCCTGAATTATTCGTTTGTCGACCCCGGTTTTGCGGAGACCATACAACTGGAACTCGCCGACGGCCGCAACTTCGTATCCGGCATGACCACCGACAGTTCCGCCTGCCTCATCAACGAAACGGCAGCGAAACGGCTGGGCTGGGACAACCCCGTCGGCCGTCAGCTCACCTTCGGCGGCCGGTCGCCCTATACCGTGGTCGGCGTGGTGAAAGATTTTAACTTCCGGTCGCTACACCAGGAGATCGAACCGATTGTATTGATGATGACGCCCTGGAAATTGCAGAATATCGCCATCCGGTTGCAGGCCGGCGAAATGGCGGAAAACGTGGCTGCTATCCAGTCCGTCTGGAAAGAAATGGCCCCCGGCGCAGCCTTCGAATACAACTTCCTCGACCAGCATTACGACGAGCAATACAAAGCCGAACAACGCATGGGGCAGGTATTCACGGTATTTTCCGTGCTGGCCATTTTTATCGCCTGCCTGGGGTTGTTTGGGCTGGCCGCTTTCATGGCCGAACAACGCCGCAAGGAGATCGGCATCCGCAAGGTGTTGGGCGCTACCATACCCGGGATATTCGGCCTGTTGTCGAAGGATTTTCTGGTTTTGGTCGTTGCGGGCCTGGGGCTGGCCGCGCCAATGGCCTGGTACCTGATGAGCAACTGGCTGGCGCGTTTCGCCTATCATATCCCTATGAATTTTGCCAGTATCTGGTGGGTATTTGCCGTTGCCGGGCTGGCCGCCGTCCTGATCGCGGGGCTGACGGTGAGTTTTCAGAGCATCCGGGCGGCGGTGGCGAATCCGGTTTCCAGTTTGCGGAGCGAGTGAGGGTTTAAATATAGACTTTAAAAAAGATCACCCATTTCGGATCAGCATAGGCCCCGGCCCGGACATAACAGACAAATAAATTCTGCCCTCCGTGAAATTGGGTGGTTAAAAGGCGAACTTCACCGTATTGCACAGGCAGCGTCTGGAGCATTTGGAGGACGGAGTGAAAATGTGTACAGGGAACCTCCGGATTGGAGCTGTCGAGGCCAAATTTATAATCAACGGGTTTCCCGTCGGGCACGGCAAAAAGCTGGGGCAGGCCCTGGCAATAAAGGCCCCATCGCGAAAAAGCGATCGGGTTGGCATCAACTTTATAAGATTTCAAAATGGCGAGCGGAAAATGGCTTTGACACCAAAGATGGCAGGCCGTTCCCGCGGGCGGCAGGTTAAAAAGCTCAAAGCCCAGGTGGAGGTTGAGATAAGCCTCGCAGGCCAGCTTCATCATTTTGTCGTGGATGCCCTGGGGAATATCCGTTACCAAAACAAAATCGTTGATCAGTTTTTTGAGAAAAAACAGGGCGTGCAGTTCCTGTTCTTCGGCTTGCGACCTACCCGCCTTCATAGCTAAAGGCAGGATCATTTTGACGATATTCTGGCCGTAATGTTCCGTCAGGTACACTTTGCCGGTTTCGATGTCCACCACCGCCCGGCCGCCGGACAATTTTCCGATGCCGATCGAAAGTTCGTACAGATGGGTGCATTTATGAACCAATTTGGCAGCAGGAAGGTTCTTCTCTTTATTGTCGTGGATCCCCTGGTACGAGCACCCGGCATATCCGCCCAGTTTTTCAATCAGCGAGCCCCAGGTCACCCCGATCAGGGGCGCAGCCGGTTTTTTGAGAAAAAGCTCCGCCGCTTCGCGGTTGGCCTTTTCAGGGGTAATGCCCGGAGACGTTGCGCCCTTCATTTTATGGCCCTGTTTGCGATGGGCAACCTCCCCTTCTGCAAACCATCCTTCGACTTGTTTGAGTTGTTTGTCGCTGGCGATAAAGTTGGCCGCATTCAGGATATCCTCCAGTTCGTCGACACCGAAGTCAAAAGTTTCCATTTCGCTGGGATTTCGCTTTAACAGGCTGTTTATCCTGTCCAGCAAAATTTGCCGCCTTGCTCCCAGTTGTTTCAGGTAATCTTCGACGGCGGCTATTTTCAGGTCCTTGTCCGGTTCCACACTCTTGGGGTTATCAATGGCCAGGAACGAGTTTTTCAGGATGTTCAGGATCATAAAAAATTCCTCCATACGCCCCTCCGCTTCCCGGATCAAGGCTTCCAGTTTCAGGCGGATATCCTTGATCTTCATTTTTTCATTCTTCGGCACGGTCTCCGCCAATTGGATCAGCGCGGCGGTTCCGGAGGGGGGGTCGGTATGGGCGGCGTCGGCCATTTCCTGGAAGGCTTTCAACTGCCTGGTTTGCGGGCTGTTGCCGGCTATTTCGGCAAGTCCTTTTTCCAGAACCGCCTCGGGGCGAAGGTCTTCAAAAACAGCGGCCTCCCTTTTCCTTTGTGCAGGAAGGTTGCCGGCTGTTTTGAAGTTGGGATCCCGGGTTGTTTCGGTGGATTTGTCCATTCCTGCCAGGTTTCAGGGTGCGAAACGGTGAAGATACAAAAATTGGGTTGAATGGCCTTTCTGATGGAGCGTTTGGTGGCAACCTCGCGTTTTAATGCTATCAGAAATCCGGAATTCCATGGTTCGATGGTTTTTTATACTTCTTTTGATTTCAGGGGGATCACACGGGTTCCTTTTCGCTCAGGCAGCCCTTCCCGAACGCAACCTGACCAGCCACCCGGCCAACGACCGGTACGCCAGTTACTCTCCCGACGGCCGGTACATCCTCTTCGAGTCGGACCGCAGCGGCAACTGGGACCTCTTTTTGATGGACCCGGACGGGGGCAACGTCCGCCAACTTACCCGGGATACCTTTGCCGACCGGCAGCCCTCCTGGCATCCCGACGGAGACCGGATCCTGTACGAATCCAGCCGGAACGGGAAAAATGAGTTGTATATCCTGCGGCTGAGTACGGGCGCCGTTGAAAAAGCCGTCGGAGGACCGGTACCCGCCGGCGATATGCTGTTCGGCCGGTTTCATCCGTCGGGCAGGCAGATCGCGTTCACCCTCCAGGAATCGGCGGACGTCCTGCACCTCTACACCTGCGATACCGAAACCCGGACGCTGGAAAAACACACCCGGGGCGATTTCCGGCACGCCTTCCCGGGCTGGTCGCCTGACGGCCGCCGGCTCCTGTTTTTTGCCCGCCATGAGACCGGTAACGCCGTCGACGAGGTGTATGTCCGGAACCTGCGGACCGGCCGGGAGCGCCGCCTCACCCACGGGGCGCTGCACGATTTCTGCCCCGTCTGGTCGCCCGACGGAAAACGGATCGCCTGGGTCAGCGCACAGATGGAGATCCGCCCGGAAATTTTTATCATGAACAAAAACGGCCGGCGGAAACGGCGCATCACCTGGAATGAAGACGGGGATACTTTGCCCGCCTGGTCGCCCGATGGGAAGAAGCTGCTGATCACCGGGTTTCGCGGGGGGAATTTTGAGGTGGTGGAGGTAGGGCAATGGCGTTAAGGATTGCTAAAATAATAACTGTCAGCTTTGGGCGCCTCCGGCGCTCAAAGCTGCCCCTGGTTTTTAGCCGCGGAACACGGATTGGATCCATCCGATCGGTTGGATCTGTGGCTAAAAAACGTATTTTGGTCCGCAGGACCGGTCTGCGCTTGCGCTAACCTCTGAAACCCGACTTTTATTTCTGCAACGACCCTAATTGGGGAATGGTTCCATAAAATAAATATGCGACAATGAAAAAACTCCTTTGGTCAGACGCTTTTCTCGGAACAACCGTCGCATTGGCGGGGTTGCTTTTTTCCGATGCGCTTACGGGCATACTGGGTTTTACAAAAGCGTTCATTCTGATCGTCTCCGCCGTCACTTTATCGTATGGCCTCGCGGCCATTTACCTGGCGACCCGCCGTACACCCCCTGTTCGATTACTGAGGGCGCTCATCACCGCCAATTGGGTGTGGACCCTCGTAAGCGTTATCCTGCTGATCGGTTATTATGACCACGCAACCCTGCTTGGTAAAGCGTTTTTGATTTTGCAGATCCTGGTGGTGGGCGGGTTGGCGTATCTGGAGGGGAGGAGGATGGAAAAGGGGAAGGCTTTTTGAAGCTCAGTTGTCGGACACTTCGAAAGTGTCCGACAACTATTAGTTGTTTTTGCCCTGAAAACCGAAACTTCCGGAAAAATCTTTCGTATAGTATCAAAAAGGGTTTATTTTTGGTAGATCAATTGATCGTTTATGTATGCTAACCTCCGTTGATTTGTTTGCGCCCCTGTCTCCGGGTTGTTCGGGGGAGGGGCGTTGTTGTTGATGGTTCGGCTATGCGCTTCCCGATGGAGGTATAAATTAAGGTGGTTCTATGGGGGAAGGTCAAAGGAGCAAGAGTTCTCCCAAATTTAAAAAAGAATAAAATATAACGAGTGCTCTGTAACATAAATTCATTTGTTTTTTAGCCGCGGATCTAGCGGATTTAACGGATAAGATCCGTTCGATCCGTAAAATCCGCGGCCTGATAGAATAGATAACTACTTATGTTACAGAGCACTAGTCCCTTAATATTTCATTTCTACTTTAATCAATTTTACCACTATATATTAGGAAATGTCATACTTTTAATGATCATTTGCAAGCATGTAATCCCAGTAGGATATTTCAGCATGCTCCAATGGAAACCAAAAGATCAGCAGGATGAAAAAATTTTTACAGGCAAGGAACGCATTTACACCCTCTAAAGGTGTAAAGATTAGAGCTGTTTTTATATCTGAGATTATCAAGGTATCAGGTACTGATACCTTAGTAAAGTACATTACTGATAAAACGCCATTGTTCTATCGAAACTTTTCCAAGCTTGTTAGCGAACTAGAAGATGGATTTTTTACGACCCCAATGAAAGAAACTTTAGAAAAATTGCCTGATAGTAAGCATTATCAAAGTTCACATTTTGGGGAGATATGTGCTACAATCTTTGTAGAAGATATTTTGGGGATTAAAAAAGTTTATAGTAAATTGTCGCTTAATACTACAGAGAATCAGAATGCTTATAAAATGGATTTGATTTGCTTTATTCCGGAAACAGATCCATTAGAGTTTGTTTTTTGTGAAGTAAAATCCAGCAATAAACATAAATCCGACGGCTTCCCTGCTAAACACGATGCTTCATGTTATGCTGCGATTTTTAATTCTTTGAAAAAGTATGAAAGTGTTGATTTGGAATTTGACCTTACAGCCATTAAAGACAATCTGGATAAGGTGCCAGAAGCAACCCGAGAAGAAATTAGAAAAAGCCTTATACCTTATGGCAATAAAAAAGTGTTTTTTAAGGGAGTAGCAGTCATTGACCTCTCAACTATTCATGAGGATGAATGCAATGTATTGTCTACCAGGAAGTGTAATAAAGACTTCGATATAGAAGTTGTCTGTATCGAAGATTATAAAGAAGTCGCACTTGAGGTCTACCAAAAACTTGAAAGTATAAAAACTTTGTTATAATATGTTTAGCTCAAAGGAAATAAGAACTGTTATTGAGAAAGACGACTTTAAATCTGACTACTCTATGATTAGGCAAAGCCTAACCTATTTTAGATTAGGTCATCCTTACTTAATTGAGACAGATATAATTAACCGGCTATCTTACTTTACAGAAGCTGTACTAGTGAGTTGTGTTGATTGGGATTTAATTACCAATAAGGATATTTTACAAATTACAGGGGAAATCAATGAAGTGCTTTCGGAACAAGTTTCAAGGGAATATAGTGAAAGAAAAAGATATAGATTTCGTTCTGCAATACTTTATGAAATGGCTGGTTATCCAGCTCTATCTTCAGCAGTTTCTAATAATGGATATTTTCCTGAACTCTTGGATTTCTTTAAAAGGCAAGGCCTATTCGGGAAGCTAGGATTTGAGACAATATTTGATGACAATACAAAAGAATATTCTGTTGTTGAACGAATGATTTGTCATGATTCTCATAACCTAGGCACATTTGAACAGGGGTTATCAGATGATCGCAATACTCAGATAATTGATAAAGTTATTAGTATAACTGAAAACGTAAAACTTGATTATAATGGCACTGACATACTTGCTTTTAAACGATTAATTGATTACAGACATGATCTGTCGACCCGTGTTAATATTAGTGAAGAACTTTTTGACAAGCTTATCCAGATAAAATTTCCTTCTGAGCTTTGGCCTTCTCAAAAGGAAGCAGTAGCGGCAGGTTTATTAGATAATGCTTTTGATTGTTGGGGTATGGCTGCTCCAACTGGAACAGGCAAGACATTTCTCGCTCGTTTGTTAATTATTAATACTATTCAAACAAATGAGAACGCAAAGGTTCTTTACATAATTCCTAGTAAAGCTTTAGTGCATGAAGTTTCTAGCGACCTAGGAAAAACATTTTCAAGTCTGTCGATTGAAGTAATGGCAGTAAGTGCCCAATTAACAAGCTTAGATGATGAAAGCGTGAATGAATTTGAAAAGTCTAAAATATTGGTTATTACCCCAGAAAAAGCTGATTTATTGTTAAGACTAAGCAAAGATTTATTAGCAGATGTTGCCTTAGTTGTTATTGATGAGGCCCATCATATCGAAGCGGGTACGAGAGGTGTGCTGCTGGAGTTATACCTATGGAGATTAAAGAAAATGTTATCTCAAAAAACTCGCTATATTTTTCTTTCTGCAGTAGCGCCAAATATTGCTGACTTAACAAACTGGCTTGGGGAAACTCCTAAAAGCTTACTTTTTGAAGATAGAGCTAATAGAATGAGGGCTGGTGTTTTCAAAGTAAAAGGAAGTGGTAGAAACAAAACCGGTGAAATTCACTATACTGATGGTATATCTATAGAAGTTATATCTGAAAAATTGCAATCAACGAGTAGAACGCTACTAGTTCAACTATGTGAAAAGTTGAAGGTTAGTGGTGGTCTAGCCCCCTATTAATCGGACTAAATTACAAAAGGTTAATAAAACACGGCG
>CAZLEF010000024.1:0-89678 GCA_964558465.1 uncultured Lewinella sp. | reverse complement strand
TTCATCACAATTTACTGTTCTTACTTCAGGTCGAGTTTGCCGTCATTCTGCATTTTGGCGGCGGCGCCGGCGACCATCAGGATGATCTTTTTAAAATCCTGCAGGGCTTTTTCTTCGTGGCCGTAGGGGCCTTGTACGGTTTCGAAACCGGGCATGGCGGCCAGTTCTTTCTGTACTGCCCAGGCCGGCCCGACAATGTCGATGGCGCCTTTCAGCGCGCGTTTGAACAACATATCCACCGTCAGCAGGCGGTTGATCTCGTTGGTGCCTTCGTAGATGCGGTTGATGCGCGCGTCGCGGTAAGCCCGCGCGGAAGTGCCTTCCTCTGAATACCCCATACCACCATGGATCTGGAGGGTTTCGTCTACCACATAATCCAATACTTCGGAACCGGCCACCTTCAATATGGCGCATTCGATAGCGTATTCCTCGGCCGCCTTTAATTTGGCCTGCGCAAAATCAAGGCCATCCGCTTCCAGGGCCGCCTTTTTTTCCTGCAACATGTTCGACACCCGGTACATCGCGCTTTCTGCGGCAAAAACCCGGATGGTCTGCTCTGCCAGCTTGTACCGGATGGCTCCGAAACTGGAGATGGGCTCGCCAAACTGGATGCGCTCATTGGCATATCGGATCGCGGTCGTAATGCTGGCTTTGGCGCCGCCGATGGAAAGTACGCAGAGTTTGAACCGCCCGATGTTGAGCGCGTTAAAGGCGATCAGGTGCCCTTTGCCAATCTGGCCAAGGAGGTTTTCAACCGGCGCCTTGACATTTTCAAAAAATACCTGCCGGGTCGAGGAGCCGTGGATGCCCAACTTGTGTTCTTCAGCGCCCAGGGTGAGGCCTTCGGAATTCCGTTCTACGATAAATCCCGTAAACTTGTCCCCATCCACCTGTGCGAATACAATAAAAATATCCGCAAAACCGGCATTGGTGATCCACATTTTCTGGCCGTTCAGCACGTAATAACTTTGGTCAGGGCTGAGGTCCGCGCGCATTTTGGCGGCCAGGGCGTCCGAACCCGATCCGGGCTCGGTCAGGCAATACGAGGCTTTTAACGCTCCGGATATCAACCCGGGCAGGTATTTCTGTTTTTGTTCTTCCGTTCCGAAATACAGGATCGGCAGCATGCCAATGCCCGTATGCGCTGCAAAACTGACGGTGAATGAATTGGCCGGCCCAAGGGTATCCCCGATCAGGGTATTGGTATTTTCATCCAGCGCCAGGCCGCCGTAGGTTTCGGGCATGTGCGCGCCGAGCATGCCCAGTTCACCCATTTTGTCCATCAACCGGACGGTGATGTTGTCTTCCTGCCGGTCTACCTTGTCGCGGTTGGGCATGAACTCATTGTTCAGGAAATCCAGCACCATCCCTTTGATCATCTGCTGCTCTTCATTGATCTCCTCAGGGATAAAAACATCTTCCGGCGCGCTCGGTTTGACCAGGAACTGACCGCCTTGCAGCGTTTCTTTTTTGACTAATGTATCTTGCATGGAATTATTTTTTAAGTAGATTAGCGAAAATTCGCTATAAAAATACGGTCTTTTTCTAAATAACGCAAAAAACGTTGAAAAAATCTGCGAAAATTCGCTATAAAACAGAAATTCCACCGTCAGACCTTGCCCAAACGGGATTTTTGACTTAACTTGCCAAAAACCTGCTCCCCGCTTATGGAAAATCTGTTTGCCGGTTCTGCCGGTTTCCTGTTTATCACGCTGGAAGAACATACTTCCCTCAACCAGCTTTTGATCATTATATGGGTAGTCACCATTTTTGCGATCGGCTACTATTTTGCTTTTGTCCGTTCAAATCCGCAGCGGGTATGGCGTACGTTGCGGGTGATCTGGCACGACCTGGGCATCCGGAAACACCTCATCAACCTTGAAAATTTCCAGCTCGCCCAGGAAAGAAAAATCCAAAGCCTTCAGGATCATACCAACGGAACGCTGGATAAACTGGCCCATTCAGCCGGTGTACGGCCTGAAATTGAACTGGAGGTGCGCAAAAGACTGGAAATCTGGGAATCCCTCAGCAAACGGCATTACGAACTGATCACCGAAGCCAAACGGCTCAAGGAGGAATTGCTGGTGTTCCGGAAAGAACTGCACCTGCTCCATTACCTCTTCAGCCGGATAGAAGAAACGCATGATTACCGAATGGACACTTCCCGGCTTTCTGCGCTTGATCAACAGATCCGCCAACTGACCGGCCGGCCCTTTTTGCGTGAATATCTTCTGCCGGTGATTGAATCCGATAACGAGGAAAAATGGCGGCAATTGAGCCATTTTGAATAATCCGGCCCGCCCCAGAATCCAGTATCAAGCATCCAACATGCAAGTCCCCTCCATCCCTCGCTGGCGCACCCTGATCAACGCCGCCCGCTTTGTCGCCAATCCAGCCATTGTCCTGGGCGAGTATATCCGGGAATACGGCCCCACTTTTTATATCTATATCGGCGGCATGAAAAAGGGTATTGTTACCATAGAACCCCATGTTATCCAGCACGTTTTGCAAAAAAACAACCGCAACTACCGCAAATCATCCATCCAGGTTGAACGTTTGGGGCATTTTCTCGGACAAGGATTACTGACCTCCGACGGCGAATACTGGCTGCGCCAGCGTCGCCTCATCCAGCCCGGGTTTCACCGTTCGAAGCTGGAAGGGATCCGGGAGATCATGCAAGGCGTAATCGATGAATTTGCGGAAGAACTGGCTAGAGAGACCAGGACCGGAAAAGCGGTGGATGTATCGCACAAAATGATGGAGCTGGCGTTCCGGATCGTGGCCCGTTCCCTGTTCAGCGCCAACCTTCCGGAGCAGGAACTGCAGCGTCTTTCCAATTCCATTACCGTATTGCAATCTTTTCTTATCCGGCAGATCCGGCAACCTTATTTAAATCCCTGGTTTGTCCTTTCAGGTGCATTGCGCAAACATGAACAAATATCCCGTGACGCCGACCAGATCATTCTGGATGTGATCCGGGAACGAAAGGCATCCGGTAATGATGGCGGCGATCTTTTGCAAATGCTGCTGGATTCGCGCTACGAAGACACCGGTGAGCCTATGACCGACCAACAACTCCTGGATGAAAGTAAAATCCTGTTTGTTGCCGGCCATGAAACCACCGCCAACGCGCTGGCATGGACCTGGTATTTATTGTCGCAGCATCCGGAGGCCATATCGGCTATCCGGCAAGAACTTGATCAGGTGGTTGGCGTTGGAAATCCGACCTTTTCTGACCTGTCTAAACTCCATTTCACCACCCAGGTAATCGAGGAAAGCATGCGGTTGTACCCGCCCGCGTGGATCACTGACCGGGAAGCCATTGAAGACGATCAGGTGGGTGATCTGAAAATCCCGAAAGGCGCTATCGTTGTGCCCTTTATTTACGGTGTTCACCACAGCCCGGAGATCTGGGAGGATCCGGAGGCCTTTAACCCTGCCCGGTTTGAAAAGGAAACCAGGAACCAACTGCCGGCTTTCGGTTATATGCCTTTTGGCGGAGGCCCAAGGCTATGCATCGGCAACAGCTTTGCATTGATGGAAATGCAATTGGCGCTGGCTTCCCTGGTCCGGCGTTTTGACATCGGGCTGTCTCCCAATCAGATCATTGAAGCCCAGCCGTTGGTCACCCTTCGACCCAGGTACGGTATCCGTATGCGGTTCACCCCCCATTTGGGATCGTTGAAATAATAACTGCCGGGGTGGGGCGCCGGATCCTCAGGCCCCAGCGTCAGAGGTATTTTATTTGTAGTACAATGCAAAAAACTCCGGCAAATGGCGCAGCGCAGCCATCTCCCGGTAGGTTGTCCGGGCCTCCGCCGCGGGGTATCCGAAATAAAGCTTCCCGCCTTCGAGGTCTTTGGACACCCCTGATTTGGCGCCGACGATGGCCTTATCCCCAATCGTCAGGTTTTGGGCGATGCCGACCTGCCCGTACAAGGTTACCCAGTCGCCGATTTTGGTGTTGCCTGCAATGCCGACCTGCGCAGCGATCAGGCAGTTCTTCCCGATCTTCACATCGTGTCCGACCTGAATCTGGCAATCCATTTTGGTGCCGTCGCCGATGACCGTATCGGCGGTAACGCCTTTGCAAATGGTGCAGCCTGCGCCAATTTCAACGTCATTTCCGATGACGACGCGCCCACCCGAACGCCATTTGGTATAACCTGCGTCCGTTCGCTTAAAATAAAAAGCGTCGGATCCGATCACACATCCCGATTGGATGACCGAGTTTTCGCCTATAATGGTATAATCGCCAATCACTGCATTGGCCTGGATATGGGCTTTTTTCCCGATCACAACATGATTTCCGATCACAGCGCCTGCTTCAATGACCGCTTCCGGATGGATCCGGGCCGTAGGCGCTATGGGGTGAAGTAACGGTTTAAAGGGCCTGTACTCCGTGACCAGATCGTTAAAAACCTGAAAGGGGTCTTTACACACCAAAAGGGCTTTCCCATCCGGACAAGCCGTCTTTTTGTCAATCAAAATGACGGTAGCGGCCGACTTCAGCGCCTTGTTATAGTATTTTTCGACATCGACAAATGAAATATCGCCATCTTCAACCTGGTGGATCTCATTGATCCCGGTGGCTTCCAGTTTTTTATTCCCTAGAATTTCTGCATTGATCTTTTTGGCGATCTCGGTCACGGGAATAGGCCGGGGGAACTTCATAGTTGCGTATTTATTGACAAATTGTTTTTATTCTAAAGTCGTTGGGGTATACCCGTTCCTCATCCGAGGAGTGGCACATAATGACGCCTTTGGCGCAAACTGACGACTGAGCTCTATCCCCCGATCGGCCCCATTTCAATGCCTTCGGAATAGGCTACATTCACCTGGTTGTCATGGAATGCCTGTTTGATCAGCCGGTGAACCTCGAAGGTCGTTTGCCAGTAATCATCCGGTCGGACATAGGGGCGCACGGTCAGCACGATATTATGCGAATCAAAGGTCTCTATACCGATTTCAGGAATGGGATCCTTTAATACCTTGGGAATGCCTTCCAGCGTTTTCCGGATAATGGATTCCACCCTGGGAAAGCTTTCGCTGTAGGGCATCGTTACTTTTAAATCCAGGCGGATCAGCCCTTTTTGCGAAAAATTGGTGACCACATTTTCCACCACCTGACCATTGGGGATCACCAGGGTTTTCATCCCCGGGGTTGCAATGATGGTATTAAAGATCTGGATTTGCTCCACCCTGCCGAATTTATCAAGGACCTCAACCCAGTCGCCGACTTTATAGGGTCTGAAGATCAGGATAATGATCCCGGCCGCGAAATTGCTCAGGCTGCCCTGCAAAGCCAACCCCACCGCAAATCCGGCCGCTGCCAGAACAGCCAGAAAACTGGCGGTATCTATACCTACCAGACCGGCAACGCTGAAAATCAGCAGTACCTTGAGGGAGATAGCTACCATCGACCGCAAAAAAGGCACAATGTTGTGGCTGATACCAGCCTTTTCCATTGTCTTTGCCATTAATCTGGCAATCCAGTTACATATCCTGAGACCAACCAGCAGCAAGACCAGCGCAAGCCCCAGTTTGGGTGCGTATTCAATCACCATTTCAGTGATTTTGTCAACCCAGCTCAACGTTTGGGCAACCTGTTCTTCCATTTATTTCGGTTTAAGCTGACGCCTGCGGGATCCATTTCCCTGTTTTTACGGGCGCAAAGGTAAAAACTATGGCGCTGAATCACACCTGCGACTTTTTAATTAAACTATCTTTGCGGCCAAAATTTGGAGCTATGAGCGTAATGGACAAGCAATTGGAGGCAAAACTGGATGATTTTATCAAAAATGCATTGGCAGAGGATGTCGGAACCGGCGACCATACCTCCCTGGCTTGTATTCCCGCAGATAAACGGAACACGGCCAAACTGCTTGTTAAAGATCCCGGGGTTCTGGCCGGGATCGAAGTGGCCCGCAGGATTTTTAACCATGTTGACCCCACAAGTACGGTAACGGTCCATCTTGAAGACGGCAGCGCGATCAGCCAGGGCGACATTGCATTTGAAGTAGAATGCAATACCCGCGCTTTGCTGAAAGCGGAAAGGCTTGTATTGAACACCCTGCAGCGGATGAGCGGTATTGCCACCCTCAGCAACCGCTTTTATTTCGAAGTCGAAGACCTCCCCGTTAAAATACTGGATACCCGGAAAACAACGCCTTTGATCCGGTTTTTGGAGAAATGGGCAGTCCGGCTGGGCGGATGTCACAATTACCGCAACGGGCTTTACGACTGGTTCATGATCAAAGACAACCATGTCGAAGCCTGCGGCGGTATCCGGCAAGCCATTCAGGCGGTAGCGGCCTATCAGAAAGAAAAAGGCCTCAACCTGCCTTTAACGGTAGAAGTCCGCAACCTGATGGAACTCTATGTTGCCCTCGATACCGGTATGATGACCCGCATCATGTTTGACAATTTTGAATTGCCCCTGCTCGCAGAGGCCGTAGCAACGGTGAATAAACGTTTTGAAACCGAAGCCTCGGGCGGCATCAACATCAATAACATCCGGAAAGTCGCTCAAACCGGGGTCGACTACATTTCCGTTGGCGCCTTAACGCACTCCGCCGTCAGCCTCGACTTAAGTTTAAAGATCATCAAATAAGGACGGGGGATTTTGGACCGGAAAAAGAAATTAACGCCTTCTGAAGCGTTGGTCAGTTTACAGCGTTTCTGTGTTTACCAGGACAGGTGCCACCAGGAAGTCCGCAACAAACTGATTCAGTTGGGCGTATATGGCGATACGCTGGAATCCATCCTTGCAGCATTGATTTCTGAAGGTTTCCTCAATGAAGAACGTTTTGCGCGTTCATTTGTCCGCGGAAAGTTCAGGATCAAACGCTGGGGCCGGCAAAAGATCCGCCAGGGTCTTCTTTTCCGGCAAATCCCCGAAATGCTGATCCATAAAGCCTTGCAGGAAATTGATCCCGGCGAATATGCCGCCGCCCTGGCTGATCTTTTAAAACAAAAAGCGGCCCTGCTGGCTGATCTTCCTCCAGAGACCCGGGTTCAAAAACTTTATGCCTTTGCCTCCGGAAGGGGTTATGAACCGGAATTGATCTGGCCCATTTTACAGATATTGCGGCCCTAAAGGGCCTTTTCTTATGCATAACCCGTAGCTGCCGGTCACTTATGCGCCAAAACCGCTACGGCGACAGACAGGCGTCTACCATCTACCGTAGGCCGTCTACCATCCATCGAAGGCCATCTACCGTAGGCCGCCCAACAAAACCTGAAGCGCCAATAACAAGGTTTGCGGGTCGCCTTCATCAACCGGAAATCCCGTGTACCTATCCGCTTCGGCAATGGCTGATCTCAGGCTGAACCCCGACTGGTTGTAACATCCCGCCCAACCCATTTCCCGGCAGCGCGCACCGAGGTATTCTTGTTCCTTTTGTCCGGGTGTCGGGATCAAAATGGCCCTGGAGCCCATCACCGCCAAATCCATCAAGGTGCTGTACCCCGACCGGCAAACCACCAGACTCGACGAGGCCAGCAACCGGTTTATCCTGGCTCCATTGGCATAATCCACTATCTCTGTCCGGCCGGCTTCCAGTCGCGCCCCTTGCGTTCCCCTCACCAATACTGCTTTGCCTTCATATTGTTCCAGTTCGGCAAGCAGCAGTTGTTCCAGCCGGGTTCGCTGGGGTTCAGGGCCCGACAACAGGACGAGCAACCCGTATTCTTCTTTGCGTGGCAGGGGCATCATTCGGGATAACGGGCCTGTAAATTTTACAGGTTTTGCTGAAAACCCTGACGATAGATCCCCGGACAGATTTTTACTGCCTGGCCGGTCAGGGACCCAGATTTCGTTAAAGGATCCCATCCACCTCCGGTAAATTGCATTGGCCGTTCTGCCGGCCATTCCCGGTACAGGCAAGTGCATCTGGTGGGTGATCAAAACCGAAGGAACCGCCGGATGATAACAGCCAAATCTGCAATCGGACAGGATTACATCGATCTTTTTTTCTTTTACAAGGCGAGCCACCTTTTTTTTCTCTTGCCAGACCGCCCATAAAATGCGCGGGGCCTGCAACCCTATATTGAGGTACATGTTTCTGAACGGAAAACGGATCCGGTAAGGCGGCAAAGGGATCAACCCGGCATCCGGAAATTCCAGCCTCAACAGATCAAGGGCTGCCCCGCTTCCGGCCAGGATCGGTTCGGCACCATTGTCGCGGCAAATCTTTGCAATGAATGCGCTGCGGGCGGCATGCCCAAGCCCCCAATCCAGTACTGCAATCAATATCCGCTTGCCGGTAAACATTTTTTTGGTTTACTTTGGATCAAAAATGTTTATGTCCGGCAAAAATAAATGGTTCCTGCTCCTTGCCGCCCTTTCTTTTATGTTGCTGCTTGCCTGCCGGTCGTCCGACTGCGGTTGTCCGATGCATTGAAGGTCAGGCATCAGTTTTTCAGGGCGATGACCAGCGTTGGGTCCAGCGGATACCTGCCAAAACCGGCGCCGTAAATGGCCAGCCCTCCGGGAAGCCCCTCATCTACCGCCAGCCGAACCGTCAGTTTGCCGGTTTCCAGGGCTTTTTCCCAGGCTGGTTGGGGTACCATTGACTGGAACAGGTACCCATATGAACCCGCTTCGTACAGGTGTTTATCCTTTGGCTGGGCGTGCCAGGAAAGAATTCCGCGATGATCAGCAGGGTCGTCCGGCAATTCGAAACGGCTGCCGGGAATACCGTTGAACCAGGCAGAAACAGCGCTTGGGTATTTTTCTTCGTCGGTCATGGGATAGGCGTTCGGGTTCCGGCCGGGGTCATGCGTGCCGCCGCCCAACATGAAGTCGCCGGAAATAGCTTTGGCGCCTTCCGCATCCTTGCCCAGCAATTTTTTGGCAGAGGCCTCCGCAAGGAAGGAGACCGATTCAATATCGCCGGGTTTTAAGCCGGCCGGCAAGGTAAATTCGTATTCAAAAAAACCGTGCCCGGCGCCATTGACCTTCAGTCCATTCAATACATTCCATTGTTTTTGCGACCACTCCGCCCGGCTGAAATCACCTGCCGGCACACTGACCACCCTTGCATTTTGGCCATTATCAAGGGTCTGCTTTTCCCGTTTGGGGCCATCGACGATAAAACTGACAAAATTCCGGTGAACGACCATTCCTGTCGAAGTGGACAGTTCCATGGACAATACCGCCACTGCCTTTTGATCCGGCATCCGGACTTCAAGCGGCGGCAGTTTTTTTTGTGCCCAGGGAGTCGTTTCAATGGTTATTTTACTTTCCGACCAGGTTTGTTTCCGGCCCAATGCATCCCATCCGTACAAAGTGGCCCTGAGGGTTAGTTCATTGCCCATATCGGTTCGGCCCGACATGACTGATAAAAAGAGGGGGACTTGCACCTGTTCGCCCGCTTTGGTTTGGAAACTGATCTCCTGACCGGTACTCAGATAAACCGGCGCATGCAGATCGGCCAGGGTCATCCCCGGCGCCAGGTCGGAAAATCCGGTTTCTTTTTCCGAACGGTCGTATCGCCAATAACCATTCCATTCATTGATCACGTCGTGGTGCTCCGTGTACAACCACCCCGCTATTTCCGGATACTTCCGGAAGGTATTCACCGCTCTGTGGTAATCCCAGCTCCAATCCACATCCCCGGTACTGCCCTCATACCCCCAGACGTTGCCCATTTCGGAATTGATATTCGGCTGGTTGTTCTGTTTGAATTCCGGGAAATACAACGCCTGCGACCCCGGGTAATTTTCATCCGCTATCTTTTTCAGATAATCTTCCCATTCATACCCCGCCAGATAGATATGCCAGGAATTGACATCTGTTTCCGTATGGCGGCTGCCGCAACAAACAGAGTTGTCTTCCACCAGGCGGGTAGGGTCTTTTTCACGGGTCCTTCGAACCAGATCCGCTACAAATTGGCGGGTTTCCGGAAGATAGTCCCGCATCTTTTTTCCGTCCTGTTCAACTTCGGACGACAGCCCCCAGGTTTCATTAAACAAAACCCACTGAAAGATGGACGGGTGATTGAAGTCCCGCCTGATCAGTTGTTCCAGCGCATATTCGGTTTCCCGGCGCATGTCCGCATCCGGCTCTCCCCAACTGTTGGGGACGTCCGACATGATCAACATGCCCAGTTTATCCGCCCAATATAATTTCCGGGGAATATCGATCTTGACGTGGGTACGCAATCCGTTCAATCCGATCTGCCTGGCCATCAGGACCTCATTGCGCATAAACTCATCGCTGGGGAAGGTATAATACCCTTCGGGATGGTAAGACTGGTCGAGTGCAAGCTGCAGATACACCGGCTGCCCGTTCAGGGCGATATAAGGGTAATCCGTTCCCGGCAACTTCACGACCGATATCCGGCGCATGCCAAAATAGGATTGAACCTGATCGGGGATTCCGGACTTCCCGGCCAGGGTCGCCACCGTTTCGTAGAGGTACGGATCTTCAAGCGTCCACAATCGCGGGTTCGGTATCGGGATGGTCAATTTCTTTTCGCGGGCTCCCCTTAATATAGTCCCGGAACCGGTGGCCGTATTTCCGTCCGGCAGCGAAATCTTCACCTCAAGCGTCAGATCTTCGGCGGCCGGCTGACCGGTCATGGCGGTGACTTTAACCTGTTGATTTTCCGGATCCGGTGTGAAATGTACGGTTTCCAGATACGAGGCCCCCCTGGATTCCAGGTAAACGGTTTGCCAGATCCCCCGGGCATTCCCATAACCTTGTTTACCGTACAAAGTGAAATCCCGTCGTTTATCATCTACCCGGATCACCAGTTTCTGAGCCTGTCCGTACTTCAGAAAGGGCGTCAACTCAAAACTGAAGGGGGTATATCCCCCCTGATGAGATCCCAGCGTTTGGCCGTCCAGCCAGACCGTCGTATGCCAGTCGCTGGCCCCTATGGTTAAAAAAGTCCGTTTATTTTTCCAGCTTTCCGGCACCTCCAGGGTTTTGCCGTACCAGCCTATATCCGTTTCATCTTTCAAACCCGAAAGGGGCGCCCCCCAGGGAAATGGAACCAGAATAGACAGCGGAAAAGGTTCCTTGCCGGTTTGCCAGTTATCTTTCATGCCTTTGTCTTCCGGGTCGAACCTGAATGACCAGGGGCCGTTGAGGTTGAGCCATTCCCTCCGCTCAAAATCAGGGCGCGGATGTTCGGGCAAAGGAATATCAGCCCCGGATTGTGCCTGGCCGGCAAGAACTGAAAAGAACAGCAGGGAAACGAGTTGAAAAATTTTCGGCATGTTGCATTGGTTTTGCGTTCAGGCCCTAAAATAGCTAAACTTTATACATTTAGGCGTCTTTTTGGTGGAATGCCGCTTACTGATCGTATATTCGGCTTTTGAATACGCATTGCGCCCGAATGCAGGTGCGAGCAGCGACTTACTAATCAGGCATTATGAAGGCCATTATACCTGTTGCCGGTGCAGGAACCCGGCTTAGACCGCTTACCTACACCCAGCCCAAGCCGTTGCTGCTCGTAGCGGGCAAACCCATCCTGTCCTTTATCATCGACCAGATGGTCGCCATCGGCGTCCGGGATTTTGTTTTTGTGATCGGATATCTGGGGGAAAAGATCCAACTCTTTGTGGAACAACAATACCCGGGGCTCAACAAGGTTTTTGTGACCCAATCGGAACGGTTGGGATCCGCCCATGCCGTATGGACTGCCAAGGAGTTTTTCCAGGATGCCGACGAGGTGTTCATTTTTTTTGGAGACGCTATCATTGACGCCAATTTCCAACAGATTGTGGAGACGCCCAACTCCTGCCTCGGCGTCAAAAAAGTCAGGGATCCCTGGGAGTACGGCGTGGTCGAATTCAACCGGAAAGGATTGGTCCAGCGGGTGGTTGAAAAACCCAAAATCCCTAAATCGGATATGGCAATGGTCGGTATTTACAAGATCAAGGAGGTACCGATGCTCATCGATGCGCTGGATTTTAATATCGCCAACAACTTGCGCACCAACGGTGAGTTTCCGTTGACGGACGCATTGATGCGCATGATTGAAAAAGGGATTAAATTCAATGCTTTTACAGTAGACAACTGGTTTAATTGCGGAAAAAAGGAAGTATTGCTGGAAACCAATGCCCTGTTGCTGGATAAGGAGGGTTATGCCTCCGACGATTTGCCCAATTTTGACAACTCAATCGTCATTCATCCGGTCAGCATCGGCCCTGATTGCGAAATTGTCAACTCCATCATCGGCCCGCATGTCACCATCGGATCCAATGCCAAAATCCACAATGCGATCGTAATGGATAGCATTATCGGTAATTACGTTTTTATAAAAGAGGTCATTTTACAAAAGTCAGTGGTTGGGAATGACACCGCCATTACCGGTCTTCGGCAAAGCCTGAATATCGGCGACAATACCGAGATCGATTTCAGCCTGCCTCAATAAAAAACATGAGCCATCCCGAATCCGGGACGACTCATGCTGCTGTTCAACAGTTGGGTGATTTCAAATGATCAGTTGGCGTCAATCACCCGGCCTGAGCCGCTGATCGACACGTTCAAAACGGGGTTTCCTTTAAATCGCACATCTCCTGATCCGGAGATCCGGACATCCAGTTCGTTGAGCACCCGCACATCTGCATCGCCCGACCCGGAGATATTGACATCCATGGTGTTGGTGGTCAGGTTGAAGGCATTAAAATCGCCGCTTCCTTCAATGCGCAAGTCCAAATGGTCGGCATCGCCCTCCAGGTTCATCGCGCCCGAACCGGATATTTTAGCCTCAATATCATCCGAATTGAGCCCAAGGTCTATATTGCCGGAACCAAAAATCTGCAATACGATATCGTCGGTGTTCAGAAAATCTTCGCTGACAATATCCCCGGAGCCACTGATTTTCAACAAGGTAATATCGGGGATGGTGACAAAAATTTTCATGTCGCCGATGTCCCTGACGCAGCGGTCGGTCTCAATGGCCCAAACACCATTGTTGACATCCAGTTCGAGTTCGTCTATCACATTCGGTTTGCCTTCGACAACAATTTTTTGGTCGCCCTGGCTGATAAAAACAGTGGCCGATATCCGCAGGTCAAGACCTTCGATCCCGTTGGACAAAATCAGTTCCCGGCTTTCCAGGGGGCCTTGCCCATCAATACAGCCGAACCAATCGTCGTCGTCGTCAATATCGATGAAACAGGCGGGGAAAGCGCAAAGTCCGACAAACAGCGCCGGAATAATCCATTTTAAATTGTTCATGATGCAATAGTTTTTTGGTTGTTTCAAATTTCATTCCTGTTCCTTACCATCTGCGGGAGCCAAACCAGCCAAAGCGGAAGGTCAGGGTTGCAACACTGCCGGAAAAGTCTTCATTTTTATATCCGCGGTTTTCATTTACGCCATCTACCCAGCGATATCCGGCCGTCCCGGCTACCCGGAACCACCGTGTGATATTGAGTTCAATCCCGATTTCCGGGGTCAGCACAAAAATCTTATCCAGGTCGTCGTAGCTCACATTGTTGTTGTCCAGTTCGACATTGATCGCGCCCCAACCGATACGGCTGCTGCCATAAATGTGCAGGAGTTTGAAGGGTTTGAAGGTGCCGCCCAACCAAAGGCCGCCGTGTCCGATGTCGAGGACTTCAACGTCTCCCTGATCAAAAAGCCGCTGAAAATCAACGCTGCCCAGACCGTAGCCGCCCAGGAAAAAGCTATTGATCACAATACCGCCGCCACCGCCGACGGACGTGTTCAGGTCGTTGCTCAATCCCATTTCAACAATAGGACCGCCAAATCCCCCTACTACGCGGGCGTTGCCGAAGAGCGTTTCTTGCTGGGCTGTCAGTGCAGAGGTTGCAAGGCAAGCCGAAAGGATAAAAAACCACTTTTTCATTTGTCGAGTTAATTTTAGTTGTTCAAAAATGACACAGCAATCACTCTCCCGTTCCACGTGTTTGCATGGAGAGAAAAGCCGTGTTGGAATATCAAAAGAATAGGTGAATAATTATTTAAAGCCGGATTCCCGCCATAAAGCCGACCCATGCTCTGGCGTTCACGTCGCCGTAATCCTTTTCCCAAAAGGAGTAGGGAACGAGAATGGAGCCACGCCTGCCGGTTTCAAGGTCATGCAACCGGGAAAACATGACATTCAGAACCGGGCCTGCAAACAGGCTCGTCCGGCGGCCGGTCCGGAAATCAAAGGTCAGCCGGGTTTGTCCAAGTACATTCAATTCTTTTGTCCAGGATTCCGCTTCATTAACGTGCATTGCCACCGTTTCAAGGTTCATGAGGGACCGCCTTCCCAAACGGACGCTGGTGCCCAGACCATACCCCAGTCCCCAGGTAAAAAAGGTGCCGGATTGGGCCACTCCATTGTTCTGAACCGTAAGATCATCCCAGCGGGCGCCGAATTGGAAAATATTGTAAAATGACCGGGCGCCCAGCTTGAGTGCAAAATGGCCGTAAAAAGTTTCGCTTCCTGCAAATTCAACCCGGTTGTAGCCGTGCTTTATAATATTCAGCAATCCGATGGGCATCCCGGATATCGTATCCGCTATATTGATGAGCCCGATCTGGAACCCTTTGACCTTTTTGGCGGCATTAAAAAGAAGGCCGGCCTGGCCCCATTCCACATCACCGGCAACATTGAATAAAGTCGCAATCTGCGTTTTGGTTTTTCCGCCGCTGGTATTAAACAAAGAAGATACCTGAACGCCATTGGCTGCCCCGGTGGATACATTGAATATGCCGGCTGTCTGGACCCCTGCAAAATCCCCTTTAACGACATTGAACAGGCCGCCGATCTGAATCGCCGTCGCAGGCCCGGTCGTATTAAACAAGCCGCCGACCTGGATCCCGTAAACGTCTTCCCGGACGCGGTTGAACAGCCCGCCGACCTGTATGCCATATAACTTATGTCCCACCCTATTCCCAAGGCCCGCCACCTGGACGCCGGCAACATCTTTGGTGACCGAATTTACAAAACCGCCTACTTCAACCCCCTCTACCCCTCCGTTGGACCCCCAAAAAACGTTGACGGAAAAATGGTTGGAAACTTTGTCACTCACCGACGCATTGGTGCCCAACATCGGTAAAAGGGAGATCTGGGCAAGCCGGCGCCGGCTGTCATTTTCATCGTCATGGATGACCACGGATGGCAGCGGCCTGAAGTTTACGGGTTCGATCCGGTTTCCACCCGGCAACTGGCGGAGTTCTCTTTTCCCTAATCTGGGCGCTTCAGATACAGGAGATCGCCGCGCTGCAAGCGTTTCCCGGGAGTTCGATTCCTGGTAGATCGGGGTGGTTTGGGGAACACTTTTGGGCAACGGTTTTTCCAGTTTGCTCAGGGATGTGCTTTTTTCACTGGTTTTATATTCGGCGCGCAGGGCTACCTGGTTTCCGATGAACGCGTATTTCACCGGCGTTCCTTCAAAAATCTGGTTCAATGCCTCCGGGAGCGTCGCATTCTGAACAGCTGCCCGAACGGGGTAATCCATTGGAATTAAATCGCTGCTGTAGGCGAACCGTACCTCATATTTACCGCTTAAATCCTTCAGGACCTCGCCCAACGGCTGACCGGTATATTTCAGGCTAATCTTTCGACCGTCAGACTGGCCGCTGAGATTTGCTCCAAAAAACACCAATAAAATAAAGCCGGCGATTCTCATTCTGCACAGGTATTTTTGGGTTCTATTTACACGACGGGCCATCGATATAAATGGTGTCTCCGCGCTGTTCAACCTGTAAACTGCCTATATACTCGAGGGTACGCAAACAGGTGTCAAGGGAAGGATTCTGCAAATTCATAGAAAGGTGGCAATTCAGCAGCTGTTGGTTTTTCGGGATGATGGTAATGTCGAAATACCTCTCCAATACCGGCAACATTTCTCTTAGCCGGTGATCCTGGAATACAAGACTTTTGCTTTTCCAGGCGCCTGCTTTGAAGATTCCCTCCTCATAAAGTTCAACCTTGTTTTCTTGTTTTGAATATACGCCCGAATTCCCGGCGTTCAATAATACCCTTTTCTTACGGGATGCAATCGGTTCCAGTGATACTTTTCCGCTTTCCACCGTCACCTCCACCCGGGTTTCCCCCGTATAAGCCCTTACATTGAAGCGGGTACCCAAAACCGTTGTTTGCGCACCGCCGCCTTTTACCGTAAAGGGGCTTCTTTCATCCCGAACCACTTCAAAGAAGGCCTCTCCTTCGAGCAGAACTTCTCTTTGTTTGAAGGATGGGTGGTAGGTCAGCCGGCTTTCCTCGTTGATCCAAACCCGGCTTCCATCCGGCAAAACCACTTCCTTTTGTTCGTTTTCCAGGGTGGCCACTATTTCAAGCGATTGCCTTCCGATACCCGATACCCAGTAGCCGGCTATCCCGAGTAAAACGACTGCCGCGGCAATCCGGACCACCCAACCGATCGCTGTCATTTTTTTGATGGTTGGCGTCTGAACCGGCAGTTGGTTTTCCAGCCTGTCCCATGCGGTATCCAGATCGATCGAAAAATCGGTATCATCTTCAAACCTGCCTGAAAGGGACCAAAGCTCTATCAACTGGTCAAAGAACTTCCGGTTGGCAGGCGACTTCTCAGCCCAAGCCAATAACTCCGCTTTTTCCGGCGAACTGATCTGTCCGGAAAGATAACGGGCCGTTAAGTCTAAATATCTGGCCTCTTCCATACCGGTAAACTTGCCGGCTTATTGCCGGAACCATCCAATAGATGATGAATGCCCCCTTGGCCCCCTATTGGATGCGAATTTTTTTTTGCAATTATACAGATGTTATCCTATACTTTTAGAGAATGCCGGAAAATGCCCTATCTTGGATTGGCAAACAGGTCTTGGCGCAGTCAATGAAAAAAACGATATTTTTATACGGCATTGCTCTGGCACTGCTCACATTTTTGCTAAAGGGTATCGAATACCGGTATTACCTCCGCGAGCTGTCCGTAGAGTTCTATATTGCTGTAGTCGCCATTCTTTTTTCCGGCCTCGGCATCTGGATGGGGATTAAATTAACCCGTTCTTTCCGCCACAGGGAATTCACTTCAGCGGATTTCACCCCCCGGAAAATTCAAAAAGGCGATCCCGCCTTGCTCGAAAAACTCGGCATAAGCCCCCGCGAATTGGAGGTCCTGCAATTGATGGCGGAAGGGTACTCCAATCAGGAAATTGCCGACAGGCTTTTCATCTCCCTGAATACCGTCAAGACACATACCTCCAATTTATTCTCAAAACTGGATGTTAAACGGCGTACGCAGGCCATTCAGCGCGGAAAAGAACTTTCCATCCTTTCCTGATACCGGGGCCCAAGGCTCAAACACCCTCATACTTTTGGGTGAATTTGGCGTCAGAAACCCACATTAGTCCTTTTGGGTGAGGCCATTCCTTTCGCGGGCCTATACTTTTGACCTGTCAAACCAAAAAAATAAAACATGAAAAAAACGATTCTGACATTCGGATTAATTGCGGGCGCTGCCCAGGCTGTTCTGATGCTGATCTCCATGGGTTTACTCTCCCCGGGCGAAGATTTTAAATCCGGTGAGTTGATTGGCTATGCAACTATGATCATATCCCTGTCGCTGATCTTTTTCGGAGTACGGTCGTACCGGGATAAAAACCTCGGCGGCGTCATCACCTTCGGTAACGCCTTTAAAGTGGGCGTCCTGATCGCGGTGGTGGCAGCTGTCATCTACGTGATCGGTTGGTTGATTTATTACTACGGCGGCGATGGCAAGGCCCTGATGGATTCCTATTTCGCCCAGGCAGTCGAACAGATCCGGAAAAGCGGCGAGCCTGCTCAGGCGGTTGAACAAAAAATAAAGGAGATGGAGAAGTTTAAGGAGATCTATAAAAATCCCGCTGCAGTGGTCGGCATCACCTTCCTGGAAAATTTCCCGGTAGGGGCCATCATCGCACTCATTTCGGCAGTTTTTCTCCGGAGACAGCCCCAGGTTTAACCACCGGAGTTTGTCCCTTTGAATTGAATTTAAAGGAGTTACCCGAACCCGCCGGCCGGCGCCATTGATCATGGACCGGCCGGTTTTGTCATAATTAAGCCAGAAAAAGGCTCCCCGGCAAGGTTGAGGGCCTTCAGGCGGCTCATGTTTACAGAATCATGACAATTTGCTTTGGCCTGAACATTATTTTTGCACTTTGCAAAAAGTAAAGTCATGGTTGATCGGCTCCAAATAATCACGGTTACGCACAAACAAACCCAACTGAACAAGTTGGCAGGGTTGGCTATTCAGGCAGGAGACGAAAAGGCCCTTCAATCGAAACTCCTTCAGATTAAAAGCCAATTCAACCTGGATGAAATGCTTTATATGGCTACCTGCAACCGGGTGATGTACTGTTTTTTTAATAAAGAAAAAATCGACCGGTCCTTTCTCCTTTCGTTCACTGACCTCGTCCATCCAGGGTTTACTCCCGGTGAGTTGGAAGAGCATTCCGCTTTTTTCCAGGTATTGTCGGGCGAGAAGGCAGTCAGGCATTTGTTTGAAGTCGCAGCCTCTATCGATTCGCTTGTTATCGGCGAGCGGCAGATTTTGCGCCAACTGAGGGAAGCCTATGAAAAATGCGCCCAATGGGGGCTGACCGGAGACGGGCTGAGAATCGTTGTGCAACAAGCAATTCTGGCCGCCAAGTCGGTTTATTCCAATACCAAAATTGGGGAAAAATCCGTATCCGTGGTTGCTTTGGCTATCCGTGAGTTGAATCGAAGTGCGCTTTCCCCTCAATCCCGGATTTTGCTGATTGGCGCAGGTCAAACCAATGAACTTGCCGCCAAAATCCTGACCAAACAACCGTTTAAAAATATAACTGTGTTCAACCGCACACTGGAAAAAGCCGAAAAACTGGCCGGTCAGATCGGCGCCAGAGCCCTGCCTTTAACCGGGCTTGCCAATCACTCCGGCGGGTTTGACGTGATGATCGTATGCACGGGCTCCCAAAAACCAGTCATCACGCCCGAACTTTACAAAGATTTGCTGGCCGGTGAATCCGGTGAAAAGACCATAATTGACCTTGCAGTACCCGTTAACGTACACCCCGGGGTAGTGGCTTCATTTCCAGTCCGGTATATCGAAATAGAAGGCCTGCGGCAGATGGCCCGCACCAATCACACCTACCGCGAGGAAGAAGTCAATAAGGCCAGAACCATTTTGAACGCCTTCCTGGAAGGGTTACCCGGTTTATTGAAACAAAGGCAGGTGGAACTGGCCTTCCGGAGTGTTCCGGACGAGGTTAATGCCGTCAAACAAAAAGCGCTGAATGAGGTTTTCCGCCGCGAATTGGAACAACTGGACGCTCCAACCGTCGAACTTGTAGAGCGCATGCTGAACTATATGGAAAAAAAATGTATCAGTATTCCCATGCGTGTCGCAAAAGCATCTTCCGTAAGTCTTTAATGATCCCGGGGTGCTCCTTTTGACCCTCGTTTCCATCTGTTCCCGCTAAGTTGCGTCTATTCTTTCCACGCCTTCACATCATCGCACGGCGAGTGGTTCGTGAAAGGGAAGCTCTTTTTAATATCTTTGAGGTTGGCAACGGAATAATCGTCTGCAACCTGGTAAAAGTTAATAATGGCTGAATCCAATTGGATCGAATTGCCATCTGGGCAGCTTCATTACTGGAAATTTGGCCATGGGCCACAACTTTTGCTCGCCCTGCATGGATTTGGCGAAGACGGATATGCTTTTGTCAATTGGGCTGAGGCCCTGGATTCAAAATGGACGGTTCTGGCCATTGACCTGCCCTGGCACGGACAGACGCACTGGCGTCGGCCGGTTTGGAAAAGGTCGGATATGCTTCAATGGATTCAGGAGATCACCTCGCGCCACGGCTATTCCAACTTCCACTGTGTCGGATATAGTATGGGCGGCAGACTTGCGCTTTCACTCACCCCTTTTTTAGCGGAGAAATTGACGGGGATCACCGTGTTTGCACCCGACGGATTGGCGACCCGCGACATGTGGGTTGCAAGCCGCATTCCTGCCTGGTTCAGAAGATGCCTGACACTCGCAGCCAAACCCGGCGGAAACTGGGCCCTGAAAATAGCGGAAAGAGCTTATGCCCTGGGGATTATGACCGGTTTCGGTTTAATATACCTGCGTTATCAGTGGAGCAACAAAACACGCCGTCTGAGAATGATGCGCACCTGGTCGGCAATGGCCTATTTCCCGGTCCGGATACCCCAAATTAAATTTGCGCTCCGGAAAAGGAAAATCCCTTTCCGGCTGGTATTGGGCGAAAATGATAATATGATCAAACAGGCGGAAGCCCTTCAATTCACTGATGGCCTGGAACAGGCGGAATGCATCGTGCTTCCATCCGATCACCGCCTGATCGGGCCGGAAACCGCTTCTTTTTTTTAGTATGCCTTCTCCGGGTTAAACCTGAACGCTTTTCCACTTCCCCCTCCTGAACAGAACGGCGATTATTAAAGCAAGACTGGTTTCACTGATCACAACAGCCGAGCAGACCCCCGGCAGGCCCCAATCCAATTTTACCGCCAGCAAGTATCCCAGGGGTATTTCCATCAGCCAAAAACAAATGAAATTCACCCGGGTGGGCGTTGCCGTGTCACCGGCGCCATTAAAGGCCTGCGCAAGAATCATTCCATAGCCGTAAAAAACGTACCCGATAGCAAAAATCCGCAAACTGACCGTTGCTGCTTTCAATACTTCCGGCGTATCGTCGAAAACAGATAAAACGGATTCTGCAAAAATCAGGTAAACAAGGGACGTGATCAGTAAAAAAATACCGTTAAAATGCGCTGCCCGCCAAACCGACTGCTCTGCCCGGCCCGGTTCTCCGGCGCCCAGGTTTTGCCCCACCAGGGTCGCTGCCGCATTGCTCATACCCCATGCGGGTAACAGCGTGAAAATAATCAACCTGATCGCTATCGTATAACCTGAAACCGCTACGCTGCCCAGCCCCGCAATGATGCGCATGAGAAAAATCCAGCTTGCCGAGGCGATAAAAAACTGAAAGGCGCCATTGATCGCGATCTTTAAAAGACGCGCCATAATGCCAAAATCCAGTTTCCAGGCGCTGATCAGCAGCCGTACCCTTGAGCGGCCGCTGATCAAAATATAGAACTGGTAGGCTACCCCTGTACTCCTGCCGATGGTCGTAGCAACGGCTGCCCCTTCTACCCCCATTTCAGGAAAAGGACCAATCCCGTAGATCAACAACGGATCCAGGATAATATTTATACCGTTGGCCAGGACAAGGGTCCTTAATGCGAACCCTGCATCGCCGGCGCCCCTGAAAATGCCGTTGAGCAAAAACAACAGCATGATTACAATATTAAACCCGAACATAATCCGGGTATAACCAACGCCCGTTTCTATCAGGGATTCGCTTCCCCCCATAAACCGCAATATATCCTCTGCGAATATAAATCCGGGAATGCCGGCAAAAACGGCTCCGAATACAGCCAGATACAAGGCTTGCATGGCAACACTGGAGGCGCCGGCCATATTGTTCTCTCCGGTATACCGGGCAATCAATGCAACCGGCGCTGTGCTCAGTCCGATCGCTATCGAATAGATCAGGGTAATAACCGACTCTGTCAGGCCTACGGTAGCCACGGCGTCCGGACCGATCTTGGCCACAAAAAAAACATCCACCAGCGCAAAAATGGACTCCATTGCCATTTCCAGCATCATGGGGATTGACAACAAAGCGATGGCACGGTTTATGCTTCCTGTTGTATAACTTTTTTCCTCGCTCTGGAGCGACTCTTTGAACAACTCAAAAATTTTACTTTTGGTCATGGCCGGGCAATTGGATGTATCAGGGCTTGTCGCCTGGATAATGCCTTGATCGTTTTGGTAAAAAAAGGAATAATCCGGGAGGCCTGACGGCCACCCAAGTCATTAGAATTCCTTTAAAGATCGAAAAGTTCCTTTCCGGGTTTTCTCCGGTGCATTATTTCTTCACTGTGCCAAAATTGAACCGGTAGAAGAGATGACAAATTTAAGGGGCATTATTCAACAATCGTGACCTTGAGCATATTGGTTCTGTAGCGTTTATGCAACGGCATGCTGCCGGTGTTGATGAGGATTTCACCAGGCAGTACCCTGCCCGCCGCTTTCAGAATTTCCATTACATCCTGAATCGTTTCATCCGTGGTCGTAAACCGGTCGTAATAAAAACAGCGAACGCCCCATACGAGGTTGAGGGTTGCCAACATATGCATCCGGTCGGAAAAAATAAAAATCTCGCTTTTAGGCCGGTAGCTGGATACTTTGAACGCCGTATACCCGGAACTTGTCATTCCGATAATTGCTTTTGCCCCAAGCTTATCCGAAATATCAGCAGCATTGAAGCAAACTGCATCCGAAAGGAAGGTCCGCGATTGCGGGGATAATTGCGGCCTCCGGCTGTATACGGATTCGTGTTTTTCAGCCTCGTCGATGATTTTGTTCATCGCTTCAACCACTTTCACCGGAAAAGCGCCTACGGAGGTCTCTCCGCTGAGCATAACCGCATCGGCCCCATCCAGTACCGCGTTTGCCACATCCGTGATCTCGGCCCGGGTAGGGCTTGGATTGGTGATCATGCTGTCCATCATTTGGGTAGCAACAATCACCGGTCTGGCCCTTTGCACACACTTCCGGATGATCTCTTTCTGGATGATCGGCAGCCGTTCCATCGGAACCTCGATACCAAGGTCGCCCCTGGCCACCATAATGCCGTTGGAAGCTTTGATGATTTTGTCAATGCGTTCGACCGCCTCCGGTTTTTCAATTTTGGCAATAATCTTGGCAGGGTGATTAACCGCGTCGATCCTCCGCTGAAGGTCTTTCAGGTCTTTGGCTGAACGGACAAAAGACAAGGCGATCCAGTTAACCGGTTGGGTGAGAATGAATGCCAGGTCTTCTTCGTCTTTTTCAGTGATTGAGGGCAATGACACTTTTGTATTGGGAAGGTTTACGCCTTTGTTGGAAGACAATATTCCGCCATGTACCACCTTTAGTTTAACACGGTCTTTCTTGTTGGTATCCACCACTTCAAAAACCAGTTTGCCGTCGTCTACGAGCACCCGCTCGCCGTTCTCAACATCCCTGGCAAATTCCTGGTAGCTCATATAAATAGCGTCCTTTGTTCCAAGGCAAGGGGTATTGACAAAATTCACGGTATCGCCGTCTTTCAACTCAAGCGCATTGTTCTCCACCTTGCCAACGCGCAACTTCGGCCCCTGCAAGTCGGCCAAAATACCGATATGAAGGTTGTATTTTTCGTTGATATAGGTGATATGATTGATGACTTCCTGGTGGTCCTCATGGGCGCCATGTGAAAAATTCAGCCGAAATACATCGACGCCTGCTTTCACCAGCTCCAGTAACATATCATAGGAACCGGAGGCAGGCCCTACCGTGGCAACGATCTTCGTTTTTTGATGGTCTACTACTTTCATTAGCTGAAATCCTTATTGAAGTAAGTGTATTTTTTACAATAATTTGGCGTTAAATGTACGGCAATCTTGGGAATTACTCAAATTAGCGGCATAATTTTACAACAAAAGTTAAAAATCAAAACTACGCCAAAGCAGAATTGATTTTCATTCAAAATTTCGAACCGGCCTCCGGCTGCGAAATTAAAATTGCCGAAACCCAAACATTTCTTCAGAAAGCCAACAGGGCCCGGAATCACCCATTGCTAAAAAGTTAAATAAAAACTTTGTAATCAGTACAGTTCTACTTTACTTTGCAGCGCAATTCGTTAACCTTAAAGCGAATCCAATATGTCAAGCATTGCAGAAAGAGTAAGCAAAATCATTGTCGACAAATTAGGCGTCGACGAATCAGAGGTATTACCCGAAGCAAGTTTCACCAATGATCTTGGAGCAGACTCCCTTGATACAGTGGAATTAATCATGGAATTTGAAAAGGAATTCGATATTTCCATCCCGGATGAACAAGCCGAAAACATCCAGACGGTTGGGCAGGCTATCGAATACTTGCAATCCCAGGTTAAGGAATAATAATACTTTTAGGGAAACGCAGTATTGTGCTTTCAACAGCTTTCATGCTGCGTTTCCCGAAACGCTTGCCCCCACGCCTTTTCGAATGGCTTTTATTAAGCGCTTTCCGATAAATATCTTTTTATGAAAAGGGTTGTCATAACAGGTATCGGCGCCTTGACTCCTATTGGAAACGAGGTTCAGGCTTATTTGGAAGGCTTGCAAAAAGGCCTCAGCGGCGCTAATCTGATTACCCACTTCGATGCCGCCAATTTCAAGACCCAGTTTGCCTGCGAAATCAAAAACCTGGATGTTTCCACGTTCCTCGACGTGCGGGAAGCACGGCGCCTGGATAATTTTTCCATTTACGCGATGGCTGCTACCCATGAAGCATTCCTTGCATCCGGGCTTGATCCGGCCAAACTTGATCTTGACCGGTGCGGCGTAATCTGGGGCTCGGGCATCGGCGGCTTGCGCTCTCTGGAGAAAGAAATCGAAGATTTTGACGCCGGAAACGGTATTCCCCGTTATAATCCTTTTATGATCCCAAAGATGATCTCCAACCTGGCTGCAGGTCATCTCTCCATTAAATATGGGTTCAGAGGCCCGAGTTTTGCAACGGTTTCTGCCTGTGCTTCTGCGGGCCACGCCCTAAGCTCCGCCTTTGATTATATCCGCCTGGGCCGTACAGATGTGATGATCAGCGGCGGTTCGGAAGCGGCCGTTATCAAAGCCGGTATCGGCGGTTTTAACGCCATGAAAGCCATGTCTACCCGCAATGACGATTTCCTGACCGCATCCAGGCCTTATGATGCCGATCGGGATGGATTCGTGTTGGGCGAAGGCGCCGGCGCCATCATTCTCGAAGAACTGGAACATGCCCGTAAACGCGGCGCTACCATTTATGCGGAACTTGTGGGCTGCGGGTCCACTTCCGATGCGTACCATATTACCGCACCCCATCCCGAAGGCCTGGGAGCCTCCAATGTCATGCGCCTTGCCCTTGAAGACGCCCGTTTAAACCCGGAAGATATCGATTACATCAACACCCACGGCACTTCCACTCCTCTGGGTGATATCGCCGAACTTCAGGCTGTGCAACGTTTTTTCGGCGATCACGTTTATAAGATCAACATCAGCTCTACAAAATCCATGACAGGCCATTTGCTTGGGGCTGCTGGTGCGATTGAAGCGATTGCCTGTATTCTGGCAATTCAACATAATTTTATCCCGCCAACCATCAACCATTTTACGGACGACCCTGAGATCGATCCGCGCCTTAACCTGACCTTCAATGTTGCTCAGGAACGCCGCGTGGATGTGGCCCTCAGCAATACGTTTGGATTTGGAGGGCATAATTCGGCTACGATTTTTAAACGTTTCGAGGGATAAAGTTTTTATTTGTCCCGGAATATTAGATTCCGGCGCCAGTCCTGATCCGGTTTTGGACTGAATATGCAGGGTAATGATTCTTAAGAGCTTCCGAACGCTCGATCATCGGCTTTCCGGATTTCCCCATCGCAGCGTGGTTTGAACGCCTCAAACGACTCCGCGATTCCGCCGCCAATCCATTCGTCTTGCTCTTTTTTATTGCCTGTTTTTTCCGTCCCACCGGTGTCCGTCTTGTTTATGTTTTATTCAGGCGGGCTGTTCCGATCGCTTTTTTGCGCCTGCCCGGCAACTCGAAAAACCCGGGTTATATTTAAAAAACTTAATTCAATTATTTTGGTACGGTTTATCAACAGGTGTTACAATCGTTTTTTTTCTCCCGACAGGATACTGGCTAAACGCCTTCACTCCCTTATCGGCTTTACGCCTGCCAACCTGATCATCTTCAAGCTGGCTTTTTCGCATAAATCTTCCAGCGGAGACAAGGAGTACGCCATGCAAAACAATGAACGCCTGGAGTACCTTGGGGATGCCGTGCTGGGGACCATCGTCGCGGAATACCTCTTCAAAAAGTACCCCAACAGCGACGAAGGTTTCCTGACCAAAATGAGGTCCAAAATCGTAAAAAGGAAAACCCTCAACAAGATCGGAGACAAAATGGGCCTCGATGTGCTCCTGAATGAGTTCAACAATACCCGGCTCAGCAGGTCTATGCTCGGCAACGCAGTTGAAGCTTTGGTTGGCGCCCTTTACCTGGAGTCCGGGTATCGCGGAACCCGCAGGTTTGTCGTTCACAAAATTTTAAGGAGCTATCTTAATGTTCAGGACCTTGAAAATTTTGATGACAATTACAAAAGTCAGTTGCTTGAATGGTGCCAGAAAAATGGCCAGACGGTTACTTACAAACTGCTCTCCAGGTATAAATTCGAAAAACGCGACCGTTTTAAAGTGGCTGTCCTGATCAATGGAGAAAAGATTGCCACCGCAGACGATTTCAATAAAAAAAGCGCCGAACAACTCGCCTCCGAAAGGGCTATGCAAACCCTCGGAATTCTTGTAGACGACGGAGAAGAGGAAGAAGATTGATCTTTTTTTTGCAATTCATCAACCCTTTTCTTATTTTTATTGCCGGTTTCAGATCCAACTGACCCCAAAACGCGCACCTAAAACGCTCTGAAAATGAACTGGCATGAAACGCCCTTTCTCCGGTTCCTGCCATTTTTGGTCATGGGTATTCTTGTGGCCTTCTGGTGGGATACTGTTTGTATTGCCTATGCCTCCGGGGCAATTCTCTTGCTTTCCTTGTGTTTTCTCTTCCGGCTAAAAAACAGCTCCACGGAGCACTCCAAACGAAGACGCTTCGGGATTATCCTGTACCTCGCCCTGATACATCTGGGATATTTGTTGGGGTTCCTGCACCAGGACCTGCACCTCCCCGGCCATTTCCGCTTTCTGGAGACTCAGCAGGAAGCCTTCTTTTTGGCCAAAATCCGGCAAATCAGGAACGGAGAAAAAAACCTGCGGCTTGAGTTGGAGGTACAATCTGCGGCTACTCAACTTTCCGATTCACCCATTCCGGTTTGTGGTCATTTACTTGTGTTTTTGCCCGCTGATACACAGTCAGCAAGGCTTTCTGCCGGTGATCTGGTGGCTTTCAGGGGTCGGCCGGCGCCCTTTAACCCGCCTTTGAACCCCAAAGCATTTGATTTTGGCCGGCATATGCGGCAAAAGGGGTTTCATTTCCAATGCAGCGTGAATAGCGGAAATTGGAAACCAATCCACAATTCCTCCCATCACTATAACTGGACCGGGTGGACAACCCGCCTGATGCGATATTGTCTCCGGGTTTTCAGGCGCCATCTGCCCGGAGAGGATGAATACGCTATCGGGGCGGCATTGGTTTTGGGTTACCGCGATGAGGTGAGCGCAGAGGTTTACGCTGCCTATTCCGAAACCGGAGCGATCCATGTCTTGTCTGTTTCGGGTTTGCATGTCGGCCTGGTGTACATTGGCCTTGGGTTCCTCCTCAGTTTCCTGAAACGAAAAAACAGGCCGGCCAGGGTCTTGCATGCCATCCTGCTTTTGGCAGGCGTTTGGATGTTTGCCGTTTTCACCGGCGCATCTCCTTCTGCACTCAGAGCAGCGACCATGTTCAGCTTCATTATCATCGGCCGGTCCATCAACCGGCAATCCAATATCTACAACACTTTGGCCGCTTCGGCATTTTGCCTGATCTGCCTGAATCCCTATCTGCTTTTTGATATTGGCTTCCAATTATCCTACCTGGCGGTTGTGGGGATTGTTTTTTTTCAAGGTCCGCTCTACCGTCTTTGGTATATCGGCAACCGCGCAGGGCGGGAAATCTGGAAATTGACGACCGTTGGCCTGGGCGCTCAGATGACCACGTTTCCCCTGACATTGTACATATTCCATCAATTCCCCGTTTATTTCTGGCTTTCCGGGTTGATCGTCGTACCGCTGGCCTCCCTCATCTTGCCCTTAGGCATTCTTTTGCTGGCAACCGATCCTGTCCCCATCCTTGGAGAGAGCGTGGGAACCATTTTCCACTTTTTGATCCGGGTCATGAATAAGCTGATCTTTATTATACAGAAAATGCCCGGCGCATTGATCAATGGCCTGTGGATTGGAGTACCCGGTTTATTTCTCGGATACTTTATAACCGGGAATCTGATGTGGGTCGTGGGCGTACGCAAGCTGCGACCGGCTTATTGGGGCTTCGCTGCATGGTTACTTTCCGGACTTCTGGTCAATTTACGGTCGTTGCATCATACCGGTACCAGGGAGTTGGTTATCTACCATATTCCTCGTTTTAGCGCCTTTGATCTTTTCACGGGCCATCATGCGCTGAGTTTCAGCGATCTGGACATGGGTGACACTCGCCTGGTACGCGCTTCTTCCAATTACAAAGCTTTCAGAAACATCCGGAAGACCGAATATTGGCCGCTGAAAACCCCTGATGTAACCCTGTCAAATCATTTTTTTAAACAAGGGCCTTTTCTCCAGTTTTTTCAATTTACCTTTTATATCCTCGACCAACCCCTGCCAAGGCCGCCCCCCGTACCGGTTGGATTGGATCTGCTGCTGGTCAGGAATAATCCTTCGTTTGATCCGGATCAATTGGATCATTATTACAAGCCGGCAAGGGTAGTATTGGATGGATCCAATAGCTGGAAGACTGCCCGGTTGTGGAAAAAGGCTTGCCTGAAAACCGGCATTCCTTTTCATTTTACTGCCGAACACGGCGCTTTTATTCAGAATCTTTAACCCGCTCTGCCATGAAAAATCAAAAAAACGCGTTCTTTTATTTCAACAAGACTGAACGGAGAGGCGCTTTTACCTTATTGATATTATGCTTTCTTTTGTTCTTGTTGCCCAGGCTTTTATCCAACCTGTTCAGGCCTTCGACAGAAGCCGATTTCGCTGCATTCAGGGCCGTTATACGTGAATGGAATGCAGTTGACACCGCGCTTGCGCCTGCTGCCAATTTGACGTTTTTTGACCCAAATTTGGCCTCTTTTGATGAAATCCTCCGGTATGGCGTTTCTGAGCGGGCCGCTCGCACGCTCATCAATTTCAGGCAAAAGGTGGGCCCCTACCGCACGAAGGAAGACCTTCGGAAACTATACAACCTGACAGCATCTGATTTCCAGTTGCTGGAGCCGTTTATCCGGATAGGTCCGCCCCCGACGGAGCAAAAGAAAATGGATCAACCCAATGATGTTTTGCCTGAAATGTTCTTTTTTGACCCCAATACCGCCTCAGGTCCTGAGTTCCAAAAATTGGGCCTGCCCGGGAAAACAGCCAGATCCATTCTGAACTACCGGGACAAAGGAGGCCGGTTCAGGCGCCCGGAAGATTTGAAGAAGATCTATACCCTTTCGGAGGAAAGTTTTACCCGGCTTGCGCCATTTATCCGGATCGAAGAAAATACCTTGCAGCAACCGGTATCAGCCGAAACGGCATCGGGCGTCAGGGCCGTGTACAGGCCGGATGATCTCCAACCTGTTATTGACATCAATACGGCCACTGCGGACGAATGGACCCAATTGAAGGGCATAGGGCCTACCTTTTCAAAACGCATTGTCGGTTTCCGGGAAAAACTGGGCGGATTTGTCAATCCTGAACAGGTAGGCGAAACTTTTGGATTGCCGGACAGCACTTTTCAGCAAATAAAACCCCAATTAAAAGGCTCTCCGTTGTTTCGTTATATGCAGATCAACACAACCACGGTTGAAGAAATGAAAAACCACCCTTATCTGGATTGGAAAAAGGCGGCTGCCATCGCCCGGTACCGGGAACAACATGGGCCTTTCGGCAGTATCGAAGACGTGAAAAAGGTCCTGGCGCTTCCGCCTGGGGTGATTGAAAAGATCCGGCCTTATTTAAGTTACGACTAAATTGTTTGGCAGTCCATCCGTCCGTTTGCCTGTTACCGGGCATTCCGGACCGGTGGACTGCCAACCTTATTATAGTTTCTGCAACAGCCTGGTTACCAGGGTTTGCGCAGATTTGTCAATCAGCCTGATAAAATAAGCGCCGCGCGGCAGGTCGCTGATATCGTACCAATCCCCATTGGCATAGTTGAAAGATTTCATTTTTCTTCCCGCCATATTAAAGACCTCGATATGAGCGGCAACCTGGTTTTCACTTATCGTAAACACCCCTGCGGCCGGGTTGGGATAAACCTTCACCCGGGCAATTCGGACATCCGTTGTACTGGTTGCCACCGATGGATTGAAAAAGTAGATCCCTGTAGCTGTGTTATTTACATTGATCAAATCTGTTACCACAACCTGAACGATGGCGGCGCCCTCATGATTATTGGGGTAGACATGGACGTCCATCGTACCTTCTTCAGAAGGGCCAAGCGTAAATTCTTTACTCGTAACCTCTGGAAAATAACATTGATTTTTGTCGCAAACAGCGCTTTGCCAACCCTCAGATAGTTGGATCTCCGTCCGTTCCCATTTAAAGGTTTTTACCTGTATCCCGTTATTTTTCACTTTACTGTGCCCGGGCGCGTCCGTAATATCCGGCGTAATGTTGTGTACCATTACGGTATCCGGTAAAAAACTGATTTGAGAACTCAGGTAAAAAGAACCAAGACAAGCGAACACAAGGAGTATTGATTTTTTCATAGGCTTATTTTTTTCGATGCCCAATTTAAGCAAAATGTTCAGGCAAGCCAAATATGCATGCCTGAACATAGCGGCTGGACGTCAAAACTGAATAATTAACGATTCACCACAAACCGGTAACTCACGCTGCGTTCGGCGCTGCGAACCGTCAGGAAATAAATACCGTTCGACAGACTCCGGACATCGAGGGTCAACTGGTGTTTACCGGCTGCAAACCGGGCGCTTTGCAAAGGGGATACCTGTTGGCCCAGGGTGTTTTGAATGCCTATCTCCAGCGGCAAACCCCTGTCGAGGCTGAACGAGATATTCAATGAGGTCGAAACCGGATTGGGGAATAATTTCATTTCCGCCACTTCGATCAGGTCAGTCGTTGCAACGGGTTTGTTCACCTCAAATCCATTGCGGTCATATGCTCCGAACTGGCCGCCTTGAGCGAGTATCATGCCTCCTTCATCTTCAAGAGAGAAAGAGCCTTGTCCATATTGGCAGCACATGCCGTCGGCATAGGCATCGACCATTGAAAACTCATAACATCCGTTAGCCGGTACAATGATCGGAATCGTATAGTTCCGGTTGGCGCCGTAAGCGTCCGGATGGTTGGGGGGATCGCCTGTTCCGCCGCCGTTCGGGCCGACATTCGGATTGCCGCCGGAAGCCACGATATCGCCAAGCTCATTGGCTACGTACCAGAACGTTTCGACGCCGTAAGTATCCGTTCTCAACCTGAGTGTCAAGGTATCAAAAAGGGTTACAGGCTGACGGTTCAGCGCAACGGCATAAGTGTTTTTATACGTCTTCTCGTCGGCCTGGCCATTCACGTTCAAAATCCCGACGGAAACCGCTCCGGTTTCATTCAGCGTTACCTCGCTGAAATTGACAAGGGTGAAATCCAACGGCGCAAGGTTGCCGGTCCAGTTATAGGTTTCGACGATTTCGCCGGCCACACTCAGTTGGAAGTCGGCGGAAGTGACCGGATTGTTGCCGATATTCTGGAAAGCGACGGAAGGCGCGTATGAGACCGAATGGCAAAATTCGCCGCGCTCACCCGTGTAGACCACAATCTGGGCATTGTCCAACACCTCTTCGGCGCCCGAGATTTCAAACAAATGCGAAATCTGATCTTCGAACTGCCCACCGGCAGCCAGAACCGTTCCGCTGTCATTTGTGATTTGGTATCCACCCTGCCCAAACTGGCAACACATGCCATCGCCATACAGGTCGTACACCCTGAATTCGTAACAACCGTCTTTTGGAAGGGGTAATTCGAAACTATACTGCCCGTTGGCGATATAAGAATCCGGATGAATCTGGGGCGGGCTGGAGAAAAGGCCTTGGTTTCCTCCTGTATAAACGGCATTTCCGACGCCATCGACCAGTTCCCAGTAGGTTTCGTAAGCATATTGATCCGTGTTCATCACGAGGTCAAGCACCGAATTATCGGCAATTACGGCCCTTTCTATACTTGCTGTGACCGAGTCGTTACTGGTATCTTCGTCTGCTGTACCGTTCACGGAAGCGATGGAGATGCTGATATCCGTATCGGCGTTAACCGAGAATTCTGCAAAAGACACATCCGAGATTTGGAATTTGGTCAGGCTGCCAATCCATTCCAGCGTATCTGTTGCCACTCCGTTCACCGTCAGTACAATGGTTGCGGATTTGATCGTGTCCGTCCCAAGGTTTTGGAATTTGGCAGCCGGCGTAAAGGTTTTTTCCTGGCAAAATGCCCCTTTGAAGCCTGAATAGAAGAGCAAAGAACCATTGTTCGCGCCGAATGGCTGCGGGCAATCGCCTTTTTTCTGATAGTGCTCCTCTGTTGTAATCGTTTCCACTTCGGTTACAATGCGGCTGGGGCAAATGTGGTAGATCGTTGGAAAGTAGGTGATCTCGTACAGATCGGCAATACTGGCGTCGTCAATAATTGGATAGGCTGTGCCGGCTATCCAGTTGCCCTGGGTTTCTTCTGTAGCGCCCTGAAGGTCTTCCATGCCCGTGGTTGGATCTCCTTCAATAAAAAGGACCATAAACTCATCTGTTCCATCCGGCCCATACTGTTCGTAAAGGTTCTCCAATGCTTGAGTATTGTGATAATCCCAGCAAGGAGCGCACCAGGTGGCCGAAATATCCAGGACAACAGACTTGCCTTGATCCAGCAGTTCGTACAACGTCCAGGTATTGCCGTTGATATCTGTGCCCGTGAAATCCGGGGCGATACTGCCTGGCGCCAATTGGGCAGACAGCGGATGAGATCCCAAGATGGACAACAGAATCAGAAATGTAAAGATTCTTTTCATAAAGACCGTTTATTGATTGGTGATAAATTGCCAGTTACAGGGTTCAACCGGCTCATCAAAACGGCAGGTAAGGTTCAAAAGCCCATGAGCTTTGAAAAAAAGGTACTTGCTATTTCGAGGCCGCCCTCATGCACCGGAGCAAATATTCAAATACTCCGCCGGGTCAGGCACGATCAGGTCTATGGGCGAATTTCCAACTTTGGTCAAATGGATGCGCAAAAATAGGCGTACTTGTTTTTGTGGAGATGGTTTGTTTTTGCAATTTTAATGACAAACCGCAACAAAATCTGATACTTCCTAAAAAAACCTGGCGCTCAATTTTCCGGCAGGGTTCGTTCACTCCCCGACTTTCTAATGATTAAAGAGACCGCAAATACCCCTGGAAGGCTATCCTGCCGCATATATTGCTCCAACGCCAATGAATACTTGCCGACCTGGTTGAAATAGGCATTTTCCTGGATCGGAATATTCAATTTGCAATGGTTGCTGCTGCATTTGCCCTGCCACTTGCCGGTTTTATCCGCCAATTCGAGGGAAAGGATCTTTTCGAGGCGCTCACCCGACGGGAAGCCCGTAAAAATCCGGGAGTAGAGGTTTTGGTACGAAAAATCCGGGCTGTGTTCTATTTCCAGATCCAGGTTATAGACAGAAAGGGTATCCCTTATTTCAAAATCGAATTGCAATACATTCGGGTAGTTCCAGACACCGCCCGGAATTTCCAATGTTTCATTGTAAACATTGTTTTTACTGCAACTCGTCAGGCCAAACCCGATGATGAATAGCATGAAAATCACAACGGCGTATCTCATATATCTGGGTTAAGCCATTCCGGAGGCTGTTATTTAAAGATATCCCGCATTCTTTCAAAAAACCCTTTTTCCCCTTTGGTGGGTTGGGGTTGGAAGTTGGGCAGATTGCGCATTTTTTCAAGCAGCGCTTTTTCTTCTTCCGTCAGCTTTTTGGGCGTCCAAACGTTCACGTGGATCAGTTGATCCCCGCGTCCGTAGCTTTGAACAGACGGAAGCCCTTTTTCCTTGAGCCGCAGTATTTTCCCCGATTGGGTGCCTGGCGGGATTTTAATTTTTACATTCCCCTCAATCGTAGGCACTTCTACGGAAGTACCAAGAGAAGCGTCCGCAAAATTCAGGTATAGTTCGTGTACGATGTTCATGCCGTCGCGCTGGAGGTATTCGTGCGGCACTTCATCGATGCTGACCAGCAGGTCGCCAGGCGGGCCCCCGCGTTTGCCAGCGTTACCTTTACCCCGGAGGGAAAGCTGGATGTTTTCTTCTACGCCGGCCGGGATGTCCAGTTCAATGGTTTCTTCTCCGTAGGTCCGGCCGTCTCCTTTACATTTGGGGCAATGAGCGGTGATGGTTTGGCCCGATCCGTTACAGGTAGGGCAGGGCGCGGTGGTTTGCATTTGCCCGAGAAAAGTGCTTCTGACCTGACGTACGTAGCCCGCCCCCCGGCAGGTTCCACAAGTCTGAACGGATCCGGAATCCTTGGCGCCGCTCCCGCCGCAGACGTCGCAATTGACCTGTTTTTTGACTTTGATTTTTTTGTGAACCCCCGCCGAGATTTCTTCGAGGGTGAGGGATAATTTTACCCGCAGGTTGGCGCCCCGTTCACCGTTGGAGCGGGTTTTGCCGGATCGTCCGCCGCCGAAAAAGGAATCAAATGGGCTTCCGGAATCCCCAAAGATATCTCCGAATTGCTGGAAGATATCATCCATGGTCATGCCGCTGCCGCTGAACCCGCCTGTGTTGGGGTCAACACCTGCATGACCGTATCGGTCGTAACGCGCTTTTTTATCGGGATCGCTAAGTACTTCATAAGCTTCTGCTGCTTCCTTGAACTTATCTTCCGCCTGTTTGTCGCCCGGGTTTTTATCCGGGTGATATTTCAACGCCAACTTGCGGTAAGCCTTTTTGATTTCATCCTGGCCAACATTCCGGTCGATGCCCAATATTTCGTAGAAATCTTTTTTTGCCATTATTTATGCGATGAGAAGGTTCTGTTCAGCCAGTTTTGCGGTTTAACGCCTGATGGCCTGCATGATTAATTTGCATTTTCCTGCCAGCGATCGTTCCATGGTATTGAACCGGGTCAGCTTCCAACCACCACTTTGGCGTGGCGGATTATTTTATCGTTAAGCCAATATCCTTTTTCGATGGTATCGACCACCTTGCCTTTCAATTCAGCCGATGGGGCGGGGATTTCTGTAACCGCTTCGTGCAACTCCGGATCAAAAGACGCTCCGATACTTTCCATTGGCTTAAGACCGCGCTGCTGAAGGATGTTGAACATCTTATTGTACACCAGGAGGACCCCCTCGCTCAGGGTTTCTCCACCGGATTCGGCGTTTTTCTTCGCCCTGTCAAAATCGTCAAGAACGGGCAGAAGCGATGTCAAAATGTCCTGTCCTGCAGATTTGATCAAATCCAGCTTCTCTTTGATGGTACGCCTTTTGAAATTATCAAATTCGGCATAAAGCCTCAGATATTTATCCTGGAGCTCATCATATTGTTGCTGCAAAGCCTGGATCGTACCTTCGGTTGAATCCTGATTTTCTGCCGACTCCAGGTTTTCCACCTTTGCCCCATCCTGACCGGGATCGTCGTTATCGCCGGTAGCGGCGCCTGATTTTTTTTCTTTGTCCATTTTTTCCTTCCGACTCATTTTCAGCCAGTTTTTCATAAAATGAATTGCTCGACGGTAGCTTACCGCAATTACTTTGCCAGCTTAAAATAAACGCCATTTTGGCAGAATGCAAATTAACGCTGATTTTGTCGCAAATATTCTTCTATTTCCCCAGCATCAGGGTTTACTTTTACGATCTTGCCCTTTTCGTTCAGAAGATATTTGGTCGGGACCTGTCTGACCCCGTATTTTTTTGCGATCGGGGAGTCGAAGAAACGGAGGCTGGTCGCCGTGTCCATAATGTGATAGGACCATTGAAGCTGGTCGGTTTGTATCGCTTTTTTCCAGGGAAGTTCTTTTTCCTCAATTGCAATACCGACCACCTTGAACCGGGCGCCTTCATTGAATGAAACCTGTCCGTAATCAGCCAGCAACCGGTTGATTTTGGGATTTTCCACCCTGCATGGGCCGCACCAGCTACCCCAAAAATCCAGCAGGACGATGTTACCCCGCAAATCGGCTAAATGAAGGGTTTCACCTCCTAACACCCTGGCAGAAAATGCCGGCGCCGCTTCCCCAACTATTTGCTTTGGTTTCAAAAAGAAATATTTCCCAATGGTAAATCCCAGCATCGCAAGGATTGCCAGCCAAAAAACGATATTAAAAAACCGGTTCCAGGACATTTGACTTTACTTTGTGACAAAACATCTGATTCATTTAAATCGGTTGAGCCCGGGTTTGGTTTATTTCCGTCAAACCTTTTCTTTTGTAAGAAATTTGCCTGTTATGCTTGTTATTGACCCAAAGACGACCCCCACTTCGCAATTTCACCAATTTCTCCTGGGGAGTGTTGCGCCCCGGCCTATCGCTTTCGCCAGCACCCTGGATGAACAAGGCAGACCGAATTTGGCGCCCTACAGTTTTTTTAATGTATTCAGTTCCAATCCACCTGTTTGTATCTTCTCTTCCAACCGCCGGGTCGCCAATAATACCACGAAGGATACGCTCCGGAACGTACTTGAAACGGGAGAGGTGGTTATTAACATTGTCAATTTCAGCATTGTCAGGCAAATGGCGCTTGCCAGCATAGAGTACCCTGAAGGCGTCAATGAATTTTCTGAAACCGGATTGACCCCAATTCCCTCGGATCTCGTAAAACCCTTCCGGGTCAAGGAGTCGCCGGTTCACCTGGAATGCAAGGTTCAACAGGTCATTTCCCTCGGGCAGGAAGGCGGCGCCGGACATTTGATCATTTGCAACATACTGCGCCTGCATATCGACGAAAAGGTACTGGATGAGCAAGGCCGCATCAATCCGCATAAACTGGACCTGGTAGGCCGGATGGGCGGCGGCTATTATGTGCGGGCAAGCGGGGAAGCCCTTCATGTGATTCACCAACCCACCAACCAGATCGGTATCGGATTCGGAAATCTGCCACCAAGCGCCCGCGCAAGCCAAATCCTGTCGGGAAACAATCTGGGTCAACTGGCTTCGATACAAGCTGCACCTCAAACGGAGGATGTTCTGGCCCTGCGGACGTCCCCCTACATTCAGGAAGCGCTCAGGGATTCCAAACCCCTGCTGGCGCTCCACAAACTGGTTCAACTTGAGTTAGCCAAAGAAAATATAGAACTGGCGGCTAAAATCACCTGGCTGGCAGACACCTTAAAATGAACCTCCACGGTATTTGAGGGTTTTAATTATTCTTAACCGTATTTCTGTTTATGTTAGCAACAAACTCGCTTTCTTACGCGTACCCCGGCCAACCCAGCCTGGCTTTCCAGGACTTCGAATGCCGCCAGGGGGAACATTGGCTTATCCTGGGTCAATCCGGGAGTGGGAAAACCACGCTTCTTCATTTGCTGGGGGGCTTGCTCACCCCTTTGACCGGTTCGATTGTCCTGGCAGGCGCCAATATTTCCCGGCTTTCCAGCAAGGCGCTGGATCAATACCGGGGACGGCAAATCGGTATCATTTTCCAAAAAGCCTATTTTATCCGCTCATTGACTGTAGAAGAGAACCTGCTTCTTGCACAAAGGCTCGCCGGGTTTCAACCCGATCACACGAAGGTCAGATCCTTGCTTGAACGGTTGAATGTCGTTCAGAAACTAAAATCAAAACCCGATCGCTTAAGCGTTGGCGAACAGCAAAGGGTGGCTATTGCCCGGTCTATGGTCAACAGCCCTAAAGTTATTCTGGCCGATGAACCAACCTCCGCTCTGGATGACCTCAATTGTGAATATGTAACCCAGTTGCTCGAACAACAAGCCGCCGAACTCAAGGCCACTTTGGTGATCGTCACCCACGACGGCCGTCTGCGCGACCGCATTTCCAATCAAATACACCTTACCTGACCTTATGAATACGATCCAACTTAGCTGGAAAAACCTGAAGAATAAACCGCTCAACCTGCTGCTCAACCTTGTTCTGTTTGCATTGGGTATTGGCCTGATCGTCTTGTTATTGCTTTTGAATCACCAATTGGACGACCAACTCCGGCGCAACCAGGCCGGGGTTAATATGGTTATCGGCGCCAAGGGCAGCCCGCTGCAGTTGGTTTTGAGCAGCCTGTATCATATCGATTCTCCAACCGGCAATATCCCGATTTCGAAAGCCAAGCCATTCATGCGGCCGGGGCACCCTTTGATCAAAACGGCCATCCCCCTGGCGTTGGGCGATAGTTATCAAGGTTATCGCATTATCGGCACCAGCCTGGAAATTCTCCCTTTTTACGGCGCCTCGGTAACAACCGGCAATGAATGGTCCAAACCCTATGAAGTTGTGATCGGGTCGGCTGTTTCCAAAAATCTCGCGCTCAAACCCGGCGACCGTTTTCAAAGTTCCCATGGGTTTGTACTGGACGACAACCTGGTCCATGACGATGCCGAAGCTTTTGTTGTCACCGGCATTTTGGGTCAAACCGGATCCGTGATTGACCAACTGATCCTTACAAGCCCTCAAAGCATTTGGTCGGTTCATGAAGACCATAATGCCGGAGAAGACGCTGAAGAACACCCGGCTGCAGGACCGGACTCCCTTCACCACCATCACACAGGCGAACCTGAGATCAACGAAAAGCCGCTGTATGAATACGAGGACCAGGAAATAACCAGCCTGCTGATCCAGTTTAAAAACACCAATGCACAGACGCTGAGCCTGCCGCGCAATATCAACGAAAATACGGACCTTATGGCCGCAAACCCTGCTTATGAACTGGATCGCCTTTACAGCCTTATGGGTTCGGGCGAACGAACCTTGCGCGCCGTCGCGATCATCATTTTGATTGTTTCTGCACTGAGCATTTTTATTTCTTTGTACGCCTCCCTGAAAGAACGCCGGTATGAGTTGGCGCTGATGCGGGTAATGGGCGCCTCAAGAAAAAACCTGACCTGGCTTGTCATTCTGGAAGGCCTGCTTTTGGCCTCCTTGGGGTTTATCTTCGGCATGGCGCTGGGGCATGCCGGAATGGAGGTTTTGTCGGGGTTTCTGGAAAAATCCTACCGGTATCCCTTTACAGGCTGGATCTGGTTGCCTGAAATTGAATTAAAATTATTTGCAGGCGCCCTGGCCATCGGATTTGTGGCCGCCCTCATTCCTGCTATCCAGGCCTGGTTTACCGACATTTCAGGAACATTGTCAGAGAATTAAAGGCGTGTTCAGGCTGAAAATCGCAGGATAATGTCTGCTTATCGGCCAAAGCCTGTCATTGGTCGAGCAGGCTTTGCACCTTATAAAAATGTTATTTACCTTTAAAGCCAATTTCCTTTACCCATATGACGATCAAACCTGTTCGCGATTATTTCAGCCAGTTTCTGTTCGCTTTGGCGATGATTCCCTACTCCTTTAAATTCATCAGGGAGAGAAGATTGTGGGAAGGTGTGCTCAGCTACGGCTGGGTATCCAGGATATTATTGATCGGGGCAGCGATCGGCGGATTAAAATTCCTGGGCATTTTTCTGAAATGGCTGGGTGGCGCCCAATCAGACGAGCCGCAAAACCTGGTGAGCCAAATGGGTATGCTGGCAAAGGACCTTGCACTCGGCAGCTACGATCTGATGTTCTCCAGCGGATCAAAATTTGTCATGCTCATCCTGTTGGAAGTCGCGATTTTCCATTTCGCACGCCGCACTTTGGCCGAATTGACCGGAAAAGACAAAGAGCTTACCTGGAACGATTTTGTAAAAGCCGAGGTCCGGATGATCAAGGTTGCCGGATTGTCCTGGGTGATCACCCTGCTTTGTTCCATAGCATTATCCATTTTCTTTGGCATTTTCGGCTTTTTGGCCTGGATGAAACCAGTGCTGAATTTTGCTATTCAAAGTTTTTTCCTCGGATTTGCCGTCCTTGACAATTACCAGGAACAATTTCATCTGGATATCCGGCAGAGCCTGCACTTCAGCGTTGGCTTTATTGGAGTCGCCCTTGGTCTCGGCATGTTTTTATATTTTGCGCTGATGGTACCTGTTGCGGGCGTTATTATCGGGCCATGTATTGCCGCTGTCGCGGTTTCCCTGGTGATGTATAAATTATCCAATCTGCATGTCCAAGGATACCGGCCCCAGCCTGCCGAAAAGGTAAGTGAAATGGTTTAATTTCATCTTTAGCCGACCTTATTATACCCTCTTTTTACGTATTCATACCATTTGAATTCCGCAGTCTGGCCGATATATATACAAAAATCAGCCGTTTTACCCTGTCAAGGTTGTTTTTTTGTCTAAATTTAGCCCCTTCGATCATGATCAAAGGCTGGAACCGGACCTGGATTTTAAACCCAATGGTATGAAACATTGCTACTTATTTTTGTTTTTATTGCTTTTTGCCGGACGAATGACTGCCCAAGTTCCCTGTGAATACAGGCTGGAGCTGAACGATACATTCGGAGACGGCTGGAACGGCGCCAGCCTGACCCTGATCACCAGTACGGGTGACGTGGACACCTATACCTTCACAACAGGTTATCAGGCCAGTTTTACCCTGACCTTTGTCGAGGGGGTCCAGGTCAGCCTGATCTATGCGCCGGGTTTTTATGAAAGTGAAGTCAGCTACACCCTTTTTGATCCCGATGACGAAGAGGTCTTTTCAGATGGTACTTTTCCAGCCGTAGGGCCGGTGTTTACCTTTACGGTCGAATGCCCCTCCTGCCCTAAACCGCCTCCAGCCGGCGTCCGGATCGAGGATGTTCGCGCTTTTACGGCCGATCTGGCCTGGCTGCAATCCGACCCGGAAGGGGTTTATGTCATCGAATACGACTCCGTGGGATTTACGCCAGGGCAAGGTCAGCTAAAATCCGTTTCGGGCAAAAAAACCCGGCTCACCGGATTGATGGAAAACACCGAATATGAATTTTACATTTCCGTTATCTGCGCCAATGGGGATACCAGCAAACTGACCGGCCCGTTTTCATTCAAGACCCTTTGGGCCAAAAATATAGGCATGGTCGGTGTCCTCACCCCCACTACCGGCTGCAGCCTCAGCAGTTCTGCCGAAATCAGCGTAACCTTTAAAAATTTTGGCGGCAACCCTCAATCACTCTTTGAGTTTTATTATAGCGTCAACGGCGATCCCGGCGCAGTGAACCCCCCGACAGATGGGTTTTATACCGGCATTCTGGGCAAGGATAGCACCTTTACGATGACCTTCGACGCTGCCTATGATTTTTCCGAACCGGGAGAATACGTCATTCAGGCCTGGACCGCCCTGGAAGGCGACAGCGAAACCAGCAATGATACGTTTACGGTTACCATTATCAGCATTCCAACAATCGACGCCCTTCCTCACTATTCGGATTTTGAACAATTCAACGGCGGCTGGCGCCTGAGCCCTCAAAGCCTGAACTCAACCTGGGAATACGGCCAACCGGCCGGCGTGATGTTCAATCAGGCGGCAAGCGGCGATAAGGTCTGGGCGACCAACCTGGAAGGTAATTACAATAATACGGAAAGGGGATTCCTTGAGTCGCCGTGTTTCGATTTCAGCACATTGACCGAAGATCCGATACTCTCTTTCTCCCTGTGGCTGACCACCGAATTTGACTACGATGGCCTTTGGGTCGACGTTAGCCGGGATGGCGGTGAAACCTGGGAAAAACTGGGCGGGGTTGGAACCGGCATCAATTGGTACAATCACGACGATCTCGTTCAGGGCCCGTGGTGGAGCGGTCCGCAATTCCTGGGTTGGACAACCGTAAGGCATACCCTTGAAAATGTAGCCGGCAACCCCAATGTTCGTATTCGCCTCTCATTCTTTTCGGATGGCTCTGTTGTCCGGGAAGGGGTCGGTATCGATAATTTTTATATTGCGCCATTGGTCCCCAGGGATATTCTGGCCGCCAGCCTGAGCCACGACAATGAACTGGATTGCGGAGGCCCGGAAGACCAGGCATCCATTACGATTACCAACCTGGGTACGGATACCCTTAACAATATAGCGGTATCTTTCCAGGTAAACGGCGGAGATATTGTAACCGAAACCCTGGATACGCTCAGCCTTTTGCCCAATCTTTCTTTCACACATACCTTCGGGTCAACTTTTGATTCTTCCGTACCCGGGGATTATTTCATCAAAGCATGGGCTACGGTGGATGGTGATCTGGTGTTTTTGAATGATACCATTAACATCGCTTTTTCTACAACCGGCCGCAGCATTCCCTATCTCGTAGATTTCGAACAAGGAACCGTCCCCTCGGGTTGGACAGCCGATGCAGATGCCGTTGTGACGAACGGACACAGTAATGCCTCCTTTGTGATTTCGGACAATATCTGGAGCAGCGACCCCAGTTTCACCGCAATACTGCCCCTGCTGGGCCTGGTTGAGGCGGGCGACTCCCTTCTTTTTGACTATCGAATCGTCAACTTTTCCGGAAATGGGCAAAATGCTACCCTGCTCGGTCCCGGCAATCAGGTTTTAGTCCAAATTTCAACCGATTGCGGCGAATCCTACTCGAATCTTTTTGTTATCAACGATACTACCCATATTTCATCCAACCAGATGAGAACCATCCGGATACCCCTTGAAGCATTCGAAGCGTCCGCCATCAAAATACGTTTTACGGCCTCCTGGGCATCCGGCGATTATTACCTCGATATCGACAATGTTTTTGTCAAACGCTGTCCGGCCACCCTCAATCTGAGCGCAACGATTAAAGACGCAACGAGCCCCGAAACCGCCGATGGCAGCGCAACCATCCAGGCAACGGCCGGCCAGGGCCCGTATACCTTTAAATGGAGCAACGGGGCTGAAGGCAACACTGTGCAGGGCTTGCTTCCAGGGGTATATTCTGTATTGGCAACCGACAAACAAGGTTGCTCGGAATCCCTGACGGTTGAAATAAGTTTTGTTACGGATATTGCTGAACCCGGGGCGTTTATTTCCAACGCTTTACTGGCGCCCAATCCAACGTCGGGAGAAACCTGGGTTCATCTGGAACTGGCCCGGTCTGCTGATCTCCAATTGGAAATGCTCAACGCGTTTGGTCAGCGAATCATCCACAGAAGTTACCGGAATATATCGGGCCTGAATGAACTGATCAGCCTGAATGAACACCCCGCAGGACTGTATTTTATCCGGTTGTATGCCGAAGGAGAATTGAAAGTACTTCGGCTGGTGAAGGCAGAATAGATCAGGGATTACCCAGTATCCGTTTCCACAATTTGCCAAAGGGATTGCCTTCCATTTTGGGGCGTTCTCTTATTTCATGCGCCGACAAATGCCCGTCCTGTTCTTTTAACCGGAACCGGAAGACGTAGTCATCGTGGTCCTCAAACGAGAGCCCTATTGAACCGAATCTAAGGTCGTTGAACTGGAGGTTTCCGCCAGGGGTTCTGACGACATTGTAGTAACCGTCGGAAAACCATTTCAATATTTTTAAATCCCGTTCTCCTTCATATGCCGACAGCCATTCGTGGTTTTTGAGAATGGTCGCGAATTTTTCAACCACTGGTTTTTTATCCAACAGAGAATAAAACCCATGGTAATAGACCGAATCGCCTTCTGCGATACCTTGCCAGAGGATATTGTTAAAAATGGTCGGACTAGTCGTGAACCTGGTGAAGGCAATTTTCTGCGCTTTTAATGATTGCTCAAAAATCCGGTCTACCTGCCATTTATTATAAAAACTGAATAAAAGGTAGGAACAACTCAAAATGATCCCCAGATAATTGATCCTTTTCCGCCAGACACTCCCCATTCTTAAAAACAAAGCAATGAGTACACAGATCAGGAACGGGACCGTATAGAACGGGTCGACCACCGATATGTTATTCAGGGCTACCCGGTAGTCTGAAAAGGGCCTGAAAAACTGAGTGCCGTAAGTCGTGCAGCAATCCAGCAGCGGATGGGTGAAAAGGGCCAGTAAAAACAGGATCGTCCATTCCCGAACCGTCGCGTTGCCGTTTTTGGCGGGTTGTTTTCGAAGTTGCTCTCTAAGGAATACAGCTGTTGGAAAAATCAGAATCCCGGTTGTTACCGCAAATCCGATAACGATCAGGTTGCTTGCGGAAATAAGCATGGGCAAAGAGGCCACAGTGATGCCCAGCCATAACACAGCCCCGGCTTTTAAAATGTCCTGTAAATGTTGCCTGGCGGAATATTTTTCTTTATACAGCCGGTGGACCAACCAACCGAGGAGGAATGGGATCGCCAGGGTAAAAGCTGCGGAATGGGTGATCGCGCGGTGAAAAGCCAAAGCCCCGATGCCATCAGCTGAAAACCCTGCGAATACATCTATATCGGGTATTGTGCCGCCTATGGCCCCCCATAACATAGCCCTGCGGCCGACTTTTTTCCCAAGCGCCGCTTCACCCAACGCCGCGCCAAGGGTTATTTGTGTTAATGAATCCATACCGGAACTGAATCAAAACCGAAGGCCGAAGGTGAGAATAACCCGGTGATATTTGAAACCAAGGTCGACGATTTGTTCAGGGCCGGCATCCGTTACATAAGGGATATAGGCCTCTTCGCTGTCCGAATACCGGTATCCCATATCAAAAAAGAATCCTTCAAAGCGGCCGCCGAATCCGGCGCTGATCTGGGTGGCAATGGTTGAATCGTGCAGGCCGGATTCCAATAAAGCGAGGCCTGCCCTGGCGCGCCAGACATCAATGGCGATTTCACCACCTAACCGGATATTGACGGCGGTAGTCAGCTCGGCGCGGATATCCTCATTAACGGTGTTTTCGGATTGCTCGTACTGGTTGTCATAATTGAATTTGCCGCGGCTAAAATTGAGGTATTCGATCTCCCCGGAAATAAAGCCCAGTTTACCAAAAATAAACCCGGCCCCGCCTAAAATGCGCCAGGGTGTTCGCAGACGATAATTAAAGAGGCCGTTATCCGACCGGCTTGTGCCGGTTTGGGCCGCACCCTGGAAGGTGTAGTCATAATTCATAGCCGTGCTGTAGTTGTCTTCCAGTCCAAAATAAGTAGGTGTGTGGATGGCAAGGCCGATCCTTGTTGTTTGATTGGGGCGGAAAATCAATCCGAGTTTGGCATTGATCCCCGCGCCGGTAGTGGTCAGGTTTTCCTGCCATTCCAATCCGTCAAAAAATGGAATATTCCCATCGGCGCCGGATCCGGGGTCGGATTCCCGGTATGTTTTGCGTTCTGAAAAATTCAGGAATGGAATACCCAGGGTAAGTCCCCAAAGAACCCGTTCCTTATAATTTCCTGCAAAGGCCAGTGACAGTTCGCTGATCGAACCGGAAGCCAGAACGGTCTGTTCCCTGGCTACAATTGCATCCGGAAGCCCGTCAAAATCACTGTAATATTCGTTGGCCTGTTCGTCATATATCAGGGCCTCCGCGTTGTAGGCCACTTCCGACTCGCCCGGAACCAAACCTTCTGAATTGGCCTGCTCTACAAAACGATCCAGAATAGTGCCGCGCGAGCTCCCCATAAAAGTATATTCCCGGTTAAAATCAGCCAGCCGGTTAAAACCCAAAGCAAAATTGGAAGTCGTCCAATCCGGCGACCGGGGCCGGCCGGCCACCACCAAACCAAAATTGGCCAGGTTAAAACGGCTGTCGTTCTCCTTGTTGGGCGGATTATCTTCTCCGTTATACAACTGTGAATTGATATTCAGCAGCCCGAACATCGGACTGATGGTGAATTCCGATTCGCGGTACCACCCCAATCCGGCAGGGTTGGAGTAGATGGAAGAAAAATCGGCCCCGAGCGCGCCAAGAGCCCCACCGGTACCAATGGACCTGGCCGTTCCAAAAGGCGTGAGATAAGCATACCGCAGCGCGTCGGAATAGGTTTGGCTCAATGCCTGGCTGCCGATACACAGACCGCCCACGAAAATCAACAAGTTTCGTATCATTTTGTCCGGATTTTTATTTGGGGTTACAAAATAAAAAAGTGGGTGGAAATTGACAGCAACCTCCACCCACTTTATGAAATAAAATATGATGTTCAGAATAATTCCTGGTTATTGGCCGCCTCCGCGACTTCTGCTGGGCACACTGCCGCCGGAACTTCCGCTGCTGCGGGGCGCGCTGGAACCGCGATCGATGCTGCCGCCGCTGCTGCGGGACGGGCTTGGGCTGCGGTCGATGCTGCCGCCTGAACTGCGAGGTGAGGAACTGCGGTCAAACCCGCCTCCTGAACTGCGCGGGGTGCTCGGACTCCGGTCAATCGTTCTTGAAGGCGATTCCCGTGGCCGGTCGTAGGACCGCTGAGGCGCGCTTTGAGCCGGAGCACGGTCAATGGTCCTGCTGGGGGTGTTCCTGTCGTAGGTACGCGGATTGCTTGAGCGCGGTTCAATATTTCTGGTCGGTCTGTCGGTTTGGGTATCCAAAGTCCGGCTGGAATTGCGCGATCTTTCCGGTTGGGCGGTTGCACCGCTTTCAGGACGGATCGTATGACGTTCGAGCGAACCTGCATTTTCAGGCGCCCTGGTCCTTCCTGTTTCCGGCGTTTCCGCGATAGAACGGTTGCGGGTAGGGCCTGTATTGGTTGAATTGCGCACATCTTCGCGGCCGTTATCCGTGCGGGAAACCCTTGTGCTGCCGTAGGTGCGGGGGCCGTAAGAGGAACCTGCGTTATTCGTGTTATTCCGTACCGAATTCACCGTAGAATAGCCGTATCCGCTACCCCAGGTTGGCGGGCAATAGTAGTTGGAAGCGAAGCCGCCGCCGTAACCGTAGGCGCCGCCATACCCGCCAAAACCACCGCCGTAACCACCAAAACCGCCGCCATAGTAGTTATTGACCGTGTAGTAGTTGTTGAAACCGCCGCCCCAACCGGAGCGGTAACCGCCCGAGTACCAGGGGTCAAAGGAATTCCACCCGCCGAAGCCGTAATTGTTCCAGCGATTCCAACGGCTCAGCCTGCGGAAATTATAATAATTGTTGTAGCCGAACGGACTGTCATAGATCAGCACCGTGACCGAAGGCGAAAATGGTTGACCATAATAATAGGAGTCAACATATACGGGATCATAATACCCAAAGCCGTAATACGGCCGGTAAAAGCGCTTGATGCGCGAAGTATAATAGTAGTCATAATATTCGTCATCGTAATCCTGCCCATCAAAGTCATCATCATACTCCTCGGAAGAAGTATAAGAAGAGCTGGTATAGGTTGTGCCGTCTTTGTCCGGGTCGTAGTACAAATCATCGTACTGCGCGCTGAGGGACATAGTAGCCGCCACAGTCAGTAAGGTAGCTAAAAGCGCGATCAGTTTAATCTTTTTCATCATATCAATTTTTAAAAGTGATTAGCAAGTCATTTTTCAATTACAACCCCTAAATTATTACATTTGCGCCTACTTTTTAGTTAAAAAGGATTTAAAGTTTCAGCGCGGGGCTGTTAAAGTTGTTTAACTTACAATTTTAACTATTGTTAAGACGCAAAAATTGGGCGGCGCCACATAAAACATAGTTAAAATTTGTTAAATAATCCGGAATTGCCCTTTTTTAAAACCAGACCTCAAATATAGAAACAATCGTTTGATAATCAAGTTTTTCAAACCGGAAAAATCATATGGCAAAAGAAATCACAGGAAGAGCGGAGGATTACTCCCAATGGTACATTGATGTGGTTAAGAAGGCTAACCTGGCGGATAACTCCGCTGTAAGGGGGTGTATGGTCATCAAGCCTTATGGCTTTGCCATCTGGGAAAATATGCGGGACCAACTGGACCGGATGTTCAAGGAAACCGGCCATGTGAATGCTTATTTCCCCTTGTTCATCCCCAAAAGCTTCCTGAGCAGGGAAGCGGAACATGTGGAAGGATTCGCCAAAGAGTGTGCCATTGTAACGCACCACCGCCTGATGAAATCGCCTGATGGCAACGGCCTGGTTGTGGATCCGGATGCCAAACTTGAGGAAGAATTGATTGTCCGCCCTACTTCAGAAACCATTATCTGGCACACTTATAAGGATTGGATCAATTCCTACCGCGATCTCCCGCTGCTCATCAACCAATGGGCAAATGTTGTGCGTTGGGAACTGCGAACCCGGCTTTTTCTCCGGACTGCCGAATTCCTCTGGCAAGAAGGCCATACCGCACACGCTACCAAAGGAGAAGCTGTTGAGGAAACGCTTCGGATACTGGATATCTACGCCAAATTCGCTGAAGAATATATGGCCATGCCGGTGATCAAAGGCATTAAAACGCCCAACGAACGTTTTGCCGGCGCTGAAGAAACTTACTGTGTTGAAGCCCTCATGCAGGATGGTAAAGCCCTGCAAGCCGGAACTTCTCACTTTCTGGGGCAAAATTTCGCCAAAGCTTTTGACGTCAAATTCCTCAATGAAAACAACCAGGAAGATTTTGTCTGGGCTACCTCCTGGGGTGTCTCAACCCGCTTGATCGGAGGTCTCATCATGACACATTCCGACGATGAAGGCCTTGTCGTACCCCCTAAACTGGCGCCCATCCAGGTAGCCATCATCCCGATCCCAAAACCGGCGCCCGAAATCGACGACGTTGCTCACAGGATCATGGAGGCACTGAAAGCCAAAGGGATTACGAGCACTTATGATACGGACATGAAAAAACGGACAGGGTTCAAATTTGCCGAACAGGAATTGCGCGGCATCCCCGTTCGGCTTGCTATCGGTCAGCGCGACCTGGAAAACCGCGTTGTGGAGGTATCCCGCCGGGATACCAAAGAAAAAACTTCCCAACCCCTGGATGGCATCGACCGGTACGTTGAGGATCTGCTCAAGGACATTCAATCCAGCCTTTTTAACAAAGCCAGGGATTTCCGGACGGAAAAAACTACCCGGATCGATAATTTTGACGATTTTAAAGACCTTATCGACCAGGATATCCCCGGCTTTATCTCTGCCCACTGGGACGGGACTACCGAAACCGAATTGCGCATCAAGGATCTGACCAAAGCTACGATCCGCTGCATTCCAATTGACAACGAACAAGAAGACGGAACCTGTATTCTGACCGGAAAACCGTCCAAACAACGGGTGTTATTTGCCAAGGCTTATTAAACTTCAACCAACCATAGGAATCGCTGGTTTTTTGAAAGCCAACGTGTGTGGCGAATAACCCTTCCCATAAACCCGATGAAATACGGTATTCACCATATTGCCAAAATTTTAAACGCATCCATTTATCCGGCCAACTCTCCGGATAGAGAAATTGAACACTTAATAACGGATAGCCGCCATATCGTTACTCCGGCCAATTCCCTGTTTTTTGCCCTGAAAGGCCCTACTCGGGATGGCCATGATTTTATTTCTGCAGCATACCTTCGCGGAGTTCGGTCTTTTGTCGTGGAAAGACGCCCCGGTGAAACCTTATTCCCTGACGCCTGTTTTTTATTGCCCGCGATGCAGACACCTATAGCGGCGTTGCAAAATCTGGCTGCATTCCACAGATCCAGGTTCAACATCCCTGTCGTTGGTATTACCGGCAGCAACGGCAAGACGGTTGTCAAAGAGTGGTTGTACCGGATTTTATCGGCGAGCGCAAAATGCATCCGGAGCCCGAGAAGCTATAATTCCCAAACCGGCGTCCCCCTTTCTGTGTGGCAGATCGAACCCGAACATGAAATCGCCATTTTTGAAGCCGGCATTTCCCGACCCGGAGAGATGCAAAAGCTGGAAAGGATCATCCGGCCCGATATCGGCATTTTTACCAATATCGGGGCTGCTCACGACGCAGGGTTCAGTTCCAGGGATGAAAAGATCAAAGAAAAGCTGCTGCTGTTTCAACAGGCCAAACGGATCGTTTACAGAAAAGGAAATGCGGTTGTCGAAAAGGCTGTAGAAGCGCTGGGGCGACAGGTATTTTCCTGGTCTACCTCACAACCCGCAGATCTGCAGATCCGGGAAACAGTCATTTCTCCTGGTCAAACCCGGTTTCAGGCCTGTTACCAGGGGCAGGAAATGGAGGCATGCATTCCATTTACAGATGAAGCCTCAATCGAAAATGCGTTGCATGTCTGGGCTGCGGCACTGGCGCTCGACGTTCCTCTGCCGGTCATCCTGGAAGGCCTTAAGCATCTGGAAGCAGTTGAAATGCGGCTTGAACTCAGGGAGGGCATCAACGGATGCACCCTGATCAATGACAGTTATAATTCTGATTTCCAATCCCTGTCAATCGCACTCCATTTTTTGGCTCGTCAGCGGCAAGGCGCCGCTAAAACCCTTTTCTTGTCCGATTTTCTGGAAATCGGCATCCGGGAAAAACAAGACATCTATCAAAAAGTTGCCGGCCTGATCAAGGAAGAGGGTGTAAGCCGTGTTTTTGGAATTGGCCGCGAAGTGGTCGAATTGGGGCGATACTTGCCGGACCCGTATCCAGCGTTTTTTTTCCCTTCAACTGAAGCTTTCCTGGCTTCTTTCAGGGAAAGTGATTTTTTCAACGAATCCATCTTGCTGAAAGGCGCCAGGCCCTTTGCATTTGAAAGGATCGCCAGAAGACTGCAACCGCATACCCACCGCACCCTGCTGGAAGTGAACCTGGCCGGCGTTGCCTCCAACTTGCAGGTTTTCCAGAAAAAGCTGATCCCCGGGGTTCAATTGATGGTGATGGTAAAAGCAGCGGCATATGGAAGCGGGAGCCTTGAAGTTGCACGGCTCCTGGCTTATCAGGGTGTTCATTACCTGGCTGTTGCCTACGCTGATGAAGGAATCGACCTTCGCAGGAGCGGTATCAACCTGCCTATTCTGGTGCTGAACCCTGAACCCGCTACATTTGATGCGTTGATCGAGTATAATCTGGAGCCTGAAATTTACAGCCTGCTCCAATTAAATGAACTGGCGGCCTTTGCATCCAAAAAGGAACTCCAGATCACGATTCATCTGAAATTGGATACCGGCATGCATCGTTTAGGGTTTGAACCCTTCCAGACCGGCGAACTGATCCGTTTGTTGAAGCGCTACCCTTTATTGGTTGTAAAATCTGTATTCACCCATTTGGCAGCGAGCGACTCACCGGAATTTGACGAGTTCACCCACCAGCAGATGGCGCGTTACCAGTCGATGTATACCCGGATTGAACACGCACTTGGGTACCGCCCTCTGCGGCATGTGCTCAATACCGGCGGGATTGCAAGATTCCCGGATTACCAAATGGATATGGTCCGGCTCGGGATTGGGTTGTATGGCGTGGGCGTCGGGGCCGACCTGTCAAAAGATTTGCAACCGGTACTCACCTTAAAAGCAACCATTTCACAGATCCGGGAACTTGCTGCAGGCGAAACGGTGAGTTACAGCCGATCGGGTAAAATCAACTCTCCCCGCAAAATTGCCACCCTGAGCCTTGGATATGCTGACGGCCTTTCGAGGTTGGCTGGAAACGGCAGGTTCAAGGTCAGGATACGGGGCAAAGCCGCGCCAACCGTCGGTAACATCTGTATGGATATGACCATGGTGGATGTGACGGATATCCCAGGGGTGGCCGAAGGCGATATTGCCATTGTATTTGGCCCCGACTGGCCCGTTGAAACCCTTGCCGAAGCCGCCTGCACGATTTCTTATGAAATCATCGCCGGGATATCCGGCAGGGTAAAAAGAGTATATATACAGGAATAATAATTTTTTTCATAAAATATCGTTTCGCTTAGCGAAATGGCCTGGTATTTGCGGATCAATTTCAATTGATTCTCAATCCTTGGGGGTGGTTTCCGTTCCTTATTACTAACTTTGCACCGTTTTTTCAAAACATGAATGATATGACGCAACGACTGATAGTTTTGATCTTCCTGGTAACTACAGTTGCCGCAATCCTGCAGGCCCAAACAGCCGGCGACCCTGTTTTGTTTTCTGTAAATAATGCGCCTGTGCATGTTTCTGAATTCAAATATATATATGGCAAAACCAATGGCCAGAATGCCGATTATTCCAAAAAATCCGTCGAAGAGTACCTGGATCTTTACGTCAAATTCAAATTAAAAGTTCAAAAAGCCCGGCAAATGCGCCTGGACACCGTGCCCCAACTGATGGATGAACTGGCCGGTTATCGCCGCCAATTGGCAGACGCCTACCTGATTGACCGGACGGTTACAGACAAACTCACAGCAGAAGCTTACGAGCGCATTCAACAAGATGTAGATATCAGCCATATCCTGGTGACCATACAGCCGGAAGCAACGCCTGCCGACACCCTGGCTGCATTCGAAAAAATCATGGATGCCAAACGCAGGATCCAGGGCGGTGAAGCATTTACAGGGGTGGCCCAAAAAGTTTCGGACGACCGCAGCGCCCTGACAAATGGCGGCAGGATCGGGTTTGTTACCGCTGTTTTCCCTCGTGGATTATACGCTCTGGAGACAGCCGCCTATTCAGCTCCTTTGGAAAAACTGACCGGCCCGATCCGGTCGGAAGCCGGTTTCCATCTCATCGTCGTCCATGCACGCAGACCTGCAATCGGACAAATCGAAGCCTCCCATATCCTCCTTCGTTTGGATAACAACAACCCCAACGGTACCAAGGAAAAAATTGACAGCCTCCATAAACTGCTGGTGGCAGGAGCCGATTTTGAGGGAATCGCCACCAAATTCAGCCAGGACCGTCAAACGGCTCAACGCGGCGGCTATATCGGCTTTTTTGGTGTTCAACAACTGGAAGACGCTTTCGAAGAGGCCGCTTTTGCCCTGAAAAACGACGGCGATTTCTCTGCGCCTTTCCGCACCAGCGTCGGCTGGCATATCGTAAAACGAATTTCTCTTAAAGGCATACAACCTTATAACGTCGAGAAAAGTCGTTTAGAGACCAAAATCAGCCAGGACCCCCGGTTCGCGCACGCAAAATCGGGTATGCTGGCCCGCATCAAAAAAGAAAACGGTTTCAGGGAAAACCGGGCTGTCCTCGATAATTTCGTGAACAGCCTGACGGATACTTTCCTGACCTTTAAGTGGAAAGCGCCCGAAATCAAGTCCGGTGAAATCCTTTTCTCATTGGGAAAGAATTTTAATGTTTCTCTCGGTGAATTCACCGACTATCTGAATCGGGCCTCACGGGAGCGGCTCCGGATGGGCCGGGGCGGGGATGTAGGCGTTGCAGCCAGATCTTTGTATGAAAGTTTCATCAATGAGCAGGTATTAAAATTCGAAGAAGGCCGCCTGGAAGAAAAATACCCCGAATTTAAATCCCTTATGCGGGAATACGAAGAGGGTATTCTTTTATTTGAAGCGACCAAAATGTTGGTTTGGGACAAGGCCTCCCAGGATTCGGCCGGCCTTGAAAAGTTTTATGACACCATTAAGGGCAAATACCGGTGGGGGCAACGCGCAGTCACAACGGTTTTCCGGATCAGTGATCAGTATAAAGACCGGATTGAGGAGATCCGGAAATTTGCAGAAAATCATTCAACTCCGGAGATCCAGGGCAAATTCAACACGTCGGAAGCCATTATTGTCAATGCAGAAGAAGAAACCATTGAAAAAGGCCGGAATGCCGAACTGGATCAGATGGAGTGGAAAACCGGAAGTGTAAGCAAGGCAACCATGTCTCCAAGAAGTAAAATTTTTGTTGTTTACAAAATCGAAAAAGTTTTGCCGCCGGCTGAAAAAACCCTGCAGGAAGCCAGAGGGTATATTCTGGCCGACTACCAGGACCACCTTGAAAGGCAATGGGTTGAACAACTGGCGGAAGAATTTTCCGTCCGCATCGACCGCAATGTATTGGAAAGCCTGGTCATTAAAAAATAAAATAAATGATCCCAAAAAGGAAAATCCAGGAATGACGAGATACTTAAGCGCCCTATTTCTTTTCGGGATACTGGCTGTTGCCGGAAACTTTGGATGTCAGTTTCAAAAAGGCGACCGCCCGGAGGACATACCACTTGCAAAGGTTCAAAACAAAATATTGTACCTTTCCGAACTGGATGGAATGTTCCCGCCCGATGCTACGGACAGTGACAGTAATAAAATAATTGACAGTTATATACAACGCTGGCTGAAGGAAACGGTCCTGATGCAGGAAGCCGAACGGAATGTCCCGAGCGATTTGAACATCGATAAGCTAGTGCGGGATTACAGAGCCTCCCTGATCAAACACAATTATGAGAAAGTGCTGGTTGAGCAAAGGCTTGATTCCACCATTTCGCAGGCAGAGCTGACCGAATTTTATGAACGGAACAAGGAGCAATATCAACTGGAAACCCCTATCATCCGGTGTTATTTCATCAAAGTTCCGCTGCCTTTAACCCAGGAGGAAAAATTGCGGCGTTTGTGGAGCAGCAACAAGAAAGAGGATTTTAAAGAACTCATTGAATATTGCAGCAGATATGCAGCTGCCCACTTGCTTGAGGATAGTGTCTGGTACAGCCTGGAAGACATTGCAGCAGAGATGCCTCCGGGGACTATCACCGCCGACAATGTCGGTTCCAAACGGGAGTTTACCCAGCGGGATGGCAATAGTCAATATTTTTTCAGGTTGTTTGAATTGAAAAACCGGAAGGAAATCGCCCCTTTGTCCTATATTGAAGGGCAAGCCAGAAAATTTATCCTTCATCAGCGCATGCTCAAATTGTTGGAAGAAGCCAAGGAAGAATTGTACCAACGGGAGACCAGAAGGAATAACGTGGAAATTTTATTTACTCACTGAGTACCCGCCGGACTTAAATTGCCGGCATACACTTTTTTAACCGAGCGTTTTTATGAGGCCATTACTTTTTTTGCTGATCCTTTTCTTTATTTCCGGATTCCGGCTGAACAGCCAGTCTGAGGTCATTGATAAAGTGATTGCCACGGTCGGCGGGGAAACCGTTTTGCTTTCGGAAGTCGAAGAACAGTTTGCGCTGACGGAAGCCCAGCGAGGTGTTCTGCCCGCAGAAGCCAGGTGCGAATTCCTCAACCAGATCCTCATTTCCAAGTTGCTGCTCAACCAGGCCAAACTCGACAGTATTGAAGTCGGCGAAGAAGAAGTGGAAGATCAGCTCAACGCCAGGATTGAACGCATCCTGGGGTATATGAACAACGATATGACCCAATTTGAAGCATACTACGGGCAATCAATCAATGAAGTTAAGGATCAATTCCGCGAAGACCTGAAAAATCAGATCCTGGTGGAGCGGATGCGCTCTAATGTCATCAACAGTATTACGGTCACACCTTCCGAAGTGAAAACCTTTTTCCGGAATATCCCCAATGACAGCCTCCCTTATTTCAATTCCGAAGTGGAAATCGGCGAAATTGTGTATAAACCGGTCATTAACCCACAGGAAAAACAAAAAGCCATCGAAAAGCTCGAGGTCATCCGTCAACGCATTTTGAATGGAGAGACCACATTTGAGGAAATGGCTCAGAAATTCTCCGACGATGGGTCTGCCCGAGGCGGCGGAGACCTTGGCTGGACCCGCAGGGGCAAGTTTGTACCCGAATTTGAAGCCGCCGCTTACAAGCTGGAAAAAGATGAGATCTCACCTGTCATCGAATCTCAATTCGGATTCCATATCATCCAAATGCTGGAACGGCGGGGCAACTCTATCAAAGTCCGGCATATATTGATCAAACCTGAAATCACCGATGCGGATTTAAAACTTGCAAAGGCACACCTCGATTCCATCCGTAATCTGATCCAGACCGACTCTCTTCCTTTTTCGCAAGCTGTTAAAACCTATTCCAACAAAGAAGTTCAGAGTTTTAACAATGACGGAAGAATGGTGAATCCGGTTACCGGAAATACATTTTTTGAGATCGGGGACCTTGATCCTGATATCTATTTTGCCATCGATACCCTCGAGATAAACGAGGTTTCGGCCCCTTTTGAATTCCGGGATCAGACCGGCGAGATCTTTTTTCGGATCGCCCAACTTCAATCCCGTACCAGCCCGCACAAGGCCAACCTCTCCCTGGATTACTCAAAAATCCAGACGGCAGCCATTCAGGCCAAACAAAACGAATCCATCGCCGAATGGGTCCGGGAAAAAATTGAAGCCACCTTTATTCTGATCGACCCGCTTTACGACAATTGCCCAAGCCTGGCAATTTGGCGAAAAGAAGATATTCGCCCTTAACCGGGTTAAAATTATACCGCGCGTCGGATGGTTTTTGGCAAACCATCCATCCTGCGGCATTCCGCGCCTTGGGCGTGGTGGGGCGGCGCGAAGTATAATTAACATTTTCACAACAAGATTTTTATCGCTCAATAAAATAATACCTGCCGGTTTTGCATTAATGGTTGAGTCGGTTTCACCGCCAAGACCTGATTACCCGGTCTGAATACAGACTTTTTCCACTTACTACTCTCGGTTCTGATTTTTTCTTTTCATTCCTGTTGGAATGAATATTGCTTGTTTTTGATTATTTTCTAACCAATACCCTTTCATTTTGATGCAGCTATACCATTGTCAACCTGAAAAAGTGCGTAATTATGAGATTGATGCTGGTTCCTTTTATCCTGGCTGCTATCGTTTGCCTGCCTCAAACCGGTGCTTTTGCGCAAACCGGCGCTCCTGAGGCTGCTGCTGTTTCAACTGCTGAAACACCCCAAGTCGAAAAAGAAAACGACAAAAGGAAAAAACGAAAATATTCGGACACAGACCGGGTTCGTGATTTTTTTGCCGCCGTGCATGCAGGCGATACCGCTAAAGCAGCCAGACTGGTAGACCCCATGGATTATTATAAATTGAATGAGTCGGGCGAATCTGCCCTGACCCAGGCTATCCAAAACAACGATGTTACCATGACCGCATTTCTGGAAGAAAGGGCTGTCATCAACTTCAAAAACCAGGCAGGGGAAACCCCGCTGACCTTGGCCATCAAAAAAGGCAACCCTGAGATCATCCAGTTCATCCTGAAAAGAGGAAAAGCTGCTTTGAAAAACGATGCGGACGAAACCCCTTTGATGCTGGCACTGAATAAAGGCGACCTGACCCTGGCCCAGGCCTTGATCGATAACGGCGCCGACGTCAACCGCAAATCAAAGGGGATTACCCCGATAGCCCAGGCGGTTACCGACAACAACGTCAAGGCCGTTGCCTTGCTCATCCGGAATGGCGCCGACCCCAGCCAGGCCAATGATGACGGAGATATTCCGCTGTACATTGCCGTCCGCAGCGGTTATAATGTGATCGCGGGCATCCTGCTTTACAAGAGCAACAAACCGGAAAAGGATGCCAACTGGAAAACGGATATGGGTGAAACCCTGCTCAATATCGCCATCGAACAGGAATATGATCAGGTTGTTCGCATTTTGCTGGACTTTGGGGCCGATCCCAACCTCGAGGATTTCATGGAAAATACCGGCCTGAACATTGCTTCCGGAAAAGGCAAAACGGAATTGGCGCTATTGCTGCTCGACCATGGCGCCGACCCAAACCACGCCAACATCACGGGAGAAACCCCGGTGACCGCCGCAGCTCAAAACGGCTTTAAGGACCTGGCCACAACCCTGACCGCACACGGCGCCAACCCCGGCAGGCGCAATTTCGAAGGTTTTGCAGCCGTCGACTTTGGCATTCACGAAGCTGCAATAACCGACCCTTCGTTAATTAATGAAGTTTTGGATGCGACACGACAATAACCTGGCCTGAGGGTCGTTTTATGCCCATTGTTTTTCGCGTTTTGAAACGGGTAAGATGATCCCGATCACTCTTCAACAAATATTGTCCCGCCTGCTAAACAGAATGATAAATACCAAACGGCAGGCGGGATAAGATGGATTGTAATTGGAAATTTGGCCGGATTGGAAAGGCCCGGCCTCCCAAAACACCTGATGGAACTTTGTTGATAGGGATTGTAATAGGAAGGGACGTTTTGTGCGTCCCTTTTTTTATTCAACCACCCAACTGGTACCCTCTTTACTATCTTTTAGTTGAACGCCGACCTCCTTGAGCGCGTCCCGGATTTTATCTGATGCTGCCCAATCTTTCCGCTCCCGGGCGTCCTTGCGCATCTCTATAATCAGGTTCATCAAGCCGTCAACAACCCGGGTATTCCCGTCGCCCGCCTGGGCATCGTCTTTCAGGCCGAAGATGTCAAACACGAATTCTTTAAAAAATATTTTAAGCTGGTCCAAGGTTGCCTGGCTGACCTCGTTCAAAGGCAGATGACCTCCGGCAAGCCCGTTGATCCGGGAAATCAGTTCAAAAAGCCGGGCCAGAGCCTTGGGTGTATTGAAATCATCATCCATTTCCTGGAAAGCTTGCTCCATCAGGTCTTTCAATTCTCCATCCAGGGCGCCCGGCTGAGCTTTTGGATCCGGGTTCAACCCGGCCAGGGTTTTTATTCCCTCCATCAGCCGGCGATAGCCCTTTTCTGCGGCTTGCAATCCTTCATCCGTCAGGTCGAGTGTACTCCGGTAATGCGTTTGCAACATAAAAAACCGGATCACCGCCGGGCTGTAACCTTTGCTCATATGCTGGCTGGAGCCCTCTATGAGTTCGGTGGGAGAAACCGTGTTGCCATCACTCTTGGACATTTTTTTCCCGTTGAGCAGCAGCATATTGCTGTGCAGCCAGTACCTGGCGGGCGAGTGGCCGCAAGCCCCAACATTCTGGGCGACTTCATTTTCGTGGTGCGGAAATTTCAGGTCGTTCCCGCCGCCGTGGATGTCAAAGGTTTCCCCCAGGTATTTGGTACTCATCGCCGAGCACTCAAGGTGCCAGCCGGGAAACCCTACCGACCAGGGTGAATTCCAGCGAAGGATATGTTCCGGGGCTGCTTTCATCCACAAAGCGAAATCGGCAGGATGGTTTTTTTCCTCCTGGTTTTTGAGGTTATCCCTCGATTCGGCGATCAATTCTTCCACTACCCGGCCGGAAAGTTGGCCATAAACGCCTTTTTCTTTGGCAAATTTCAGCGTATCAAAATAAACCGATCCGTTTTTTACGTAGGCGTATCCATTATCGAGGATTGCCTGGATCATCTCTATTTGTTCCATTATATGCCCGGAAGCGCGAGGCTCGATGCTGGGCTCCTGTACATTGAAGAGGCGCATCATGGCGTGGAAGCCGTTGGAATACTTCTGCACCACTTCCATCGGCTCCAGTTGGTCTGCCTTGGCGCCTTTGAGAATACGATCTTCTCCGTCGTCCAGCAAATGGCCGACGTCTGTAATATTGCGGACATAACGGACCTTATATCCCAAATACTTCAGGTACCGGAAAATGACATCGAAGCTCATAAACGTCCGGCAATTGCCCAGATGAACGTCATTATATACGGTAGGACCGCAAACGTACATCCCGACAAATCCGGGATGGAGCGGCTGGAAAACTTCTTTTTCTCTTGTCAGGCTGTTGTACAGCTTCAGTTCGCGGTTCATGGTCATTATTTAGCGGCGCAAAAATAAACAGGTTCGCGGGCTATTCAAAAAAATTACAAGATGGACTCCTGGATAAAAGGCAGTTTTTCAGGATAATCCGTTGTAAAGTGCAGACCCCGGCTTTCCCGGCGCATTGATGCAGCTCTGGTGACCAGGTAAGCGATCGTGATCAGGTTGCGCAATTCGCAGAGTTGCGGCGAGAGGGTTGTGGCGTTGTACAGATCTTCCGTTTCCTGATAAAGCAGCCCCATCCGGTCCAGCGCCCTTTTCAAACGGACATTCGACCGGACTATACCGACATAACTGCTCATGATCTCTTTAAGTTCCTTGATGCTTTGGGTGATCAACACCATTTCCTTGGGGTCGGTGGTGCCTTCCGCATTCCAGTCCGGTATTTTTTCGGCAAACTTATACCTGCCCACCTGCCCGATGATATCGGCGGCAATCCGGTGGCCGAATACCAGGGCTTCCAGCAGAGAATTGGACGCCAGGCGGTTGGCCCCGTGCAATCCGGTACTTGTGCTTTCCCCGCAGGCATAAAGCCGGTGTATTGAACTCCGCCCCACCACGTCCACTTTGATCCCGCCGCACATATAATGGCAAGCCGGCACAACCGGTATCATGGCCTGCATCGGATCGATGCCCAGGGTCATGCATTTGTCGTAAATCGTTGGGAAGTGCGCGATAAAAGCATCTTTATCGAGGTGACGGCAATCCAGAAACATACACTCTTCTCCGCTGATCTTCATTTCGTTATCAATGGCCCGGGCGACAATGTCGCGGGGCGCCAGGGATTTCCGTTCATCATATTTGTGCATAAATTCCTCGCCATTGCGGGTTTTCAGGATTGCGCCAAAACCCCGGACAGCTTCAGAAACCAGGAAATCAGGATTTTCTCCGGCCGGGTTGTAGAGCGCGGTGGGGTGGAATTGCACAAATTCCATATTTTCAACATGGCCTTTTGCCCGGTACACCATGGCAATGCCATCTCCCGTAGCGATCACCGGGTTGGTTGTGTTGCGGTACACCTGGCCGGCGCCGCCCGAAGCGACCAGGGTGACCCTGGCCAGGACCGTTTCAATCTGTTTCGTTTCTTTGTTCAAAGCATAGGCGCCGTAACATTCGATATCTGCCGTGAGCCGGTTGACCATATAGCCCAGATGGTGCTGTGTGATGATATCGACCGCAAAATAATGCTCGTGCACCAGGAGGTTCGAAAACGTTTTTGCTTTTTCATTCAGGGTGCGCTGGATTTCCCAGCCCGTAAGGTCCTTAAAATGAAGGATCCGGTTTTCTGAATGCCCGCCTTCGCGGCCAAGATCATACGATTCACTCTGGTTTTTGTCGAACCGCGCGCCCCAATCGATCAATTCCCTGACGCGTTCAGGTCCTTCTTTTACAACGATTTCCACGGCTTCCTGATCACAAAGCCCGTCGCCGGCATCCAGGGTATCCTCGATATGTTTGTGGTAGGAGTCAATGGTAAAATCCCAGACGGCAGCGACACCGCCCTGGGCATACCGCGTATTGCTTTCACCCCGGTTGGTTTTGGTGAGCACGGTGATTTGCAGGTCGGGCCGCTCTTCGGCGATCTTGATAGCTGTGCTCAGACCGCCAATGCCGGCGCCTATGATGAGGACATCGGTTTGGATCATGGTTAATTGGATTGAACAGGCAAGATAGGGTTTCTTGTGGAGATAGTAAAAAGAGGAGGCCGCTGCACGCTTTTGTCAAAACAAAGCATCCATATCCAATTGATGCGTTATCAACCCTAAGTAGTGCATATTCTTTTCACAACCAAAAGTCGTGATCATAACCGGGAAAATGGATTTGCACCTTTTCAACAGTCCTTGAAGATGGGATATTTTTTTGCGAATCCCATCTGCTTCTGCTTTTGTGAGTGTATAAATATCATTTGCGAATTTTATTTCGCATACATTCACCGCATTGTCCGCACGATCGATCAACATGTCAATCTGGGCGACCATTTTCCCCTTGTCATCTTTGATAGAAAGGTAACTTGTCTGGGTGCGGATTCCACTTATCCCAAGCGCCTTCAGGATTTCTTTTTTGTGATAATGGCAAAGCCATTCGAAGGCAAACCCGCACCAGGTTTTGTAAACAGGACTGTCCATTTGGCTCATCCAGTCTGAGGTTTTGCGATTGCCGACAAAAGTCAGATAAAACCTGGAGTAAAAATCTGCCAGCAGGTATTTACCGCTATTGACCTTTTTACCAAAAGGAACCATATACTGCAAATAACCCGTGGCGACCAATTCATTCAAAACCTTGGTCGCGCCGCCCGAATTGGAAAGTTTCGATTTCTTCAACAGCGCCGCTCTTTCCAGGCCATAGGGGTGTTGGGCCAAAGCTTTTACAATGCGCAAGTGCGCCTCAGGATGATGAAAAATGGAGGCATAAAGGTTTTCAAACTCATCTTTCAACATTCCGCCGTCTGCAAAGCAAAGCCTTTCGATGCACTGAGCCGCACTTTCACCCGGTTTTACCTCGTTCAGGTAAAACGGGACGCCTCCTACCCCCGCTTCCGGTAAGCCAGCACCGCCAACCCCCCAAACACCACCGCCAGCACCCCCATCACCTCAAAATGCCAGACAACATCCGTCCAGCCGCTGCCTTTGAGCATCACCTGGCGCATGACCGCCACAAAATGGGCGATCGGGTTCGGGACGGTCAGGTATTGCGCCCAGCGCGGCATGCTTTCAATCGGGGTGAACAAGCCGCTCATCAGGATGAAGATCATCATAAAAAACCAGGCGACAAACATGGCTTGCTGCTGGGTTTCCACCAGGGTGGAGATCAGCAACCCCATGCCCAGGACCACGATCAGGTTGAGGGTGCAAAAGGCAAAGATCAGCAACAGGCTTCCCTGCATGGGTACATCGAACAGGAATTCGCCTACGGCAAGTCCAATAGCCAGGTCTACCCAGCCGATCAGCAAAAACGGCAGCAATTTGCCCAGGATAAAATGGTATTTATGGATGGGCGACACGTTCAATTGCTCGATGGTGCCGATCTCCCGTTCGCGTACTACGTTCATCGCACTGAGCATCAGGGTCAGGATGGTCACCAGCACCCCCAATATGCCCGGCACCATAAAGGCCTTATAGTCGAGCGTCGGATTGTACCATACCCGGGGCTGTATCCCGATGGCTGCCGGCGCCACAGGTTTGTTCACAACAGGAGGGGCTGTTCCGGTACTTTTTTTGCCGGCCGGGGCAGTTGTGTTCGCCGCCTTCAATCGGGCTGCCGTCGTCCATTGGGCGGCCATTTCAGCCTGGACCTCCCGGCCAAAATCCGCAATGATAGCGTTCGCATAGCCGTTGGCAAGGCCGCCTTTGGCGCCGTTTATGGCGTTGGCCAAAATCTGGACCTCGCCGCTGCGGTACTTCAGCAAATCGTGTTCAAAACCCCGCGGGAAACAAACCACCAGATCGGCCAGATCATGGTCCAGCAAGATCTGTGCTTGCCCCTGACCATCCGCATACCCCCGCAGGATGAAATACCCCGACGCAGTGAATTTATTCGTCAACCTGCGGGAATAACCCGATTGATCTGCGTCAAAAACGGCAAGGTTGATGTTTTTGACCTCGTTGCTTGCTGCAAACGATAACAAGATTAACTGAACGATCGGTATGATGGTCATTAACGGCAACATGGCCTTGTTGCGAAAAACCTGCAATAACTCTTTCCAGATCAATGTGCGAATAGTCCCCATAAAGCCTTATTGTTTACCCGGCAGCTAATCCAGCCGGATTTTAAATTTTTTGAAACTGATGACCAGTAAAAAGAGCATCATCCCTGTCAGGACGAGTACTTCCTGCCAGATCAGGTCCATTCCGCCGCCTTTCAACATGATGTCTTTCAAAACGAGGATAAAATATTTGGCAGGGATCGCATTGGAAATTACCTGCAGGAGCACCGGCATGCTTTCTACCGGGAAAACAAAACCGGATAACAGCATCGTAGGCATCATCAGGATCAATAACGAACTCAGCATGGCCGCCTGCTGGGTCTGGGTGCGGGTCGAAATAAAAATACCCAGGGCCAGGGCCGTGCCAATAAACAACAAACATCCTCCCAGCAGTAAAACGATGCTTCCAAGCATGGGCACTTTAAAAACGTATTTGCCCAGCAGCAAAATGGTAATGGCATTCAAAAAGGACAGGATCACATACGGCGCTACTTTCCCGATGATGATCACCGGGGGCGACAGGGGCGAAACCAGCAGCAGTTCCATGGTACCCAGCTCTTTTTCCCGTGCAATGGTCAGGGAGGTCATCATTGCCGAAACCAGCATCAGCACCAGCGTGATCACCCCCGGCACAAAAAGGTGGGTAGAACGCAACTCGGGGTTGTACACCAGCCTGGATTCTACCCCAATGAGCGGAGAACCGGCATGGAGACCTGCTTTTTCCTGGCTGAACCGGCTGATCATGCTGCTAGCATAGCTGATCAGGGAAGTGGCCGTATTGGGTTCCGTGCCATCGGCAATAACCTGGATATTTTGGCTTTCAATACCGTAAAACTTTTTGGAAAACCGGTCGGGAATAATGACTGCCAGATTGATCTCTCCGGTCTTGAATGCTTCATGAACAGCCGGAAAACGCTCCAACTGCATCACCTCCCGGAAATGTCCGCTCGCCTGAAGATGGAGGGTCAACTCCCTGCTAAGGTCGTCTTTCGACAGGTCGAGAACAGCAATATTGGCGCCCTTGAATTCATTGGTTACAGCAAATCCGAACAGCAATACCTGTATGACGGGCATACCGATCAGGATCAACAGCGTTCGCCAATCGCGAAGGATATGCAGTACTTCTTTCCGGACAAATGCGATAAATGTCTTCATGGATTCAGTGTTTTCCGCGGGCCAGCTGAACAAATACTTCGTCGATACTCCCGGCGTTGAACTTGTTTTTCAATTCCAGGGGTGTGCCCAGGGCGGCAATGCGGCCGTCCACCATGATGGAAACCCGGTTGCAATATTCGGCTTCATCCATGTAGTGGGTGGTCACAAAAAGGGTTACACCCCTGTATGCCGCCGCGTAGATCATTTCCCAGAACTGGCGGCGGGTCAGGGGGTCAACGCCGCCGGTTGGTTCGTCCAGGAAAACGATTGCCGGTTCGTGCAGCATCGACACCGCAAAAGAAAGTTTCTGTTTCCACCCCAAAGGAAGGGAGCCTACTTTTTGCCTGGCCTGATCGCTCAGATTCAACTCCGTGAGCAGCTGTTCGCGCCGTTCCAGGATTTGCCTCCTTTTCATGCCGTAAATCCGGCCAAAGAAGTGTATGTTTTCTGCGAGGCTCAGGTCTTCGTACAAGGAAAATTTCTGACTCATATACCCGATATGCCGCTTGATCTGTTCCGATTGGCGGAATACATCAAAACCCGCGACTTCTGCCGCCCCCGAAGTGGGTTTTAACAACCCGGTCAACATGCGCATGGCGGTGGTTTTTCCGGCGCCGTTCGCCCCTAAAAAGCCGAAGATTTCTCCCTGTTTTACTTCAAAACTGATCTTGTCTACGGCTTTGAAGGCGCCAAAAACTTTGCTGAGTTCTCTGACCGTGATGACGTTTTCTGTTTTCATTTCACCATCATTCCAATGAAACAATCCTCGATGTCTGCCTCAATTTCCCGGATTTCAACCGATTCATGACCCCGTCCGGATAAAAATCCGTAAAGCCCCTGTTGATCCAAAGCTACCGGAGCTGTGGCATGCAGGTTATCGCCGAAAGGGTAAACCAGATCCACACCGGTGAACTCCCGAAGATCCTGCAATAACTTGTAAGTATTATCTGACCGGACGGCATAAAGGGGTTTTTTAAATTGGGCAGTGATGCCGGAAGGGGTGTCAATCGCCAGGATTTTGCCCTGCTGGATGAGCCCCACCCGCTCACAGCGATCGGCTTCATCCATATAGGGCGTGGACACCAGGATTGGAATCCCTTTTTTCTGCAATTTTTGGAGCATATCCCAAAATTCTCTGCGCGATACGGCGTCGACGCCGGTTGTCGGTTCGTCCAGGAACAACACTTTGGGTTCGTGGATCAATGCGCAGCAAAGCGCCAGTTTTTGTTTCATGCCGCCGGATAATTGGCCGGCCCGCCGTTTCCGGAAAGGTTCGATCTGCTGGTAAATATCCTTGATAAGGCCGTAGTTTTTTTCTACAGTCACCCCAAAAATGGTCGCAAAAAAGCGCAGGTTTTCTTCTACGGTCAGGTCCTGATACAGAGAAAACCGCCCGGGCATATACCCGATCTGTTTCCGGATGTTTTTATAATCCCTGACGACATCCAGGCCGGCCACTTCCGCCGAACCCGCGCCGGGCAGGAGGAGTGTCGTCAAAATGCGAAAAAGCGTGGTTTTGCCGGCGCCGTCCGGGCCGATCAATCCGAACAATTCGCCTTTTTCAACGTTGAAGCTGATCCCCTCAAGCGCTGTTACCTGGCCAAACTGTTTGCCGATGTTTTCTGCTTTGATGGCGATCATTGCTGTCCGGTTGGCGGTTTGGAGAAATAGACTTCGGCAGGCATTCCGATCTTGAGCGCCCCGTCGTTGGGCGCCGCTATTTTAACGGCGTAAACCAGGTTGACGCGTTCTTCTTTCGTCTGGACCATTTTAGGCGTAAATTCTGACCGGTCGGAAATCCAGAATATGCGCCCGGGATAGGTTTTTTCTGTGCCGTCAATCCGGATATTGAGTACCTGCCCCACTTGAATGCCAGACAGTTGCTGCCCGCTGAAATAGGCCCTCAAGGTGAGCGTATCCAAAGCGGCGATGCGGTACAAAGGCCCGCCTGGTGTAACCATTTCATCTGCCTCTGCAATTTTTGTAAGCACGGTACCCTGGGAAGGATTCCGGATATAACATCGATTAATTTGTTCTTCCAGAATGGCCAACTGTGCTCTGAGCGGGTCGTTTTCTCCAAGGATGCCCCGGTTTGCCGTCTGCGATTGGCGTTTGGCCGCATCAATCTGTTTATCCATCACGGTAATCTGGGCGGTGATATCATCCAACTGCTTTGGGGTAGCGGCTTTATCTGCCAGCAATGCCTCAATTCTTTTTTTCTCTCTTTGCAAGTGATTTCGTTGTTCTTCCAGCACATCGATCTGTGGCAAAGGATCCTGCACTTTTTTACCCAGGGCTTGCATAGAGGCCAAAACCTGTTGTTTCTGAAGGTGTAACAAGCTGGTGTCGACGAGTCCAACCAACTGGCCTGGCGCCAATTGTCCGCCTTCCTCAACATTAAACCACAGCAATCGCCCGGACGCTTCCGAACCAATCGTGACGGCGTCGGCTTCGAAATTGCCGTAAGCGTCTGCCTTTTGTTCTTTTTCGGCGCATGCGGTCAGCAGCGCCATCAACAGGAGAATGAATAACGGTCTCATGGTTGTTGTTTAAATTCCTTTTTGGGTAAAATAATCTGCGCGGAGTTGCAACAGGGTCAGTTCGTGCAATCGCAAATTGAGTTGGGTTTCCACACCCGTGTTAAATTGTTGGAGGTATTCGCTGACGGTGATCACGCCGTGGTTGAGCTGGGATGCTGAAATGAACAGCAATTCCGCTTGCAAGGCTGCAATCTCGCGGGCGCGGGCAATCTGGCCCTCAATGGTTGCTTTGTCGGCCAGATAGCGGTCATCGAGCAAATCCTGTTCATAAAAAAATTGCTCGCGCTGGTTTTCAATGGTTTTAATCTTTACGGATATGATTTCCCTGTCGCGTTGATGTTGGTTCCAGTCAAAGGACCACCTGAACTGAAGGCCGCCGATAGCGAAAGGGCTCAGGGTTTGGTCAAAAAAATTTAATGGATTGGCGTACCCTATGCCCGCTTGGGCAAAAAGGGATACGGTGGGTTTGCGCCGTGCATCCAAAATTGCCGTGCTTTCGGAAAGCTGGCTTTGCAGGAGGTCAAAATAGCGGAGCTCGGGCCTGTTTACGGGCGGCGGGCTGCCGGAATCCGGAATATCCGGGGGATCGAGGTTACTAATTTGTTCCGGCTTTAGTCCGGTCAGGCGGGCTAAAACGGCGGTCAATGCTTTTTTCATCCCGGCCAGTTCTTCCCTCCTGGCGTCCAGTTTGAGTATTTCAATTTTCATCTGGGTGACGGTTCCCGGCAAAACGGTCCCTTGTTTTTCACCGGCCTGTAGAAATTCACTCCGCGCTGCAAGTGTAGTCCGGTTGTTGGCAAGCACCGAATCCTGGGCATCCAGCAACAGAATACCAAAAAACAGGTTGTTCACCCTGGATTTCAGTTTATAGGTCTCCACAACGATCGACTGGCGGTTAACCGCCGCTCCGGCTTCTACCATCCTGGATTGCGCTGCGTTCATACCACCGTCATAAAGCAAATAGGTGGCATCGAACGTAGTTTGCCCGTTTACCAGGGGCTGTTTGATCGGTTTATCCTGCCCCGGGGGTGTAAAAGGCACTTCGACGCTCTCCGATTGCCCGACCAATCTGGCATTCCAACTGAGCGCAGGCAACTGCTGCAGGGCAAGCTTTTCGGCTTCAAGGGCGGTATGCTGTTCTTGAAGCGCATACTGTTTCTGGGCGGGGTGGAGGGCTATCGCGAGCTGATAGCAGGTTTCGAGATCCAATCCTTTTTGACTCGGGGCGCCCGTGCCTGCAAACAAGATGGCAAACAGGATCAAAGGGTACTTCATAAAACCAATTTTAATCAAACAGATGAATTTTTTAATTTAACCAAACGGTTAATATGGATATAAAAAAATTTAAATCACCAAAGCCGCCCGGACAAAACGCCGGATCTCAATCGCACGGTCCTTCATCAGGGTCTGCCAGGCGTTTTCATCCATTCCGCCGACCGCTTTTAATACGGGCCTCGCTGCAAAGGGAAAAACACACATGCCGAGTATGGTCATGACCAGATGAAAGGGATGAAAAGCCCGGATTTTACCTTCCACCATTTCATTCATGATTTGCCCGATAAACGGCGATATTTCGGGAAGGCCGTGGCGCTCTTTTATTTTCTGAACAAACCTGTCCGGGTTGCTGCTCAGTTCGTGCAATACAAAAAGGGGTACATAAGGATTCTCCATCAGGGTCTGGATATACTGGTCGATAAAATCTTCAATCTTTCCAATGGAATCCTTTTCACTGTAAAAAATGCCCTTGATCCTGGGAAGAACTTCCTTAAAAACCTCGTCAAAAATGACTTCAAACAGTTTTTCCTTGCTTCGAAAGTAATAGTGCAGCATGGCTTTGTTAATCTCTGCAAGGGCCGCAATTTCTTCCATCCTGGCGCCGGCAAACCCCTTCTGGACGAATATCTGCCGGGCAGCGTCTTTGATTTTTTGTTCCGTTGAATGGTCTTTTTGCACTAATCGAATGGTTTAACTGAATGGTTAACGCCTGGCGCTGATGTTTTGTTGCCCGGATTTTGAAATTTTTTCTGCTTTTTTGAAAAAAGTTTCCTGGCTCAATCCCCAGGCTTTCATTAATTTTATGGAAACCTTTGCAGGATATGCTGAAGCAGGTTTTAAAAGACCTCAACGAATCTTATCTGTATGACGACCTCAAAGGCAACTTTGCAAAGGCCCACGAGAGGATATTATCCTGGCTGCTCAAAACCGGAACAACCGCCGAACAGACAACTTCGCTGTTGTGGAAAGCCCAGGTTCATATGCTGAGGGGTGAATTAAACGTTGCACAGACCTGTCTGAACGAGTGTGAAAAAATTTCGGGAGCCGAGGTGAATATCACCCTCATGATCCAAACTCTCCGCCTGCTTGAAACGTACGAAAGGTACAACACCAGTCCGGATATGACCGGAATTGCCGCTACAGAAATCAGCATTCACTGGCGCGGCATGGCCGATCTTGCGGAACCCAATGAAAGATGGGAAGAATTGAGGCGGAAGGCATCCGATCCAAACATCAAATGGCAGGCCTGGTACATTTATGCCATTTTATGCAACTTGCGCCCCTTCCGCTTTGTGCTGGAAAGCGCCCGGTTCACGCCGCCAAATTTTGACAAACAAAAGTTCCTGAATAACGATCTTCAACCATTTATTCAGCTGAAGAACAACTTTATTGGCGCCAACCTTTATTCCCCGGCTTCCTATTTTTCTCTGAATATTTCCGATCTCTACCACCGGGCGGGCAATCCCGGAATGGCCGCAGAATTCCTGAGCGAGGCCATCGTCCTGGCTGAAAATGCCCGGGACAATATTGCCTCCGGGTTATGCCTGATGGCCAAGGCGGACCGGCTATGCGCTCCGTTCAGCAGTCCTGTTTTCTGGAATTTTGCGCCGATCGACAGCAGTTCGGAGACCAGCGCCCTTTCGGTCATTACAGAAGAACTGGAGTTCAAAATGCCTGCTGAAAAAGAAATCAAAGCGGCCTCCACGCTTTACCGTGAAGCCGAAATCCTTTTTGAACGGGGAAATGGCTTTCGAGGATTGGGCGCGATCCTTTTGCGATGGGGCTATTTGCATTTTTTGAAGGCGGATTTGGGCAGCGCGGAAAAAATGGCCGAACGGGCAATGGTTTATTTCGCCAAGGTCGCTGATTTTAAAGGCCAAAACCTGGCAAAAACCCATCTGGCAATGTCCAGGATCTGCAAGGGCAACCATGCAGCCGCCATTGACCTGGCAGCCGGGATCGGCCAATGGGGTCGTGAAAGCGGTTCGCTCGGTTATTGCCTTTGCCTGGGCATATTGATCAACCGGATGGCGCGCCACCAGTGGCTCCGGCTGGGGCATTACGAAAATGCCCTGGCAGCGTACCGGGCTGCCAAATCATTGTTTTCTGCGTTAGGCGTCCCTGTGAACGCTGCACAAAATACCGCTGATCTCGCAATGGTTCACCAATCTGTAGGCGACCGGCAAGCGGCAACGGCATTTTCGGAACAAGCTTTGGACGAATATTTGGCCGTCATCAACGATCATTTGCCTGTTTATAAAGGAGGCCCTGAACAAAAAGGCAATATCCAACGACGGATGCTGATGCTCGCTGTTTCCGGATTGCAACTCAACCTGACCCACTCCGACAGCGATCAAATGGAACGATACGCCCGCCGCCTGGAAGAAATATTGGCAGGAATGCCCAAAATTGATTTGGGTGCAATCGATCAGGTTAAGGCCTTGAGTGATTTTTTTTCCGGCCAGCTCTCTGATGAAAATCCCGAACTCACAGAAGCCATGGAAAACTGGCCCATGCGCCAAATGTCTGAAGAATTGTTGGGGCAATCGGCTGTATTGGCGCCGTTATACCGGGCCCGCAAAGCCGACGAAGCTGGCAACGGCGCCGCTTTTGAACACCACTGGCAGGTCGCTTTTGCCGGTCTGAATAAATTAAATCCGGATTCCAAATCGATGTTTGAGGCCGTATTGTGGGCCGAAAAAAAAGATTACGACCGGGCAACCCGCGTTTATCGCAGTTTTCTGGAACGTGGAGATGAAGGTTCGGGTCTATCCGGCCAGTTGGCCAGGATCATGGAAAATGCAGGCAGCCAGGGTCAGGCCGAGATCGAACTCCGGAAATACCGGAACAATCTCCAGGCCTTTTCCATGTGGGTCAGGATCAAACAATACGGGGAGGCTTATAAATATTACAAGAAGCTGGAAGAAACCTGGGGCAAGGACTGGATGCTCCGGGATTCCAAACCCTGGCAGTTATTAAGCAATGCAGGAGAAATGTTTGAAGGCCTGGCGGGTGAAAAATACCAAAGCAGCCACGCTATGAATGCACTGACGGTATACGCAAAGGCCATTGAAATGTTGGAAAACCGCCGCAACCAGTTGAGCCGGGATGAACTTAAAACCGCCCTTTCGGCCGACAAAGGCGCCCAGTACCTGTATTTCCTGGCTTCCAGGCTCGCTATGAAAATGAAAAACCACGAATTATCGTACAGGTACGCCCAAAAAGGGAAGGGACGCGGAATCCTCGATCTGTTGGAAGGCAACCTCGCTTTAACTAAAATAGCGTCCGGAGAAAATCAGGAGTTGCTCCAATGGCGGGAAAATAACGCCCGGATCACCATGCTTCAAGGGTTGTTAGCCCGGGAAAGATCAAAAAATCAACCCGATGAGGGCCGGATTTCCGCGCTGACAACTCAACTCGGAAATGAAATTCTTTTCCGCCAAGCATTGGAAACCCGATTGTCCGGGGCGATGCCTGATTTTTTAAATGCGTTCAGCAGCGAAGCGCCCGTATTGAACATCCAGGAAGTGGCCCGTTGTTTGGAAGAAGGCAAAATCCTGATTGAATATTATTTTCTGGCGGGAGATATGCTGATCTGGGTGATCGACCAAAAGGGATTGGTGCAGGGCCAATGGATTCAACTGGATTCCCTGGCTTTACAACGTGATGTAGATAATTTGCGGTCGGCACTCGAACAAAAAACAGGATTCACACATTTAGCAGAGACCCTCTCCAAAAAAATATTGCAGCCTGTTTCGGCCTGTCTTAAAAAATCCACCAGCCTCATAATCGCACCTTTTGGCGTATTACACAGCCTGCCTTTCCAGGCGCTTTTACTGGACGGCGGGCCTATCGGTCTTCAATGGCCCCTGTCTTATATCCCCAGCGGAAGCGCGCTGCAATTTTTGTCCAAAACCAGCATCGGAAACCAGTCCGGTTTGTTGGTATTGGGCAACCCGACCGGCGACCTGCCTCATGCTGAAACCGAAGCCTCCTACATTGCTGCATTATTCGGGACAACCCCGCTTCTGGCAGACCAGGCCACCGGGAAGGCATTAAAGGAAAAAATCGGGAAAGCCAGGTTATTGCATTTTGCAACCCATGGCTATCTGTCAGAAAATTCTCCCCTTGAAAGTGCAATCGCCCTGGCCGACGAAGGAAAATTATCCCTTTTTGAATTAATGGGCATGGAAATCAAGGCAGATCTGGCAGTACTCAGCGCTTGCAATACTGCCAGAGGTGAAACAACCGGAGGAGATGACGTCCTGGGATTGACCCGCGGCCTTTTGGCAGCCGGCGTCAAAAATGTAATCGTCAGCCTTTGGGCGGTTGACGACCTTTCTACCAGTTTATTGATGGGCCGGTTCTATACCCTGCTCAAAAAAGGAACCCCGCCTGCTAAAGCCCTGTCGGAGGCTCAAAAATTCCTGGCCGGCCTCGACGAAAAATCGATTGAATCTGCATTGGATATTATAAAAGCCCAAATTCCGGAGGAAATCGTCCGGGGAAAAACCAACCGCAGGCGTTCGGCCCGCGGCTTCGACCTGGGCTCACCTGCGGAAGAAGGCGAACCTGCGAACTTCTCACATCCATACTACTGGGCCCCTTTTGTGTTGGTAGGGATCAATTGATCCGTTCGCCCGTCTTCGCAGGTCCACAGTTCGCCAGCCTCTTGTGTCGTTTTCATTTTCAGAAGAAAGCCTCAAGGCTTCAGGATTGCCTGCCGGCGAACTGCGCACTGGCGAACTAACCGCCGGTTTTTATCAGTTCAAGAACGCTTTTTCCTCTTTTTTGGTAACATGCCGGAAAACCACGACATCGTCAAATACATCCAGCACGATCCGGCTGTTGGCCTGCACGCTTCCATCCAGCATTTGTTTGGACAACTGGCGCAGAACCCGTTTCTGGATCACCCGCTTCAGGGGCCGGGCGCCAAATTCGGGGTTGTACCCCTCGTTGGCCAGCCAATCCATCGCCTGCGGTGAGACCTCGAGGGTTATCCCTTGTTCGGTCAGCATGCTCCTTAATTGGTGCAACTGGAGCTCCACAATGCCGCGGATATCCTTTCTGGACAGCGGCCTGAACATGATCACCTCGTCGATCCGGTTCAGGAATTCGGGCCGTACGGATTGTTTTAACAGATCAAATATCAGATTCCTGGTTTTTTCAACGATCTCTTCTTCGTTTTCCGGGTTGATCTTGGAAAAGTTCTCCATGATCAGGTCCGAACCCATGTTGGAGGTCATGATGACGATCGTGTTTTTGAAATTGGCAACCCGTCCTTTATTGTCGGTCAGGCGGCCGTCTTCCAGCACCTGCAACAGGATATTGAATACATCCGGATGCGCTTTTTCTATTTCGTCGAGCAAGACTACAGAATAGGGTTTTCTGCGCACGGCTTCCGTCAACTGCCCGCCCTCGTCATAACCGACGTAACCCGGAGGAGCGCCCACCAGCCTGCTAACGGTGTGCCTTTCCTGGTATTCGCTCATATCGATCCGGGTCATCAGGTTTTCGTCGTCGAACAGGTAATCTGCCAGGGCTTTTGCCAGTTCGGTTTTGCCGACGCCGGTGGTTCCAAGGAACAAAAACGATCCGATAGGCCGTTTGGGGTTTGACAAACCCGTCCGGCTTAGGCGGATGGCATCGGCGACCGCTTCAACGGCTTCATCCTGGCCGATCACCCGGTTGTGAAGTTCTTCTTCCAGGTGAAGAAGTTTTTCCCGTTCGCTTTGCAACATCCGCGTGACCGGTACGCCTGTCCATTTGCTGACGATTTCGGCGATATCTTCTGCATCGACCTCTTCCTTCAGCAGCAGTTTGTTGCTGGTTTGCATGTCCTGGAGACGTTTGTTGTATTCTTCCAGTTTTTGCTGCACCTGGGGTATCCGGCCGTATCGGATCTCGGCCACTTTACTGAAATCGCCTTCCCGTTCGGCGCGGTTGGCCTCCGTTTTAAACTGTTCAATCTCTTCTTTCGCGTTTTGCAAGCCCAGCACCACTTCGCGTTCGCTTTCCCACTGGGCGCGCAAGGCGTTGCGCTGCTCTTCCACATTGGCCAGTTCCTGGTTGATGCGAGCAATTTTTGCGTCGTCGTTTTCGCGTTTCATGGCCTCGCGTTCGATCTCCAGTTGGCGGATCTTGCGCTCGGTTTCGTCCAGTTCTTCCGGCATGGAGTTCATTTCGAGCCGCAGGCGGGCCGCAGCCTCGTCGATCAGGTCGATGGCCTTATCCGGCAAAAAGCGGTCGGAAATATACCGGCTCGACAATTGTACAGCCGCTACAATGGCGTCGTCCTTGATATTGATCTTGTGGTGGGTCTCGTAGCGTTCTTTCAGGCCACGCAAGATAGAAATAGCGTCTTCCTCGCTGGGTTCGTCCACCATGACGGTCTGGAAGCGGCGTTCCAGGGCTTTGTCGCTTTCAAAATATTTCTGGTATTCGTTGAGGGTAGTAGCGCCGATAGCGCGCAGTTCGCCCCTGGCCAACGCCGGTTTGAGGATATTGGCTGCGTCCATGGCCCCCTGGGTTTTGCCCGCCCCGATGAGGGTGTGGATCTCGTCGATGAAGAGGAAAATACGGCCTTCCGCCGAAACTACTTCATTGATGACCGATTTGAGCCTTTCTTCAAATTCGCCCTGGTATTTGGCGCCGGCGATGAGCGCGCCCATGTCCAGTGCGAAGATATCTTTGTCGCGCAGGTCTTCGGGCACGTCGCCGTTGACGATCCGGTGGGCGAGGCCTTCCACGATGGCGGTTTTACCGACACCCGGTTCGCCGATCAGGATGGGGTTGTTTTTGGTGCGGCGGGCCAGGATATGCAAAACCCGGCGGATTTCTTCATCGCGGCCGATAACCGGGTCGAGTTTGCCGTTGCGGGCCCGTTCGTTGAGGTTGACTGCGTATTTGTTCAGGGCATTGTAGGTTTCTTCTGCGCTGTGACTCGTCACGCGGCCGCCTTTGCGCAGTTCCTGAATCGCCGCTTTCAGCCCTTTTTCGGTCAGGCCGTTGTCTTTCAGCAGGGTAGCGACATCGCTCCTGAAACTCAGGAGGGCCAGCAGCAAATGTTCGAGCGCCACGTATTCATCACCAAATTCTTTGAGGTAGCCGTTGGCGCGTTGCAGGATTTCGGTAGCTGTTCGGGACAGGTAAGGCGTTCCGCCGCTCACCTTGGGGTAAGACTGTACGATGGCTTCTGCAGCCTGTTTGATAGCATTGTAATTGGCGCCCAGTTTTTTGAAAATAAAAGGCGCCACGTTCTCATCCACTTCCAGAATACCCCAAAACAGGTGCCCGGCCTCGATGGCCTGTTGACCGTTTTCCATGACCGCCTGCTGGGCTTTCTGGATGGCTTCCTGGGATTTTATAGTTAAATTGTTCATGTTCATGATGCAAGGTATTTGTATTTGGGAAAGGGCAATTTGTATGCCATTCAAAGCTACGCGGTTTCGGGGCCAAAAACAAGGGGTTGAGTACGCCATTTTGGCATAAAATCGGAAAATCAGGCGTCAAAATGTCAAAAACCTGCCTGCATTTCTACTTGCAGGCCGTTCTTTTTTCTCAAAAATTCCGGTCTTCATATTGACTTTTTGCACTGATAATCTTATATTTATAAATCGATTAATTTTAAAAGCCTGAAATCTGTGCGACCTCAGAAACCCTTTTTGCCGATCCCGGACAAACCATCTTTCAAACGATGGGTTCTTTTCCTGCTCCTGTTATGGCATTTTTCGCTTTGGGCACAGGTCCGGCAGTATCGTTTTGAACGATTTGGTGTAGAAGACGGCCTGCCCAGCGGGCAAATTCTTTACATTTATGAAGACAAGGCGGGCTTCCTTTGGCTGGGCACCATGAAGGGGTTGGTGCGGTACGATGGGTATGAGTTCAAGTTATACGCCCCGGTTCCGAGAGACAACACATCACTTTCCAATTCCGTCGTGATTTTTATTTACGAAGACCGTAATGGATCTTTATGGATATGCACGCACAGCGGATTGAACCGGTACGACCGGCATACCGACAGGTTCAGGCGGTATTTTCATCGGGTGGGCGACAGGCATAGCCTTCCCGGGAACCTCATAAATATGGTCCAGGAAGACCTGTCGGGGCGATTATGGATATCTTCAGACGAAGGTTCCGGTGTATTTGATCCGGAAAGCGAACAATTTACGCCTTTGGAAAATGAGGTGTCCGGATATCCGGAAAAAACCATCCGCCCGAGGATCGGCGGTGTTTTTACGGATAAAAAAGGCCGGTTATGGGCCAGTTCGAACCTGGGGTTTCTCCTGATAGACACGATCCGATATTCATTCAAGCTATTTAACCCCCGGCAATACACCGGATTCAGGACCATTTCCCCGGCAGAATGGTATGATGAAAGCCCCGGAAACCTGCACTGGCATTTTTTCGACAACCAGGTCTTCCTTTGGCGTGCGGAGACTGAGGAATTTTCAAAATTATTGGTTCCTGGGATCCCGGGCACAGACGGCCTGATCTATTTCCGGCGGGACACCGGGGGCTATGCCTGGATCGTTCACCGTACGGCAGGCCTTTTCCGTTACCATATTCCCTCCCAGAATCTGGTGAAATTTTCGGTAACACCCGGTAACCCGTTCGGCGTGGATGACCCCCTGATCTACCGCACTTTTTCAGATCGATTCCTCAATTTTTGGATAGGCGGTTTTAACGCTTTATACAAAGTAAATACCAGAACGGTCAAATTTCCTTTTTACCAAATTGAACCCGGTTGGTTAAAACCGGAAAACTATATCTACCGGACCTATGAGGACCAACGGGGCGGGTGGTGGTTCAGCACCTACGACGGCCGGCTATTTTATGCAGACCCGCCGGAGACCCCGGTAAAACAAATCCCTGTGCCGCAAGTACATCCGGGTATTCTCCGGATCGGTGTTTTTTACCTGTTTTCGGGCGACCAGTTATGGTTGGGCGGCAACCATTACGGCGATTCCAACCGGCAGGGGCTCTTTTGTTACGATTTTCGTTCCCGCAGGGTTGAACGGCTTGACCTGGGCGATACGTTGAACAACGCATCGATCGGTTTCATAGAGGAAGACCTGGAAAATTCCGGTTACATCTGGATCGGCGCCGATGAAGGACTTTGCCGGTTAAACAAAAAGACGCATTCCAGAGACTGGTTTTTCCCTCAAAACACCGGACCGGATATCTATTCCAATACCATCCACACCGGCGTTCAGACCCACGGTTATATCTGGATGCAAATCGGATCAAAACCATCCGGGCAATTCGGGTATTTCGATAAAAAAAACCTGCGTTTCGGACTTGTCCCTGTTTGGGAAAAAATCCCGGAAAAATCCCATGAGCTGACGATAAGGGGTATGGTCCGGGCGCCGGATAACACCATCTGGCTCGCCTCGGGCCAGGGTTTGGGCCGACTGGATCCGGCAACCCTTGATTTTGCTCTGTTGACTGAAAAGGACGGATTGGCGGAGACTCAACTGATGGGTATTGCCTGCGACAACAGGGGGCAATTGTGGCTCAAAGGCTTAAAAACCATCACCCGGTACGACCCAGGCTCATCCGGCGCCGGGGCATTTGAGCGTTTTCCTGCCGGCAGGGATATGGTGGAATTCAACACCGTCGGCGCCGTCGCCTGCCGCGATGGCCGCATCCTGATGCACGGCAACAACGGCATCTACGCTTTTTACCCCGACTCGATCTCAAGGGATACGATCCGGCCAAGGGTCGTCCTGACGGGGTTTAAAATCCTGGATCATTCCATGAACTTCGGAAAAGCCACCGAATTGGTGGACAGCATTTCCATCCGTTTTTCCGACCGGATCATCACTTTCGAATTTGCGGCCCTCCATTTCCTCGATCCGGAACATATCCGGTACAGGTATCGTCTCGATGGTTTCCAGGACGACTGGCTGGATATCGGCGCGGACCGCAAGGTGAGTTTCACCCATCTTCGCGCCGGTCGTTATACCTTTCGGGTGCAGGCCTGCAACGCCGACGGCGTTTGTTCGGGCGAGTCCGAACAGTTATCCGTCCGGCTCAGGGTGTTTCCGCCCTGGTGGGCAACCTGGTGGGCTTATGTATTTTATTTTTTGGCTGTGACAGGCATCATCCAGGCCATTTTCCGTTTTCGGCTGCGCCAGAAACTGGCCACTGCCGAGACGCTCCGGTTGAAAGACCTGGACCGGTTCAAAACCCGGTTGTACACCAATATCACCCACGAATTCCGCACCCCGCTCACGCTGATCCTGGGTCCTGTAACGGGCAGCCTGGAGAAAAACAAGCCCCCGGGTCGCGAAACGCTGCGCCTGATCAAACGCAACGCGGAGCGCCTCCTGCAACTGATCAACCAAATGCTCGACCTGAGCAAACTCGACGCCGGATTGCTTTCCCCGCATTACATTCAGGCCGATATCGTATCGTTTACCCAATACATCGTCCGGTCTTTTCACAGCCATGCCCAAAATCACGGCATCCGGCTGGAATTTTTACCGGATACCGCCTCGCTGGTCATGGATTTCGACAAGGAAAAATGGCAAACCATCCTCGTGAACCTGGTTTCCAACGCGATCAAATTCACGCAGGAAGGGGGCAAGGTAACCGTAGCCCTGGAAAGCGGCGACCAACTCCGGTTGACGGTGCGGGACACCGGCGCCGGTATTGGCCCGGCTGAACTGCCTTTTATTTTTGACCGGTTTTTCCAGGCTGACGATTCATCGAAACGGAAAGCAGGTGGCGTCGGCATCGGTCTGGCCCTGACCAAAGAGCTCACCGACCTGCTGAACGGGCAGATTTCAGTGGAAAGCGAACCCGACAAGGGGACCGTTTTTACCCTTGTTTTTCCAATCCGGCGAACGGCGCCGACGGAGGAAACGCCCGGTCCGGCCATTCCCGTTGCGCCTTCCTCGCCCCAATCACATACTGACCGGCCGGCATCCAGGTACAAATTGACCGTTCTCATTATTGAAGATCACCCGGAGGCCGCCGGGTATATCGCTTCCTGCCTGGAACCAACGTTCAACACCCTCATTTCAACCAATGGGGCGGATGGTCTCCGTCGCGCGCTGGAAACCATTCCCGACCTGATCGTGTGCGACGTGATGATGCCCCTGAAAGACGGGCTGGAAGTGTGCAAAATCCTGAAAAACGACGAACGCACCAGCCATATTCCCATCATTCTCCTGACCGCAAAAGCCGATCAGGACGCCCGTTTGGCAGGTATCGCCACCGGTGCCGACGCCTATTTGCTCAAACCCTTCAACGAGCAGGAACTCCTGTTGCTGGCCGACCGGATGATCGAATTGCGGCGGCGCCTCCAGGAGCGTTTCACCCAGGCCGCCGGCGGGCAGGTTGGTCCGGGACCGCCGCTGCCGTCCGCAGATGAAGCCTTTCTGAAAAAAATGCGGGAAATCCTGGAGAAACACTACGAAGATCACCGTTTTCATGTTGACGCCCTTGCCCGCGCCGCGGGAATGAGCCACGCTCAATTGCATCGGAAACTCACCGCCCTGACGGGGCATTCTGCCAATTTTTTCATCCGCCGTTTTCGTCTGGAAAAGGCCAGAGGCCTGTTATCCCAATCCACCGAAATGAACATCTCCGAAGTCGCCTACGACTGCGGATTTGCTTCGCCGGCCCACTTTTGCCGGGAATTTAAAGAAGCATTTGGCATCCCGCCCACCGCATACAGGGCGACGGTGCGGAAATGAAATGTTTGGATAAGGATTTGGGGGATTTGGGAAAGGGCGTTTGGGACAATTTTCTGAAAATTTGACTTCGGGGCCTATAATCATCCTTTTATTTTATACAATGGTCTCACAACCTAAAACCTGGCGGGATGGTGAAGCCATATTTCATTTTTCTTTCCTGTTTTTCTTCGTTTCTGCTCTACGGACAGCAACCCGCCGTTGTTGTCGTGGGGGTGCCGGCTGCGACTCAAAAGGAACAACAAGAGGAAGAATTGGCCCGACTCCTGAAAGGGCTGCAAATGTTGCCGGATATCGATACCATTTATGTGGCCCCTCCGCCGGGGGAAGCAGGGTTTGCGGATGCGTTCGAAGAGCCGGAGGCGGAAAAACCCATCATTGTACTTCCTCCTGCCGTTCCAACGGAAGGGCAAACTTTGCCGGATGCCTACAATAAAAAATTGAGTGAATTCATCCTGAAGGTATTGTCCGGCCCGGTTGAGAATGAAGACCTGAATCCGGCTTCTGATAATGACTCCGGGCAAAAACGAAAGCCTTTTCCGCGGTTGGCGTTTATTGGTCCCGGCGCGGAACACGGTTTGTTGATAGATAAATTTCACTACCTGACTCCCCAGAACCTGGCAGGCATCATCAATGAGGCCAATGAAAAAACGAATGGCCGCGCGGGGGTTAAAATACTCACCAACGCCACTTTCCAAGCAGCCCGGATGGAACGCATTTTCGAATTGGTCTATGCCAAATGGGTTGCCGGGGTCATCCCTTTTGGAATGGACATAGGAGAAGTCCGGGATTATCCCCTGACCACAGGAACGGCCACTGGCGAGGTCATTGACCCCAAGTTTCCAAACTGGATCTTCATCCCTGCCGGAATAGCTGCCGCCGTCCCGCTGATCATCGTTCTGACGGATAAAAAAAACCCTTGCAAAGATGACGGCGATCTGCCGGTCATCTCCTGCCCTGCAGACCTTACCCTACCCTGCGGCCAGAACCCTGAGCCTGTTCCGCCCGCTACCGCTCTTGACGATTGCGACCCCGACCCCGAAATCACTTTTTCCGATATCCGGGAACCCATTCGTATTATCCGGACGTGGACGGCTCTTGACCAGGGGGGGAATTCCGTTGCATGCCAGCAAATTATTGCCCTGACCGATACAGAACCGCCTTCTTTTCAAACTGTACCGGAGGACTTACAACTGGAATGCATGGAAGACCTGCCCGTCATGCCCGCCCTGCCCTGGACGGACAATTGCGCCGGTGGAGGAACCGCTACCGGCCAGGAAATCGTCAAAGGAGATGGTTGTACCGTAACCATCAGTCGCGAGTGGACGGCGACAGACCCCTCCGGCAATCGCATATCCGCCGTTCAGATCATTACCGTGAACGATAACGTACCTCCTCAATTTGAAACGCCGCCGTCGGATATAACGGTTTGCTTCGATCAAATACCGCAACCCACCCCGCTGCGGTGGACCGACAACTGCGACGGTCCAGGCGAAGTGACGCTTTCCGAGGTCAGGAGCGGAACGACTTGCCCCATCATTATTATCCGCACCTGGTCTTATACCGACCAGTGTGGAAACTTCGCTTCCGTGAGTCAGACGATTACGGTGGTGGATGAGGAACCCCCACAACTTGCGGAGGCGCCACAGGATATTACGGTCAATTGCATAGGTGAAATCCCGGAGGAACACACTCTGGTTTGGACCGATAATTGCGACGGTGACGGTGAGGTAAAGCCCCATGTGACCCAGAGCGGGTCAACCTGTCCTATCACGATTACCCGTACCTGGTCGTACACGGATCATTGCAACAACCTCGCTTCCGTCAGCCAAACCATTACGGTTAACGACCAGGAACCGCCTCAGTTCGTCTCTCCGCCCCAGGATATCACTGTCTCCTGTATGAAGGACATCCCGGCGGCCCAACCCCTGACCTGGACCGACAACTGTGACGGAACCGGTGTGGCGCCCCCTACCGACCAGCAGACCGGGTCGACCTGCCCCATCACGATTACCCGTACCTGGTCGTACACCGACCAATGCGGAAATACCGCTTCCGTCAGTCAGACCATTATTTTCAACGACAATGAGGCCCCCGTGTTTGTCAACCCTCCGCAAAATATCACCGTTCAGTGCATCGAGGACATCCCGGCGGCCCAACCCCTGGCCTGGACCGACAACTGTGACGGAACCGGCTTGGCCCACCCCACCGACCAGCAGACCGGGTCGACCTGCCCCATCACGATTACCCGTACCTGGTCGTACACCGACCAATGCGGAAATACCGCTTCCGTCAGTCAGACCATTATTTTCAACGACAATGAGGCCCCCGTGTTTGTCAACCCTCCGCAAAATATCACCGTTCAGTGCATCGAGGACATCCCAGCGGCCCAACCCCTGGCCTGGACCGACAACTGCGACGGAACCGGAGTGGCGCACCCCACCGACCAACAGACCGGGTCGACCTGTCCCATCACGATCACCCGCACCTGGTCGTACACCGACCAATGCGGAAATACCGCTTCCGTCAGCCAGATTATTACCCTCCACGACGATGAGAATCCGTTGTTTGTCAACCCTCCACAAAATATCACCGTCCAGTGCACCGAGGACATCCCGGTAGCCCAGCCTCTGACCTGGACCGACAACTGCGACGGAACCGGGGTGGCGCACTCTACTGACCAACAGACCGGGTCGACCTGCCCCATCACGATTACCCGTATCTGGTCGTACACCGACATGTGCGGAAATACCGCTTCCGTCAGCCAGATTATTACCCTCCACGACGATGAGAATCCGTTGTTTGTCAACCCTCCACAAAATATCACCGTCCAGTGCACCGAGGACATCCCGGTAGCCCAGCCTCTGACCTGGACCGACAACTGCGACGGAACCGGGGTGGCGCACTCTACTGACCAACAGACCGGGTCGACCTGTCCCATCACCATCACCCGCACATGGACCTATACCGACCTGTGCGGCAATACCGCTTCCGTCAATCAGAACATCATGGTGGATGACGAACAGCCGCCCTCGATCATTACCCCCGCATCCAGTGAAACCGTCGAATGCACCGGCGCCACGGCGAGTTTAAACGCCTGGCTGTCCGCCAACGGCGGAGCGGAAGCTATTGACAACTGTGGCGCCGAACCCGTCTGGTCCAATAACTTTCCAGGGTTCAACGGGCCAACCGGGAGCGTAACCGTTGTTTTTACAGCAACCGACGACTGCGGCAATTTTTCTCATACCCAAGCTACCTTCTCGGTTGAGGACAATATCCCACCTGTAATTACCTGCCCAACAGATAAAACCGTGAATTGCGGGGAAAATACGCAGCCTCCTGCAACCGGACAGGTAACCGCACTAGACGCCTGTGATCCGGCGTTGTTTCCAGATTTTTCTGACCAGATCTCTCCGGGCGACTGTCCGGTCATACAAACCATCAGTAGAACCTGGACGGTTACAGATCCCGCCGGCAACTTCGCTACCTGTGTACAGAACATCTCCATTCAGGACAATTCGCCGCCTGCTATAACCATCAATGCATCCAATGTAACCATTACCTGCGATCCGGAGGTCAATCCTTTCCAACTCCAGGAATGGTTGGATTCCAACGGCGGCGCCACGGCGACCGACAATTGCGGCAATATAACCTGGACAAATAATTTCTCCGGGCTGAGCAACGGTTGCGGCAATACAGGTTCTGCGACCGTCACCTTTACGGCAACCGACGACTGCGGCAATCCGGCAACGACGACTGCGACCTTTACCATTACCGACAACACCCCGCCCGTCATTACTGTGCCGGCGGGCGCCGGGATCTTCGAATGCGACGGACAAGGCAATACAGCCGAGCTTAACGCCTGGATCAGCACCCGCGGAGGCGCCCAGGCTGCCGACGCTTGCGGAACCGTTACCTGGTCGCACAATTTCAGCGGATTGAGCAATGGATGCGGCGCCACCGGATCGGCGGCGGTTACCTTTACGGCCACCGATGCCTGCGGCAATTCCAGTTCGACTACGGCCGTTTTTTCCATCGTGGACAATACGCCGCCGGTGATAATCACCCCTGCTTCAAATCTGGCGGTCCCGTGCGATGTTGCTGCAAATCCCGGTCAATTGAACAGTTGGCTGACCTCCAAAGGCGGGGCGGTTGCCGATGACAACTGCAGCGACCCGGTCGTTTGGAGCAATAACTTCAATGGTTTAAACTTCACTTGCGGAAATGCCGGTTCGGCCATCGTAACCTTCACCGCCACGGATGCCTGCGGCCGGACAGCTACTACCGCTGCGACTTTCAGCACCTTCGATAACCTGCCCCCGGTAATGTCCGGGGTCCCTTCGAATACCCCGGCCGAATGCAATAATATTCCCGGGCCGGCGACCGTAACGGCTACCGACAATTGCAGCGGTTTCAACCTTCAGTTTTCTGAAACGACTTCATTTGAATGCCCAATTACCGTTACCCGAACCTGGACGGCTACTGATCAATGCGGCAATATATCGTCGGCTACCCAGGTCATTACGGCCGACGACAACGAAGCGCCGGCAGCCACCCATCCGCCGGTCGACGAGACCATTTTTTGCCCGGGGCCCTGTTTTCTGTGCGAGATCCCTCCCGTGCCGGATCCCGTTTTTGTGGATAATTGTGATGAATTTTTAACCATCTCTTTCACTGAAGAATCTCTTCCGCCCTTCCTGATCCGCCGTACCTGGATTGCCTCCGACGACTGCGGCAACAGTGTTACCATATTTCAGTTGATCCATTTCATTTGCGGGGAGGTTTTTCAGGATCCGCCCCAAACCGGGAAAAACCCGGTCGCGATCTATCCGGAACGGTTATTGCCGCCAGCGGAAACCGGCCTGCAACCCGACGGGTTGTCAGCATATTTATTCTCCGGGCTGAATGGGCAAGACGCCGGCGCAGTCGCCTGGAAAATAAAAACCTTCCAGGGCCCCCCCCTTATGGTACAGCGCCGTTTGCAGATGGCTTATCCGGTTAAACCCTCGCTGGAAATAACGGGCGGCATCTTTTACGGCACAAAACACGGCCAATATTTATACGAAGCCCTTCCTGCGGGGAGGTCCCTGGCGTTTTCCGGGACCTGGACCGCGGTATCCGGCCTGGGAGGAATCCGCTTTTTCCCGGGTGCAGGCCGGCAATTTTTTGTTTCGGGCGGCATGCGGCTGAACTATTCCCACCTGGAAGCCCGGCATATTCAACTTTCCGGACAGCCCTCCGGGGATATTTCGGCAGCCGGTCAATGGGGTCTGAGCAGCCAGGCGGGCGCCGGCATGCGCATGCCCTGGAGCGAAGCTGTTTTTCTGGAATTGGAAGGCGGGGTATACCACGGGCGCAGTTTGCGGTATTTCATAAACGAAGGCGGTTATTTCCCTGAAATAAAACTGCGGCTGGGGTACCGGTTCCCGTTGGTTAAAATACCCGAATCCAGGTTTTAAACCCAAAACGAACAAAGGCATGAAGAAAAAAACGTCAACCTCCAACCTGAAAGATTATCCGGAAATTTTTTCCTTTAAAACCCCTTTGGGCTGGGTAAAATCCCTTTTCCGCTGGTTGCCGGTTTTTATCCTGGGCTGGCAGGTGGCCGCAGCCCAGACCGTGGAAGTGCAAATTGGTAAAAAAATCCTGCGGCCGGGAGAGGAAACGGCGGTCACCGTCGTCGTGCGCAATGCGCAACCCGGATGGAAACTCGGAGTCTTTGCCGAAGACGACGAAGAGGTGGCGTTTCAGGACACGGTCCTTACCCTGACCGACTTGCCTGGGAGAACAACAACGCTCCCAAAAGATACCCTTGAAGGGGAACCAATCCCGACCTGGTATTTCAGTTTCCCGGTGCGGGCGCATGGCCAGGGGGCGGTTTGGGGGGCGTATCTGATTGTGGCCGAGTTGATTTTGCCGGGGGAGACGGGGGCGGGGGAAGCAGTTGCCCGGATAGCAGGGTACAAATTTGAAGATAAAAACGGGAACGGCGCCTGGGAGGGTTATGGTCCATTAAAAGGGGATGAAAAAGGCCTGGCCGGATGGGAGATCAAACTGGAGGGCCCGGAGCGGCAAACGACTTTTACCGATGCCCGCGGGCGATTCGAGTTTTACGTCCGAACGCCGGGAAAATATACCGTTTCCGAGGTCGAAATGCCTGAATGGCGGGCAACCACCCCAACCCGTTTTATGCGTGAACTCCGGCTTTTTGAAGGGGAGACGGTGGCGGAGGTTTTGTTTGGGAATGTCGGTTTGCCTTCAACGACAGCAGAGTCGGAGGAATGTGTATCCTCTTCCCCTAAAATTGAACCTGGGCTCGGTATTGCCATCCAGGTAATCGGGCCGTCTCCCGGCGCCCAGAGCCTCATTGAAATTAGACCTGTTCCGCTTATAGTAACCGGTTCGGATGATGACCAACTATTGCATTTATGTACCTGCCGGTCCGGCAATATTGTTCAGTGTTCAGCCGGCGATTTACACCCGGTTGTTGATCCTGTTTATTATACCTGGTCCGTTCTTTCCCAGGAAGTCGACGGCAGCGATATCAAGATGGCGCGGGGTTTGCTTTTGGGGTATTCAGGCCCTGCCACCCTCTTTCAACCTCCGGGCATTCAGATCGGCGAAACCTTCCGGGCGGTCATTCAGGTTGAGGTTACCGATGACCGGTCAAACGACGGGCCCGCTTTTGCAAGGTTTCAGATATCCATAACAAGAGAGGAAGACTGTAGATACTCCCAAACCATTGCCCATGAAATAGAAACCATAAAAGGCGAATTACCCACTTTGACCCCGGGGAACTGTGAATGCAAACCCGATGAAAACGACGGACAATGGGATGCCACCCCCTCCATTGCAAGCGAGGTCCAAAAAATCATTTATGCCTGCGCCGGAGAACGACTGATCCTGAAAGCCGGCGCCCAGGACACCGACAACCTCCGTTTATCCTGCGGGGGGACCTGCGGTCACGGCCTGCATAACCCCGCCTTGAAGGATGAACCCGTCTATACCTGGAGGGTCGCGCAGGGAAAGGGGTATTTCCCCGGTTTTGGCAACACCGCAAATTCGAACGGACAGAACACGACCGTTATTTACGAAGCGCCCCCGGAAAGCGGAGATTATACCATTTTTTTAAAAATTGAGGACAGTAAACGACAGGCAAGCGATCGTGGTATTGATGAGACTATTTTGGTTAGGGTCAGAAAACTGGATTTGAAAGTGGAAGGCGTTTCAGAAAATGACGAGGAATGTAAAGGCGCTTATCTGGCGTTGAATGATGACGATGATAATGGCAATGATAAAAAAGATAAATCGGAAACCGAAATAACCGGTGAAGATGATTTGATCAAAATTACGCTTGATAAATGGCCCAAGGAAGGCTCGGTTAACTTGAAAGCGGAATATTTCGGCTCAGGCACGGTGGAATTTTGGGAAGACAAAGAGAAAAAAGAAAAACCAGAAGATTTGATCTTTGATGCGTCCGAATTGCCAAAAATCTTATGGGTGGAAGGGACCGGAAAAAGTAGTCTTAAAAACGACGTTGAGATCTCTTTAGATGACGGCAATTGCACGGATAAGGCGGTCTTTTCTGTAATTAACGTGGACCTGGATATTGACTCTGACAATAACGACGCGCTTGGTTCGCCAGGAAGAAGTCTTGAAGAAGACGAGATAGAAAATGTGGAAAGAGACCCCGATCGACCCGGCAAATCAATCGGTGTGAACGATGACGATTGGGACAGCGACGGAATTGAAGATTTTGCAGACGGTTTTAACCGGTATTCGGACGATTCGGATGATGATTTGATCGATATGAATTATCAGGGCCGGCAAATGTTTTTTGTGCCTGTTGTTTTGGAAATTCCATCGTCTGTTGATCCGTCGATCGCTACGGTACGATTTAGTTATTCCGATTCAAATCCACTGGATAATCTGAGAACTGGCGCAGGTACCGTGGATGATCCTTTTCAGTATTCAATGCCTGACGGTCATTTACGGCTTTGGAAGAAAAACGCTCATTTATCCCGCAATCCAAGGGATGTATTGAATAGTGGCGATTTTGTAAAGTCTGAAACAGAATACCAAGTTTCAGATTTTGGGGACGGGCAAATTATTGAATTATACCTTGAAGGAACACAAATAAGCGACTATGCCGGCGATCAGAGTATTGTTGTGGAACTGGATCCTAACGGAGGTTATTTACCCCCTGGGTACATTTGCAGAGACACAATAAGGGTGACTTTATTTAATTATCAATTCATAAATATCGCAAATAAAGAAATAGAATTCAGCGCCAGTTTTTCGCATCCGTATCCGGTTGTTAAGGTAGGGTCCGGAACGTCCCTAGAAGAAATATCCATAGCTGACCTGACAATGATCAACGACACTACAGCTCAGGTTTTTATCCAGGGCGAGGTACACTGTCAGATTTCCGATATGGTTCCTGATATCAGTGCAAGGATCAACAAAGTGATGATTATTATCCACGATGTTCATTTTTCCGGTGGTTTTGATACTATTTCTATTCCGGTACAAAACATTTCGACTACTTCCGTTAACCAATTTCGCCCTTACCGATCAGAATCTGATCAGGTCTCTCATCCATATATTGGCAGATTTGGAGCAAATCTGATTATACCGCTGGCTTCGGGAGACAACCTCGTTTCCATTGGCGCTCAAAATGCCATAGGAAATGATGGGTTTGATTCTTTTTCCATCCATGTAGAAGCGGAGGGTGGTCGGTTCGAAGTAACTGATGTAAGAAACCATGAAAGTACTAAACATGGAATATTTAATCCCATTTGGGTTAAAATTGACGATAAATCCCTGCCGACAGATACAACCAAACTTAAATCCGTAACCGCCGATTTTTTTGGCGGTACCTTTCCTCTGACCATGAGAGATGGAGAGTACTGGATTGACCGGCCTTTCATCCAGGTGGGAAGGGATTTACTTCCGGATGTTGTCGCTAAAAATATCCTGAATGTCGTCACGAATCCTGATGAGGTAACCTCCGTGAATTATAAACATTTTACAAAAGATTTGGAGTGGAATTATACACTTGGAAGCGCTCCTAATTTTTTCAAATATGCATCCGGTACAACTGTAAAACACAAATGGTATACTCCTCTATTAGAGGATGGCTGGACGGCAGAAAAAATTGAGATATATGAAATAACCGGGCAAAAAGAAGGGACATTTATTTTAAAATCAGAAAAAGATAAAGATTCTGATATAGAAATTATTCCTTCAGAAATTGAGGAAAATGAAAATTCTGATATATTCCATTATGGTCCCATTCCTCCAGAAGTGGGAAATCTTTTAAAAATAAAAATAACATTAAATAACAATAATAAAGAATCTCTAAAAAATCCAGGAAAATTCTTTGAACTTACGTTTTTTAAAAATGGTCATTCAAAGGTAGTTGAATTTGCAGCACCATTTAGAGTTGAACCCTTAAGAACCATCATTGTCGCCGTTGATGGCTTTGGCTACAAAGCCACCGAAAAAGTATTTGGTGACCCAAAATGCGAAACTTTTAAAAAAATATTTGAACGGGCCGTTGGGCGAGATAAAATAGCTTTAGCAGCTCTTCCTACAGTTACATATTGTAATTGGTCAGGGATATTTAGTGGTTCACCGCCTAAACAACATGGTTTTATTGGAAATTCATTTTTCCCAAGAGACTTAACTAATGAGGATGGCAATAAAAGATATCCGCTTATTTCTGCCAATAATCCTCGCGCTTTTGGGGTAGACCAAAACCAATCTTCCGGGATTGTTAGTGGAGAGAATCCGTTAACATATGCTTTTAGTATGAATCAATTGGTGAGATCCAATGCTCAAAGTTTGTATAATGATATTAATGCACGAGTTGGTGGTGAAGGATGGAAACGGCTAAATTGTATATCAATTCGTATGTATTATACCCAGCCCTCATTAATACCTATGCGTTTTAATGCTAATATAATTGAAAAGCATTTTACATTACAAGATTATTTTGATGTAGGTACAAAACATAGCCCTGAAATAGCTGAGATTTTAGATATTGGCGGGACTCGATCTCAATTAGGAATCAAAAGTGAAATTGAAGGAACAAGGGGGCTTGGCATCAATTTTTGGAACGCTTTTAAAGATGAGATTGACATTTTTACACTATATTTTCCAGGCCCAGATAATGTTGCTCATTGTATAGGAGCGTCGGGTAAGTGTAAGGATTAT
>CAZLEF010000023.1:0-89982 GCA_964558465.1 uncultured Lewinella sp. | reverse complement strand
GTAAGTGTAAGGATTATGAATCAAACATCGAAAACTTTCCGTTAGGCGATATTTTAGAAGTTAATATCCCATTACCATCCATAGCTGAACAGATTAAAAGGATCACTGATCAGGCATTGTGGCAAATAGTAACTAAAATAAATTATGACGGTTATTTAAATGCATGTTTATTCGTTCTGGTTGCAGATCATGGCTTGCGCGCTTTCAAAAACGAAGATGCCTTTAACATAACTTCGCAAGAAGGTAAGGACTTAGAGTTGCAATTATTATTTGATCATCTTGGAATGACCCTTTGGAGGGATCAAACTAAGATTTTCAATTTTGGACAGTATATCCGCCAAATTTTACCTGAAGAGTGTGCCGCAGTATTCTCACCCAATGGCGGAATGGCACAAATATATTTAAGAAGCAAGGAAAAAACCTGGCAGCAATCCCCCGATTTTAGCGATATTGAAAAAGTTGCAAGTTTATTGTACCGGGAAGCTGTAGGGCATGTCCATAAGGCGCATGGAAACCATCCGGAATTTAAATATAAAAGCAAACAAATTTATCCTGAACTGGCGCCTTATCAACAGCCCAAAACAGATGGCGCGTTGGGTTACCCGCCCGCTATTTTCATTAAAAAAGACTTCACATCAGCTTTTTTTTGGGTTAAAGATGTTGATGAGAATTTTAAAATTGAGCTCGGTAGCATCTCCGAATTTTTTGATGCCAGGATTGCCGCTGGAAATCCCGTGGATTGGCCGGCCTTTGAAGCCCGGATGGAAGAGAGCAATGATAAAAGTGATTTTGGAAGTCGCACCGGAGATATTATATTTATTATGAACGAAAAAGCCGGTTATTTAGCCGTAAACGATGGCGACGGATTTCCTGGCTGGCATGGCGGGCCAACAAGGGCAGAGTCGGAAGTTCCAATGATGTTCAGCATGCCTGGTCCCGCTTTGGTGAATAATAACGGACAGACAAACCCTGATTTTATTTATAGGGGATTCAATCGCATCCTAAATATTAAAGGACAAGAAGGGGATGGCGGCTTCGTGGGTTTAAAAGCAGATGGCTACCTGCGCAGTTGGCAGTTGGCGGATATTCTGGTTGAGATAATAGACGAAGTTCGGGATCCTGATGATCCATAAGAATCCCTTCTGGCTTTTCAATTAAATAATTTGCGTTCGATCATGATGGCAAATTTTAAAAATGAATTTCTCAACAGACTTTTAGAGAAGCGTTCTCCTGTTTTAAAAAATCGCAGCAAAAATGAAAATAATTATCAATATCTTCACCTTGCTCCTGACGACCTTTACGGCCATTCTTTTTGCCCAACCTGCAATTAGCGTCCACATCCCCCACAAAAAAATCCGCATCGGCCAATCCACGCCAGTCATTGTTACGGGTTTCGGGCTGAACCACCTGGCAGGCGCCGGCGCTCAGGATTATCGCCTTCGCATCTCTATCGACCAGCCTTTGGTAGCGGCATTCGACAATGCTTCCTCCCTTTTTATCGCCCCGTTGGATTGGGCCCGGGTTTCTGCGCAAGGAACTTTTACAAAAAAACTGTCCGTTACCGGCCTTCAAACAGGCGTCTATTCCGTCACCGCAGAACTGATGGCGGGGGCAGAGGAAGCGACGTTTGCGCCCGCAGCCGTTCAGGATGTAGATTGTTGTAAAATTGAGATTTCCTGGCATACCTATCAAGGTTCAAAGTTGGATTCTGCAAGCAAAAAATATAATGATAATCTAAAAAATAAAGTCCTCGATCAATTGAAAAAGGTTGAAGGCAATTTCAAAGAAGAAGAAATTTGCATAACATTCGTAGAGGGAAAACCGATTCCACCCGAAAAAAATAAACCATATCTCATCCTTCGTTCAGGAGGCCCTAAAGGGAAAAAATGGGAAAGACCCAATTTATGCGACTATGCAAATGATGCCAATTTTGCATCACCAACCAAGCCTGAGATTATCATTGCAGATTATATAAATGTATGGGGTGGCAAAACCTGGATAAAAAACGATAAAGTCAACGGTTTAACCCCTTATATCGGCGCCAACGTAGCCGCCGTCAAATCCGATATAGGTTCATTAGCAACCTACATACAAAATGAACTCTATCATATTTTTGGTCTTTCTGATCAGGAAATGGGCGCCTCCCTGACCAATGCAAAACACACCGTTAAAGCAGAAATGTGGGATTTTATGAGAGCTGTATGTAAGGCCGGAAACGGCAAAAACGCTTTGATCGAAACACGGTTAGAAAGAAAAAAAATGAAATCAGGAAGAGAGGACTGTGAAGGGGAAAAACAAGATGATAAAAAATGAAATCCAAAATTCCAAAATTCAGCGCATCAATCTTCACCTTTCTGTGCCTGGCACAAATCGCTGCGAATGCGCAATTCCCACCTCCCACCATTGGGGCAGGCATGATCGGGGTGGGCAATCAGGCATTGATCTGGAATGAGACCCATGTTTTTCACAACCTGCTGGGCGACGCCTCTACCCTGCAAATTAATCACCCTTCAGGCGGCCCCATCCCCAATATCCGCGGGATGGTCGCTATCGGCAACCAGGCCCTCATCTGGAACGATGCCGGCCTTTTTCGCAACCTGCTCGGCGACGCCTCTACGCTTCAGGTCAACCACCCTGCCGGCGGACCCATTCCTAATATCCGGGGGATGGTCGCCATCGGCAACCAGGCCCTCATCTGGAACGACGCCGGCCTTTTCCGCAACCTGCTCGGAGACGCTTCCACCCTGCAGGTCAACCACCCCGCCGGCGGACCCATTCCCAATATCCGCGGGATGGTCGCCATCGGCAACCAGGCCCTCATCTGGAACGACGCCGGCCTTTTTCACAACCTGCTCGGCAGTTCTTCCACCCTGCAAGTCAACCTCCCGGCAGGCGGCCCCCTATCCAATATCCGGGGGATGGTCACCATCGGCAATCAGGCCCTGATCTGGAATGACGCCGGCCTTTTCCGCAACTTGTTTGGCAGCGCTACCTCTTTTCAGGTCAACCACCCCGCCGGCGGACCCATACCCAATATCCGGGGAATTGTCACGGTCGGCAACCAGGCCCTCATCTGGAACGATGCCGGCCTTTTTCGCAACTTGTTCGGCAGCGCTACCTCTTTTCAGGTCAACCACCCCGCCGGCGGCCCCATTCCCAATATCCGGGGAATTGTCACCGCCGGCAACCAGGCTTTGATCTGGAACGACGCCGGCCTTTTCCACAACCTGCTCGGCGACGCCTTTACGCTTCAGATCAACCACCCCGCCGGCGGACCTATTCCCAATATCCGCGGAATGGTCACGATCGGCAATCAGGCCCTGATCTGGAACGACGTCGGCCTTTTTCGAAACCTCCTGGGCGACGCTTCCACCCTGCAGGTCAATCACCCGGACGGCGGCGCCATTCCCAATATCCGCGGAATAGTCGTCATCGGAAATCAGGCCCTCCTCTGGAACGACGCCGGCCTCTTCCACAACCTCGCAGGTGATCCTTCCACCCTGCAGGTCAATAATCCGGCCGGCAATCCGATCATGAATATCTGGGGGGTTATCACCATCGGCAACCAGGCTCTGATCCGGAATGAAGCCGGCCTCTTTCATCACTTGCCGGGCAGCGCCGCCACGCTTGAAGTCAATGCCCCCGCCGGCAGTTCAATCGCTTCTCCAACCTACAACGCTCCTTTTGCCGGTTTGGCGATCATTAAAAATGCAGGAGATGAGCACGCATTCCTGAACAATAATGCCGGTATGTCGCCCTACTCCCTTTCACCTTTTGAAGTTGAAATTGTCGGGCCGGATCCGGGCGCTTCCGTGAAAATCCCGGAAGGACCAAATCCGGTCGGATTGATTTCCGTTATTTCAAACGGCGCAATTGTAATTGCAAAAAACGGAACCGGTACTGTTTTAATTAACCCCAATATTGCAGTTCTGCTTACAAAAAATACAAGTACTCCCGTTGACTGTCCTGTATCCGGGTTGAATATAGGAGACCCCTGCGATGATAATGATACCTGCACCACCGGCGATCTGGTGTTGTCCGATTGCAGTTGCGCGGGGCAATTCGAGGATACGGACAACGACGGCGTCTGCAACGCCAACGATGTATGCCCCGGCGGGCCGGAACCCGGTTCTGGTTGCAACGACGGAGACCCCGCCACAACCAACGACACCGTTAGCTCCAACTGCATTTGCGCAGGGATGGCTTCTTCATTTTCCCTGAATCCTCAGGTAACAGCCTCAGCCGGCAGTTTTGACCGTCCCGGCAACCAACCCTACAGCCTGAGCTGGACCCTCGGCGAACCCGTCATCGAAACCATCCGGCAGGGAATCTACATTTTGAAACAAGGTTTTCAGCAATCCGACGAATGCCTGGTAAGCACGATGGAAGCCTCCGGTAAAACCCTTGATTTCAAGGTTTTTCCCAATCCGGCGCAAACCGAAATTGTTGTCGAATTCACCGAATCCTTCGGACATTTTTTGATCGTTTCCGACCTCCGGGGCGCCGTACTCCTGACACAGGATTCCGACAAAATACAGGACCGGCTTAATCTGGAAGGGCTTCCGGCGGGAGGTTATATCATTTCCATTCTCGATAAACGATCCGCAGGAAGGGCCTCCTTTAAAATCCAGAAATTTTGAATGAAAACGCAGGGTCCCTGTCCGCCAGTTCGTCCTAACTTAAGTCCATAATTTTTAAATTCCGGCCGTCATGAAAAACAACTTTTTTATTTTATTCCCGCTCCTGGCGCTTCTTCAGGCCCCAATCCTCGTCGCCCAGGTAACGCCTCCGCCCTTTTTTCAATACCAGGCCATCGCGAGGAACGGCTCAAGCGTCATCGCCAACGCTTTTATTGATATACAGATCATTATCCGACAGGGCGGGGTTTCAGGAACGGCTGTGTACGCCGAAGTCCATAATGGCGTGGAAACCAATGAATTTGGCCTTTTCACGCTGAAAATAGGCGGTGGCGTCGTCCAGACGGGTTCCAACCTGGCCGCTATCGATTGGGCGGGCAATAATTACTGGATCCAGGTGGGTCTGATCCCGCCCGGCGGAGCGCCTCCTTTTTTGATCATGGGAACAACCCAACTGCTCAGCGTACCGTATGCGCTCTTTGCAGGAAACGCAGGCGCGGCCTCGCAATGGGCGGATAACCCGAATGGAATTCATTATACCAGCGGCAATGTGGGGATCGGAACAGCCGATCCTGTTGCGGGCTTATCCGTAGTCAAAGGCGACGGAACTCCGGCTTTTACGGTGACCAAAACAGCCGGAAATCAACCCGTTGCGGTATTTTACCGCGACCCAAGCCCTTCTTTTGAACCTGCAATGATCATCACGCGGCAAGGTAATATCGGCATCGGGCTTTCGGCCCCGGAGGAAAAACTCCATTTGAACAGTGGTTTATTAAGGATCGACAGGCCCGATTTTGGCGCTCAGTCCGGCGCTTATTTCCGTTTTTTCAAGGGAGGAACAGAACGAGGAAGGATCGGATTGGATGCCAATAACGGATTATCTCTTTTCAGAGGAGGTACAGACATTTCGGCGCTGAGCGTGAACACCGCAGGCAATATCGGAATCGGCACGATCAATCCCGAAGCCACCCTTCAAGTTAATGGCACCGTCAGGATAGCAGGGGTCTGGGAAAACAGGAGTCCGGGCACAGTTTATCAGGCCCCGACCGACGGTTTTGTGGTGGTGCGGCTAACCGTTACCGGCGCCAACAAGATCCGGGCCGAAGGGTTTACCAGCCCGGATGCCGCTTTTACCGAATCGGAAATCAGGGCCGGCGCCACGGCCTGGTCTAACGCCGACGTGAATTCGTTTACCCTTCCCGTAGCAAAAGGCGAATTCTGGAAGGTGGATATTACCGCCCAGGACCCCACAGGGACCAATATCTGGGTGCAATGGCGGCCGCTTGGGTTGGGGAACTGACAATGGAACCTTTCATAAGCCCCCCAGTTCCTCCAGCAGCCCCTGTATGCGCCGGTATTTCTCCCGCTTCTCATATACCGTCGCCGGGGCCGCCCGTTCGGCGCAATCGGTGAGGGGGCAGCGCTCGCAGGTCTGGTTCACGTCGCGGACCGGGATGGCGGGGTCGTTCCAGAACCGGATCGTCTCTTTCAGTTCGGGCGTGACCAGGAGGCCAAGGGTGACGCTCACGTTCCTGTTGGGGGAGGGATAGGCCGGCCGGGCCAAGGTAAAACAGAGGTATTCATCCTCGGCCCCCAGGAAGCGAGATCGCTGTGCGCCCGCAAGTGTATCGGCGAATTTCCCGGCCAACTGCATATTGCGCAAATCCTTGAGCAGCGACAGCGACACCCACCGCCGGCAGTAGTGTTCGAGCAGAGCGTTGCCGTGCGGATGGTGCCGCCGGCTGAGGTGCAACTCGCGGTCGATCTCGAACAGGTCTTTTTCCGGATCGTGCAAAAAACGGAGGAAAAACAATTTTGGCAGGTTCAGGAACCTGGGCAGGACGTTGGTCAGACGATGGAAAAACATCTCCGGCGAAACCTCGTACCGGCGCATAATGGCCAGCAGCGCGTCGCCGTCCCAGCGGGATTTGGCAAAAAAAGCGCGGACTTCTTCCACAAACGGTTTCAACGGCATGTGCAGAGCAACCGAAAAATACGTGGCCTGCGCGTGGTTGAGTACCTCTTCAAAATCCCGCGGCCGGAGCAATGAGGAGGTATAGGCTCGTTCGGTTTTATGCATGACCTGAAAGCCCAGTTCTTTGCCGAACTGGAAGGATTTCTGCAACGGGCTCAGTTTGCTGTTCAGAAGCAATTCCCGGGTTTCGGGCAAAAAAACAGCCCGGAAATCGCGCAGGTCGGGGTAGGCGTCCAGGCCGGCCGGAACGATCCTGTAACCGAACTTTTCCTCCAGCACGTTTGCCAGCCATTCGGCCCTCAGTGGTCGTTCTTCCGGCACGTGATGGATCTGGCAAAAATCCGCAACGCTGTCTTCAATCCCCTGGAAATAGTTGTGGTTCAACTCCAGAAACGACCGTAAGGCGCCGAAATAAAAATGCTCCTCGTGCAAGGCATAATTCCGCGACAATTCTAACAGGGTAGAGATAAATGCTCCCACCTTCAGAGGCGCGTTGGCGATGATCTCCACCACCTTGGAAAGTTCGATGCCGAACAAGTCGAGCGGCAATTCGTTAAGGAAGTTGGATTGAAGCAGGTCGTTAACCGGCGCCAGGTTGCGTTCGAGTTCAAGAGAGGTCAACTGGGTGGGTTCGACCCCGAGGGCGGCCGCCAGAATATCCACTTTATCTTCTTTGGGGTATTTTTTCCCTTTCTCTATTTCATTGAGGTAAGAAATGGACATCTGGGTTTGTTCGGCCAGTTCGGCAAACGACAAACCGCGCTCCTGGCGGAGTTGCTTCACCTTTAGCCCGAAAATGATCCGCTCGTTTTGGGATTTTGCGCTCATCGGGCGAAGTTACTGGTTTTGCAGCGAATTTTCGCAAAACATCCGGGACTAAAGCAACCCTTTAAAATAAGTAACAAACGCCTCCACCGACATCGTTCCGATATCGCCCTCTCCCTGCCTGCGCACGGCAACTTCTCCGGTTTCGGCTTCCTTTTCACCAATGATCAGCATAAAAGGCACCTTTTTCATTTCCGTATCGCGGATCTTGCGGCCGATCTTTTCGCTGCGGTCGTCCACAAATCCGCGGATATCGTAGGCGCCGAGCAGTCGCTCCACGTTTTTGGCCTGTTCGTTGTACTTGTCGCTGATGGGCAACACGGCAAACTGGTCGGGCGTGAGCCAGAGCGGGAATTTGCCGCCGGTATGTTCGATCAGGATGCTGATGAACCGCTCCATGGAGCCAAATGGCGCCCGGTGGATCATGACGGGGCGGTGGGGCTGGTTGTCGGGGCCGATATATTCCAACTGGAAGCGTTCGGGCAGGTTGTAGTCCACCTGGATGGTGCCCAATTGCCACTGGCGGCCAAGGGCGTCCTTGATCATAAAATCGAGCTTGGGGCCGTAAAAAGCGGCTTCACCCAGGGCCGTCACCGTTTTCAGGCCGGCTTCTGCCGCGGCTTCGATGATAGCGCGCTCGGCTTTTTCCCAGTTTTCTTTCGACCCGATATACTTTCCGGGGTTATCCGGATCGCGCAGGGAGATCTGAGCTGTGAAATCGCCGAAGCCCATTTTGTCCATGACCGTCGTCGTGAGGTCGAGCACGTTGAGGAATTCTTCCTTGAGCTGGTCGGGGGTGCAGAATAAATGGGCATCGTCTTGGGTGAACCCGCGGACACGGGAAAGGCCGTGTAATTCTCCGCTCTGTTCGTAGCGGTAGACCGTACCGAATTCGGCGACTCTCAGCGGCAATTCCTTGTATGACCGGGGCCGGTTGGCAAAAATTTCGCAGTGGTGGGGGCAGTTCATGGGTTTGAGCATAAACTCCTCCCCTTCCTTGGGCGTGCTGATGGGCCGGAAGCTATCCTTACCATACATTTCCCAATGCCCGGAAGTGACGTAGAGCTGTTTTTGACCGATATGCGGGGTAATGACCAGTTGGTATCCACGCTTTTCCTGCTCGGTTTTCAGGAAATTCATCAGGCGTTCCCGGAGACGAGTACCTTTTGGCAGCCAAATGGGCAAGCCTGGGCCCACTTTTTCGGAGAACATGAACAACTCGAGTTCGGCCCCCAGTTTGCGGTGGTCCCGTTTTTTGGCTTCCTCCAGTAATTCAAGGTAATCCGTCAGTTCCTTTTGTTTGGGGAAAGTAATGCCGTACACCCGCGTCAACTGCTTGTTTTTCTCGTTGTTGCGCCAGTACGCGCCGCCTATTTTCATCAGTTTTACGGCCTTGATGCGGTCGGTATTCTGAATATGCGGGCCGCGGCAAAGGTCCACAAAATTGCCCTGCTGGTAAAAGGTGATTTGCCCGTCCTCCAGGTCTTGCAGGAGTTCAAGTTTGTATTCGTCGCCTTTTTCCTTAAAATATTGAATGGCGTCGGCCTTGCTCACTTCTTTGCGGTCATAGTCGTTTTTGTTGCGGGCCAGTTCCAGCATTTTATCTTCGATCTTCTGGAAATCATCCGCCGAGATTACGCGGTCGCCGGGATCAACGTCGTAATAAAAGCCGTTTTCAACAGCCGGGCCGGTACCAAATTTTATGCCGGGGTAAAGCGCTTCGAGCGCTTCAGCCATCAGGTGAGCGGAGGAATGCCAGAAAGTGGCTTTGCCTTCGACGTCGTTCCAGGTGAGCAACTGGACGGATGCGTCCTGATGGATGGGCCTGTTCGCGTCCCAAACCTCGCCGTTGATTTTTGCCGACAACACATTTCGCGCAAGGCCTTCGCTGATCGACAGCGCAATGTCCATTGCCGATACGCCTTTTTCGTACGACCTGACCTGACCGTCAGGGAAGCGGATGTTGATCATGGAATTTATTTTATTCCTTAAGGATTCAAATGAAAAATTAGTTCCGGAGGCGCAAAATTAGGGGATTTTGGCAAGAATTTAAGCCTGCGAAATAAAGAGAATTGAATCAAAGGAGGTTTTCCGCGCCTGCCGCTGAGAAAAGCCCGAAGGCAGGCGCGGAAAAACGAAATGAAGAGAAGGTGTTTTTACAGGGGATTGTCCTTCATTAGCCGGGTTATTTTAAATTCACTTTACCATACCGGACCCCGTCCTCGTATTTGACGATAAAAGCTTCCGGGAACCCACCAGACTTGACCTGTCCGAGCGCATCCCTGGCGTCCGATTCGGAAAAAAAGTCGGCTAACAATACCCGAACCAAGCCTGAGCCAATGAGTTCTTCTGTATCAACCCTGCCGAGGCTTTCCACTTTGGCAAATTTGGCGTGGCCCGGTTTGTATTGTTTGACTGCGGCCAATTGAATTTTGAAATAAACCCCGTTGTGCTTAGGCGCGGTCGTTGTGTATTCCAGGTTATCTTTAGGCGCCGTACCCCTTGCAGTGTAGGTAGTACCAGGTTCGGCGGTTGGGCGAACGGGGTTGCCCGGGCGGTCATTTACAGGTCGGTTATCACGTCCCGTTCCTGCAACAGGTTCGTTGGTATCGGTCATTTCGTCGCCCAGATTGAGAAAGACCGGCTGGCCATAAGTAAAGGAATTCGGATCATCCGTCCTGAAGGAATACACCTCCGGGCTGTATCCCGGTTTCTTCACCTCTACCCGGAATTGCCGGTTGGGCAAAATCTCAAAAAGATAACTCCCGTTTGGAAAATCCCTGGCGGTCAGCATATTGGTCGAACCATCGTCAAAAACCTGGTACAGGGTCACACTGACATTGCTCATCAGTTCGCCGGAAATTTTGTCGTACACATTTCCCTTCAGCGTGATCCTGCGGCCTCCAATGGCGAATTCAAGCAGGTCGAAATGGCGGGTATTGTTTTTTTCTCCGCCGAAAGCACGGTTGGAAGTCAGGAACCCTCCGCTTTTGGAAGCAAACATAACATATCCGTAATCGTCAGCGCTCGAATTCAAAGGAAGGCCTGCATTTTCCATCTGACTCCAGGCGGTTTCTTCGCCGCGGGCTTTAAAAATATCAAACCCGCCGATGGTTTCGTGGCCGTTGGAGGCAAAATAGAGGGTCCCTTCTTCAAGGTTGAAATAGGGCGTCATTTCGTCGCCAAGGGTATTGATGGTAGGGCCAAGGTTGACCGGGAAAGTAAAGTCATTGGTATTGGCGCCCAGGTCGCGGGTGGTGTACCAGATATCCAGTCCGCCGCGGCCGCCTTCGCGGTTGGAGACAAAGTACAGGTACTCCTGGCCTGCGATGTGAACCGGGAACGGCTGGGTGGCGGTAATACCGGCGGCATTGATATAATCCGGCAGGCGTTCGGGTTGCGACCAGGCTGCTCCGTTCCGTTTGATGACGAATATTTCACATCTTGTTGACCGGTCATTCCATTGACCGTCGCTGCAGATCGTAAAATAAAAGCGCTCGCCGTCGGGGGCCATCACACCGTTGGCATATTGACCATTCTGGATGACCGGAAAATTGCCCGGAGGGCTGGCTTTTGCCCAGGTATTGCCCTGCCGCTGGGAGCTGTAAATCCGGGCGGGGCCTCCCATGGTAGAAGAAAAATAAAGCAAATCTTCGGTGATCGGGAACGCTGAAAACTCATTGGCGTCCGAGTTTACCCCTTTTCCGGGAAAAGTCAGTTCGATGCCTCTGTCCGTCAAAGGCGCCAATTGGGCAGCCAGTTTGGCGCCTTTGATCTCGGTATCGAGAATTTCCTGGAGAATGGCTTTATCCGGCCCGGTATAGGTATCGGCCAGTTTTTGGAACTGATCTATTGCCTGGTCGTATTGGGCGTCTTGTTTGAGGCTTCGGCCATAACGCAGCAATAACAGGGGGTCCTGATCTTTATCATCCTGAATATGCTGGTACGATTCGGCAGCTTTCCGATAATCTTTGACCAGGTAATAGGCTTCTGCCGCCTGATAGATCAACTCTTTTTTACTTTGTTTTTTCTCCCAGGCTTTTTCATAAGCCTGAGCCGCTTCAAAATAATTGCCTTCCGCCATGAATTGATCGCCTGTTTTGCGGAGTTTTTTCCAATTGCCATCCTGGGCCTGCATACCTGAAACAAATGCAAGACTTATCACGAATACGAGCAGTTTCTTAACCATAATGTAGGTGTTTGAAATTAGACAAACCGGTTTTGGATTATAAAGCATTCAGCACGACAATGCCAAAATACACGTTTTGAACGTGTTTAATCCTCCAAAAGTTGTGCAATGACCGGTGCAAAATGTGCATGTTCCAATTGCCTGACCTTTAAGGCTATACTCTCCACGGAATCTTCCGGGTAAATATCGCAGCCGGCTTGAAAAATGATCCTGCCTTCGTCGTATTTTTCATTGACAAAGTGGATGGTTATTCCCGTCCTGGATTCTCCGGCATCTTTAACTGCCTGATGAACATGGATGCCATACATTCCTTTTCCGCCGAATTTCGGCAAGAGGGCAGGATGAATGTTGATGATCTGATTTGGGAAAGCCCTGACCAGATAGGCCGGCGCCAACCATAAAAACCCGGCCAGCACGATCAGGTCTATTGATCTTTTGCGCAGTTCGGTCAGGATTTCTTCCGTTTCATAAAATTGGGACCTATTGATATGGAACGTATCGATGCCGTGGCGTCTGGCGATCTCCAGTACGGGCGCATCGGCTTTATTGGAAACAACCAGATCAACCCGGACCCGGTTGTTTCCTTCGAAGTATTCAATTATTTTTTGGGCATTGCTCCCTGTTCCGGATGCAAAAATGGCGATACGTTTCATTTCTTCTTCCTGTAATACCACCTGGTTCAGATCGAAAAATCAGGCAATAATACCACCATTTTTGATGAATGCATCCAACTTTAATATTCAACCGTTGAAATGATGCATTCCAGATTTTGCATATAATCCCGTTTGTCCTTGCCGGGGGCATGGATGAACCCGTCAACAAACAAAAGATCCTGTTTTTCCGGATCATGAATGAGATAACTGATAAAGGATCCGCCCATGAAATCCCCCACAATTTCCCAGATTCCCCGGGCTTCCAGCGAATATCGATTGTGGAGTGTTTTCACAGAAGTGAACATAGGAAGATCTACATCATTGATCTTCATATAAGTGCCTGGAAGGGTACTGGACACATATTTTCTTCCGAGTGAATCCCTGACAGCCCTGATACCCTCTTTTGATAATTGGCTTTGATCCGTATATTTTACTTTGTGAAACATCAGGTTGCTGCTCAGAAAATCGGTTTCTTTCCTTAACCAGATCACCTGGTCGTCGCTGATCGCGCGCACGTAATCAGCCGGAATTTCCACAACAGCGCCGAACTTGGACCTGATCTCCGCTTCCTGATCCGTATTTCTTCCGGCCTGATACACGGTGGCCTTTATTTTATCTTCATCAAATTCATGGATCCGCCTGGCCGCAGCCGGGAAATGTTTGATGATCTGGTTGATGAGGTCGTTGCGGGAATGGGCAAACTGATAAATCACCATTTGGCCGGAGGCCCACTTATCCCGCATCACCGCTGTACTTTGTTCGGGGTTGTTTTTTGAAGCCAGGGCTTTCTCGCTGCCGATATCGTTAAGGACCATTTGGGTGGTTGGCGAATCCTCATCGCTCAGGTCGGCAACAATGAAATAAGTCCTCATTTCCCTCCTGACCGATGAAGCCTCCAGGTCGAACGGAGTAAAGTGGATGAGATCAAACAAAGATTCCGGCTGGGGCAAGATCGGATATGCTGACGAGTAATAAAACAGAATGGTATCACCGATCGGGCTATTCCAAACCTCATCATCTGCAATGACTGCCACCTGATTGACCCTGCCATAGGCGACAGGGGCGGCCTGGAAACTGCTCCTGACCTCGGCACTGCATCCTCCAATGAAAAAAGCCCCTGCCAAAAGGACGGCCATTAATATGAAAAGTTGTGATTTTTGGAAAAACATTGACGTTGATTGGTTTTGTGGCTTTAAGATACAGAATTTCCATTAAAATCCCGTGTTGTCTTTAAAGATGTAATTTCTTTACCTTTTGGCGCAAAACGACAAACGCGCTGCCGCAAATATACGACAGCGCGCCTGCCTGAGGTTAACGGTCCCAAAAAGTAATCAATTAAAAGAGACTTTCAATAATTCGTTCCTCTGTAACCCCCTCTGCTTCGGCCTTGTAGTTTCGGACAATCCTGTGCCGGAGGACGTATTTGGCGATGGCCTGGACGTCTTCGATATCGGGCGAATATTTACCCTTAATGGCTGCATTACATTTTGCGCCGAGTACGAGATACTGCGACGCCCGCGGGCCCGCCCCCCAGGAGATATAATCGTTAACCATGGTGGTAGCTCGCGCTGTCCCCGGCCGGGTTTTAGTGGCCAGAGAAACCGCGTATTCAAGCACATTGTCCGCAATCGGGATTTTACGGATCAGTTGCTGGAAGGCCAGGATATCCGGCGCTGTTACAACATGGTTCAACTGATAGTTTTGAATCGTTGTCGTCCCTTTCACCACTTGGATCTCCTCTTCATAAGAAGGGTAATCGAGCGGAATGTTGAACATGAACCGGTCGAGTTGCGCTTCAGGCAAGGGATAGGTTCCTTCTTGTTCGATCGGGTTTTGGGTAGCCAGGACAAAGAAGGGTACGGGCAGCAGATGCCGTTGGCCGCTCACCGTTACAACCCGCTCCTGCATAGCCTCCAGCAGGGCGGCCTGGGTCTTGGGAGGTGTACGGTTGATCTCATCCGCCAAAACGATATTGGCGAACAGCGGGCCCCGGTTAAACCTGAAATGGCGGTCTTCGTCAAGGATCTCCGAACCGGTGATGTCGGAGGGCATTAAGTCGGGTGTGAACTGGATGCGTTTGAAGTCGAGGTCGAGCACATCAGAGATCGTGCTGACCAGCAAGGTTTTCGCCAGACCGGGAACACCCACCAGCAAACTATGGCCATTGCTGAACAGGGAGATGATCACGGCCTTTACCACTTCATCCTGGCCGACGATCGCTTTTGCAATTTCCTTCTTCAGGCGCTGGTAGGATTCAGCCAATGCGTCAACCGCTTCTACATCCGATTTAAATTGTTGCATTTTCTGTTTTTTTCAATAAGGGCTGCAAGTTCTGAAAAAAAGATCACTTGAAAAAACGCACAAGGGGACGGTTTGTTTCATTTGCTGGTTTTGCACGCCCATAGCATGTCGGAGAGTTCGAATCGTTGCCCCGAAAAATTGTAATGCCACCATTCTGTGCGAATCGACCGGAAGCCGTTGGCAGCCATGGTTTCCCTGAGTAATTGCCGCCTTTGAAGGATACTGTCGGGTAAGTTGGTGTAAGTTTGGTATGCCCGTTCTCCAAAAAAATCAAACGGGGTCCCCATATCCAATTCCTTTCCGTTTTGATCAGTCAAACCCAAATCCACAGCAGCGCCCCGGTTATGCATGGAGCCCTTCCTCGGGTCGGCAACATATCTGGGATCCGGCAATTTTTCCCAAAGCTTCCATTGTACCGGCCTTGGCCTGTAACAGTCAAACATTTTCAGGCCCAGATTCCGGGCCTTCAAAGTTTTCTGGACTTTGATAATCGCCCTGGCCACCGGCGGCCGCAAAAAACACCGGCCGCATTCGTACATTTTTGTTTTTACGAAGTTGTCTTTCGAGGCGTATTTCAGGTCTAAAATGATATCCGGCGCTGCCTTTGCCAGGTCCGTCCATTGGGTGGTATCGTAATCCGGAATACCGGCCTCCGGTTTTACAACAGCCGGGGAGTGATCCGGCCGGGACAGACTTTCATATACCCGGTTGCCGGTGGAACGGCCTTCATTCGCCGGATCCGAAACCTTGAACCCGACCCATAAAATCAGGATAAAAACCAGCAAGATCTTCCCCATCGCTATTTACTTGTGCCTTTGTTTCAGAACCGCCATTACATCGGATAACGGTGTCTCTTTGGCATTCAATAAGACCAGGAAGTGAAAAAGAAGATCTGCGGCTTCATTGAGAAATAACTCCCGGTTATCATCTTTTGCTTCGATGACCAGTTCAACCGCTTCTTCTCCCACTTTCTGAGCGATCTTATTGATCCCTTTCCGGAACAGGGACGCCGTGTAAGACGTTTCCGGGTCGTTGGCTCTCCGGTCCCGGATAACGGCTTCCAGATAGGATAAAAATCCAGGCCCTGTGTTGACTTCCTCGAAGCAGGTGTCGCTGCCGGTATGACAAACCGGGCCTTCAGGGATCGCTTTGACCAGCAATGCATCTTTGTCGCAATCCGTTTTTACGTCGACCACGTTGAGGAAATTACCGGAAGTCTCCCCCTTTTGCCACAACCGGTTTTTGCTGCGGCTGAAAAACGTCGCTTTTCCGCCTGCGAGGGTTTGTTCAAGTGCTTCCCGGTTCATGTACCCCAGCATAAGGACAATACCGGTACGGGCATCCTGGACAATGGCCGGCAACAATCCATCACCCTTTTGAAAATCCAGTTCTGCTATCGTTTTCGAAAAATCTTCCATGATTGTTTCTGTCAAAATCTGTAAAATCATACCCGAACGGTAATCCCTTTGCCGGATAAATAGCTTTTCAATTCAGGGATCGGGATCTCCTGGAAATGAAAAATACTGGCGGCAAGGCCTGCGTCGGCTTTTCCGCGGGTAAAAACGTCGTAAAAATGTTCCATTTTGCCGGCCCCTCCGGATGCAATCACCGGGACCGAAACCGATTGCGAAACCTGCGCCAGTATTTCATTGGCAAAACCTTCTTTCACGCCGTCGTGATCCATTGAGGTAAACAGGATCTCGCCGGCGCCCAGGTTTTCGGCCTCTTTCACCCAGTCGAGCAGCCTGATATTTGTCGGGATCCTGCCTCCGTTGAGATAAACCATCCATTCCCCTTCCAGGTTTTTGGCATCAACAGCAAGGACGACAAACTGGCTGCCAAAATTTTTGGCCAGTTCCGCTATTAAGGCAGGCCTGCGAACCGCGGCAGAGTTGACGGAGATCTTATCGGCGCCGGCATGGAGCAATGCTTCCACATCGCCAGGAGAGCCAATGCCACCGCCGATGGTAAACGGGATGCTTAAATTAGCTGCAATCTGCCGGGCAAGCGCTGCCAGGGTTTTTCGCTTCTCATGGGTGGCGGTAATATCCAGGAACACCAGTTCATCGGCGCCCTGATCGCTGTACAACGCCCCCAATTCGACGGGGTCGCCCGCATCGCGAAGGTCGACAAAATTTATACCCTTGACAGTTCTGCCTTCCTTGATGTCCAGGCATGGAATAATACGCTTGGCCAGCATAGCTGCTAAAATAGTGAAGGGCAAAGGTAAGGAATGAATAAGGAACCCGGGAATTGCGCCTCTATTTTCCCAACCAGGCAATGGCTTTTACCTCTATGTCAATGGGCGCCGGCAGGGAATCAATGCCGATGGTGGTCCTGCAGGGCATCACCTCTTTAAAATACTCGGCGTAAATGGCGTTGTAAGTGGTAAAATCCCTTTGCAGGTTGGTCAGGTAAACCGTTACATCCACCAGGTTTTCCCACCGGGCGCCGCTTCCTTCCAGGATGGTGCGCAAATTTTGGAACACGCTGCGACATTGGGTAGCAAAGTCGAATTCCTGGTAAAAGCCGGATTCAGTGCGTTTTAAACCCGGCGTCTGGTTGGTTTCCGGGTCGCGCGGCCCGATGCCGGAAAGAAAAAGCAGGTCGCCGACCTGCCTTGCGTGCGGATATAATCCAACCGGACGAGGCGCTCCGGAAACATTGAATTTTTCCATGTTTTCAACTGTTTATTATTCGAATTTAAGGTCTTTCACCATCAGCCGGATCCTGGCCTGCCCTTTCCAGGTATCTTCCTGAACCGTGTAACAAATATCGAAGGGTTGTCCGGTTTTTACCCGATCAAAATAATTTCCCAAACCAAAGCCGATCCCACCGATCGACAGATCGCGGGATTGTTTGATGGATATCTGGAGATGGTTGTCTTTTAACAAGGCAGAATACCCGGTATCCCTCACCTGTTTACTGACAAAAACCGGCTGCCGGTTGCCCGGGCCGAAAGGTGCAAACTGGCTCAGGCCCCGCCAAAATTTAAAGGTAATATCTGCCAGATCAAGGTCACCTGCAATGGGAATCTGTTCTGCCAACTGATCCGGTCGAAGGTTCAATTGTACAATCGCCTCAAACCGGTTCTGAAAAACCTGCAGGTTTTCCTGAAACAGGCTTAAACCCGCCGCATGGCTATGTCCTCCAAAATTGATCAGCAGGTCTTCGCAGGCTTTCAGCGCTGAGTACAGATCAAAGTCCTTTACCGACCGGGCAGACCCAGTGATCCTGCCTTCCGATTGGGTCAGGATGATCGCCGGCCGGTAAAATTGTTCAACCATCCTGGATGCGACGATCCCTGCAATGCCTTTATGCCAATGTGGTTGGAAAAGTACCAGACTTTTGCGATCCTCCCATCCTTCCAGCCCCAAAAAGGCTTCGATGGCTTCTTCGGTCGTCCTGCGGTCAAAATCGCGCCTCAACAGATTCCTTTGGGATAACACTTTGGCCAGATCGGATGCAACGGATTTTTCACGGGCCAACAACAATTTGACAGCGGCATCCGCATCTGCCAATCTGCCCGCAGCGTTGAGCATCGGCGCAATACCGTAAACAATATCGTTTACAGACAAAGGATAATTGCGTTTGCTCTCTTTGACCAGCGCTGACAACCCCGGACGTTTACCTTTGTTGAGCAATTGAAGGCCAAAATAGGTAAAAATCCGGTTTTCACCTTCCATCGGTACAATATCGGCCGCTATGCTGATGGCCAGCAGGTCCAAAAGGTCTTTCAAAGGTTCAAGGCCGGTTCCCCGTCGAATGGAAAGCGCTTGTGCAAGTTTAAAAGCCACCCCGCATCCGCTTAACTCCTTGAACGGATAGCAGCAGCCGGGTCTTTTGGGATCTAAGACGGCGACAGCGTCCGGCAACCGGGATTCCGGAAGGTGGTGATCGCAAATGATCATGTCTATACCGAATAAACGGGCCATATCTGCCTGTTTGACAGCCGTAATGCCGCAATCCATTGCAAGGATGAGGTCTACGCCATTATCCCGGGCGTATTCTATCCCCTCAAACGAAACCCCATACCCTTCTTTATACCGGTCAGGGATGTAGTAGTCCAGTGCCGCCCCGATTTGCCCGAGATAGCTATACATCAGGGCGACAGCCGTGGCGCCGTCGACATCGTAATCGCCGTAAAGCAGGATTTTTTCACCGGTTTCCAAAGCGTGGGCAAGCCTTTCAACCGCCCGGTCCATATCTTTCATCAGGAAAGGGTCGTGGATCAAATTCAGATCGGGCTTAAAAAAGAACCGGGCATCTTCGGCGTTTTCAATCCCTTTTTGCACCAAAAGCCGGCAAAAGATGGGGTGAATCCCCAGTTTTTGATGCAAATCATCCACCTTTTCCTGATTTGCAGGAATGTAATTCCAGAGTTTGCGCGTCATTTCTTTTTGGGCTAATTTAAGTAAAATCCGGGAATTCATATCCCGGGAATAAGACAATCTTTAAATATCCGTTATCCGTTTGAAACCTTTTTACAAAGTAAGCATTTCATCTAAGTCCAAACCCGGATGTATGAAGCATTGTCAACTTGTCATTTTTTTTTGTTTTTTGCCCTTTTTGCCGCAAGCCCAGGACGTTTTTACCGTTAGCGGCAAAATTCTGGACCAGGAAAACGGAGAAACCCTGATCGGCGCCACCGTTTTTTCTGCCGCTTCCGGTCGGGGCGCTACCACCAATGAATACGGCTTTTATTCTATCAGCCTGCCCGGGGGAGATTCGGTCCGTCTGGAATTCAGTTTTGTAGGGTTCCAAACCCGGTATTTGACGCTATTGCTGACTAAAGACGTCCATCTTGATGTTGAACTCGGAAGCGGCATTCAATTGGAAGAGGTTACCGTGAAGGCGAACTCTTTTAAAGACCAGTTGAATTCGACGGAAATGAGCGTGGAAGCTATTTCAACCCGAGAAGTAAAAACCCTGCCGGCCTTGTTCGGCGAGACGGATATCCTGAAGACAATCCAATTAAAACCGGGCATTCCCTCGGGTTCGGAAGGTACAACGGGGTTATTTGTCCGGGGCGGCGCCAGCGACCAGAACCTGATCGAGCTGGATGAAGCGCTGGTTTACAACCCCAATCACCTGTTCGGTTTTTTCAGCACCTTCAACACCGACGCCGTCAAAGATCTCAAATTGTACAAAGGCGGGTTCCCGGCCCAATATGGCGGCAGGCTCTCGTCCGTGATCGACGTCAAATTGAAAGAAGGGAATAACAAACGGTTTGCCGGTTCGGGCGGCATCGGTCTGATCTCCTCCCGGCTGACGCTGGAAGGCCCGATTGAAAAAGAAAATTCTTCTTTCATCGTGTCAGGAAGACGCACCTACGTAGATATTTTTACCCGGGCAGTCAATCAATCAAAGGAAGGCGACCCGGATTACAATCCGATCCCCGATTACTTTTTTTATGATCTGAACACCAAGATCAACTTCAAACTCGGTGAAAAAGACCGGCTTTTCATCAGCGGGTATTTCGGCCGGGATGTTTTTGGTTTTGACGGCAGTTTTTTTGATTTCGATTTTGATTGGGGCAACGCCACAGGAACGTTGCGCTGGAACCACGAGTTTTCCCCAAAAATCTTTTCCAATACCACTTTCACCTATTCCGACTACCAATACAACATAAAAAACCAGTTAACAGGATTCTCTTTCAATCTGGGGTCCAATATCCGGGACGCCAACTTCAAATCCGATTTTTATTATGCGGTCAACCCCCGTCATGAACTTCAATTCGGAGCGCAGATAACCAACCACGATTTTACGGTAGGCCGGCTTCGGGCCGGCAGCACAGACGGCGTAGTTAATTTTTCATCCGGTCAGCATTTCAATGCATGGGAGTGGGGCGCCTACTTTTCCGATGAGTGGATGGCGACGCCCGATATTAAAATCCATGCCGGACTTCGTTTGAGCGGATTTAACACCGGCTCAAAAACCTATTGGGGGCTTGAACCCAGGTTTTCCTCCAACTTTACCCTGACCGAACGGTGGTCGTTCAAAGCCAGTTACGCCCGCATGTACCAGTACCTCCACCTCGTTGCAAATGCGGGGGTGACATTGCCTACCGATATCTGGTATCCATCAACTTCCGCCGTTCAACCACAGCGGTCAGACCAGGTCGCGGCGGGTTTTTCCCATCTTTTAGGAAGCCGGTATTTCCTCACCATAGAAGGGTATTATAAAAGGCTTGATAACCAGCTTGAATTTGTTGATGCGGCCCAATTGTTCGCTAATGACAACCTGGAAGAGGAATTTGCCGTTGGCAAAGGCCAGGGTTACGGCCTTGAGGTGAGCATTGAGAAAAAAGAAGGCAAACTGACCGGCTGGATCGGATACACCCTGGCGTTTTCCGAGCGGGGTGAATTCAAAACCCTTGATCCGGATGGCCAATTTGCACAGACCGGGTATTTTTCGCCGGTCTATGACCGAAGGCACGATGTTTCCGTGGTGGCCATCTTTGATTTCAACCGGCGGCTTTCCGCTACGGCAACTTTTGTCTATGGATCGGGCGACCTGCGGTGGCTGCCCGTATCCAGGTGGACCTTTCAGGACGTGTCCGGCGGTCCGTTGCAGCCCGTGGTCCCCGACTACCGGGACAGGAATAATTATCGCCTGCCGGCCTATCACCGGTTGGACCTGGGCCTGGTTTGGCGATTCTTTCCCAAATGGGGAGAGAGCGACCTGACCTTCAGTGTAGTAAACGCCTATGACCGAAGAAATACTTTTTTCCTTTATTTCGAACCGACTTTCAGAGAAGTGGACGGCGGCGATGTCACCTTCCAGATTCCGGAAAGGATCGCTGCAAAACAAGTTTCCTTATTCCCAATATTGCCGTCTTTAACCTGGAATTTTAAATTTTAAAAACCATGCGCACCATTCTCCAATACATGCCGGGCGTTCTGCTTTTTGCTTTTTGGGGTTGCAACCTTGAAAAGGAGATCGAAATCAAACTTCCCGAAACGGAAGAAAGATATGTTGTTGAATGTTACCTGCAACCCGGATTGCCGTTCAATTTGCTCCTCTCCCGCACGTCCGGGTACTTTGATCCGATTCCGGAAGACAACCTCGAGTTTCTGGATCAACTCCTGGTGGACGGGGCGGAAGTCAGGATCAAGTCTGCCAACAAGGTATTTACACTCCAAAACCAACTGGCGTTTAATCCGATCACCAAAAAGCTTTTCAATTACTTCAGTCCCGAGCTGGTCCCCGCCGGAACCGGTCAGGTTTATGACCTGGAAATCATCACCCGGGACGGAGAAGTACTCACAGCCACAACCCGTATCATGCCTGTGGTAAAGATTGACAGTGTGGTCATTGAATTTGATGATACGGATACCCTTGCCCGGGTATTGACCTATTTCACCGATATTCCCGACGAGCACAATTATTACAGGCGGATGATCCAACATTCGAGTCTGGACACCGTCCCCGATCAGGATTTTACGGCGGATGACCGGTTTGTAGAGCGCACGATCGTTTTTGGCACCTCTTACGATTACGGCCGCGGGGATACCATAATCAATACCATTTTTCATATTGAAAAGGCCTACTTTGAGTTTTTGGAAAGTGTTCAATTTGCGGTCAGTTCCAACGGAAATCCTTTTGCACAGCCCTCGCCCATCATATCCAACATACAAGGGCCCAGAGTGATGGGTATTTTCACCGGATTGAGTTATGACCGCGTCATCTCAATTGTTCCTGATTGACCAAGTCTGACCGGCCTGTCCGGAAGTTTCTGTTTTTTACGCCAAAATGTCAGGATGCCGGGTAAAATTGTCTTTTTGCGGAGCAATTTTCAGCATTGGAACCGAATTTGATGATAGGCAATCGAAAACCTTCCGGCGAGGATTTCAAGTGCCGGTTTATGGATCATTTTCAAATTTTGTTTCACATTCCAATCAAATCTGTATTTGTTATGAGTAAAGTCGGTATGAAACCCATTAACGACCGCGTAGTAATCAAACCAGCGCCAGCCGAAGAAGTGACCGTGGGAGGTATTATTATCCCCGACACGGCTAAAGAGAAACCCCAACGGGGCGAGGTAGTGGCCGTGGGCCCTGGCAAAGAGGGAAATTTGATGACCGTGCAGGTAGGCGATACCGTATTGTACGGGAAATACGCGGGTCAGAAAGTAGTTTTTGATGGACAGGAATACCTGATCATGCGCGAAGACGACATTTTAATCATTCTTTAATTTAAGCGAAAAAACTGTTACAATGGCTAAGGAAATTGCATTCAATACGGACGCCCAGGAAAAACTCAAAAAGGGCGTCGACAAACTGGCCAACGCGGTGAAGGTCACCCTTGGGCCAAAAGGAAGAAATGTGGTTCTGCAAAAAAGCTTCGGCGCACCGCAAATAACCAAGGACGGCGTAACCGTTGCAAAAGAGATCGAACTGGATGATCCGGTAGAGAACATGGGCGCCCAACTGGTCAAACAGGTGGCGAGCAAAACCAATGACGCGGCTGGCGACGGCACGACGACAGCCACCGTTCTTGCTCAGGCAATGATCTCGGCCGGATTGAAAAACCTAACTTCCGGCGCCAACCCGATGGATTTGAAAAGAGGGATCGACAAGGCAGTAAAAGCCACGGTCGAAAACCTCAAATCCCAGGCTGAAGTGATCCGGAACGACTTTGACAAGATCCAGCAGGTTGCTACGGTTTCCTCCAACAACGATGAGGAGATCGGGGCTCTGATTGCGGGCGCCATGAAACGGGTGAGCACCGAAGGTGTAATCACCGTGGAAGAAGCGCGGGGCACAGATACCTATGTAGAGGAAGTGACCGGTATGCAATTCGACCGGGGGTACCTGTCGCCTTACTTTGTCACGGACGCGGAAAACATGAAGGTCGAGTATGAAAACCCGCTTATCCTGATCACAGACAAAAAGGTAAGCGATATGAAGGATATTCTGCCGATCCTGGAAAAAGTGGTGCAGATGGGGCGCCCGCTCCTGATCATTGCTGAAGATGTGGAAAGCCAGGCATTGGGCACGTTGGTTGTCAACCGCCTGCGCGGCAGTCTGAAGGTTGTTGCCGTCAAAGCGCCTGCTTTTGGCGACCGGCGCAAGGCCATGCTGGAAGATATCGGCATTCTTACCGGCGGTACGGTGATCAGTGAAGAAAAAGGGTATAAACTGGAAAATGTTGCCGTGGACCAGCTCGGACAGGCCGAAAAAATTGTCATCGACAAAGACAATACCACCGTGGTGAACGGGAAAGGCATGCCGGAAATGATCAAAGCGCGCACCAATCAGATCAAACAACAAATTGACACGACGACCAGCGATTACGATAAAGAAAAATTGCAGGAGCGAATGGCCAAATTAGCCGGCGGCGTTGCGGTTTTGTTCGTAGGCGCAGCGACCGAAGTGGAAATGAAAGAGAAAAAAGACCGGGTGAACGACGCGCTGAACGCTACACGCGCAGCGATTGAAGAAGGCATCGTGACCGGTGGCGGCGTGGCGCTGCTTCGCGCAATCGCTGCCTTGAAAGGGCTCAAAGGCGTCAACGAAGATGAAAACATCGGTATTGATATTGTCCGTAAAGCACTTGAATCACCCATCCGCAATATTGCTGCCAATGCAGGCGCTGAGGCCTCCGTTGTGATCCACAAAGTATTGTCCGAAAAGGGATCATTCGGCTATAACGCCCGGACAGACGAATACGAGGACCTGAAAAAAGCCGGCGTGATCGATCCCGCCAAAGTAACCAGGATTGCCCTGGAAAACGCAGGTTCGATCGCTGGGATGGTGCTGACAACCGCTTGCTCCATCAATGAAAAGCCTAAAAAAGAAGCGGCTCCGGCCATGCCTGGCGGCGGTGGCGGGATGTATGACGATATGATGTAATTTTCAGGAAACCGTTTCCGGAAGGGATAGACCGGTTGTACTGGTTTATCCCTTTTTTATTTCAAGGCCTCAAACCGGTAGCCCTTGGTTTTCAGATATTTTATCAGTTCCTCCAACCGGTCATATAATTTATCCTTTCTTTTGGGATCCGTACCAATATGGATCAGCAGATGAAACCCGTTCAATCCGTTGGCCGACTCTTTTTCAAAGGCGAGTATCCGCTGATAGATGGTTTCGGAACTTCGGTAATTGGGCATGTCCGGGGTTGTATAATCTGCGTTGGATGAGGTGCCGGGCGTAAAATTGACCGTCTTCACACCGATTTCTTTGCCCCACTCCACAATCCTGGCATTATACCATTCATACGGCGGCATAAAAATGCCGGCTTTGGACTTTGGAATATTGAGTTGCCCAAGTGCGGTATAATTGTTTTGGAGGTCGGACATAAACTCCGGTTTTGAGACGAGCAGAGAATCCCGGTTTTCCCAATCGCAATACAGCAGGTGTTTGTCGGAATGCGGGCCGATATAGTGCCCTGATTTTTTCAATTTTTTCACAATCCGTGCATATTGCCGGCAGAAATCCCCGGTAAAAAAGAAGGACGCCTTAACGCGTTGTTTCTTCAGGGTTGCAGCAATCACACCGGCGCCATCGGCAAATTCATGCCCGGTAAATGCGAGGTGGATGATCATCCGGGTCGTATCGCCCCGGATGATGGCCCCGTGTTCGTCAACGACACCGTTTTCAACTGGGCCGATGCCATCTGTTCCTCCTGCTGAAAGGAGGTTTGACTGACAAGTCCCGGTTTCCTGAGTCACAACCCCGGTCACAAACAAAAAACAAATCCTGAAAAATAATTTATTCATCTGAACCCGCCGCACTCCAGGCGGCATACCCGCCTTTGAGGTTATACAAACCCGTGAATCCGCTTTCTGCCATCATATTGCAGGTTTTGGCGCTGCGGCCGCCGGACGCGCAGTAGATCAGGTAAGTTTTGTTTTTATCCAAAGATTTGATCTTTTCTGCAAAACCCGGGTCTTTGTAATCCATTTCCTCGGCGCCTTCAATTTTTCCTTTGGCAATCTCCCCCGGTGTTCTCACATCCAGTATAACAACGCCGGCTTCTTTGATTTTGGCTTTAAAGGCCGCGACATCGAGATTTTGGAAAGAAGCCTGCGGTTGAATGGGGTTTTTGGCAGGTCCGGGTTTTGCCTGACCCGTTTGCCCACAAGCCTGTTGCAGCAACAAAACCATAAAAAGGACCGGCAACATAAAAGGATGAATTCGTTTCATTTTTAAATACTTTTTACAAAGTTACTGATTCCAGGGCGATTAATCCTCAAAGGAAACCATAACAGATTTTAAGAGATTTTAGCACAATTTAAAAGAGAGGGGGCGAGGGTCGCAAGTTTTAAAATATGCCTAACCTTCACTTAACGCACCTTAACATTTTTTGCGCTCAACTTAGCGGCTGGAAATTAAAATGATCACCAAACAAAAAACGATGAATAGTACACGAAAGTGGATGACAGCCCTCCTGATTGCAGGCCTTGCCTTTGGCGCGCAGGCGCAAAGCTCTTTGGGGATCAGAAGCGGCATGACCTGGACCAATGTCCACCAGACCGAAGCATTGGAAAGCCTTACGCCCAATTTCAAAGCCGTTGAGAGTTTTCAGATCGGCGCCGTTGCTGAAATCAAGCTGACGGATCGTTTTGCCATTCAACCTGAATTGAATTACCAGCAACAAGGATTTGCACTTGACGAAGGGCTGGATGCTGCGCTGTTTGGCGCCCAGCTTCCCGTCGGCGTTAAATCCGAAACCCGTTTCAGTTACCTGAGCATGCCTGTTCTGGCGAAATATGAATTTGGCGGCGAATTATTCAAATTCCATGTGATGGCCGGGCCGGCTGTCGCCTACGCGCTTTCTGGAAAGATCGATACGAAAGCAAAAGTATTGCTGGATATTGACCTGGGGTCGATGGATATTAACCTGGATAACCTGAACGATTTTAACCGCTGGGAAATCAGCGCCGTTGCCGGTGCAGGCCTGAGCATCGACGCAGGATTCGGGAAGATCTTCACCGATGTCCGTTACCAACATGGTTTTACGGAAGTATATAAAATACCGGTTGCCGATGATAAGGTTACCAACCGTGGTTTAGGCCTGAGCGCCGGCATCCTGATCCCCCTATAACCTCTTGTTCCCTCAAAAACCAAACATAAGTCATCCCGAATTTTGGCATAGCCGGAGTTCGGGATGAACTTTAAGGGGAAAGGGGTTCTCCAAGCGTCCTTTGTACCTTCGGAAAAACAGCCGTTTGAAAAGGGCGGCGGTCGTTGCGGCAACGGGAAAACATCAACAATCACCGCGCCCCGGCGCGGTGTAATCTTAAATCATCAATAAAAAAATATTTGATTGATGATTGATGATTGATGATTGATGATGTCAGGAGCAAAAAATTCTGGATGACTCATGGTTACGGGGCAGTCCTCAACCAGGTATACCGCAACACCAACTCCAAAAGGAGAAAAAACAGGCCCCAAAACATAAAGTAGTGGTATTCTTCGCTGTACCGTTTGATCGTTGTAACCTCAATTTCTGTTTTTTCCAGTTCATCAATCGCCTGATAGATCCGTTCAAGGCTTTCAGCATCCTGGGCCCGGAAATACTTCCCGCCGGTCATATCGGCAATTTCCTGGAGCAGTTCTTCGTCAATTTCTACTCTTGCAATGTCAAAAATATACCTGCCGTCGTTGCTGCGGCTGACAGGAATGAGGGTTTCACCGATCGAACCCACCCCTATTGTATAAACCTTAATGGCCAGTTCTTTTGCCAGGCGGGCGGCCAGTTCCGGGGACTGATATCCGGTATTATTGACTCCGTCCGTCAATAAAATGATCACTTTGCTTTTGGCTTTGCTGTCCTGAAGGCGGTTCACTGCCGTGGCGAGCCCCATGCCGATTGCTGTACCGTCGCGTAATAACCCGCATTCCAGTTTGGCCAGAAAAAAATCAAGAATGCTGTGGTCGGTTGTCAAAGGACATTGTGTGTATGCTTCTCCTGCAAAAACAACTACACCTATGCGGTCATAGGGTCTTTTGGCTACAAAATCCCTTGCTACCCTTTTGCTGACTTCCAATCTGTTGGGTTGAAAATCCTGAGCGAGCATGCTGCTCGACAAGTCCATGGCAAGGGCGATATCAATACCTTCTGCTGTGATATTTTCCTCCTTGAGCATTTTCTGCGGACGCGCCAGCGCAATGACCAGCAAGGCGAAAGCAATTGCCCTGAAAAATGGCAGCAAGGGGCGCAATCTGGTCCGGATAGATCCGGCGTTCAATCCTCCAAGGGAAGGTATCCGGATACTGGAGTATCTTCTTGTGATATTTTTGGCATAAAACCAACCCAGAAGCGGGATGAACACCAGGAGCAGTAAAAACCAGGGATGGGCAATTTGCCATCCTCCGACCATTACCACAGGTAAAAACCCGGAAAGTGCGGTTTGATTTTCTTGCCTGTCATTCGGCGCCGGATCTGCCTCCCGGGTAGCGTGGACAAAATCCACTGCGTTTTTCAGGAATTCTGTATGAAGAGAAATCCCGGGTTCAGCCTTTGCAAATTTCACCAGATCGGCGCTTCTGAGCAAATACCCCAGATTCGTGATCCACTCGTTGCTCAGGGTTTGGCGTTTTAACAGCTCCAATGTTTCTTCTGTGGTCAATTCCGGGGCAGGCACGTTAAACCGGCCCTCGACATATTCCCTGATGATTTCCGTAAGTTGGGTGTAATAGTTTTTGAGCTCGCCTTTTTGCCAGAGCTGGGCTTTTTCCAGTGCGCGTAACCTGCTGAGCGCGATCTGGTGCGGAGGCGGCATGGTTGGAGGAAGTTCGGGCTGCCCGGGTTTGTTTTTTCTGGCCAGCCAATAGACCAATAATCCGATCAGAACAGCGCTGATTCCGATCAAAATATAGGGCATAAAATCCCGGAATTTCAGCGGTTCGGTAAGGATCGGCTTGATGGGCATTACCTGGGTAGTATCCGATTGAATGGGAATGGTCCTGACCCAAATCGCCAGTTCGTTGGTTTGCACCCGTCCGGTATCCCCATTGTAGAGGTAATGCATGACCACCGGCGGGATCCGGTAATAGCCCGAGTCAAAAGAGGTCAGTTTATAGTCGGTAAAATAAAGTTTTTCCGATTCGGAAGGGGTTTCCTGAAGCTCCCTGGACTCGAGTACTTCAATACCCTTGGTCGAGTCAATTACGGAAAAATCAACATCCAGGAGTTGGGCCTTCTTATCCAGGGAAATATCAAAATGCAGTTTTATCTGATCGCCGATCAGAATGCGACTGCTGTCCAATGCGGCTTTGATCGTTGCCTGCCCGAAAGCGGGCGACAACCCCATGCACAACCCCGATATGAGCAAGATATTTTTCATTCCAAAAATTCGTTCCATCCCCTGATTAGGGTTATCCCATTCGTTTCTGAAAGAATCTTTGAAGCGCTTTCACGTATGATTCGTCCGTCCGAATGGAAATCTGGTCTGCGCCGCATTTCACAAATACGGTTTTAAAGTACTGGTAATTGCGCCGAAACCGGTCAGCATATTCTTTCCGCAGCCACTTTGAAGAAGTATCCACCCATTGCAATGCGCCTGTTTCGGGGTCGACGGCCCGGACAAGGCCGATGTCCGGCAGTCCGGCTTCCGATGGGTCGGTCAGTTGCAGGCCAACGAGATCATGCCTTTTGGCCGCGATCCGCAAGGGTGATTCGAAGTCTGCATCCTGGAAATCAGACAGAATAAAACAAATGCACCGTTTTTTGATCGCATTGTTAAAATGTTCCAGGGCTGCGGCAATACGGGTTCCTCTTCCGATGGGTTGAAAGTCGATCAGTTCCCTGATGATCCTCAAAATATGTTGGCGGCCTTTTTTGGGCGGAATAAATTTTTCGACGCGGTCGGAGAAAAACAGAACGCCGACTTTATCATTGTTATTGATGGCTGAGAAGGCCAAAACGGCGCAAATTTCAGTAATGATTTCTGTTTTGAGTTGTTCAACGGTTCCAAAAAAAGCAGATTGGCTGACATCTACCAGCAGCATCACGGTCAATTCCCTTTCTTCTTCAAAAACTTTGACATAGGGTTCGCCGGTGCGGGCCGTCACGTTCCAATCGATATCCCGGACATCATCCCCGTATTGATAACTGCGCACTTCACTGAACGACATCCCCCTGCCCTTAAAAGCGGAATGGTATTCTCCCGAAAAAATGTGATTGCTCAAACCCTTGGATTTGATCTCGATTTTCCGCACTTTTTTGAGGAGGTCGCTGGTTTCCATTACCTTCTTTTGTACATTGGCTAGGGGACTTCTACCGTATTCAGCACCTTGGTGATGATGTCTTCCTGGGTGATGTTCTCTGCCTCGGCTTCGAAGGTCAACCCGATCCGGTGCCGCAAGACGTCATAACAGATTTGCCGGACATCTTCTGGAATCACATATCCTCGCCGGCGCAAAAACGCGTAAGCTTTGGATGCGGCTGCCAGCGCAATGCTCGCCCTCGGTGATCCGCCGTAGCTGATAAGCGGCTGCAGGTCCTTCAATCCGTGTTCGGCAGGGAAGCGGGTGGCAAAAACAATATTGAGGATATATCGCTCTATCTTTTCATCCATGTAGACTTTCCGGACCGACTCCCGAGCGTTTAAAATCTCCTGGGGATTGACCACTTTGTGGATCTCTTCAAACTGGTCGCTCTTCAGGTTCCGCCGGATAATTTCCTGTTCTTCTTCCTTGTTTGGATAAGTGATCTTGACTTTGAGCATGAAGCGGTCCACCTGGGCTTCCGGGAGCGGGTAAGTCCCCTCTTGTTCGATGGGGTTTTGGGTGGCCAGCACCAGGAAGGGTTCTTCAAGAAAATAGGATTCGGTCCCTATTGTGACCTGGTGTTCCTGCATCGCTTCGAGTAATGCGCTCTGCACCTTGGCCGGGGCCCGGTTGATCTCATCGGCAAGAATAAAGTTGGCAAAGATCGGGCCTTTCCGGACGGAAAACTCGTTTTTGCTGGGGTTGTAGATCATGGTTCCGATGATATCCGCCGGGAGCAGATCAGGCGTAAATTGTATCCGGCTGAATTTGGCGTCAATCGCCTTTGACAGACTTTTGATCGCCAGGGTTTTGGCCAGGCCGGGCAAACCCTCCAGCAGGATATGCCCTCTGGTGAGCAATCCGAGCAGCAAACGGTCGATCATGTATTGTTGGCCGACGATGACTTTTGCTGTTTCTTCATTTAATTTGGCTACAAAAGCGCTGTCTATGTAAATTTGCTGATTGAGCGCTTCTATGTCCACCGATTGTGTCATAAAAGAAAGTTTATGAAGTCTGGACGATTTGTTCGCGCAGGGGTGCAAAATTGCAATTTTTTTTCAGCATAACAAAAGCATAAAGCATGAGATGCCAAATTGTTCCGATCATTTTAATGGCCGTCGCCCTATCCTTTACGGCAAGCGCTCAATCTGCAAAAGAACGGGCCAGATCAGCAGCACAGACTTTGCAGGACGGCGTCCTGATCGTCAGGTTGGTCAGCAACCACCGGAAAATAGAAGCTTACAAGGAAATGCTCGGAAATCCGGAAATTGGAGAGGGTCAAAAAAAGCGAATAGAACGGTTTTTGGCAGAAACGGAAACTAAAACCGGGAAAAGAAACCGGTCGATCATTCAGATTTTAAAAGAGGAGTTTAAACTATGCCCTTTGTATTTTATGCATGATACGGCATCGCACCAGTTGTTAAAGGGCGCCCGTAATGGAATCTTCCTGAATGAAAGGCTCGAAATCGATCCGTTGGCGGGAATAGATAATATTCCATTCCTGGTGCTTAAATTTGCTTTTACAGATCCAAGCTCTACGGTGCGAGCCGAGGCGATGATCTTCATGGATGAAAAAATGGAGGAATTGAAGGCGCCGTTTCCCTACGCTTTTTCCGTGAATAACGCAGGGCTTGCATTTACTTACGTAACCAGCAAGGACCGACAGTTCGAAAAACATTTTCGCAAGCGGGTGATCCGGATGAACAAACGGCTCAAAAAAGCAACGACTTCATTATTGAATTGAATAACCGCAAATAACACAATATGCAACAAACAACCGACGGCCAACTTGAAACCATTCTGGATGCTTTTTACGCCTGGGAAAAATCCATCCCTGACGCACCTTTTCTTCTTCAGCCTTTTGGCCGGGAATGGGTCAAAATCAGTTGGTCGGAAGCCGGAAAACAGGCCCGAAAAATAGCTGCCTTTTTACATTCCCTGGGCCTCCAACCCGGCGATCATGTCGGTCTGGTATCAAAAAATTGCAGCCATTGGATCCTTGCCGACCTGGCTATCATGATGGCCGGGTGTATTTCCGTGCCTTTTTACCCGACGCTCACGCCTGCTCAGCTAAATGAAGTTTTGGGGCTAAGCGATGTAAAAGCCCTTTTTGTTGGAAAACTGGATGATTGGGACAATTTGAAATCTGCCATACCACCCGGTTTGCCTCTGATCGCATTTCCGGAATACCCCGGCAATGCAAAAATTACCGGCGCTCAAAAATGGGAAGACATCCTGGAGCGGAGCCTTCCCATCCGGCAGGACCCTTATCCCGCCCCCGGTGATTTATGGACGATCCTTTTCACTTCCGGGACAACAGGCACGCCCAAGGGGGTGATGCTGGAATATAAATCCCCGGCTTTACTGATCCAGATTGAAAAAAAGTACAACAACCTCCGCCTGTTCGGATTCAAGGAAAACCGGTATTTTTCTTATTTGCCGCTCAACCATATTGCCGAACGGTTGATTGTTGAATGCGCCGCCATTTATACCGGAGGCAGCATTTCTTTTGTTGAGAACATGGACGCTTTTGTCCAGAACCTCCAATCCACTCAGCCCAACACCTTCCTGGCAGTCCCGCGGATATGGTCGAAATTCCAGCAGGGCATCCTGAAAAAACTGCCGCAGAAAAAACTGGACACGCTGCTCCGAATACCCCTTGTCTCTTCCCTGATCAAAAAGAAAATCCGAACCGGACTCGGGCTTGGCCAGGCCAGGATCCTGCTGACCGGGGCTGCTCCGATGCCGGATTCACTCAAAGATTGGTTTCTGCGCCTGGGTATGCCCATCCTCGAGGTTTACGGCATGACTGAAAATTGCGGCGGCTGTACCCTGATGCCGCTCAAGGGTATTAAGTCCGGGGTAGTAGGTAAACCCTTACAAATGGTTGCAGTGAAGATTGACGATCAATCCGGCGAGATCCGGATGACCGCTCCCTGGCTGATGCGGGGATATTATAAGGATGAAGACAAAACCAGGCAAGTGCTTCGGGATGGCTGGCTGTATTCCGGCGACCAGGGGCTGCTCGACGAGGAAGGTTACCTGAAGATCACCGGCCGGGTAAGTGATACGTTCAAATCTTCCAAAGGCAAGTTTATTGTTCCAGGCCCCATGGAATCCGGACTTGCCAAAAACGATTTTATCGAACAGGTATGCGTGGTAGGTATGTCGCTGCCGCAGCCGGTGGCTCTGATCACCTTGTCGGAAACCGGCAAAAAAGCCGGGCAGCCATCTGTGACGGAAAGCCTTTCCAAGACCCTCGAATCTGTAAATCAATCCCTTGCTGCTTTCGAACGGATCCGGGCAGTGGTGGTGGTGAAGGAAGACTGGAACATTGAAAACGGCATCCTCACGCCGACCCTTAAGATCAAACGCAATGTTTTATCCCGGCATTACGAGCCTTTTTTGCAGGAATGGACCAATCAAAAAGAAAGCATTGTTTGGGAATAAACCCTGCTTCTGCAGCGTTGTTCCATTTATTATAATGATCCAATTGCATGAATCCATCAACCGTTCCGGATATCAGGCCGGAAGTCCTCCGCATTTTTAACTTGCAAAAAAAATCGGCGCCGGAACTGGGCCGGACCGCTGTAAAAACCCGGCTCGCCAAACTGGAAAAACTGAGGGTTGCGCTCAACTCCCCGGAATGGCTGGCGGTGTTGGCGGAGGCAATGCAAAAAGATTTCCGCAAACCGCCCATTGAGGCTTATGCCAGCGAAGTTGGTACGGTATCGAGTTATATTCTGCATATCCGGCAGAATATATCCCGCTGGCTCGCTCCGCATGGCGTCCCGACGCCGTTGCCTTTATTGGGCATCAGGTCGTACCTGCAGTTGGAGCCCAAGGGCCAGGTATTGATCATAGCGCCGTGGAATTACCCGGTTCTGCTGGCTTTTTGTCCTTTGGTTTACGCAATTGCGGCGGGGAATACCGTGGTGTTGAAACCGTCGGAGCTGACGCCCCATACCTCGGCTTTTATCAAACGGTTTTTATCTTCCCTGTTTGAGGAAAGCGAGTTGGCGGTAGTAGAGGGGGATGTCGAAACGGCAACGGCCTTGCTGGAAATGCCGTTCAACCATATTCACTTTACCGGCAGCCCGGCCGTTGGCAAGATCGTGATGGCCGCAGCCGCAAAAAACCTGACCTCGGTGACCCTGGAACTGGGTGGGAAATCCCCGGCAATTGTGGATCCGTCAGCCAATGTGGTCCTGGCTGCCGAAAAAATGGCCTGGGCCAAACAATTTAACAACGGGCAAACTTGTGTGGCGCCAGATTATGCCATTGTTCACGAATCCGTTCTGGAACCTTTTTTACATCATTATCAGGCGGCGTTAAATCAATATTTCAACGAAAACGGCGCCGGGATCCAGGCTTCCAAAAGCCTGCCGCGGATCATCAATCTCCGACACTTCAACCGGGTCAAAGCCCTGGTGGAAGACGCGCTTGAAAAAGGCGCCAAAGCCGTCATCAGCGGAAAGCATGATGAAAAAGACTTGTTTCTTGCTCCCACCGTTTTAACCGGCGTCGACGAATCGATGAATATTCTGCAGGAGGAGATCTTTGGCCCGGTCCTCCCGGTATTGACCTACCGGAATACGGAAGAACTGCCGGAAATCATCAATCGCCGTCCGAAGCCGCTAACCCTTTATATGGCCAGCAAGAACCCTAAAAACATCCGGTATGTCATGAGCCATACTTCTGCCGGCAGCACTATAATCAATGATTACCTCATGGGGTTCAGCAACCCGCATCTTCCTATGGGCGGGGTCAACAACAGCGGCATCGGGCGCAGCCTTGGACTAGCGGGTTTCAAGGAATTTTGCAACGAAAGGAGCATGATGCACCGCCGGTTTCTGGGCTCGGGGCTGAAAGTGATCTTTCCGCCGTACGGCCCGCGGGCAGAGCGGTTTTTGAGGCTATTATACCGGTTTATTAATGTTTAATTTTTGAAATAACTACCATTTATCCCACTTCAGGGCCTCACGGATGAATTGCCTGTACCCTTCACCCTTTCATTCAAAAAATTGGTCATTTTCTGATACAGGTGGATCCGGGTTTTACCCCCGTAAATGCCGTGATTCCTGTTGGGATAAAAATAGGTGTCATACTGTTTGTTGGCGTCAATGAGCGCATTGGTGATTTCTGCAGTGTTCTGGAAATGGACGTTGTCATCCCCCATGCCGTGTACGAGCAGATAGCTGCCTTTCAGCCGGTCGGCAAAGTTGACCGGCGAATTGTCGCGGTAACCATCCGGGTTTTCTTCTTCCGTGCGCATGTAGCGTTCGGTGTAGATGGTGTCGTACCAGCGCCAGCTTGTGACGGGCGCCACCGCGATTGCCGCCTTGAAGACGTCGTTGCCTTTGAAGAGGCAGGACGTGGACATGAACCCGCCGTAACTCCAGCCGAAGATGCCGATGCGGCCTGGATCGGCGTATGGTAAACTTCCCAGGTATCTGGCGGCTTCGATCTGATCGATGGTTTCGTATTTGCCCAACTGCAGATAGGTCGTTTTTTTAAACGCTTCTCCCCGGCCTCCGGTGCCACGATTGTCCACACAGGCGACAATGAACCCCTGCTGAGCCAGCATTTGGTACCACCAGTAATTCTGGCCTTTCCAGCTATCGGTTACCTCCTGGCTGCCCGGACCGCCGTACAGGGTCATAAAAACCGGGTATTTTACAGCGGGGTTAAAATCCGCCGGTTTGAGCATCCACCCGTTGAGTTCCACCCCTTCGCTGGTTTTGAATTTGAAAAATTCCATCGGGCTTACCCCGTAGTCTTTTTGCAGTTCCGATAGTCCGGTGTTGCCTTCAATACTTCTTACCATCTTGCCATCGCGGTTGTGAACCGTATAGGTTGGCGCTTTATTGATGTTCGAATGGGTCAATACAAAATAATCGAAGGTGCTGCTGAACTGGGCGTTGTTCCATCCGCTCTGACCGATCAGGGTCTGTTTGCGTTTGCCATCCATACCGATGCTGTAAACCTGGCGCTCCAACGGTGATTTTTCAGCTGCCTGATAATAGACGGTTTGTTTCTTTTCATCCACCCCGTAAAAATTGGTCAATTCCCACTCGCCTTGCGTGAGTTGACGAACCAGTTTGCCGTCCATCCCATACAAGTAGAGGTGGTTCCATCCGTTCATTTCGCTGGTCCACAGGAAATGTTTGCCGTCGGAAAGAAACCGGAGGTTATCATGGATATCGATGTAATATTGATTGGTTTCTTTTAATAAAAGTTGGGTCGCACCGGTGGAGGCATCGGCGAGCAGCAATTCCAGTTGATTCTGATGGCGATTCATCCGGAAAATGCAGAGTTTCTGCGGATCTGTGGTCCATTTGATGCGTGGAATATAATGATCCGCGTCCAGCCAGGTATTGGCTTTAACCACATTGCCGGAGACCAGGTCGTAGAAAAAAACGGAAACCTTGGCGTTGTTTTCTCCAACTTTGGGGTATTTAAAAGTTTCGTATTCGGGATAAAGGCCATTGCGAAAATGGGTCATGGTCATTTCCGGCACCTCGCGCTCATCGAAGCGGTAGTAGGCGAGGCGCGCGCCGTCGGGCGACCACTGAAAAGCGACACTAAAAGAAAATTCTTCCTCATAAACCCAATCGGTAGCGCCATTGATAATGGCATTTTGTTTGCCGTCATTGGTGATCTGGCGGGTTACCCCTGATACAAGGTCTTTATAGAACAGGTTGTTTTGAAAAACAAAAGCAACTTTATCGGCCTTCGGGTTGAAGGTTGCATACATGATCTTGTCTGTCGGAAATACAGGCATGATCTCCTGAGACTCCCGGTCGTACACAAAAAACTTTGCCCTTGTGGAGTGCCTGTAAACCGATTCCGTCTCCGATTTGATCAGCATTTTATTTTCATCTGCGCTGAAGGCGTAATCATCAAAACGCCCCGGAAATTCGGGACCGGCTGCGACGCCCGCATCAAATACGGTTTGTACGAAGGCCCCGGTCGTCAGATCGTATTGCTGAATTTTATTTTGTTCTATCTGGGTATAATGACGCCCGTCGTTCATAAAACTGAATCCGGGGACGGAGTTGGGAATAAAGGTGTAGTCCTGCCAGATATTCTCAAGGGTGATGTTTTTTTGGGCAACGGCGCTGATACTCCAGTATGAACAAATAATCAGCAAAAGGATCCGATTTTTCATAACACTTGGGTTGGTTGAAGGGGTAAAGTTAACGAAGAGCAGGGGTTATGAAAGAAACTCGCGTCAATTTTAAACTAAAAACAGGCGCCATACCCCGGAGACCAAGGTATGGCGCCTGTGCAACCCACGGGTTTAAAAACCAGGATCAATCATTCTCCATGGTAACCTTGCCTTTGCCCGTGAGTTTTCTGCCTGTTGTATTTTCGTACAATTTGAGGTACTTACGGTGCAGGTCATCCGATTGTTTTTTTCCATTTACTTTCAATTCATCCTCCGATATTTCTATGCTGTATTTGCCTTTTTCCTTTAAAAAGCCGTCGTTGCTCAGTTCTGATTCGAGTTTGCGTTCAAACTCCCTGAACGTTTTGGCCTGTGTTTCAACCTCTTCCATTCTTATCCTCAATTCTGCTTCCCGTTGGCGGATTTCTTCGGCCATTTCCCTGGAGCGCTGTTCAAGTTCTGCTGCGCGTTCAGCCATTTGTTTGCTGTTTTCCTCCAGGCGTTTGCGCTGTTCATCCATTCGCATGGCAAATAGCTCTTCGTTTTCACGGTTGCGGTTTTTTAGTTGCTCTTCCATTTCGCGATTGCGCTGGGCCATGCGTTCTGCCTGTTCCCGCAACCGGCCGTCCATTTCCTGATGGCGCAGTTCAAGCTGTGCGGTTTGTTCTTTCAGGCGCTTTTCAAGTTCCATATTCCGCGCCTCCAACCGTTCTGCCATTTCTTTATAGCGACGGGCTGCATCCTCCGGAATTGAATCGCCGCCGAACTGAAAATTGGCATCAAAAAAATACAGATTGTCAAAATTCATTTCAGGCAGGGAAATATTGCCCAGGTTCAAATCAGTTGTGAACAATTCACCGGGGCTCAATAAGCCCTGAACCATATCCCCCTTGGGAAAAAACTCACCTGCTTTCAATTCCCCAAGCCAAAGATTACCTGCATCCGGCAAAAGCGCTTCCAGATCCCCCTTTTCCAACAAAGGCGGAACGGGCGGTACAGGCGGAACGGGCGGAATGGGTGGCATAGGCGGTACAGGCGGCATAGGGGGTACCGGAGGGACGGGCGGAACAGGGGGTACGTCCTGCAGCCACTTTTCTACCTTCGATTCATAATTTTTCCATTCTGCTTCCGGTATGACCTTGCCGTCCACTTCCAACCGCCTGATTTTTCCGTCCCTGATCTCCACATCAACTGATTCTCCGGGGCGGTTTATGGTCATTCGGGTATTGCCGGAAGGCAAAGTATCCATCTTGGCGTAAGCCATTTCGATCCCTGCCTTCCCGTTTGCCGGGCCCTTCATTTTTTCAGGGAACCGGTTTGTTAATGCCGTTGTCAGGCAAAATAAGGCGAGCAAAACAAAAGTCACCAAACTTTTTTCCTTCATGTCGGAATGTTTTTGGGGCTGTTCCAAAATTCTGCGGATCCGGTTAAGCAAGGGTTTTTTCCGACGAAAGAGCGTCATGGCAAGGCCTGATGGCGCGGCGCCGGCCTCTTGCAATGCGACCAGTGTTTTTGCGTAAAACAAGGAGTTGCCGCAGTAACGGATCGCCTTGTCGTCGCAGCAGTGTTCCCGCTCAGTCCGAATTGTTGCAGAAATTTGCCAAACAGCCGGGTTGAAATAATAAAAGGTATCAATGATTGACTGGATGATATTCAACAGAAAATCATGCCTGGCAAGATGGGCCAGTTCATGGGCCAGAACAGCCTCCACTTCTTCAACCGAAAGGGAGTTGATCAAACCAACAGGCATCAGGATTACCGGTTTCCACCAGCCGATCACCATTGGAACGGCTACGGCTGCAGATTGCAGCAATTTTGGCCTGCGCCCCCCCTGCATGCGGCGCCATAACCGGTCAAACCGATCATTCCAGGTTTCCGGGACCGGGCCCGTCCGCCAAAATTTCAGGCGGTGCGTATAGGCAAAACCGGCCAGCAGCCGCAATCCAAAAAATACAAAACCCAACAACCAAAATGAAACAATCAAAGGCAGATGGGTCTGGAAATACTGAACAAACCCAAACTTGAACTGATGAAAAAAACCAGTGGCAGCATTTTCAACGCTCCCCGCCGGTCCTAACAACAGGGTGATTGAATTGCTCCCCTGTTGGGCAGGTTCGAAATAACGAATGAACGTCAATGCAGACCAAACCGGAACAGACCATAAACCAATCATGGCCACCCAATAGCGACGTGAGGCCTGCCAACGCGGAAAAAACCGGAGTAGAAGCAAAACGACTACCGCTACGGCAGTGGCCTGCCAAAACGAGTGCAAAACCGTCCAGCCCAGCGGCTTAAGCCAATTTTCAGGTATCCATTGTGTTATGCCCATCACTCATTGATTTTAGGGTTCGCTCCTTCAATATTTGCAATAAGCGCCTTGATCTCCTGAAGTTCCTGGCTGGAAGCCCGGTGATTGCCCAGGGCTTGCATCACCAACTCCATGGCCGAGCCCCTGAAGGTACTGTCCACAAAATCCTGCAGCAACTGTTTCTGGGTGTCTTCTTTTTTCAGCGCCGGACTATATATATGAGAGCGGTTATCGGTGTTTCGTTGCAGCAAACCCTTTTCCGTCATGATTTGCATGATCTTTAAGGTTGTGGTATAACCGACTTCCTTCTCTTCAGAGAGTTGTTCATGGACAAACCGGACACTGGAGGGCCCATGCGCCCACAATACCTGCAGGATGGCAAGCTCCGCATCCGTAGGCCTTGGCAAGGGTTTTTCCGTCATATCAGCATTGTTTACGAATTATTTCGTAGACAAAGGTAATACGAAAAAATTCGTAATGCAAATTAATTTACGAAAAAATTCGTATAATGCTAAAGTTTTTGTTTTTCGGGCCTCCGGTCAGCAAAGAAATATCTAACCTGCACGCGTCGTTTAAAAAAAGCCTAACTTTAGGTTCAAAATAGATCCTGCATGAAAAAGCAATTTTCCTTTCTCTGTTTTTGGGGGCTTGCGCTGCTGATCATGGCTTGCGGAGGCGAAACACCCTCACAAGAGACCAGCAACGGCCAAACCCAGGATTCCAGTGCGGTCGCGGAAAATGTGGCTCCTGTTCCGTCCAGCCATAATTGCACACCTGCGGGAAAAATGCTGGACGACAACCAGTTGTTCCTGCGCCAGGCTCAACGGCTGGTTGTTATTGTTGCGGATTCCTCGACGTTTGACGCCGATTATGGAGACAGCCACCGCATTCTTGAAGTTTACAATACCGCCAACTGTGAAAGGGTTGACCGGAAAGTCCTTGAAATCAACGAAAGCCCGGATTTTCCTTATTACCTGGCCCAGATCAATTACAACAACGGCAGTACGCTGGTGGGCATACGCAGCGCTTCGAAGGCGTACTGCTATGATGTCAGCAATTTGAAACTTTCGAAAGCCATCCAGCCAAAGTTTTTACAGGAGCGTTTTTCGGAAGATGCGCAAAGCGGGCATATTCTCCGGTTGGAGGTATGGGAAGATTTTTTGGTCGGTTTTAGCCAGGACAACGGCGTTTTTGCCTTTTCCATCAACAAAGACGATATGACCGTCAAACCGGTCCTCCCCATTGCAGAATTTCAGGAAGGCGAAGGCGAATACAGTTCGCTTTTTGCGTTTCCTTTCCCGGAAGGAAAAACACAACTTGCCATTCCATCTTATGACTACGAATCGGACGCGTTTTCCATCAATCCGTTTTTTGAAGAACCGCAGGCAATCAATACCAATCTCGGGTCAAATGTGAGAAACAACCGTTTTCTGGTCCTTTCCCGGCAAGGGCAGGAAGGCTCAATCGCCGTTGATATGAGCAAGAGGATCAGGGTGGACCTTCCGGCGGAGGTGGAGAATCAATCCGTGCAAAATATTTTGAAATGGGTGCGTGCTAATGCTGCAAACTAAGGTTTGCTCTCTGTTTTATTTAACCTGACCACCCGGACCGTTTCAATTTTGGTGTTGCTTACCAGTTCCAGTATAAACCGGTATCCGTTCAGGTCGATCGCCTCTCCCTGGGGAGGGATATTTTCCATAGTCATTACCAGGTAACCTGAGAGGGTGTGATATTCTCCGTCCGGAAAATCAAGGTTGTATTTGGAATTGAGGTAGTCGATTTCGAGCCTTCCGGAAAATCTGTATTCGTTTTCCGACAGTTGTACTTCAACATAATCCTCTTCATCGTGCTCATCTTCAATTTCGCCGAAAATTTCTTCCAGAATATCTTCAAGCGTGATCAGCCCTGAAACCCCGCCAAACTCGTCGACGACACAAGCAATGCTGGTCCGTTCTTTAATAAACTTGTTCATCAGGTCGGTTACCCGCATGGCTTCCGGAACAAAAGGGAGGTCGAGAATCAGATTTTTTATGTTTTCCGGTTTGTTGAGCAATTGCTGATGATGGATATACCCCAATACATTGTCGATGTCATCTTTGGTTACGATAATTCTGGACAATTTGGTGGCAATAAAAAGCTGTTCCAATTCTTCTACAGAGGCGCTGTAATCGATATTTTCAATTTCGGTCCGGGGCACCATCGCTTCCCTTACGCGGGTTTCTTTAAGATTCAGGGCCTTGCCAAATATTTCTTTATTGACGATTTCCTCGGCCGGATCCGACCCGGTGGCGTTCACCAGGTTTTCAAGATCAAGCCGGGTAAAGGTCTGTTCCACGGGTTTATTGGCTGTTTTAAAAAACAGCTTCAACAATCCGTTCGAAGCGCGGATCATAAGCCAGGAAAAAGGCAAGAGCAAAACCTGGATGATGCGAAGGGGAAGCGCCAGAAAATAAAGTATTTCATCGGCGTAGAGCCGGAAAAACGTTTTTGGCAGGAATTCACCGAAGATCAGTACGATGATGGTGCCGGTCAATGTTTGCAAGAGCAAAATAAGGCCTTCCTGCTCCAGGCCCAGTTGGTCGATCATCAAACGGTCGAGCGGTATGGTCAATGCTGTGGTAAAAATGACCAGAACAACATTGTTGCCCACGAGCATCGTACTTAAAAAATCACCGGGCCGTTCGAAAAACCGGGTCAGAACCCTGCCTCTGGCAGCGTTTTTCTTTTTTTTGAGCTCGAGCTTCAGTTTATTGGCGGAAATAAAAGCAATTTCTGAGCCTGAGAACAAGGCTGAAAACAACAAGGAAATCAATATGACGCTGACTACCGACACTATTGTTTTATTTCGCCCGGATCGTCGACCTTAATACGCCCTTGGACGGCATTAATACGCGCTTCTGAAAAATCCTGGTTGGCCCGGAGGCCATAACCGTAAATAATTTCATCAGGCCGTGTTATTCTTACAAATTTTTGGGTAAACACCTTTGCGGTTCTTTCATCCCAGATCAATTCTTCTGTTTCCAGTTTTTCTCCGTCGATACTTTTCCAAACCACACTATCCCTGACAATAACCTGGCCTTTTCGTTCAAGCCGCAAGCCGTAAAGCGCCGTCAGCTCTCCCGTCTTCTGTTTGCCCAAACCGTAAAAGTCTACGTGAACCCCCTCGGGAAATTCTTGCCTTGGTTCATTGTTCTCAAGATACGACAGCATCACCGGACCCTCAATGGTGACCCGGACAATAGCCGAATCACTGTATATGATCTTTACATCCTCCGCCCGCTCAACCGATGTATTCAAATTGGCATTGAGCGCAGCCACCTCAGCCGGGTCATTTTCACAGGATAAAATCAAAAAGAGCGGCAATCCGACCGCAAGCCAACGGTTCATTCCGGAAATTTAAAGCAAAATTAGCATGGAAAGATTAAATTTCCTCATAACTCTTTAAAAATCACCCCCTTTTTACCGTACTAAAGTAATATCCCCGGAATAGGAAACCGTCTCCCCATCAATAAATCTGACTTCAGCCAGGTACACAAAAACACCCGGATTAACGGTCCGGCCGTTGAATGTGCCATCCCAGCCCACTGCTTCGTTGCTATGTGGAATATTCCGGGCTTCAAAGATCAGTTCACCCCACCTGTCAAAGATTTTCAGGTTCGCGATCTCCTCTGCGGCCGGGCCTCCAAATAAGGTAAACCCGTCATTTATACCGTCTCCGTCCGGTGTAAATCCATTTGGAATATATACCGGACGGTCCTTGATTACCCTGATGGTCACCAGGTCAATGGCTTCACATCCGATCTCGTCGGTTACGGTCACCTGGTAGGTGGTGGTATTCACCGGGTTGACCAATACGGTCACACACGGATCGGCGCCAACACAACGCAAACTATCCTCCGGCGACCATAGATAGGACACCATCGGGTTGTTGGAAATTGCCCGGATGGTCGTTTGATAGCCCAACTGAATAAGTTGGTCGGGGCCTGCATCCACGATCAACTCCGCAGGCTCCGTCACCACGGCATCAACTGTGCCTTCACAGCCTTCCGCATCCCTGATCGTAATGGTGAACGGCCCGGCCGGAAGGTTCTCAAAAACGGGCGCCGGCTGGAAAACAGTCCCGTCCAAACTGAATTCGTAGGGCTCAGTTCCACCCTGGCCAAGTACGGAAATGGCGCCTTCTGTATCTCCGAAACAAATATTATCGATAATGCCGGCAATATTGACGAACACGGGATCCGGCTGGGTGATCTCCAACGTTTCACTGATTTCGCAATTATTGGCATCCTGTACGGTAACCGAATAAATGCCGGCGGGTATTCCGTTGAGGAAAGGCGCAGACGACGAGGTATTCCATAAATACGTGTAATTACCTACCCCACCCCCTGCCTGCACACTCACGCTGCCGTCGCTCAATCCGTTGCAACTCACGTTTACCGGATCAAAGACCAGGGAAAGGGGGGGATGGTCTTCCATATCAAATTCAAAATGACCTTTGCATAGATTGGCATCCAGCACATCAACCGTATAAACGCCTGCAGATAATCCTGTCAGGGAGTTTTCGCCCACAAACCCCGCTCCATCATTCCAATTGTATTGAAACGGCCCCAATCCATTGCTGATATTCAATTCAATAAAACCATTGCTGAATCCGAAACAGGTGGGCGGAGTAACCGCTTCAACGGTTGGGTCGAGTGTCAGTTCCAGTTCTCTTACCGGCAGGATCATGGGAATCTCGCAACCGTTGGCGTCTCTGACGACGACCGGATAGTTGCCCTGGGATATGTTATTCAGAAAATTGTTCGGGCCAAAACCGGCGTTTTGCCAATTGAACTGGTAAGGGGGCGTGCCACCCCCAACCACCAATTCCACCCTTCCGTCTGTTCCTCCGTTACAGGTCGGCATGACCACCAGGGTGTCAAAGCTTAAAGGAGGCGGGCTTGTTACGGTGTAACTAAGTGTGTCGACACACCCGACATTATCCTGGATGGCCACGGTATAGGCCCCTGCCGCCAATCCGCTGATATCTTCGCTGACTTGTCCGTTGCTCCAATTGAAAGAATAGGGACCATACCCGGAATCTGCGCTGAAATCAATGGCGCCGGTATTGTCATCCGGGCAGTTGAGGTTGGAGATACCCGCTGAAGTTGTAAAATGATCTTCACAACATTCAACCGTGATGGTTGCAATTTCTGTCACGAGGCAACCCCTGTCGGTTTCTATAGTCAGGAGAACAGATTTTTGCCCGGGTTCATCATACCGGACGTTATGCGGCCCCTGGGTATTGGCGATTCTGGGGGTGGCGCCGGGGCCAAAATTCCATTCCCATCCCACAATTTGCCCTACAAAAGAGGATTGATCCGTAAATGAAACGGATTCGCCGACACAGATGGTCTGGGGCGACGAGCTGAAATCGGCCGTAGGGCCAAGAAAGGTCCCAGTCCCGCCAAAAGAAACGGTGAAACCGGCGCCGGAGTTGCTGTAGTTATTGATCACCAGCGCATAACTTCTGCCCTGGACCATCGTGACGGCCTCCAAAAAATTATTATTGCCGGCCTGGCAGCCGCAGGTTTCGTTTTCATCCGGGTCGGTGAGGCTCAGCCCGGTTGCTCCGGTGCAAACCTGCCATTCTGAAAACGGCGATCCCACGTTTTCGCCGGAAGCCATACACCGGATATCAAATTTGCCGTTGCAGTTATTCAGGCCATTCGGCAATTCATAGAGCACAAAGTCAATATCGTCATTCGGGTTGAGCGGGGTAAGGGTAAAAGTCAGGGTTCCGGGCTGGTCGCATGTCCACTTATACCAGGACGAACTTGATTCGGTGAACTTGCAGGTAGCGTTATCGCATCCGGTGCCGTCAATTTCATTCGGATTGTTCCCCTGGCCTACAACAAACTCGACACTGAATGGCGATTTATCACATAGGATGACCGCGGTAGGACAGTCGCCTGACGGTTCCGGGACCTGGTTATAGTTGTTTACACATAGTTGAAAAGAACCATTGGCGCCGTTTCTGGCACTGACCCGGATATAGTACCTGGCGCCCACGGTAAGGGGCCCGCCATAGGTTTGTGCCGCATTTTCGTTGAAGGCATCCGAAAAACATTCAATTTCTGTCAGGTTGAGACAATTTCCGGAATAAATCGCCAATTGGGGGTCGTCCAGTGTTCCGCCCGGTGTATTGGGGATATCACCGATGACTGCAACACTGACGGTTGCTGCCTCGGCAATAAACGTGAACCAAATGTCTTCACTGGCCTGGTTGTTCGGAAAGCAGCCGGGTTTGGCTTGTGCGGATTCTGTTGCGGCTACATTGTTGAAAGCCAGGCGATCGGAACACCAATTGTCCAGATTTGTAATTAAAATGGCGCCGGTGCATTCGTCGTTGACGGGTTGGGCATAAACGGCGCCGGCATAACCGAACATACACAAAAAGAGGGAATAAATGTAGCGCATAGTTTTCTCCTTGATCATTGTAGAAACGCGTTAAGTGCTGCAGAATGTTGCCATCACGGAAAGGCAAATTCGTGTTTTTCAACCAATTTTGTTGTTAAGACTCCGTTAAACCCGGTTTAGCTGTATGGCATATGACCAATTAACACGCTTTTATGTTTTTTTTAAGGATTGTTAATCCGGCATCCATCTGATTTTTTCTTCAACCGGCCTCCTTTTTCCTTCCGGGAAGGTCCCGTCTTTTGGGTAACCCATATAAAACAGCCCCAGGCACTTCTGACCCTCAGGCAACCCCAACCAATCGCCGGCATTCAGAATGGAAGCGGGTGTACTCCAGTAGGAACCTATGCCGTAGGCGGTGCAGGTAAGCCACATATTTTGGACGGCGCAGGCCACGGCTGCTATTTCTTCCCATTCAGGCAACCCGTTTTCCGGGTCCCTTTGCATGCAAACGGCAATGACGCAGGCTGAGCGGCGCGGGTTTTCCCTTGTTTTTTCCAGTTTTTTTTCTGAAAAAGAACTTTCCTGGGTTTGCTGTTTGTATTGCTCTCCCAGGTAGTCGCCCAGGCGATCCAGGGCCTTGCCCTGAAAAACCAGGAACCGCCAGGGTTCTGTCATCCGGTGGGTAGGCGCCCAATTGGCATTTTCCAGGATCTGATCAATGATTTGCCGGGCAATGGGCCTGGTTTGGTCAAAGGCGGGCGGGAAAATTGCGCGGCGCTGGCGGATGAGTTTGTTGAGTTGTTCTGGTTGCATATTGGATTTCAATAATAAAACTTTAAATTTGAGCTGGAAAACTACTCTGTTATGTCAAGACTGGACTTTTTTACCCTTCTCATTGTCGGCGTACTGTTGTTTGCCCTGGGTTTCCTCGTTTACCGGGCGACCCAATTGCCAAACGAACAGGATACGGAAATCGCAGAGCAAAAATCGCCGCCTGCTGCGAATACCCAGGTAGCCCCGGCCCAGGATAGCCTCGAAAATAACAGCGCCGGAACGGAAGAAGATCCCGATGACGATGAGGCGCCGCCCCCCGTTCAGGAGGAAGAAGTGCTGACGGAAAAAACGCCCGCCGTCACTGCTCCTGAAAAAAATGAACCCCAGGCCCAACCCAGGGGTTATGAGAGCTCCGGCGAATTCCTGGTCATTTCCGGGTCATTTAAACAGAAATCAAACGCGGATGCTCAGGTGCGACGACTCAAAAAAGCAGGCTACGATAATTCCGAGGTGACCACCTTCAACCGGGGCGCCCTGGCTGTCGCAATGGTGGATCGTTTCGATTCCTATCAGGAAGCTGAACGCCTGGTGGCCGAACTCAAAAGCAAAGGGTTTGATGCCTTTGTCAAGAGAAAGGAATAAAACGCCGGTTTATTGGCCAAAAGCATCCAGCCAGGCCAGCATTCCTCCTTCAAGATTGCGAACGTTGGCAAATCCGGCCTGGCGCAGGTATTGCTGGGCCATTCCGCTCCTCTTTCCTGACCGGCAGTATACCACGACCTCCTCATTTTTGTCCCCCGCCAATTCCTGTATCCTCGCAGGGACCGTGCCAAGCGGAATATGTTTGCCCCCGATATTGAAAGCCGTTCTTTCATCCGGCTCTCTTACGTCCAGCAAAACAAATTTTTCGCCTGCCTCCATTTTATTTCTCAATTCCTGAACGCTGATATCCATAGTCCTCGGTTTTGGATTGTTTAACAACTGAACAGATAAAGAGTTGAATACCGAACTTATTCGAATTCGCCCCGGTAAATAACCCCGCTGGTTGCATTTTCGCAGACCAATACTTTACAAAGACCATCCAGACGAGGCTTGACTTTTCGCCAGATCCAGACTGCCAGGTTTTCAGCAGTGGGGTTTTCAAGCCCTTCAATATCGTTCAGAACTTTGTGGTCGAGTTGATGCTCCAGCGGTTTCCAGATTTCTTTGACTGCAGCGAAGTCGACCACCCAACCCAGCCGGGCGTCTAAATCCCCTTCTACATACAGCCTGACGATATAGGTATGTCCGTGCATATTCCGGCATTTATGGTCATCCGGAACGTGGGGCAGCCAATGCGCCGAATCAAACGTAAATTCTTTGAAGATCTCCATCATTTCACAAAATTAAAAATCAGCGCGATTTTGATTGTCCGCTTTATTGATTAGATTTGTTTAATGAAAAAATAACCGATGTCCCGGGATGATCTAAATGTAACAAAAGAACTGGTTACTCGAGACTTTGAACTCGAACCGGCGGAAGGGCAGATCAGCGAAGAACAATTGTTTGATTTACTGGCAGACCGGATCGCTTACCTGTTGGAAACGCGGGTGGAGTTTCTCCTGAGCCTGATGTACCGACTGGATATAGACGAACAGGATGTAAATGCAGCGCTTTCTTTAACTGCGCCGGAACCGGCAAATATCGGGCTGGCGCGCCTGGTCATGGACCGCCAAAAACAAAGAGCCTTCACCAAGCGGCATTATAAAACCGAGCCGATTGATGAAGGCGACGAATGGGTTTTTTAATCTGTTACAGGCTTGAATACCGGATTACAAGCGGTTATAGAAAATGTCTTTTACTTCTGTTTCAATTTCCGCGCCGGGGCCCTGGACATATTGCTCCAGAACAAGTTCATCCAGTTCGAGGTACTTGACGGCAATAACTTCAGGGGTGAGGCATCCGTCGGGGTACAGCATCAGGCGTTTACCGTCGCTGTTGAGTTCCCATTGACCGCGCTCTTCGTAAGTCATCTGACCGGCTCCCATGGTTTTTACGAAACTGCCGTTCGGCAAAAATTCGAACCGGAGATAGGCGCCCGATTCATCGGAAGCTTCAAGGTCGGCAGTGAAGGCTGTATTTTGCCATTTGCCGACCAACTGATCCCGGACTTTCCGAAAGGCTGCGTAATCTAAATTATAGGTCGTGTCGTTGCCTTGTCCGCAACATTCATTTGGTGAATTGGCGCTGGCTATTGCGAATACAAACGTCATGGCGAATGCCAGCAATGTCATCTTTTTCATCCTTTTTTATTTAGTCGTGTGATGTTATCCAGGCACAAAACAAAGCATTGATTATTTCCTGAACGTTACTTATAAGTGAAATTTTCTCTGCTTAGTTCCATCCGGATACATTTTCTAAAGACAAAATTATGTTCGGAAGGATGCATCCGGTTATTGAATTCGATACTTCCTAGTAAAATCTCGACGGATGTAAGTTAAATTTGTTTCAGCGTTGGCTGGGTTTATTTTACTCCAGCTTGTTATAACGGGGTTAATATGATGCTCAAGACCAAGGGAATTGTACTCAAAACGATCAAGTATGGGGAGACCAGCCTGATTGTTGAGATTTTGACCGAAGCCAAAGGCATCCGTAAGTACATCATCAACGGGGTCAGAAGCGCTAAGGCCAAATCGCCGGCAAGTTTATTGCAGGTCATGTCGCTGGTGGAGATTGTCGCCTATGAAAACGAAGGGAAAGAACTCAACCGGCTAAAAGAAGTCAGACCGTTTTACGTTTACAGATCCCTGCCTTTTGAAATCCGAAAAGGATCGATCGGTCTTTTTATGGCCGAGGTATGCCAGAAAACGATAAAAGAGCAGGAAACCAACCCATCCCTTTTTGAATTTTTATCCGGCACTTTTCAATGGCTGGACGAAACGGCTGACTCTGTAGCCAATTTTCACCTTGCTTTTTTGGTGCGTTTAAGTGTTTTTCTCGGGTTCGTCCCGAATGGCAGGTACAGTATGGAAAGGCCTTTTTTTGATTTGATGGAAGGCATGTTTTGCGCTGCGCCACCCGGACACATGCATTACCTTCTGGAGGAGAAAAGCATTCTTCTGGATCGCTTATTGGCCACACCCATGACGCAGTCCTATACCCTTCATTTAACCCGGGAAGAAAGGAAAGCCATGCTGGGCCATTTGATCGCATACTACAGGCTTCATGTCGAACGACTGCCGGAGATCAATGCCTATGAAGTCCTTAGGGAAGTATGGGATGGATAGCCGCTCCCTGGGCGGGAGCGGCTCTGTTCTCAACGATTATTTTTCCGGAGGGAACGGGATAATCAGTTCCTGGTCGGGGTAAATCAGGTTCGGGTCTTTCAGGATATCCGTATTTGCATTAAATATATGCATATACAGGTTTGCCTTGTCGTAGTATTGTTTGGCGATTTTCGATAAGGAATCTCCCTTGCCAACGGTGTGTTTGTGGAAATAGTCGGTGGTATCCACTTTGATATCCGCTTCGAGGTCGTTGGGGATTCCGCCGCCGCTGATTTCCTTGATCTGGTCCCAGATCAGGTTTTTGTGGTATTGCGTTTTGGCAATTCCGCCAATCCGTAATTTACCATCCATTTCTTCTACATATCCGTCTCTTACACCAAGCTTCTGGCCCAATTCGAGTACGGACTTGTATTTGTCTTGTAATGACATGGTTGCAGTATTTTAGAGGTTAACAATTACTATTGACCGTCGAATAAACAGGCCGCAGTTCCCGGACCATTGTTTATCCGCTTTTTAATAGTAAGGGGCGAGAACGCCCGCAAGATATGAAATTCTGAATAATCGGCTTCCCAATGGGCATTTTTTTCGATTTAACCCCCTGCATTCGGCTAATTATAAAAGGATTTGAAGCCTTGTGCAACTTTTTGCGGGAGTCTTCCGTTCTGAAAGAAATGACATAGCTATGACATAACCAGGGAGTGACCATCCGGCCAAGAGCGCGTCAAAAGAAACAAGACTCCTTCCCAAGAATCTGTTTTTGATTACATTTGCCACTTTATTTTCTATCGTTCCATATGAGGGCAATTTTGGGGATTCAGATTGTTTTGATGATGGTAATAGGCACAAACGCCAAATGCCAGTCCTTCTCCTATCCGGCCTCCGTCGAATCCGGTAAAAAACTGGTTTTTCCGGTTCAGTTATGGTGCAAATCCAAATGTTTCATGGATCAGGGCCGGTTTTCGATCGGAGCAGATCTGACTTACTACAAAAACACCTTGCCATTAAATTTAACCGGCGGCCAGATCATCAAGCAGAACTATGCGGCATTCCCCGTTTATTTAGCCTACAATCTGAACAACTCTTTTTTTGTAGAAAGCGGTCTGTTTGCAGGGCTGGGGCTCTACCGCCAAATGTCAATGCCGGTCTTCACCACTTCTCCGGAATTCGACAGTCGCAGCATTTCAGTGGAGGCGGGGTTTACGACAAGTATCGGATGCCGTTTATCCGACCTGGGTAACCTCCGGCTAAGAATGAGCAAATCCCTGACCCCCTCGTTCCTCGGAAACGAAACCTGGATGCCCGGCAGGCTTGAATTGATTTTTGGATTCCGGCTTCCCTGAACCGCCCGAATCCGGGTCATTCGCCCATTTCAAAATTGATGGCCGGACTATAGTACTCCTGATCGGCGTAAACCTTGAGTTTCCCTTTTCCTATAACTTCATGCCTTTTTTTTACCAGGTAAATGGCCCAAATACCGGATTCAAGCCCTGCCAGGTTGGATGCCGGAATCCGGATTTCGTTGGCTGCCGCCGGCCCTTTCAGTTCATAAGCCGCACTTTTTCTGTTTTCGTCCGCCAGGATCACGACCAGGCTTTCTTCCTTATCCAGAACAGCTCCTTTGGCAATAATCGTCAAACCGTCCTTTAACCCGGGTTTGTCCTGGATAAAAAAAGTATCCAGGCTCTTCATGGTCAGGTTGATCTCGTTCCATTTGCCGGGGTTCAACTGGAACCGGAAGGGTGAATTGCCTGAAAATGCCTGGTTCCGGTTGATTTCATACCGGATAACCGATTCCTGCAATTCTTTTTTTTCCATTGCGCTTCCCTGGAACGTCACTCCGCCTGAGGGTTCCAGAGGTGTGGCGCTGTCAAGACTTTGTCCTTCAAAAAACATAGCCTGTGCTTTTAGCGACTGGTCTTCCGCGAAATACCGGACAAACAGGTCGGCAAACGCCTGCGTCTCCGCTGTTTCCCCGGATGGGTCTTTACACCCCGAAAGCAATGCTGCCGACATCAAAAAATAAAAAATGAATCTGCGCATACTCATTGAGGATTTCTTCAGAGCGTGAAGGTAAGCAGGGTACCCCCATCAGGCACAATCCCCGGAGGCAGATTTAGATAAAAATCTTAAATTTGCAGTCTCTTTGTCACCCAGAACATACAGAGGGCGTCATTCGTTTTTAAAATCGGAAAAAAATTTGGAGAACCATTTATGTCGACACCCCAAACCGTAGCATTTTACACTTTGGGTTGCAAGCTCAATTATTCAGAAACCTCCTCCATCGGCAGGCTTTTTGAATCCGCAGGCTATCAGGAAGTTCCTTTTGAAGCAGGTGCGGATATTTATGTGGTCAACACTTGTTCTGTTACGGATTTTGCAGACCGCAAATGCCGGAATATTGTCCGGAAGGCGTTAAGGTTCAACGAACAGGCTTTTGTCGTCGTTGTCGGATGTTATGCCCAATTAAAACCTGCGGAAATTGCGGATATTCCGGGAGTGGACCTGGTACTGGGGGCGGCAGAAAAATTTCGGATACTTGAATACGTTGATGAGTTGGCCAAATCCACCGGGAAAGGCCTGGTACAGGCCGGGGCTGTATCCGAAGCCCGGGATTTTAACGATTCTTTTTCATTCGGCGACCGGACAAGGTCATTCCTCAAAGTTCAGGATGGATGCGATTACAAATGCACTTTTTGCACCATCCCTCTGGCCCGGGGCAAAAGCCGGAGCGATACCATAGAAAACGTGGTCGCCAATGCGGAAAAGATCGCAGCGATGGGGGTAAAAGAAATTGTATTGACCGGAGTAAACATCGGAGACTTTGGCAATGGAACCTCTGTCATAGAAGGGCTGTACCCCAAAAAAGAAGCTCTTTTTATCGACCTTGTCCGAGCCCTTGACCGGGTAGAGGGGATCGAACGTTTTCGCATTTCATCCATCGAGCCCAATTTATGCACCGACGAGATCATTGAATTTGTTGCCGGCTCCAGGCGCTTTGCACCCCATTTTCATATGCCGCTTCAATCGGGCAACGACAAACAGTTGGGTATGATGCGACGCCGGTACCGGCGCGATCTATATGCGGGCCGGGTGAATAAAATAAAATCCCTGATGCCTCATTGCTGTATTGGCGTGGATGTGATCGTCGGGTTTCCCGGCGAAACGGACGCGGATTTTATGGAATCCTTCCGGTTTATCCATGAACTCGATGTTTCATATCTGCATGTATTCACCTACTCTGAACGGCCCAATACGCCTGCCGCAGAAATGGAAGCCGTTGTGCCGATGGAGGAACGGCGCCGGCGCAATCAGATGCTCAGCATGCTTAGCGATAAAAAACGCCGGGCTTTTTATGCTCAGAACCTGGGCCAAACCCGGCCGGTTCTGTTTGAAACCAGCAAGCTGCCGGGCAAAATATCCGGCTTTACCGACAATTATATCAAAATAGAAAGCACCCTGCCGGAAAGTTATATCAACCAGGTTGAACGGGTTGAACTGACAGGCATTCTCCGGAACGGAGACGTTGGAATAACCCTTCCGACAGGGGTAGAAGCCTGATTATTCAGGAAACTGGCCTGCATCTAGCCCGGGAATGATCTTCAAGGCGTTTTTGTAATACAGTTTTTTCAGGATCTCATCCGGCAGGTCGAGGCCGTACATCCGCCAAAAGGCATGGTATCGTTTATAATAAGGGAAATACTCGTCGGCTGTTTCCAAAACCCTGAAATAGGTGTGATATTCTTCCGGCACATAGGCATCCTTTCCGAACAGGACCCTGTCCTGGTATTTTTCAAAAAATTGATTGGCGTGTCGCGGTTGTCGCCCAAGTTCGGCGATGACAGCGCCTATTTCCACGTACATATTCGGCAACTCATCCATTAATCCGGCCAATTTATTGAGGTTGTTTGGATACCAGCCCATATGAGCGTTGATAAAGGTCGTTTCAGGATGTTTGCGGAACATATCATGCTGTTCTGCAATGATCGTTTCCCAAGGGGCCGGATCGGTATCGGATCGTTTTCTGCCGGGCCGGAGTTTTAACTCCAGCCATCGCTCGTTATTTTCATCTTGCGGCTCCCAGAACTGTTTCGGGTCGGCTGCATGGATAATGACCGGGATACCCAATTCTCCGCATTTGGCCCAAACGGGATCCAGCCTGGGGTCATTGATTGCAATCCGGTTTCCGGCTTTATCCTTATTGAACATGCCCTGGCTTTTGTAAATTTTAAGCCCGCATGCGCCAATGCTCACATCATATTCAAGTTGTTTCAAGGTGTTTTCGGCCCAATCCGGTTCGTCGATGCTTCTGAGTTCAATATTGGTGAAAACAGCGATCCGGTTCTTTTTGCCATATTTTTCGATATTTTCAAACATCGCTTTAAGCGCGCGGCCACCTTGTCCGCTCAGGTTAATGATGACGCCCATGTTCAGTTCATCCATCTCCGATACCAATTTGTTCAGATCCTGCTGGTCCATACGAAAATGGTGGCTGTGCACATCTATAAAGGGAAATCGGGCACGTTTTGTGGGATGTTCGGGCACGACCAAAGAGGAGGGCGGGTCGTACAACTCAAAATCCATCCGGAGGGAGGAATCAATTTGATTATTGGGCTGTGCACACATGGTGGCAGCCGTGATTGCCGTGAACAGTACGGTGAATCCTTGTAATTTCATTTTATTCAAACTTTTGGTCATGTGATTGAACAGTCGGTGGGTTTAGGTCAGTTCATCGCGCAGGATAAACTGAATGGCAGAGAAAGTATCGGCGATATCCCGGATCTGGATTAAAATTTTTTCCCTTTTTTGATAACGGTCGTACATGCCAAAGGTTGATTTTGGCAAAATCATGCCCCACAAACCCTGGCTTTCTTCTTCGGTTTCAATTCTCCGGATGGCGTTGAGTTTTCGCAGCACTTCAGGGTTATTGGTCATCCGGTACAAAGACGCCCGGAGTTCTTCAGCATATTTTTTGAAAGTTTCAAGGTCAACATCGAAGTTATCTCCCTGTTCCAGTTGGTCGACAAGGTCGAGAATGAAATCAAAGTGTTTATTGGAAAGAGCCATATAAAACCGGTATTTTGCTTGCAGAAAGTCTTTTTTGTTTCACGAATAAACAACTTTAGTTTGATTTTACTTGCATCTCTGCCAGAATTTATGGATAGGAAAGAAAGAATACCCCAAAAGTATGGGTATTTTTGCTGCCGTTTGTTCAAACTTTGACGATCTATGAAGCAAGAAGTTGTTTTAGGTATCGATCTCGGTGGTACCAATACCAAAGCCGGGCTGGTAGATAATGAAGGAAAAGTATTGGCATTTGAGCGATTTAACACCCATGCCAGGGAGGAGTTCCCCATTTTTCTGGAGCATCTTTCTATCGTATTTAACCGGATTTATGCTCCGTTCAAAGAACAGGTTGCGGTGAAAGGTATTGGGATTGGCGCGCCAAATGTCAATTTTTATACCGGCAATATGGAGCGTGCCCATAACTTCAGCTGGGGTGAAATTACACCCCTTGCCCCCGCCATTCATGAAAAACTGGGTTTGCCGGTAGTTGCTACCAACGATGCCAATGTAGCCGCATTGGGTGAAATGATTTTTGGGATCGCCAAGGGAATGAGCAACTTCGCAGTCCTTACCCTTGGCACCGGGCTGGGAAGCGGCATTGTCGTCAATCGCAAGTTGTTACTCGGGCAGGACGGCCTTGCCGGTGAGATGGGCCATGTAAATGTACGCCCGGATGGCCGCAATTGTAATTGCGGGCTCTCCGGATGCCTGGAAACTTATGTTTCCGTAACCGGCATCAAGCGGACTGTGTTCAAACTGATGGCAGACCGGAAAGTGGACAGTACCCTCCGCGGATATAATTACCATGAACTGGACGGTGAAATAATTGCCCAGGCTGCCCTGGACGGCGACCCCATTGCCCAGGAAGCCTTTTTTTATACCGGCGGCATTCTGGGAACCAAACTGGCCGACCTGGTCGCCTATTTCAACCCGGAAGCCGTCATACTGACCGGCGGACTAACCCACGCAAAGGACCTTTTGCTGGCCCCGACACAGGAATCCATGAATGCCCGGTTGTTTCCGGCCTTCAGGGGCAAGGTAAAACTGATGCTTTCTTCGGTTGGGGGCGCCCATGACGCCGTGCTTGGCGCAGCAGCCCTTGCCTGGCAACATTTATAACGAAATGCAATTCTTTTCTTAAACATTTTCAGGGTCTTTACGTTAGTTTCTTGAATTTCATACAAGCAGTAACCACGATGCTTTATGAAACCAGACTGGAATATCCGGGAGTTTTAAACCCAACAAAAGGTGGCGGTCTATTCTATCAAGGATCTGGAAAAACTATCAGGCATCAAAGCGCATACTTTGCGCATTTGGGAGCAGCGCTATGGCCTGATCGCTCCGCACCGGACCAACACCAATATCCGGTATTATGAGGACGATGATCTGAAATATATCATGAACGTCGCCCTTTTGAACAAAAACGGGTTCAAAATTTCAAAAATAGCATCCCTGACCCGCTCGGAGGTCGCTGAACAGGTATCCAATCTTTCGGCATTGGATCATTTTGAGGAAGATACCCAACTCGACGCCCTTACCCTTTCGATGCTCGAAATGGATGAATTCAAATTCGACCGGATTCTGTCGGCCAATATCCGCCAGATCGGCTTTGAAAGAACCATGCTGGAAGTCGTCTACCCGTTTATGGATAAATTGAGTGTCCTTTGGCTTACTGGATCCATCAACCCGGTACAGGAAAATTTTATCAGCTTTCTGATCCGGCAAAAAATTATCGTCGCCATCGACAAAGAGCCATTGATCCGGAACGCGTCACAGAAATTTATACTTTATCTGCCGGAGGGGGAGCGCCAGGAATTAAGCCTTTTGTTTATGCATTACTTATTGAAAGTCCGGAAAAAACAAGTGATTTATCTGGGGCAGGAAATTTCTTTGTCGGACCTTCACGATGCCTGTCAGATCCATAAACCCGCCTATATCTTTACCATGATCACCGAGACCTTTGCAAGGGAACCGGCCCAGCGGTATATAGATCGTTTGGCGGCTGTTTTGCCCGAATGCGAAATTTTAATAACCGGTTATCAGGTGGTTGCCCAAAATATCCAGCCAAAACACAATATCCACATCTTGAAAAGTCTGGATCAAACGCTCCAGTTCCTGGACGCCAACCAATAGACAACACATCTTCTCCTCCTTTCACAGGAAAGGGAAGCGTTGCGGAGAGACCTCTTTTGGATCTGTTCCTGCAAAGAAGCTTTTATCTGCGCAATACTGTGCGGAATGCGCTATTATAAAAACTTGAAATTGTACTTATAAATAGCTACCCACAAGATGATAAACAAGAGCAGAAAAATAAAAAAATACAACAGGCAGTAGCCTTTTTTCCCTGCATTGGTGATATCAGACATTTTTAGTGTATTTAGTGTTTGGTCCTTATTTTTCCGGCCCAAAGATGGTTAAAAAATTTTTCCCGGCAAAGGACATCATTCGCCTTTCAACAAAATCAAATGGGTTGAAAAACCCCCTGGTTCTTCAACCCATTCTCTGCAAGAAGATCATCGATCTTGCCGCCGATCCGAATCAATAGAACAAGGCGCGCCTGTCAACTATTTCTTTTTGTTTCTTCAGCGAAGTCATCAGACGGGCAACCACCTGCGAACGCACAGAGGTATTTTGCAACTGACGCATCATGGGCAGGTTGGTTGCCGCCGGTACGGCAGCCTTGGTCAACAACTGAACCAATGTAACACCGCCCTGGCCGATAACCGGCCCGGATGATTGATTGGGTTCGAGGCGGAAAGCGGTGCCGATAACCGCCGGTTCATTACCCAGATTTGCAACCTCTCCCTGAATGAAATTGACATTCCGTGCCGTATCCATTTCAATTTTGTATTCGCTGGCCGCGGCGGCAAGATCCTTTCCTTTCAGGTTAGCGCTGATCATTTGTCCTTTTTTCCAGGTAATAACCGCATCTTCCAGTTCTTCTTTCGCCGCCTCAACGGTGGGAAGCCCTTCTTTTTCAATAGATGAAAGACCCACTACAACATACTTGCCATCAAAAAAGCCGGCAGGGTCTTTAAACGTATATACTTTAGGGTTTACATCTCCGACGCTGACGCCAAAGGCCCATTTAACAATGTCTCTGGAATCTTCTCCGGAACCCAGCGACCCGACCGTGCTGGCCATTTTATCCAGGGACGGAGAGGTTTCAACCCTCAAACCCTGTGAAGCAGCCGACTTGAGCATTGCATCCAGGTCATTATTGGCAGATTGGAACGCAGTGGCTTGCTGGTACAGGCTGTTTTCCGTTTCGCGGGAGGGAATGATGTCCTCTGAAAGAAATGCCACCTGAACCCGTTCACTGCGGTTTGCACTCCGACGGAGCACTTCAATCAAATGCCAGCCGTAGCTGGCTTTCACTTTGTATACTTTTCCGATCTCTCCGGTGATGAACAATACACGGTTGTATTCCGGCGCAAAGGAGTTGGGGGCTGAGTTTTCGTATTTTCCGCCATTGGAAGCGCTACCCTGGTCCTGACTGAATTTCATAGCCAGCGAATCAAAACTTGCCGTTCCGGCGTTCAGAACACTCAACAGGCTGTCAATCCTTTTTTCAGCTGTTTTAAACTGCGCTGCGGTAGAGGCCTGGATCAGGATATGGCGCGAGTCGGCAGAATCGGCCATTACCTGGCGGTCGCGCAGTTTGACTGCCTGAAAGGCTCCGTTGTCGACATAGGGCCCGTAAACCTGGCCCACGGTCATATTGAACAAGGTATCAGCGACAACGCTTCCGGCCAGGTCATCTTTTTTGATATAGGCGCCGTTAATGATGCCTTTATTGCGCAAAACATAGGCGGAATCATCTTTGGCAGCCGATTGCTCCAATCCGGGGATCAGGCTGGTAATCTTCTCGCGTAATGCCGCAGAATCCGCTGCCGTGGGTATAACGTCAAAAACGACATATTTCACCTTCCGGGTTTCTTCTTCCCGGCGCAGCAGGGCTTCATTTTCAGAAATATACGCCTGATAGTCCTTATCTTCGAGGGTTACTTCGGTGTTATCCACGCTGCTGTAAGGAACCTTGACGTAAACAAAATCCACCGGTTGGTTTTGCTCTGCAAAAATCATTTCCGCCATCCAGGTCGGTGTATACATGGATTTCGCGATCAGCGCATTGATTTTGGATTGCAGGCGGCTTTTGATGATCTCCTTTTCCTGGTGTTTCCAAAAATCGGGGAAAGTCGGGCCGATCTGACCCTGAGCGATCGCATCATCGAGCTGCTGTTTGTTTTCAATCAGGCTTTTGAAAAAATTGAGTTGTTCCCGGTTAACGGCGCCCGGCATGGTATTATCCGGGAATCGCTGAACAATGATGGGGCTGGGATTGGGGCCGAATTCCAGGTCAACCACCTCGGCGTTGCTCACACCTATGCCCAACGCCTGGGCTTCCTGCTGGAGGATCGCATCTTCTACAAACCAGTTCCACAGGGAAGTCCGGTTCTGGTAAGGATCCCCGGAATTGTACAGAACGCCGTAAACGCGTTCAAACTGCATCCGGTCGATCTTAGTTTTTTCAACCTTGCCCAACAAGAGCTGAGAACTCGAACCGCCATTGCCCAGTGAGGAGTTCATCGCATCCATAATGACGAACCCGCCTAGCGCCAACGCTACCGGCAACACCAGGAGCCAATAGTTCTTTCTGATCTTTCCTATAAGAGCCATTATTCTATTGAATTTTACCAGTAATCCCCTGCAAAACGGTCAACTTGTTTTGAGGGTTTGTGCTGATTTGAACAAAGTCCCTTTACAAAAGGGAGTGCAAAGATAAAACCACTATTGAAAAAAACCATACATGAAGGATAAATTTAAAATTTTCAGGCACTTAGCGCGTCAAAGCCTCTGAAAGCCTGAACCCAACCCCATGCAGGGTTTCAATCCTGAGGTTGTCGTCATCCTGCAGATATTTGCGCAGCCGGGAAATGAAGACATCCAGGCTCCTGCCCATAAAATAGTCATCCTCCCCCCATAACTGTTCTAATATTTGGGAACGTTTAAGCACCTGGTTCTTATTTTCGATAAAAAGGCGCAAAAGATCCGCTTCCTTTTGGGTGAGCCGCCGAATGGTATCCCCGATCGAAAGGATCAGGTTCCGGTAATCAAAAACGTAATGGCCAAGTTTGTAAATATTCCGGGTATCGGGAGCGATCACCTTGCTTCGCCGGAGAAAGATCTCAATTTTCAGGATTAACTCTTCAATACTGAACGGCTTTGTTATATAGTCATCGGCGCCCAGCCTCAAGCCGTAAATCCGGTCTTCTTTCAATGATTTGGCCGTCAGGAAAAGGATAGGGGCGTGGGAAGTTTTCTTCCTGACCTCCTGGGCAAGGCTGAACCCGTCAAAGTCGGGCAACATCACATCCAATATATACAGGTCAAATTCCTGCTGTTTGATCAATTCAAGGGCGTCTTTTCCGTTTGAACAATGGGTAATATGATATCCATGAAGTTCGAGGTTGTCACGGGTCACGAAGCTCAGGCTTTCATCGTCTTCAACATACAATAAATGGGCATTTTTCATATCGGTTGATTAGCGGTGTTTTGGCTTGAACAGGCGTTGTATCCGGCTCACCCCTGTCCGGTCAGGGGAAAAATGATCGTAATCGTGGTGCCCTGATTGGGCTCGCTTTCCAATTTCAACTTCCACCGGTGTGCCCGGCAGATATTTTTCACATAATAGAGCCCTAATCCGAAACCTTTAATGTTGTGTACGTTGCCGGTTGGGACCCTGTAAAACTTCTCAAATATATGCGGCTGGTGCTTTTTTGATATCCCAAGCCCGCGGTCCGCTATTTTAAGGATTGCTTTTTTAGGGCCCGCCTCCAGGGAAAGGTCTATCTGTGGCGTATCCTGGCAGTATTTGATAGCGTTATCCATCAAATTATGAACAATATTGGTCAGGTGCAATTTGTCTGCCCATATCAACACGGGTTGATCCGGAAGGTGAATATCCAATACGCCGCCAGCCTTTTCAACCGCCAGCCTGCAACTCATCGCAACCATTTGTATCAAATCCTGAAGTACCAGTTCTTCTTTTTTCAACTGGAATTTTTCGCCTTCAATTTTGGCAAGCTGGAGAACCTTTTCAACCTGGTGGTTCAACCGCTGGTTCTGGTCCCGGATAATTCCGGCGTATTGTACCAGCCGCGGGTCTTTTTTAAGCGTTTCATGGTTCAGCAATACATCCGATGAGATTTTAATGGTTGAAATCGGCGTTTTAAACTCATGGGTCATATTGTTGATAAAATCTTTCTGCATCTCTGAAAGGCGTTTTTGCCGGAGTATGATCCCCATTGCGTATGCAAAAAATACAACCGTGACCAGCAGGATAGCTGAAAAAAAGGCGGAAAGCTGCATTTTACCAAAAAGGTACCCCGACCTCGTCGGAAACTTTACGCCAAAATAATAGATAAATTCACTGTCTTTCGGGAGATTCCCCAACTCAAAGTTTCTTCTTTCATTTGGGGTATAACTTACATAATTCCCATATACCATCTGGTCGTTATGGCAATCAAATACCGCATACTCATAGTCAATATTGATCGCCAATCCTTCCAATTCCTTCTGTAAAAAATATTCCAGCGTGCTGGTGTCGATTTCAAAAGCTACATTGACAATATAGTAATTGGTCGTTCTTTGTTTAACAATATCCCGCGCCGGGAGGGAGCCTCCGTGCAGGTCAGCCAGGTCTTTGGCCGTATTGAAAAGAGCAAGGTTGACCTTCTGGTTAAACTCAACCTCATTGATATTCCAGGTACTGATCACCCAATAGGATTGAATCGCAACGATGCCGGTCATCGCAAACGCCCCCAGAATTATTACTCTTTTTATCGTTGTGCTGTTCATCGTTCAGTTTGTTGCAGAATCCATATTCACCCCAAAGGTATGATCCTGAACCGGTGCACCGCTCCTGATTAACCGCCTGTTAACAAGCATTCAGAGAGAATTAACAAATATGTATATTTGCATCAAATATGGATAACGACCTTGATCCGGAAATTATTAACCATCGTATTCCTGTCCATTACCATTTTTTGCGCCTTTGCTCAAATTGTGCAGGCCCAGAATACGGAGAACCCTTTCGACCTGAAGACGCGGCTCCCCCCTGCCCCCCCACAGGATTCTGTTATGAAAACAGGCAATCCCTTCGATTTGGTTGCGCCGGTCAAAACGCCTGTATTCAAAATAAAAATCCGGCCGGCAACCGAAAAACCGGCCGTTTCGCCGGTTCTTCCATCAAAAAAAGGCGACAACAAATTCCGTTTGGTCATTACCCTCGTGAGTTTGCTTCTCCTTACCATCTTTGCCGCTCTTTTCCGGCCGGTATTCAATTTTGTCATCCGGGGAGCCTTTAATGCCCCCGCTTTGAATGCTGCTTTCCGGGACAGACAAAACGGCCGGTTGTTGCCCTACCTCCTGCTCTATTTCTTATTCTTCCTCAATGTCAGCATTCTTTTTTACCTGCTGCTGGAATATTATGGCGCTGCCGTTTCCCTTTCACCGGGCATGCAGATCCTGGTGTTTGCCACCTTTTGGGCAGGCTTGCTGGCACTCAAGCATTTGGTATTGACCTTGTTGGGTTTTCTGTTCCCCATTGAAAAAGAGATCCGTTTTTACAGTTTCATTATCATGATTTTCAACCTTTTGTTAGGCCTCGCCCTAACACCTGTCAATCTTTTGATTGCGTTCGGCCCCGAGAAAATAATTCCGTATATTATATGGCTTACGCTGGCTTTTTTAGGATTTGTGTATCTTTTAAGGACTATACGAGGATTATTTATTGCAAATCGTTTCCTCTTTTCCAGTACGTTTCACTTTTTGTTGTATATTTGCACCGTCGAAATAACGCCTGTTCTGGTGTTGTACAAGTGGAGTGTCACCCATTTGCTTTAACCGGCAGGTTTTTTTTCAAAAACATCTTGTTGAATGGCGGCAAACGTTAAAGCGAAAGAAGAAACGTTCAAAAAAGTGAAGACCATCCTGGTCTCGCAACCCAAACCAGAGCGCTCTCCTTACTATGAGCTTGAAAAAAGGTACGGCCTGACAATCGACTGGCGCCCCTTTATTCATGTCGAAGGTGTGCCGGTGAAAGACTTCCGTAAACAGCGCATTCGTCCCGATGAATTTAGCGTCATCATCTTTAACAGCAAAAACTCCGTAGATCACTTTTTCAGGATTTGCGAAGAGATGCGCATTAAAATGCCTCAGGACACCAAATACTTTTGCCTGACGGAAGCCATCGCCAATTATCTCCAGAAATTTATTATCTACCGCAAACGCAAAGTTTTTGCAGGTAAACGAATCATCCAGGATCTCGCCAGCTCCCTCAAAAAGCACAAAGGCGAAAAGTTTTTATTGCCTTGTTCCAACCTTGGCGCAAAAGAGGTATCTCAATACCTGGATGAACTGGGGTTGAACTGGCAGGACTCCCTGATGTATGAAACCGTCAGCAGCGACCTGTCCGACCTGAGCGATGTCACTTATGATGTCCTCGTCTTTTTCAGCCCGCTTGGCATCAAATCCTTATACGAAAACTTCCCGGATTTCAAACAGAATGAAACCCGGATAGCCGTATTTGGCAACAGCACCAGCAAAGCCGTAGAGGACCGCGGTCTCACGGTAAATATCAAAGCCCCCGCTCCGGAAGCGCCGTCCATGACCATGGCCCTGGAATTGTACCTGCAAAAATCAAATAAAGAAGATTAATTCCTGAATTTTTCTTATTTTGGACATTCATTTTCTACCCGCATGAATCATTTTACCGGGTTCAAACGTTATTGATACTAGGGTTTCGACCCCGAAATGACCTGAATCTGCGCAAAATCATCCAATTATTATGAGTGGCGATAACAACTACCGGCTGTTAATTGACAAGTTAGACCAGTTCATCCGCAAATACTATATTAACCAGTTGATTCGCGGGGTCTTGTACAGCACAGCCCTGATCCTGGTCCTTTTCCTGGGCATAACCTTCCTGGAACACGAGTTTTACTTCAATACCGGTGTGCGGAAGGTTCTGTTTTTTTCTTTCCTTGGCCTGTCCGGGCTTGCGTTGTACGGATGGGTGCTGCAGCCGCTGCTTCATTATTTCCACCTTGGAAAAGTCATTTCACACGAACGGGCCGCCCTGATCATCGGCCACCATTTCAACGACGTTAAAGACAAACTGCTCAATATCCTGCAACTCAAACAACAGGCCGATACCCAGGCACAGAAAGAACTTATTCTGGCCAGCATCGATCAGAAATCCAACGAAATCAAGCTGGTGCCTTTCAAAGCAGCCATCAACCTCGGCCAGAACAAACGGTACCTCCGTTATGCCTTACCGCCTTTGATGTTGCTCCTGGTTTTGCTTTTTGCCGCTCCCAGCATGATCCGCGACAGCGCCAACCGCCTTTTACACAACGGCAAGGAATTTGAAAAACCCGCCCCTTTCCGCTTTGTGATCAATCAGGACGACCTGAAAGTGGTCCAGTTCGAAGATTTCCCGCTCACCGTTCAAATTGAGGGCAACCAGATTCCGAATGAAGCATTCATTGAAATTGATGGGTATCAATATCGCCTGACCAAAGAAGCCGCAAATGTTTTCAGCTACCGGTTCAACAATGTCCAGGATGAAACCGATTTCCGCCTTTATTCCAGCGGCGTATCGTCCAGGGAATATACCCTGAACCTGCTGCGCCGGCCCAACCTTGCCGGCTTCGAAGTCAAACTGGACTATCCGGCCTACACGCTCCGCAAAGATGAAGTTCTCAATAGCATTGGCGACCTCGTTGTACCCGTAGGCACCCATATCGATTGGATATTCAATGCAGAAAATACGGATGATATCAGCCTCATCTTTTCAAAAAACAATAAACTTCAGCCCGCCAACCGGTTCAGTGATGATTTGTTTACCTTTAAAAAACGTGCAATGGACGATGAAGCCTACAAGCTCTTCATTTCCAATACTGCACTCCCCAATGCTGATTCCATCAGCTACAGCCTTGCCGTTATACCGGACCTTCATCCGACAATAAAAGCAGAGAAGTTTGTCGACAGCACTAACCAGAAACTTTTATTTTTTGTTGGCGATGCTTCGGATGACTATGGCTTGCTCAGCCTCTCCTTCAATTATCGCATCAAACCCTATGAAAAGGAAGAGGGGCCCTTGCACAGTGTAAAACTTGCCAAACCTGACGGCAAGGAAATCCGTTACGATCATACGTTTAATATGGCCGAACTCGACCTGAAACCGGGCGATCAGGTTACTTACTATTTCGAAGTGTTTGATAATGACGGCGTCAACGGTAGTAAATCCGCCCGTACCAGCCCATTCCTTTTTGCCATGCCGACCCTGGACGAATTCGAAGCTATGGCAGACCAGAACAGCGACCAGATCAAAAAAGACCTTAAAGAAGCGCTCGATGAGTCTCGCAAGATCCAGGAGGACATGAAAAAAATGCGCGAAAAACTGCTCCAGGAACGCGATCTGGACTGGCAAAGCAAAAAAGAACTGCAAAAAATGCTCGACCGGCAGAAGGAACTGCAAAAACAGATCGAGCAGGCAAAACAATCCTTCCAGGAAAACCTTCAGAATGAGCAGGAGTTTTCAGAACCTGATCAAAAGATAATGGAAAAACAGCAACAGCTCCAGCAACTCTTCGAAGAAGTTATGAGCGAAGAAATGAAGGAACTGATGCAGCAAATTGAAGAATTGCTCCAGGAACTGGAAAAAGACAATGCCCTGGAGATGATGGAAGACTTTGAGTTCAACGACGAAGAGATTGAAAAAGAACTCGATCGGATGCTCGAACTGTACAAAAACCTGGAGCTGGAAAAAGAAATGCAGGAAACCCTGGAAAAACTCGAAGAGCTGGCGGAACAGGAAGAAAAATTAAGCGAGCAAACAGAAAATAAAGAACTTTCCCAGGAAGAATTGAAAGAAAAACAAGAAGAACTGAACAAAGAATTTGAAGAAGTTCAGGAACAAATGGAGGAAATCCAGGAAAAAAATGAAGAGCTGGAAACACCCAAAGAAATGGATGACTTCAAAGAAGAAATGAAGGAAATCAATCAGGATATGGAGAAGAGCCAGGAGCAACTCCAGCAAAATCAGAACAATAAAGCTGCTCAATCTCAGAAAAAAGCCGCACAGAATATGCGGAATATGGCGATGCAAATGGCGATGCAAATGCAATCGCAGGAAATGGAGCAAATGCAGGAAGATATGCAGTCGCTCCGCCAACTTCTCGAAAACCTGGTTGGCCTTTCCTTCGACCAGGAAGACCTGATTGCGTCATTCGATGATACGGAAGTCAGTACCCCGCGATATGTCGAACTCGTACAGGAGCAATTTAAGTTGGAAGACGATTTCCGCCTGGTTGAAGATACTTTGCAAGCATTAAGCAAAAGGGTCTATCAGATCGAGTCTTTTGTTACCGAAAAAGTAACCGAAATAAAAGCGAACATGCGCACAACGCTCGAAGACCTTGAAGACCGGCGAAAGTCACAAGCAGGCGACAACCAGCAAATGATCATGAAAAACGTTAACGACCTGGCCCTGATGCTCAGCGAAGTAATGAATCAGATGCAACAGCAAATGTCGGGCATGATGTCGGGGCAGCAAATGTGCACCAACCCCGGAGGCCAAGGGAAAAACGGTAACGTACCAAAAGACAAAATCAGCCAGGGTCAGGAACAGCTAAACCAGCAAATGCAGAAAATGAGGGATGGACTCAAAAAAGGCGGTAAAGGTTCGAGCGAGGAATTTGCCAAAATGGCAGCCAAACAGTCTGCCCTGAGGAATGCCCTGCGGGAAAAACAAAAGGAAATGCAGCAGCAGGGTCAGGGTGACAAACAACTGCAGGAACTGATCGAACAGATGGACCAAACCGAAACCGAACTGGTCAATAAAAAACTGACCAATGAGATGATGGAACGCCAGCAGGAAATTCTTACCCGGCTCCTTGAACACGAAAAAGCAGAACGGGAAAGAGAGTACGATAACAAGCGAAAAGCAGAGACCGCCAGCCAAAAAGAGCGCAAATTACCGCCGTCCCTTGAAGAATATATCAAGAAAAGAGAAGCAGAGATCGAAATGTATCGTTCCGTTTCTCCATCCCTCAAACCATACTACAAATCCTTAGTTGACGAATACTTCAAGTCATTGAAATCAACCGCTAAATAACCAGCGACCCCTGCCGGGAGGACGAGCAACGGATTGCCTGTCCTCCCGGCGCCTTTTATTGCCCGTTAACAACAATTAATCCCCTCGGGCTGTTACTATTTTCCTCCAATGCCGTCTAAAAAACCGGATTTTTATTCAACCATGGGTCAATACCTATTGCTTTTTGTTAAAAAATAGTTTAAATTTGTATGGTTTTGCAAATGAGCGCTAAATTATCTATGCTGAGACTTACTTCCAACCCACGCAATATTTCACAATTAGAGCCTTTTGTAAAAAGGGCCGTTGAAAAGTACAAATTGAGTCCGGATCAGTACGGTAACATCCTCATCAGCGTTACTGAAGCTGTTAATAACGCCATTATCCACGGCAACCGGAACGACGAATCCAAAACCGTTCGGATCAGCCTAAAAAAACAGGAAGAATCATTGGCCATCCGTGTTTCTGATGAAGGCCGTGGTTTTGACTTCAGGAGCCTGCCCGATCCAACTACCCCTGAATGCCTGGATAAATGCGGCGGCAGAGGTGTCTTTTTGATGCAGCAACTTTCCGACCGGATCAAATTTGATAATAACGGCAGCACGGTGGAAATGCTTTTCAGCTTATGACGCCACAGGAGCCCGACTTCATTTCTGCACCTGGAAATGAAGAAGAAGGTCAGGATCCAATCTGCTTTTTTTCAGAAGATATCACCTTTGACCTCCCTAACCAACCCGCTGTTGCGCAGTGGATACAGTCGGTTGCCGAACGTGAGGCCTGTACGCTGGATTTCCTTAATTTTATTTTTTGCAGTGACGCTCACCTTCATCGCATGAACGTGGAATACCTCAACCACGACAATCTTACCGATATCATTACTTTTCCGTACGCCAGCCCACCCAATATTCAGGGGGATGTATTTATCAGCATCGACCGGGTCCGCGAAAATGCCGGAATTTTTAAAGTCACTTTTGAACAGGAGTTGTACCGGGTCATGATCCACGGGGTTCTGCACCTTTGCGGCTACCTGGATAAAAAACCGGCAGAGGTCGAAGTCATGCGTTCCAAAGAAAATGAAGCGCTGGATAGCCTAACCTTATTCGTTCCCGCCTAGTGCGGCCGCACCCAGCTAATTTTTCCAATTCTGTTTCATAAGCCCGTTAAATGCCGTACCTTTGCGCGTCCGCATCTACCTGGCCCGGTAGTCTGGAACCCTAACCAAATCGCCATTTCAATTTTTATTCATTTTACGGTAAGGGTATTATGAAAGTATTAAAATTCGGCGGATCCTCCGTTGGCAAACCTGAACGCATCCGGGGCATCGGCGAAATCCTCAAAAATTATTATACCGCGGGAGAGCAATTTACCGTTGTTTTTTCTGCGTTCAGCGGGGTAACGGACGCTCTCATTGCGATGAGCCAAAAAGCGGCCGGCGGTGACGAAAGTTACCACGAACTGGTGAGCGCTTTCAGCAACCGGCATTTTGATGCCGCCCGGTCGTTGCTCTCCGGGGAAGCGCTGAAAACGGTGCTGCCTGAGCTTGAAAAAAACCACGAAGTTCTCAGCAATTTACTTTACGGTGTGTTTTTGGTGCGGGAGGCCTCTCCACGTACACTCGACTATGTCCTGAGCTTCGGTGAGCGCAATTCTTCTTTTATTATTGCGCATTATCTCCGGCAGACCGGAATTAATGCCGCCTATCTGGATGCACGTAAAATCATAAAAACAGACCGGTCCTTCGGATCTGCAAAAGTTGATTTTGAACTTACAAACGCCAATATCCGAAAGTATTACGCTGAAAATACCGGCATTCAGGTTGTCACAGGGTTCATCGCCAGCGCTAAAGGAGGGTTGACCACTACGCTTGGCAGAGGAGGCTCCGATTATACCGCCGCTATCCTGGCAGCAGGCCTGAATGCCAATCTGATTGAGATCTGGACGGATGTCGACGGGGTTTTGACGGCAGACCCGCGCAAGGTTAAAAAGGCGTTTACCATTCCAACCATGACCTACGCCGAAGCGATGGAAATGTCTCACTTTGGCGCAAAAGTCATTTACCCGCCCACCCTCCAGCCTGCACTCAAAATGCAGATCCCGCTGTATATCAAAAACACGTTTAACCCGGAGTTTGAAGGTACACGGGTATCCAATCAGCATGACCCAAAAGGCCCGGCGGTCAAGGGAATCTCTTCGATCGAAGATATTGCACTTTTAACGCTTTCCGGCAGCGGGCTTTTTGGTGTTCCCGGTATTGCCGGCCGGCTATTTGGGTCCCTGGCACAGGCGGGAATCAATATCATTTTGATCACCCAGGGTTCTTCTGAATACTCCATCAGTTTTGCCATTCAACCTAAAATGGCAAGCCGGGCAAAAAAGCGTATAGAAAAGGAGTTTGAATTCGAAATTCAAATGGGTGTTGTGGACGCGCTCAAAGTTGAAACCGATCTGTCCGTCGTCGCCATCATAGGCGAAAACATGCGGTACCAACCCGGTATTGCCGGCCGGTTATTTCAGGCTTTGGGCAAAAACGGCATCAACGCAGTGGCCATTGCCCAGGGCTCGTCGGAGTTGAATATTTCGGTAGTGGTCAACAGGCAAAATGAAGCCAAAGCTTTAAATGCCCTCCATGAAGCGTTTTTTCTGTCCGACACCCAGGAGCTGCACCTTTTTATGATCGGGGTTGGTTTGATTGGGAGTACACTCATCAAGCAGATCCGGGAAAATGCTAAATTCCTCCGGGAGAACCGGATGCAAGAGATCAAAATCGTGGGTTTAGCCAATACCCGCAAAATGGTTTTTGCAGAAAACGGGCTGGATACATCCGATTGGAAAACACAATTGGAAAATGCGGAGACGGCTACCAACATCCCGGTTTTCATTGAACAAATGAAATCCTTCAATCTGCCCAACACCATTTTTATCGATAATACCGCCGACGAAAAAGTGGCGCAGTACTATGAAAATATTCTGGACTCAAGCATTTCCATTTCAACGCCTAACAAAATGGGAACTTCGGGTTCTTATACCCAATATTTGCGGCTTAAGAAAATTTCAGAAAAGCGAAGCGTACCTTTTAAATATGAAACCAATGTCGGCGCCGGGTTACCGATTATTTCTACCCTGAACAACCTGATCATCAGCGGTGACCGAATTTTGAAAATTGAAGGCGTTCTTTCCGGCTCCTTATCGTTTATATTCAACTCCTTCCGGAAGGATACTCTTTTCAGTGATATTGTCAGGGAAGCAAAATCTTTGGGTTTTACCGAACCCGATCCGAGGGTTGACCTCAGCGGCGCAGACATCAAACGAAAAATCCTTATCCTCGCCCGGGAAACAGGGCTTCCCCTGGAATCGGAGGATATCATCCTGAACAATATGCTGCCCGAAGAATGTCGGAATGCCCCTAATGTTGATTCCTTCTTTTTAGCCCTGGAAAAGGCCGATCCATATTTTGAAAAGTTGAGATCAGAAGCTGCGGCCGCCGGTAAAGCGCTCCGCATGGTAGCCCGCCTGGATCAGAGCAAGGCGATTATTGGTTTGGAAGCGGTCGATCATGAGCATCCTTTTTTTATGTTGAGCGGCAGCGATAATATGGTTGTGTTCACCACCGAACGTTACAAGGACCGTCCGTTGGTTGTGAGAGGTCCAGGGGCGGGGGCGGAGGTAACTGCAGCGGGTGTTTTTGCCGAAATCATTCAGATCGGGGAATATCTCTCTTGATGTTTTTTTTGTAAATACATTGTTACTAAATGAATCCAGGAATTAAGGTTTTTGCGCCTGCTTCCGTCGCCAACGTCGCTGTCGGTTTTGACATTTTAGGTTTTGCATTAGAAAAGCCTGGCGATGAGATCATCGTCCGTTTTTCCGATCAAAAAGATAGTGGATTTCGGATCACCCAGATAACCGGAGCCCACGGTAAATTACCGTTTGAGCCTGAAAAAAACACAGCCGGTTTTGCTGCGCTGAAGTTATTGGAATACCTGGGTGAATCGGAAAGGGGCATTGAAATGGAAATCCACAAAAAGATGCCATTTGGGAGTGGATTGGGTTCGAGTGCAGCAAGTGCCGCAGGCGCCGTAGTTGCAATCAATGAACTGCTGGGCCGGCCGTTAGAAAAGCGAACGTTGTTGCCCTTTGCCGTTTTGGGAGAACAAATTGCAGACGGAGCTTATCACGCCGACAATGTCGCGCCCTCTTTAATTGGCGGCATGGTATTGATCCGGAACAACCAGGATCTGGATATTCACCGGCTTCCGGTTCCGAGGGGATTATATGCCGCTGTCGTCTACCCAAAAGTTGAAGTACTCACAAAAGACGCGCGGGGAGTATTGAGCGATTCTGTCAGTTTGCAGAAATGCATAGAACAGAGCGGAAATCTGGCCGGATTGATCATCGGATTTTACAATAGCGACCTTGATTTGATCAGCCGTTCTTTAAAGGATGTGATCATTGAACCCCAAAGAGCCAGATTGATCCCCTGTTTTTTTGAGGTTAAAAATGCGGCGCTTGCTGCAGGAGCGTTGGGGTGCAGTATATCCGGAGCAGGGCCGTCTGTTTTTGCGCTCTGCGCCAACAGCCTGATCGCTGAATCTGCGGGTATTGCCATGAGTGCTGTTTTCAATCATGCAAAAATCGAAAACCAGATTTTCATTTCAGCCATCAACCAGGAAGGCGCTGTTAAATGTTAAAAGGTATGATGCAGCTATACAGTACAAAAAACAAACAGCGTATCGTAACTTTAAGAGAGGCTGTTTTTAAGGGTTTGCCTGAAGACAACGGTCTTTATATGCCGGTGGAAATCCCGCGTTTGAATACCGGGTTTATCCAATATTTAAAAAATTACAGTTTTCAGGAAATCGGCTTCACCATTGCCCGGGCTTTATTTCAGGGAGAGATCCCTGAAAAAGACCTTTGGAAGATCATTGAACAATCGCTCACCTTCCCGGCGCCACTGGTAAAACTCGACGATCAGAAATACGTTCTGGAACTTTTTCATGGGCCGTCCCTGGCTTTCAAGGATTTTGGCGCGCGGTTCATGGCTGGCCTGATGGGGTACTTCAACGAAGGAGAAGCGGCTCCACTCACGATCCTCGTAGCCACATCGGGTGATACAGGAGGGGCAGTTGCGGCTGGTTTTTATCGCACTCCGGGTATCCGGGTGGTGATCTTATATCCGAGCGGGAAGGTCAGCGACCTCCAGGAAAAACAACTCACGGCACTTGGAGAAAACATATTCGCGCTTGAGGTGGAAGGCACGTTTGATGATTGCCAGGCAATGGTAAAACAGGCATTTTTAGACAGCGGTCTTCGCCAGGTCCACCGGTTGAGTTCAGCCAATTCGATCAACATTTCCCGGTTGGTTCCCCAATCCTTTTACTACTTTGAGGCATTCAAACAACTGGAAAACCCCCGGAACCTCCCTGTTGTTTTTTGCATCCCAAGCGGCAATTTTGGCAACCTGACCGCAGGATTATTTGCACAAAAAATGGGGCTGCCGATCGATCATTTCATCGCGGCAACCAACATTAATGATGTTGTACCCTCTTACTTGCAAACCGGAGAATATCGCCCTGTTCCTTCACGGCCCACCATTTCAAATGCAATGGATGTAGGCAATCCATCCAATTTTGCCCGGATGGAAGATTTGTTTCAAGGCCTTTCTCCTGATAGCTCGGCCTGGAGTCCGATGCGACAATCTATTTCCGGGTTCAGTGCCGACGACCAAGCTACCCGGGATGCGATGGCGGAAGCCTTCAATAAATACCGATACACCCTGGATCCTCATGGCGCTGTTGGTTATTTAGCCTTGAAAAAATACCAGGAAAACACCCCTTCCCCAACAAAAGGCATCATTCTTGAAACCGCACACCCGGCCAAATTCATCGACGAAGTGTCGTCAGCAATCCACCATCCGGTTGAAATTCCGGAACGATTAGCAGTCCTTGCCCGCCTCCCGAAACAGGCTTGGAAGGTGCGCAACAACTACTCCGACCTTAAAACCTGGCTGTTAGAACATCTATAAACCCGGGGAAATCCTCCCCAAAAACAACCCATGTTCCACGTGGAACATTCCCAAGGGTAGTTAATGTTCCACGTGGAACACCGCCCTGTGTGCCCCTTTAACACTTATTTGTCTAATTCAGGATTAACCTTAATTTTACGTTTCCATATATTCATATCATGAAAAACATCGTATTGAAAGTCCATCCGGATGACAATATTATCGTTGCTCTTCAGAACCTCAAAGCAGGGGAAACGGTGCTTTTTAACAACAATCCCTATACACTTTTGGAGGATATCCCCGCCAAACATAAATTCGCAGAACGGTCTTTTTCCGCAGGAGACCCCATCATTATGTACGGGGTTTTGATTGGAAAGGCGACTCAACCCATCCCCGCCGGAAGTCGAATCCGTCGGGAAAATGTAACCCATTCCGCAAGTGATTACCGGATTCAGGAGGGGCGCCTCAACTGGCAAAAACCCGATGTTTCCGGGCTCACGTCCAGAACATTCATGGGGTACCACCGAAAAAACGGGAAGGTTGGCGTCATGAATTACTGGATAGTTGTACCCCTCGTGTTTTGTGAAAACCGGAACATCAAAGTCATGCAGGAAGCCCTCCTGGAGCACCTGGGTTATGTCACCGACCGTCATTTTTCGGTAAACACCCCCAATCTTATTAAGCTCTATCAATCCGGGGCCTCAACTCGTGAAATACTTGATGCAAATATCATCCTTGATGCAAATACAATCCAGCGCAATCGCCTGTTCCCAAATGTTGACGGCATCAAGTTTTTACGACACGACGGGGGGTGCGGCGGCACCCGCCAGGATGCGGACGCACTGTGCAGACTCCTGGCCGGTTATATTACCAACCCGAATGTCGCAGGTGCAACCGTACTGAGCCTGGGGTGTCAGCACGCCCAATTCAATTTATTGCATGAAGCCATCAACCGGCTGGACCCGGCGTTTGACAAGCCCGTGTTCATGCTCGAACAACAAAAAAGTAAATCCGAAAGAGCCTATATCGCAGATGCCGTTCGGCAAACTTTTATTGGATTGATCGAAGCCAATCAGATTACCCGGCAACCAGCCCCGCTCAACAAACTGGTTGTTGGATTGGAATGCGGAGGTTCAGATGGATTTTCCGGCATATCCGCCAACCCGGTACTGGGTTATGTTTCTGACCTGGTTTCCGCCCTGGATGGAACCGCTATTCTTTCGGAGTTCCCGGAATTGAACGGTGTCGAACAAGAATTGATCAACCGCTGTGTCAATGCCGGGACTGCTCAAAAATTTGCCGGCCTGATGCAAGCTTATGCTCAAAGAGCAAAGGAAGCCGGTTCGGGTTTCGATATGAATCCCTCACCCGGAAACATCAAGGATGGATTGATAACCGACGCAATGAAGTCCGCCGGCGCAGCCAAAAAGGGAGGCACATCTCCGGTTACCGATGTACTCGATTACACGGAACCTGTAACGCAGTCCGGCTTGAATTTGCTGTGTACGCCCGGCAACGATGTGGAGAGTACAACCGCACTGGCAGGGTCAGGCGCCAATATCATTCTTTTTACTACCGGCCTCGGAACACCAACAGGAAATCCGATTGCCCCCACCATCAAGGTTTCAAGCAACACCTTACTGGCTCAAAACATGAAAGATATTATTGATATTGATGCCGGGACGATTATTTCCGGGGAGGATACAATTGAAAGTAAAGGAAGGGAGTTGTTCGAGTATATCATTCGGGTTGCCAGCGGTGAAGCCGTCCCCCACGCAGTCCGGTTAGGACAGGATGATTTTATTCCATGGAAACGGGGCGTTTCACTTTGAGGCGCAGGGCACTTGAAAATCTTTAAAATAAAATCCCTATATTCGTCTACACAAGCAACAATTTTGTCGAGTATCTGATATTTGTTTGAGGGGATTTGGCTAAATTGTAAAACAAAATCAAATACTTTACCCCTGGGGTTTTTTTGGAGAAAACAGATCCTTGGATCTTTTCTCAGGGCCCCTTAAACAACAACCTGCAAAATGATTTCCTTTTTTGACAGCCTTGATATCGGTGGGCAAATCATCGCAGCCGTAGCCGCCGTATCTACTTTGTTTTTGGTTGCTCAATTTCTTGGAGCCTTATTGGGTCTGAGCGCCGATACAGATATGGGTGCAGATGCAGGTCTGCCTCATGCAGAATTGCCATGGCTTTCCTCCCAGAGTATTGCAGCCTTTCTGGCATTCGGTGGATGGACCTCCGTATTATTGATGCTGGATGGTTATAGTCTCGGGCGTTCCCTGATCTGGAGTTTACTGGCCGGTGTAATCGCATTATTTGCCGTTGCCTGGCTATTGTTCAAATTAGGCAGGCTGGCTCAGGAACATACCATTTCAAGGGATGATGCCCTTTTTTCAAAAGGTGAAGTTTATCTGACCATTCCCGGTGAAAAATCCGGTCTGGGCAAGGTGCATATTGTCACCAGGGGCTCACTCCGGGAGTGGGATGCCATGACGGAAGGCCCCGCCCTGGCAACCGGAACCAAAATCAAAGTGATCGACCTGTTAGAGGAAGCTTTGCTTGTCGAAGAAACACCGTAAACCCTTAAAATTCAAATACTTATGAATTTATTTCTGATTTTAACAGCCGGATTGGCAGTATTATTGCTGCTGGTACTCATCATTTTTCTTTCCCGATACCGCCGGTGTCCATCCGACAAGGTATTGGTGATCTATGGTAAAACCAGCGGAGGCGCGGCAAAGTGCCTGGCCGGGGGCGCCGCGTTTGTATGGCCTGTTTTTCAGGACTACAGCTACCTGGATCTATCCCCCATTTCAATTGATGTGGATCTGCGCAATGCGCTGAGCAAACAGAACATCCGGGTGAATGTACCTTCGCGGTTTACCGTGGCGATCTCCAACGAACCCGGTGTCATGCAAAACGCAGCTGAGCGTTTGCTTGGAAAAACCATCGAACAGATCCGGGACATTGCCAAGGATATCATCTTTGGCCAGTTGCGTCTGGTCGTCGCGACTATGGACATTGAGGAGATCAACTCCGACCGGGATAAATTCCTGGCGAATGTGGCTGCCAACGTCGGCGCCGAATTGCGCAAAATCGGCCTGATACTGATCAACGTCAACGTAACCGATATCGAAGATGAATCCGGTTACATCGAAGCATTGGGCAAAGAAGCCGCCGCTCAGGCCATCAACGAAGCGAAAGTCAGAGTAGCCGAAAAAGTTCGGGAAGGATCTATCGGCGAGGCTGTCGCAAGAAAAGAACAAAGGATTCAGGTGTCGAAAGCTGAATCCGAAGCCCAGGTCGGTGAATCCAAAGCCGAAGCTCAGGCAACGGAAGGCGCCAATTTGGCAAAAGCCACCATTGCCGGTTCGGGCGCCGAATTAAGAGTAAAAGAGGCGGAGGCGGAATCCGCTGCCAAGATCGGGGAGGCGATGGCGCGCTCCCGGGCCATTGAAGGAGAAAACCTGGCCAAGATCACGGTTGCCACCTCCGACGCCGAACGGCGGATCAAAGAAGCGGAAGCCAACAGCCAGGCTACGTCTTCAGAAAAAATCCAGGCAGCCAAAGCACTGGAGGAAGCATACCTGGCTGAGAAAAAAGCAGAGGAAGCACGCGCCAAACGGGAAATGGCCAGCAAAGAAGCCGACATCATTGTCCAGGCTGAAATAGCAAAACGGCAAAAAGAACTGAATGCAGAAGCCGAAGCGGAACAAATACGGCGCCTGGCCAGGGGTGAAGCAGATGCCATTTTCATGAAAAATGAAGCAGAGGCACGGGGTATGTACGAAGTGCTTTCCAAACAGGCGGAAGGATTTCAAAAAATCGTCCAGGCCGCCGGCGGAAACTCCAAAGACGCTGTGCTCATGCTGATTGCGGACAAACTGGAAGACCTCGTAAAAATCCAGGTGGAAGCCATCAAAAATATCAAGATCGATAAAGTAACGGTTTGGGAAAACGGCAGCCAAAATGGAGAAAGGGAAGGTAATTCTACTTCCAACTTTATCTCCGGTCTTTACAAAGCCGTTCCACCTATGAATGAATTATTTAATATGGCCGGTATGGAATTGCCGCAATACCTGGGCAAGGAGAAAGGCCATGTTGAAAATGAAAATGGGGCGGAGGAGAAATAGAAGGTTAAATCAGCCAGGCGCTTTTTAAAACGCCTGGCTGATAAAATCACTGTATAACTACATCAAAAGTAACTTCTGCATCTGTTTCCCCTGTGCTGCATGGATTGGCGGCGTTTTTATCCGGTTCATGTTTGAGGGTGATTTTCAGCGTTCCGCCTCCGGCTGCTCCGGTTTGAAGGGTGGCGCCCAATCCCAGCGGCTTGTTGTTGGCATCTTTATCGATAATGACCGGAGCGGCGACTGCGCCGGTTACCTCATAACAAACCAGGTGTTCATCCGCTTCTTCTAATACTTCCTCCGTAATGTTCACCGGATTGGCGATATCCGAATTATCAAAAAAGGCGACCGCCAGGCCGTAGCTGGTATTTGCCTTCAGATTGATATTCTCCTTTACAGCCGGCAACCCGCCCGGGCCGTCGAGGTCTGCAAATTCAAACGAGCTGACCATTCCCCCTCCGTCGGTAAAAACCAGCGCCACGGTCGTGATCAACTCCTGGTCTGTGGGGCCCGGATCATCGTCATCTTTCAGACAGGAAGTGGAAAGAACAAGCGCGAAGGCTGCCAAAAGGATAAAATATTTGCGAGACATGATCTTTTTAATTTTAAAGGTTAATGAAATAAAAATTTGAGCCGCAGCGAGAGGTTGCGACCCGGCTCGTCCGAAAAATACCGGAACCGGTTGAGGTAGTCCCTGTAGCGGGTATTGGTCAGGTTAAATACAGCCATTCCCAATTCAACCGGTTGTTTCAACAGGGAAAAAGAAAAGGAACCCTCCAGGTCGGCCCGGAAATATCCATCCGGCGGCGGGGCATAATCGCCCAGAGCAGGAACCTGGTTCTGCCGGAAGACCCGCGATAAATTGAATCGCAAGTATGGCGAAGTTGCCGTTTTATCTTTACCAAACCGGTATTCAAACCCGGATTGAACACGGTTGGCAGGCATGAATACCAGCGGTTCCCTGCGTGTCAGGTTCCTGGCGGTCAGAATCGAAAAACCGGACAACCAGTGGAGTCCTTTAAGCAGGGTTACATCCGCGCGTCCATCCAATCCCATCAGCCTGGCGTCGGCCTGTTGGTATTGAAACGCCGGAAAGGCCCCGCGAACAGTCAGTTCAGGTTCTTCCCTTGGTTCCAGGAAAATAAAATCCTGAATGAAGTTGCAATACAAATCCAACCCGGCCTCAAGCCGGTCCTCTTCCAACCATTCAAAAGATAAACCCGTATGGATGGCACTTTCATTTCTGAGATCCGGCTTGCCTTCTTCATACGAAGCGGAACCATGGTGTACTCCGTTGCTAAAAAGTTCGCTTACATGGGGTGCGCGCCATGCATGTCCGGCATTCAGGCGCAAATTCCACCGGTTTCCATGATAAATGGCGCCGAGGCTTCCGGCAAAATTGGAGAATTGCAAGGGTTCCTGAAGCGAGTCCTGATCGAGTTCAACGGAAAGCCATTGCCAATCGTAACGGATCCCGCCTTCCAATTCAAGCGGATTTTGACTTACGCGCCAGCGTTCCACCCAGTAAATGCCGGTTTGTACCCGTCTATAGTTGGGGATCAGTGCACCCCTGTCGGTGGTATTTTGCTGCCAGTCGCCCTGAATGCCTACACTGCCTTTAAGGTTTTTTAAAGGCAGATGGCTCCAGTTGACCTCGCCGGTATGGGTAGTCACCTCCAGTTCGATATCAGGTTGATCCGTATTTTCCGGTAAACTGCCAAAGGGACTGTGCGCATCAAATTCCTGCCGGCGGTTAAATTGACGGGACCACTGGATACTCATTTTTCCAATATTTCCGGTTGGAATAACCGTCTTGGCTTTTAAGGTTTCATGTTGGATCCGTTGAAAAGGTCTGGCAATTGCATATGCGAAATGCCCCTCTGCCAAGGGCCTGCCCCGTTGAATGGCGTTATTTAAATCTGTTAGATTTCCAATATGGGATCCCTCGAAAATGCCCAGGCGGGAATAAAAATTGGCATAAAACAATTCGGTTTTCCAGCCCTCTTTATTCAGGCCTACGGCCCATGAAAAATTGGCTTCTTCCAGCCCCGTATTTTCCAGAAAGTAATCCGGCGCCCGGATATTGCCTCCTCTTTTCAGCGTACCTTGAAACCGCCCCGATAATGGCAATTTGCCGCCCAGGGCGCCGTCTATCCTGGCGGATGCAACCCCGGTTTGCCCCAGGCTGTACAAAGCCAGGTCGAGTTCGCCGCTGAACCCTTTTTCATCCCGGAGCGGGGGCGGCAAAACCTCGATCACTCCGGCGATCGCACCGGAACCGTAGCGAACCCCGGCAGCTCCTTTGACCACAAGGATCTCCTGCGCTAAAAAAGGATCAATTTCCGGAGCATGTTCAAGCCCCCATTGCTGGCCTTCCAGCTTTACCCCGTTATTGAGGATCAATAGCCGGTTGCTGTGCAGACCCTGGATCACCGGTTTTGAAATGGACGCCCCTGTATTGAGGGTATTTACGCCGGGCAGTTTGCGCAAGGATTCTCCAAGGTTAAGGCCTTTTGATGCCGCCAGGTCTTTCTCTCCGAGTACGGTTTCCGATTGGGCAGACACCTGCCGGATGGCTTCAGCAGTAATCAGCACCGAACTCAGGTCGATCGCCTCTTCATGGAGCAAAAAGTGAAACAATGTATCTTTTGAAAGATGAATGAGGTGCTCCAAATCTGCACAATCAACCCGTGTACAGACAAAAACATGGTCGCCCGGGCATAATCCCTGCAGACGATAATTCCCATTTTCGTCGGAGACGGTTCCTGTCTCCGTATCCTTGATAAATATATTGGAATAGGGTATTGGTTTTCCGGTTTCAGCGCTTAACACTTTTCCGGATAGTGTCAGGGAACAATCCTGGCTCCATGCCGAAAAGCCGATTACTATGGCCGATAAAGCTGAAAAGCCGAACCTCCAGAATTTTGGATTGGCTTTCATTGTTTGAAAGTTAATATTTTGATCCTAAAGCCCGTCAGGCTCAACCATGCGGGTCGAAGCAGCGGTAATAAATAGTTCAGGCAAGGATCGGGGAGGGCGGTCCGCGCGGAACCCTAATAATGGGCAGGATGGCAGGGATAAAAACAGATGAGGCAAACCCATCCGCCGAAGCAGGTAAGGCGCTGAATAGTAAACAGGCGCCTGTTTCGGCAGGAATAAAATGACTCAAATGAAAAAAGCAAATGCTGCACAGGTGAACCCCGTATTCAGGCGTATGCAAGTGATGCCGGTTAGCATCCGGCTCGCATTGCAACTCGGGTTGATGGTGATCGGTGAACAAATGCGCTTCCTGCAATCCCAAGGGGAGGGAAAGAGCCGCCAGCAATAAGATTGCCAGGAATTGCCGGTATGTTTGAAGCCAGTTCACAAAACAAGGTCCAACAATAATCAACACGAAGTTAAGGCATTTGGTTTATTTTTTTCAAAAACACTCGCTTCAGGATCTTAATCCGGCCAGAAAACGTCTTCAAGATGTTTGATTTCATAATCCTGATCGCTGTTGCGAAAAACGGAAATGATGTCAAACCGGATTTCCCAGTCGTGTCCACTCTCCTCCATATAAGCAGCGGCTGCAGACAATAAAAGCCGTTGTTTGGCCTGGGTAACAAAATCCTCTGGCCGGCCAAAGAGGTCCGAACTTCTGGTTTTCACTTCCACGAAAACGATAATTCCGGCAGGCGTTCTGGCAATAATATCCACTTCAGCCTTGCGGTATCTCCAGTTGACGGCGAGCACCTCATAACCGTTTTTTTCCAGAAAACCGGCTGCGAGGCGCTCTCCCCATTGTCCACGCTGCGATTGTTTGCTCATTCCAGCCACAATTTTTATAAGTCCTTGCACGGTTAAAGATAAAGGAATAGCCGTATCTTTGCCAGCCTGTTTCAAAACAAGAAAGTTATAACCATGAGAGTAGCAGTTGTTGGGGTTACCGGATTGGTGGGCACTGTAATGTGCCGCGTACTCGAAGAGAGAAATTTTCCGGTAAGCGAATTTATTCCGGTTGCTTCTGCCCGGTCTGTTGGCCAGCAAGTTTCTTTCAGAGGCAAAGAACATACCGTCATCAGCATGGAAGCGGCTATTGCAGCCAAACCGGATATAGCAATCTTCTCTGCCGGAGGAGGAACTTCGCTGGAATGGGCGCCAAAATTTGCTGCGGCCGGCGCCACTGTTATCGATAATTCTTCTGCGTGGCGGATGGACCCGGATAAAAAACTGGTTGTACCGGAAGTCAATGCACATGTATTAACGGCAAGCGATAAAATTATCGCCAACCCGAATTGCTCCACGATTCAGATGGTCGTTGCACTTGCCCCCTTGCACCGGGCTTACAAAATCAAGCGCCTGGTCATTTCGACCTATCAATCCTTTACAGGTACAGGTGTAAAGGCGGTCAAACAATACCAACTTGAAAAAAAAGGGTTCCAACCGAACCCCGAGGAAATGGCGTATCATTATCCTATCTTTGAGAACTGTTTGCCGCAATGCGATGTGTTCCTGGAAAATGACTATACCAAAGAAGAAATGAAGCTGGTCAACGAAACCAGAAAAATTCTGGGCGACCAGTCATTGCGAATTACCGCAACGGCCGTTCGGGTACCGGTACATGGCGGCCATTCAGAGACCATCAATGCAGAATTTGAGAAACCCTTTGATCTGGCAGAAGCCCGAAAACTTCTCGCTGAATCCGAGGGCCTGGTCGTAATCGATGACCCTGCCAACCATAAATATCCGATGCCTTTGTTCAGTAAAGACCGGGATGAAGTATTTGTTGGAAGGATCCGCCGGGACGAATCAACCGATAACGGTCTTAACTTATGGGTCGTTGCGGATAATTTGCGCAAAGGAGCAGCAACCAATGCAATACAAATTGCGGAGTACTTACTGGCCAAAAAACTGGTCGGTGTTAAGGAACAATTGGCCTGAATTTGGTCAGGTTTGAATCATTTTTTAACTTTGAATGAATTTTAACCGATTGAATCACTGGCAGTTGATGAACACGATACATTTTGTAATTAATTGATCCTTTTACTTTATGAAGACCAAGATCGTACTTTGGGGCACTAACGCACAGGACGAGCGCGTGTTGGTGGCAATGGAATTACGCACACAGGATAATAAGGTAAACGTTTACGTTTTTCCTGAATCCATCGCAACGGAAGAATTTAGTCAGGCCATGATGAACGATTGGCGCAATGATGTGCCAATGGAATGGCCTGAAGGCTATTTGCAAACGGAGCGGGAGTTGTCTATTACAGACAGTATTTTGCCGGATGATATTAAAGTCGACCGGGGAGACCTCATCCAACGTGCACAAACCGAGTGGCACTTTGTTGTGCTCTCTTCAAAATTATACGACGCTTATAAATCAGAACTTGAAGAAATCAAAGAAAAAGTAAGCGCCCTGGAATCATTCAGCGAAGAACGTTGGGAAAATATCCGTGAGTTTTGGAATAAAGTCCAAAACCAGGTCAAAGAAAAAAATCTATTTAAGGATCATGCCAACGCATTGCGGGATGCAACCAACGAGGTTTTTGCCCAGTTGAAATCGCTCCGCAGCAAAATGGATGATGTTTTCAGGAGGAAATCCAAAGAAAATCTGGAACAATTCATCAATGCACTTCAGGAGATCGAACAAAAAGTAGCCGACGGGCTTCGCCTTCAGCCCTTGTTCGAAGACCTGAAAGGGCTGCAAAAAAAATTCCGCGATATTGAATTTATCCGGGAACACCGGACAAAAGCCTGGGAAAAACTGGACGCAACCTTCAAGGCCCTGAAAGAACGCCGGTTTGGAGGCACTGAAAGCAATTCTGAAGACAATTCTGCGCTGGAGCGTCTGACCCGGCGATTCGAAGGTTTGCTTTCCGCCATCAAGAAAATGGAACAGTCCATTCAAAGAGACCGGGATGATCTGACCTTCCAGGGTAAAAAAATTGAACGTTCGGAAGGTCAACTGGAAGCCCAGATCCGTCAGGCTAAAATCTTGATGATCGAAGAGCGCATTCGTTCCAAGGAAGAAAAACTCGGTGAAATGGTGCGCACTAAATCCGAACTGGAACGCCGCCTGGAATCCGCCCAACAAAAAGAAGCAAAAAGGCTGGAGCGTGAAAAACTTGAAGAAGCCAAAGTAAAAGCTAAAGAAAAAATAGCACAGGAGATCAAAGCTGCGGAAGAAGCCCGCCTGGATCAGGTTGAAAAACTGGAAAAAGCAGCCGAAACCATTGTCAAAGAACCTTCAGCGGACAAGCCTGAAGAAAAAATAACCGCAGCGCTTGGCGCAACAATTGGGGAATCGCTGGAAGACCTGGTCGATACGATCAAAGCGGTTGCCAGCGTGGTCTCGGATAAAGTGGAAGACGCTCTGGAAGATCTGAAAGAAACCTTATTTGAGAAAAAAGACGAAGAAGAAGAGGCGCCTTCAGATAAAACAGAAAAAACTGCGGAACCTGAATCCGATGAATCAGAGGCAACAGCAGGAACACCGGACGCTCCGGAGGATTCTGGCAAAGAAGAAGAAGAAGAGTGACCGGTCAATTGATCGTTCTTTAAAGTTTTCGACAGTGTAATAATCGCCTGACGCGGTGAACACTTTCTTTTAATGAAAATAAAATTACAGCCGACCCATTGGCTTTATTTTGCCATTTTGGTCCTGTTACTGCCGGCTTTATTGATCAACCTGGGTTTACTCACGTTCATTGACGATGAATCCATTCGTTCGCTGGTGGCATTGGAAATGAAATTGTCCGGAAATCTGGTGGTTCCAACCATGCACGGCGCATTTTATTACAATAAACCTCCCCTTTTCAATTGGATCCTGCTGTTATTCTTTCATCTTTCCGGCCAGGTGAATGAATGGACCGCTCGCATTCCTACCGTTTTCTGCCTGTTGGGTTATGGGGCAACCATTTTTTATTTTTTCCGCCGGCATTTCGGGTTAAAGCCTGCTTTTTGGGGCGCTTTTGCCTTGATTACCTGTGGCAGGGTTCTTTTCTGGGATTCCATGTTGGCGCTGATCGATATTTGCTTTTCATGGGTGATCTTCACCAGTTTCATGGTTCTATTCCACCTTGGTGAAAAAAAACAGTTCTTCCGTTTATTTTTATTGACGTATATCCTGACGGCCATCGGTTTTCTGTTGAAAGGCCTGCCCGCTCTGGTTTTCCAGGCAACCACGCTACTGGCTTATTTTTTATATACGGGTCAATTCCGCCGGCTGTTTTCCCCGCATCATATTTTGGGCATCCTGACGTTGGCAACCATCCTGGGCGTCTACTATTTTGCCTATAGCCAGTACAATGACCTTGGGATATTGGCCAAAACCTTGTTTTCCGAATCGAGCAAACGAACGGTTGTGCGGTTTGGATGGGGAGAGACCCTATTGCATTTTTTCAGTTTCCCGTTTGAGATGGTCTACCATTTTTTGCCCTGGACCCTCATGATTATCTATTTTTTCAACAAAAAAATCTATGCCTGGATCCGGAAAGACCCTTTTATCACGTTTAACCTGATCACTTTTTTGGCAAATATCCTGGTTTATTGGACGTCTCCGGAAGTTTACCCCAGGTATTTGCTTATGCTGGCGCCGCTTATTTTTTCTTCGTATTTTTATTTGCACCAACTTCATCAGGAAATGAATAGTTGGCAATACCGGTTTTTAGGCAACTTGTTCCTTGTGGTTGCATTTATCTTGCCCATTGCCGGCCTGTTGCCGCTGTTCCTGGAACGAACACAAGCCACTCCTTTTTTATATCTGAAATCGGGTTTTATCAGTCTTGGTTTTGCTGTTTTGGCATACCTTTATTGGCAGCTCAAGACCGAGCGGATTACTGTTTTGATCGCTATGCTGCTGGTCGGGCGGATCGCTTTCGGATGGTTTGTTTTACCCGACCGGAACCGGGAGGATTTTGGCGATATCTGCCGTCAGACATCCATCGCTGCTGGTCAGAACTTTGCCCAAACGCCGCTTTATATTTTGGGCGACACAGATATGCAGCCGACCAATTCATTTTACCTGACCCAAAGCCGAGGTAAAATCATACCCCGGATAGCTCCCCGGAACCTGCTTGAAGGATACTATATCATCAACCCATTGCAATATCCGGATATCCAGGGTAAAAAGGTGGGTGAAATAAAGGTTCGCCATGGACAACTTACCTATGATATCCGAAAATTGACCCAAAAAGCAGATTAAAATGCAACCAACATTATCTGTTGTGGTAACGGTATTCAACGAGGAAAAAAACATTCGGCCGCTGGTTGAAAGGATTTCCGCCGCCCTGAAGGATCTGGAATATGAAATGATCTATGTTGACGATGGCTCGACCGACCGGACGATCCAGGAACTCAGGGAGATTGGTCATCCCCGGCTCCAGGTGATTGAATTGATGAAAAACTATGGTCAAAGCCTGGCATTAATGGCCGGCATTGACCACGCAAAAGGGGCCTATATCGCAACCATGGACGGAGATTTGCAAAACGACCCGTCAGATCTGCCTGAAATGTTGAAACGATTGGAAGCCGGAGATTGGGATATGGTGGCCGGGGAAAGGGTCAATCGGAGAGATGGTTTTTTTTTGCGGAAAATTCCCAGCAGAATAGCCAATTACATTATCCGTAACGCATCGGGTGTGAAGCTGCGGGATTATGGCTGCGCGCTGAAAGTATTTAAATCCGATCTTGCCAAAAACCTTGGAATTTATGGAGAATTACACCGGTTTATACCCGTACTTGCCGTATTGGAAGGCGCAAGGATCACCCAGATGCCGGTAAAACACCATCCGCGCCAGTTTGGTAAATCGAAGTACGGCCTGAACCGCACCATCAAAGTGGTGAGCGACCTGATCCTGATGGTATTTTTCAAAAAGTATTTACAAAAACCCATGCACTTGTTTGGCAATACAGGGGTAGCGCTTTTTTTGATCGGCATGTGCATCAACCTGTATCTGCTGGTTTTAAAATTACTGGGCCAGGATATCTGGGGCCGGCCTTTGCTCATCCTGGGGGTTTTGCTGGTGATTGCAGGGGTCCAATTCATAACGATAGGAATCATTGTGGAGATCCAAATGCGAACCTACTTCGAATCGCAACAGAAAAGACCCTATAAGGTCCGGAAAGTATTTTAAATCAAAGGAAACCGGCGCCCGTTCACCGGATTATACCGCGCGTCCATGCTGCGGCATTACCCTTCGCGCCACGTCGTGGGCGTGGTTATGCACAGAACTTAGCGGCGCGAAGAATAAATAACCAATATGCCAAAATCCATTTCCTTCAGCCGTGGACTCTCAAGTGTGCTTTTCTGGTCGGTCATCTCCGCAGCATTTATCGGTCCGGGTACCGTAACAACTGCTGCCAGCGCAGGTGCATCCTTCCGGCTTGCATTATTATGGGCGCTTGTATTTTCAACGGGCGCTACCATCTTTTTACAGGAAGCAGCTGCCCGCATAACCATTGCTTCCGGTTTGAATCTTGGGGAGATATTGGCAAAAAAATACCATAACGAAGGCCGGTGGCTTCGCCCGGCCTTGTTCATGACCATTGTATTCGGATGTTCGGCTTATCAGGCCGGGAATATCCTCGGCGCTTTGTCTGGGCTGGAGTTATTTATTGACATTCCCAGAACGGGACTTACCCTGATACTTTGCCTCGTGGTCGGCGGTATTCTCTGGTCGGGCAATACAGCATATATCACCCGCTTTTTAGGCGGTGTTGTCGCTTTGATGGGCATCGCTTTTATCTGGGCGGCATTTTCCGGAGAACTGGGGTTTGACGAATGGATTTTGGGGTTGAAACCCACCGTCAATCATGAAAATGTATTGCTCATCATCGGACTGGTCGGAACGACAATTGTGCCCTATAACCTGTTTCTGGCTTCCGGAATCAGCAAAGGCCAGGAAATTGCTGAAATGCGCTGGGGTATTGCAATCGCTGTTTTGATCGGCGGGGTCATTTCTGCAGCGATCATGGCCGTAGGGACCCAGGTCAGCGGAGTTTTCAGTTTTGAAGCGCTTGCCTCGGCAATGAATACCAGGATGGGGCCGACCGGATCTGCGTTATTTGGTTTCGGCTTATTTGCAGCCGGTTTTAGTTCTGCCATCACCAGCCCTTTCGCGGCAGCTATTACCGGCCAGAGTTTGCTGGGTGGCGGAACTGGAGCCTGGTCGGCCAAAGGCCGTTCATTCAGGTTGGTTTGGGCTATTGTTTTATTGACGGGGTTGGTTTTTGGAGTCCTGGAAGTAAGACCCATCCCGGCCATCATCCTGGCGCAGGCCATAAACGGCGTACTATTGCCTGTTGTCGCCATTTTTCTGACCCTGGCTGTCAATGACCGGAAGTTGATCCCCGAATCTTTCCTCAATTCCGTCACAACCAATTTGTTTGCTTTGCTCATTGTCTGCATTACCTCATTTCTGGGTATCAGCAATATTTGGCGCGCAACCGGCCAGGTTGTCCCCGGGCTGGCGAACCAAACAAGCTGGGGTTGGTGGATTTCAGGCATCGGCAGTCTGATCATTGTCATTTGGTTGGGTTACCGTATTCTGAAAAAAATAAATTCCGGCCCGTTTTAGCACAGCTCTTCGTATATTAGCATAACATTAAACTGATTGATTATGAACAGGAATCCGCTGACGCGAAATCCGCAAATTTTTGTTTGCCTGATCTTCATTTTTGGTTTGTTCTGGGCCGGGCAATATCCGGGGCCGTCTGCCGCCAAATCGAATATTGGCCCCGGGAAACAGGGCGAACAGGAATGGGTTGATTCTGTTTACCAAGCCATGAACAATGATGAACGCCTGGGACAGTTGTTCATGATCCGGGCACATTCCGACAAAGGCCCCGACCACGTAAAACTGGTAGAAAAACAGATCCGTCAATATCATGTAGGCGGATTGTGTTTTTTCCAGGGAACCCCGGAAAAGCAACTCGAACTGGTGAACAAATACCAATCCATTGCTAAAATCCCCCTGATGGTTGCCATGGACGCTGAATGGGGTTTGGGTATGCGAATGAAAGCCACCACCATCAGTTTTCCAAGGCAATTGACCCTGGGGGCTATTCAGGATGAGCAATTGATCTATAATATGGGCAAAGAAATAGCCAGAGAACTTTTGAGGGTGGGGGTCCAGGTTAATTTTGCGCCGGTGGCTGACGTGAATAACAACCCGGGTAATCCGGTGATCCATACCCGTTCCTTTGGAGAGGACCGGATGAATGTTGCCTCCAAAAGTTATCAATACATGAAAGGCATGGAAGACAACGGAGTCATGGCCTGTGTCAAACATTTCCCGGGCCACGGTGATACGGATGTGGACAGCCACTTCGACCTGCCTGTTATCAACCATGCCTGGGAACGGCTCGACAGCATTGAACTCTATCCGTTCAAAGCTCTTTTTGACCGTAAAATCGGAAGTGTAATGGTGGCTCACCTTCAGGTACCGGCGCTCGATGACCGGCCCAACCGGCCAACTACACTTTCCAACGCCACAGTATCCCGCCTGCTTCGCGATGCCCTCCATTATGATGGGGTCGTTTTTACGGACGCCCTTGAGATGAAAGGCGTTACGAAGCACTTCTCAGATGGTAAAGTGGAAGCCGAAGCCCTTGTTGCCGGTAACGACATCCTTACGCTGCCGGAAAACATTGAAAATTCAATTCGGGAAATCAGAAGGTATTTAAGAGAAGGTCTTTTGAGTTGGGATGAAATTGAGGTTCATGTCAAAAGGGTTCTAAAGGCAAAGTACCGGCTTGGACTTACTTCTTACAAACCGATCCCGGTAGAAGGGGTGAGAAAAGACCTCAACCAGCCTTCCGCCCTTTCAATTAAACAACTGTTGTACGAAAATGCCATGACGCTTGTCAGAAACCAGAACAGGCTGATCCCCTTTGAGGCGCTGGATACCCTAAGCCTGGCTTCCCTAAGCATTGGCGCAGGCGCCCAGACCCCTTTCCAGGACCGTCTTTCCTCGTACGCCAAAATGCTGCACTTACAAACAGGAAAACAGATATCTGCAGCAGAAGAAGAAAACCTGATCAAAAAGTTATCCGGATATGATGCCGTTGTCGTAGGCCTTCACAATATGAATGGGAATTTAGCTGAAGATTTTGGGATCAGCGCCGGCTCAAGGGCATTGATCGGGAAGTTGTCGAAACGAACCAAAGTGGTTGTGGTCCTTTTTGGAACACCCTATGGGCTTAAGTTTTTTGACGATAACAGTTGGGTGCTGCAAGCCTATGAAGAGGACCCGCTTGCACAGGATGCCGCCGCACAGGCATTGTTCGGCGCATTCAGCATACAGGGCCGGCTCCCTGTGACGGCTTCTCCTAAAAGCCGGTTCAATACCGGTATCATGACCACAAAAAGCGGCAGGCTTGGTTATGCTTTGCCGGAAAGGGTCGGCCTGATATCCGACACATTAGCCCTGATGGAAGCCCTGGCCAGGACAGCGGTTGACAGCGGCGCCACACCCGGCGGCGTCGTTTTGGTAGCCAAAGCCGGCAAAGTCGTTTACCAACTGGCATTCGGACACCATACTTATGAAAAAGAAGTCCCTACACAGACCAGCGATATTTTTGATCTGGCCTCCATTACCAAAATTGCAGCAACCACCCTTTCCGTCATGCGGCTGACAGACATGGGGCTGTTTAACATTGAAGACTCTATGGGTGCATACCTCCCGGAATTGCTTCATTCCAACAAATCAGGGATGAACATCAAGGAAATGATGGCCCATAGAGCAGGCTTGCAGGACTGGATCCGTTTTTTTGAGCAAACCACTACAGGCCCCGCTGACGATCCCCGGCCCTCTGACAGGTATTATCGTTCTGCACCAGAGGGCAATTTTACCTTTCCGGTCACCGACGCGTACACTCCGTCTTTCAACTCGCTCATGCTGCTTCCCCTC
>CAZLEF010000022.1:17967-91861 GCA_964558465.1 uncultured Lewinella sp. | reverse complement strand
TTCGATTGATTCGATTGATTCGATTGATTCGATTGATTCGATTGATTCGATTCCTCGGTTCTTCGATTCCTCGATTCCTCAATTCCTCAATTGGTTGGATTGATTGGAAACGACGGCCCTCAAATAAACAAATAAACAAATCAACGAATAAACAAATCAACCATAAACCATTCCAACCCCAGACCCGTCAAACCATTCGCTTATGCCAGCTCTGCCCCAGCGGCCTGACCCATCGATTCTGAAAATCACCAAGGGTATTGACCAGGTTGTCGAACACAGGGGTTTCGTCGTTGATGACGCCCTCGGCGTAAAGGCGGGCAAATTCGGTGCGATCGGCAGTCTTGACCCCCGTTTCGTCCTGATAGGTAAACGCCATCCTGTCAAATAGATTTACCTGGTATTCTGCCTGCAGACCCTGTAAAAACCGGACGGACGTATCGATGGAACAACCACTGGCGTCCGCCTGGCCTTCATCTACCATCAGCACGATGAACTGGTTGTGAAAAACTTCAGCGTCCGCTTTCAACTGTCGGTTGTGGCTGACCCATTCGCGGGCAAAATCTTTGACTTTGCGCCGGATCGCCGGTACATCTTCTTCGCGGAAAGGCCGGTTGGCCTGATAAACCCAAACCCTTGTTGTATCTGGTAATATGCTTGTCATTGATCCGTATTGTTTTCCGAAATAACAAAGGGAAGTATCTTTTGGATTTGCGCAAGCGCATTTTCTTTATCCGGATCAAGGTCGATTTTCAGATCGGCCATTTCATAAAAAGGAAGGCGCTCCTTCAATTTATCGCTGATAAAGGTAAAAAGAGCTTCTCCGTGCAGGTTCCGAAGCAAAGGCCGGATCCCGGATTCACCGGACAATCTTTTGAACAAAAGCCCGGGGGATGCGTTCAGAAAAACGGTACGGCCGTGGCGGTTCATCCATTCCATATTGTCAAAAAAACAAGGCAGGCCGCCGCCGCAACTCACGACCGCCTGCCCCATCGCACCGGTTTTGTGCAGTTCTGTCTGTTCAATCCTCCGGAAGGCCTGTTCTCCTGACCCGGCAAATATACTCGATATGGACCTGCCCTGGGCGGTTTCGATAGCAGCATCGAGATCGACAAAAGTCCAGCCCAGCCGTTTGGCCAGCAAATTCCCGGTGTAGGATTTGCCGCTGCCCATGAAACCGATCAAATAAATCCTGGTATTTTTGTTTTGCATGTACTGCATTTGCGCAAATTAAAGCAATTTGCCCTACTTTTGCAGCAATTTTGAAAAACGATGTTCATGCGTTTAATGGTTTTGTTCTTATTGACAGCCGGCTTTTGGGCCTGCCAGGCTGATGGCTCCGGCGCCAAAAAAGCGATTGAGGAGATTAAACAGGAAGGCCCTGTTTCCAACAGTGATATTGTCCGCAACCCGGTTTCCGCTTCGAGACCGGAGGATACGGTCAATGTAGCGCGAATCGTCTTTGATGAGGACACTTATGATTTTGGCCAGGTGAAAGCCGGTGAAAAGGTCAGCCATATTTTCAAATTTACCAATACCGGCAAAATGCCCCTTCTGATCACCAGCGCCCGTTCAACCTGCGGGTGCACGGTGCCGGAATGGCCGAAGGAAGCCATTGCGCCGGGCGAAAAAGGCGAGCTTAAAGTGGTTTTCAATTCTGAAGGCAAAAGCGGCCGCCAGAGTAAACCCGTGACCATTCTGGCCAATACCTACCCGGCTACTACGCGGGTGTTTTTGAACGGGGAAGTGAGGGAGTGAGAGGGTGAGAGAGTGAGAGGGTGAGAGGGTGAGAGGGTGAGCGGATCCGACTACGCCCAGGCTTCGTCGGACGGAGGGGGGAAATTCAAATTAAAATCAAATACCATCTAAAAAATGTACGGAGAATACTTGTTTTTGCAAAGCGCAGGCGCCGGCACCATGAATTTCCTGATGCTGGGTCTGATGTTGCTGGTTTTTTGGCTTTTCCTCATCCGGCCGCAGGCAAAAAAGCAGCGGGAGCAGAAAAAATTTGAGGATGAGTTGGAAAAAGGCCAGGAGATCGTCACTGCCAGCGGCATAATCGGCAGGATCAATAAAATTGAGGATCATATCGTTACTTTGGAGGTTGGCAACAAAGTATATATCAGGATTACAAAAAATGCCATTTCCAAAGATATGACCCATGGTGTTTTCGGAAAAGATAAAAAGGTGGTTGAGTAAATCCCGGTATTTGGTTAAACCGGAAGAAAGAACCATCCTGCTGGTTTGTTTCGGGATCGCGCTGATCTTTTGGCTGCTGGTAAAACTATCACAGGAGTTCAGCGCGTCCAAACAAGTCGTTCTTTCATTAAAAATGCCGGAGAATAAAACCCTTACCGCCCTTCCTCCCGAGGACATCAAAGTCCAGATCAGGGGTTCCGGCTGGAATCTGGCCTTCGCCTATTTGAAGCGCAACCGGATCATTCTGCCGGTTGACCTGAGCAATTCCCGGCATTTTTACATCAGCGAGGCCCAGTTGCGCAGCATGATCGGAGAAACAATCGGTTCGTCTGACCTCAGAGTTTCCTCCGTCAATGTCAGCGGTATCACGTTTGACCTCCAGGAAAAAGTCGTAAAAAAGGTCCCGCTTATCCTGCAGAGCAGGATCGGTTTTGCAGCCGGCCATCAATTTGCAGGCAATATCGAACTCTCTCCCGATTCGGTCACCCTGACCGGACCTGCGGAATTGATCGCTTCCTGCAACAACTGGACAACCGATTCCCTGATCCTTGACAACCTGAATGCCAGTTTCACCAGAACGCTCCGGTTAAGCCCTCCTCCGAAAGTCATTGTCCTGGATCCTCCCAAAGTCACCGTAAATGCACAAGTAGAAGGGGTTACGGAAAAAACGGTTTTTTTGCCGGTAAAAATCATCAATCATCCTGCCGACAGCCTCAAGATCTTTCCGGATATGGTCCAGATTTCCTTTACCATCGGTCTTAGCCGGTTTCAGGAGGTAACCCACGAAGATTTCGACCTGGTGGCCGACCTGAAGGATTTTCGCTTCCGGGAAGGAAAAAATACCGCTCCGCTCGCCCTCACCCGCCAACCCGCCGATGTAAAAAACGTGAACCTGAATAAACGGGCTGTGGAATTTTTGATTGTGAAATAGGGTTGTCAGTTGGCAGTTTTCAGTTCGCCAGTCTTCAGTCTCCGGGAACTGAGCGAAGTCGAAGTTCAGTCTTTGCCCGCCAGAGCCTTCTCCGACCGACGAAGCCCGGCGAAGTTGGTGGCGTAGGAGGGTGGCAGCTAGTGACGGATAGGTGAAGTATGCCCGGAACGAAGTTGAAGGACTAGTCAAGGTTAGCTTCTAATTTAGTATCATCAAAAAATCAGGGAAATTTTGAATGAGTAAAAGATGTTTTTGGAAAATTTGAAGTAAAATAAATTTCAAAATATTTTTGTTTTATCTAAAAGTACCTTATTTTTGCAACAAACTCATTTTCAATAGGGTACAAATGAGAAAGCAATCAAATAACCGGCAGTACAATTTTCCGGACGCTGATCTCTACCTGAAGTGTATGGAAGCCATCCGCTGTGCACACCGGGATCAGGCGCATTTTCAAAATTACGCTTACAGCCTGGAACGGCTCAAGGGCTTCATGAACCAGTGCGAAAAATTCAAAGCCTTGCCCGACGACGATGAACTGGTAGGGGATCAAATGATCGTCACGGAGAAAAAATACCAGGCGGCCGAGCAACTGAAAAGCGCCATTCGCAGCCTGATGACGCGGGTCGAAACCAGGTTTTCCAACCGCAGCGGCCGCTACCGTAAATTCGGGACGGCCAAAATGGGGGATATGACCGATGCCCAGTTGCTTTTTTGCGGACGGCGGGTGGTCCGGGTAGCCCGCCAGCAAATGGACTTTATCGCCGAACTGGGTGTCACGGAAACCGTTCTGAACCGGATCTCGGAAGCCGCCAAAGACTTTGAAAACGCCATGAATATTCAACAGGACAGGGTAGCCGACCGCGATATTTCCGTAGAACGCCGGGTCGAACAGGGCAATGCCCTCTACCAGGAATTGGTCGTTTTATGCAATATCGGAAAGGATGTCTGGGACAACCGCGACGCCCAGAAATACGAGCAGTACTGCCTGTACGAAAGTAATAACGAGCAGAAAAAAGCGAGAAAAATGCTGGATGCAACCTAGATGCTTGATGCTTGATGCTTGCAAGCATCAAGCATCAAGCATCAAGTATCTTGCATCTAATCCAGGTGCAATTCAAACTCAACCCGGCGGTTTTTATCCCGTCCGTCCTTGTATTTGTTATCTGCGATAGGTTTGGATTCCCCATAGCCTGCAGAAGTCATGCGATTGGCGCTGATCCCCTTGGATACCAGATAATCGAAACAGGCTTTGGCCCGTTTTTCCGAAAGGGTTTGGTTATCTCCGGAACTGCCGATGCTGTCCGTATGGCCGCCGATGCGGAGTTTGTAATCCGGATAGCGTTTCAAAATATCCACGATCTGGTTCAGTACGTTGTAGGATTCAGGCAGGAAGGTGGCTTTGGCGGTCTGGAACTGTACGGCCCGCATGGCAAGGTCCAGTACTTCTCTGTCTTCCTTCAGAATTTCCGGACAACCGTCATTGCCGGCGGGGCCTGCGGTAGTCGGGCATTTGTCGTTGCGGTCGAGTACGCCGTCGCCGTCACTATCCGGGCAGCCGCGGGTTGAAGCCGGGCCTCTTTCATTGGGACAATCGTCGTTTTTATCGGCCACACCGTCGCCGTCGCTGTCAGGGCAGCCTTTGGTGGCTGCCGGACCGGCAACAGCCGGACACTCATCGGACCCATCGGGAACCCCGTCGCCGTCAGCATCCCGAACCGGGCAACCGCGGTTGGCGGCCGTACCCCTTTCATCGGGGCAATCGTCGTCCTTGTCGGCAATCCCGTCGCCATCCGTATCCGGACAGCCGCTCATGGCAACCAGACCGGCAACGTCGGGGCAACTGTCGTCGCCATCCGTTACACCATCTCCATCCCGGTCGGGGCAACCGTTCAGACCGGCCAGGCCGGGGGTATCCGGACAAAGATCCTGCCCGTCCGCCACGCCGTCGCCGTCCCGGTCGCTGACCTTGGGCGGTTCTGGTTTTGCAGGGCCTTCGCCCAGCAGGAACAACAAACCGCCCCCGAGTTGCAAGTGGTCCCGAAGGTCTTCAAAGCCGAGGCGGTATTCTCCTTTGGCCGACAAATAGGTATTGGGGGCGATCCGGAAATTGAGTCCGACGCCAAGCGGCGCCCCAAAATTGAACTGGTCAAAATCTTCCCAGTACCCACTCACCCCGGCAAAGATATGGGGGTAAAAAAAGCCGGGTTTTTGCATGAATTTAAGGTGCAGCAAGGCATCAAGGCTCATGACGCCCCCTTTGGTAAATTTCCCGTTCTCATCCGAAGGCAGTTCAGCCCTGGTTACTCTGAACGGGAAAGAAACATTCAGCACATTGTTGAGATACCGGAGGTACTCCACTTCCATGCCGGTGGTGAAGTCTTCCTGGAGGATGTTGTTGCTGATCGGCCACTGGTAGTTGGGGAAAACGCCCCGGATGGCCAGCCCTTCTTTGATTTCTGCGGTTTGAGCAAATGAGGCCTGCACCGAAATCAACAGGCAAAAAAGGATAAACAGCAGTGTTTTTTTCATGGCTTTATCGGTTTTAATTCATTAAACGAATAGCTTATTCGTCAAGAAGACCGCGGCCTTCTTTTTTGATCCGGCCTTCTTCGATTAATTGTTTCAGGAGGCGATCCAAAATGCCGTTGATAAAATCCTTGCTTTTATCGGTGCTGTAGAGTTTTGAGATCTCCACAAATTCATTCAGGGTTACTTTGGTCGGGATGGTCGGAAAATAAATGAATTCGCAGATCGCCATTTTGATCAGGATCATGTCGATCACCGCGACCCGTTCCGCATCCCAGTTCTTGAGCACAGGTTCGATAATTTCCAGCAATTGATTGTCGGCGACGCCGGCTTTCAGGAGCAGTTTCTGCCCAAAATCCTTGACGGTTTCATCGGGCGGGAGGTATTCGTCAAAATAGGCGGGGTCTTCGATGGGCAAGGCCTTGATGGTCTTTTTGAGCGCGCCAACCACCAGCGATTTATCGTCTGTCCACAAGGGAAAATGATCCTCCAGGAGTTCGCAAAACGCTTCATTGCCGAGGCAATGTTTGTACAGCGTTAATAAAATATTGAGATGATCTTCCTCAGTGGAGGCTTCCTGCACCAGGTAGTTTTTGTATTCTTCCGTTTTAGAAAATTCGGAATAGACCAGCCGGACCAGATCTTTGTCTATCCTGCCTTCGGTTTTGTATTTGCGGTAAAGCCGTTGCAGTGGCTCGTGGCGCTCCAGGGATTGGACGAGCGGATTATCATATAATTTGGCGGTAAAACTCCGGTCCTCATCGGAAGGCAACAGTTTGGCCTGTTTGCGGGACGCGTCGTGGCGGGCATATTCCGCCACTTTGGTCAATAAAATGAGATTGAACAGGTATAATTCAAAGGATTTCCAGACGATATCATCGTACCGCTTCAGGGCTCCGTTCAGATCGAGCTGCTGGTCGCGGCTCATGGAATACAAAACCTGCATTACCTTAACGCGGATATTCCTCCTGCTTAGCATAATTGAATTTGCACGCTTTTAGCGCAAATTTTAAAATAATGAATTTGCAAATATAGCGGTAATTGCGTCATCTTTTGCATTACTTTTTCATCAACCCCTTGATGGTCGTATAGTCCGGCAATTTTTTATAATGCCAGTTGGCGACGACCAAACCTTTTTTCAGCAATACCACGCCTGGGTTGGAACGGATAATGGTTTTCAGCAGAATATCGTCGGCGGTTACAAAGGGGTACCGGATTTTAGCGGTTTTTCTGAAATCCTGTATCCTTTCGGCATAATCGTAGGCCGTAACGGCAAATACCGGAATTCCTTCTTTGAGCGCCGCATCCATCACCGGGTTGACCACTTCCGTCCACCGGTCCAGATAAGTGTCTTTCCAATGGTAAATATCCGCGGGAACTTCCTTCACCTCGACGCCGGTTTGCCGCTGGACATATCTGACCGTATCTCCTCCGGGGATGGTATCCGTGACCAGTATGGGAATTGAATCCATTCTTGTTCCTTTTTCCGAAGTACCGTAAAGTTTGTAGGCCACGATCATCAATGCATCACTTTCCAGATTCAGGATCTCTTCCGTTACGTCGTTGCCCTGCAGATCGCTATATTCAAATTCGCTGATCTTGGAATGCTCTACCAGGCGGGTAAACGTATCGGTTTGAATACCCCATTTTTTGACCAGGTAGGTTGCGAGTTCTGCTTCCAGTTCCGGGTCATGATCGAGGCCTTTGATACCGTATCCGGCCGGTTTGGATGCGTCCTTGAAGAGGGTGATCGTGGGTTCGTCCTTTACCTGCTCGGCTTCCCATTCTTCCGCGGGGTAACTGGCCAGTTTGGCCAGGTATTCGGCAAAAGGAAGGGTTACCTTTTCGCGGGTCTTTTTATTGGTCAGGGTATAGGCGATGATCTCCACCGAGGTTTCGGCGTGCTCTTCCATGGCTTTTTCCAGCCGGATATTGTTGTTGACCTTGAACGGACGAAAATCGGTATGCGGCAGATCCCATACAAAATTGCTCATGCAATAGACCACAGAGGCGACGACGGCGCCGGCAACGATCAAACGACGGGTATTGGCGGTAAACAACTCATGTTTTTTACCGTAGGCCAGGATAAACAGAATGCCGGGGATCAGCAGGAAAAGATCCTTGAAAAAAGAGGTCCTCGGTTTCAGCTTCAGAAAGTCGCCGAAACAACCGCAATCGGTCACCTTCATATTGCTTTCCAGGTAGGGGCCCCATTTTGAAAAAAGGAAAAAATTGGCCGATCCTTCCGGCACATAACCCGTCAGGAACGTAAACCCGGTCAGAAAAGTAAAGAACACCACCAGCAACAAAAAAGCCCAGGCCGTGAATTTCCGGGCCGCGCCGATCAGCAACATGACCCCCAGCGCGATCTCAAAAGTGATCATCGCCACAGAAAAGGTATTGACATGCTGGGTGAGCCAGGGAAAGAGCGGTGAAAGAAAGGAAAACCACGTCGGTTCAAACACGGATTCCAACTCTGCAAAATATTGTTCCATTTTGTAAGCCGTGCCCAGCGGATCGATGGCTTTCACCCATCCGGAGAACACAAACAGGGCGCCGGCAAAGTTCTGGAGATAACTCATCGGCCAGTTTTTGACCCGACGGAAAAGGAAATGAACGATCAGCGTAAGAATTAATGCGGCAATTGCAACGCCGATAATGAGCTTGCCTAATGTCATGATTGACTTGTGTTTTTAGCGGTTTCCATTAATTTGATCAGGACAAAAGCAGCATAAATAACAATATCCCTGTAATTGGCATCCACCCCTTCCGAGATCTCTGTTTTGCCCTGGTTGTCTTCAATTTGTTTGATCCGGTAGATCTTGGCCAGGATCAGATCGGTGATCGAACTGATCCGCATTTCCCGCCAGGCTTCCCCGTAATCATGGTTTTTATGTTCCATCAATTTTTGGGTGGCAGCTACCTCGCGGTCGTACCAACCCAGGGATTCTTCTGCCGGCAGTTCCAAGGGAGCATCTTCCGGCAACGCCAACTGGATCAAAGCGATTATTCCATAATTGAACAAGGCAACGTATTCGCTGTCAATCGTATCAGCAATTTTTTGAACCCCTTTTTCTTCAATGCTCCGGATCCGCTTTGCCTTGATCAACAACTGGTCGGTCAGGGAAGCGGAGCGCAGGATCCGCCACGAGGAGCCGTAATCTCTTTGTTTGGCCTCAAATACGGCCCGGCATCTTTCTGCTACCCGTTCAAACTGGTCAATGGTTTGCCTCACGCCAATGTTTTGCGCAAAGATAGGGTTTTAACCTTTTTTTATTTATTTTTGTCAAAACGAAAACCAATGCCCTTCTTCCGCCCGCTTGGGAAGTTCCCGATCAACGCTGTCCGGTCTCAACCAAACCGGTCAATGAAAACAACTGCGGACTGTGGACTGCACTTCGACTTCGCTCAGTTTCAAGAGACTGCGGACTTTCGGCCAAACAATTTTAAAACTTCCAAATGGGTGCTTACCCTGTCCCTGCTGCTCGGCCTGATCCTCGCAGCCTGTAACCGGGAAGGGGACGACCTCAGCTATAACCGCGACATCCGGCCTATCTTTAATCAGAAATGCCTGCCCTGCCACGGAGGCGTGAAAAAACTGGGGGGGTTCAGCCTGCTCTTCAGGGAAGAAGCCATGGGCCTGATGGAATCCGGTAAAACTGCGATCGTACCCGGCAGCCACAAAAAAAGCGAGTTGTACCAGCGCCTGATCCATCCCGACCCGGAAAAACGAATGCCGCAGGAGAGCGACCCGCTGACCAAAGGGGAGATCGCCCTGATCGCCCGCTGGATCGACGAGGGCGCGGAATGGGAAAACCCCTGGTCGTACCGGTCTCCCAAACCGGCCGATCTGCCCGATGTCGGCGGCGACTGGCCCGCCAACGACCTGGATCATTTTGTTCTGGAGCGTCTGGAACAAGAAGAACTCTCGCCGGAAGCGCCGGCTGACCCGCCCACATTGATCCGGCGCCTCAGCCTCGACCTGACCGGATTGCCCCCCACCCCGGATATGGTGGCTGCCTTTACCGCCGACGCCTCCGAAAAAAATTATGCAGCCCAGGTGGACAACCTGCTCAACGACCCGGCGTTCGGGGAACGCTGGGCGGCGTGGTGGCTTGATCTGGCCCGCTACGCCGACTCCCAGGGGTATGAAAAAGACGGCCACCGCGATATCTGGCAATTCCGCGATTGGGTGATCGGCGCTTTCAACCGGGATCTGCCCTTCGACCGTTTCACCATCGAACAAATTGCCGGCGACCTGCTGCCCCAACCCACCCGGGATCAACTGGTGGCCACCGCTTTTCACCGCAATACCATGACCAATACGGAAGGCGGTACCGACGACGAGGAATTCCGCACAGCTGCCCTGATCGACCGCCTCAATACCACCTTCGACGTCTGGCAATCCACCACCATCGGCTGCGTTCAGTGTCATAGCCACCCCTATGACCCCATCCGGCACGAAGAATTTTACCAGTTGCTGGCCTGTTTCAACAACACGCAGGATGCCGATCTGGACAATGAAATGCCCCGGCTGGAGGTCTATAAACCGGCTGACGAACTAAAAGTCAGGGAGGTCATCGACTATATCCGCCGGCTCCGCTCCGCTCCGGCAACCTCCCCTGGGGAAGACCTGAACGAAGAGATCCGGGAGGCTGTTTTCCCTCGCCTGCTGCCCAGGGATTGCGATGATTTTCAGCATGTCATGTTGCAAACCAACGACGTCAGCAACTGGAGCTACAACCTCCAGGCAGGGCTGCAACGCCGCTTTTTTTATAAATACGACGGGATCGACCTGACCGGCCTGGAAAAAATCGATTACCTGTATTCTGCCGTGGGCGACGGCGCCCGTATGGATGTCCGCCTGGATTCCGTCAACGGACCGCTTTTACAATCGTTCCAGTTTCCCTCTACGATGAAAGCCGGTCAACTGGAGTTTAAAAACAGGGCCGTGCCCGTTCAAAAAACGGGATCTGCCGGCCGGCACGACCTCATTTTTGAGATCGTCAATTCTGTGGGCAAGGCGCCCGACGGGATTGCGACCATCCGGGAAACGGCGCTGGTATTCGAAAACGAGGCCGGGCCGGACCCGGCTGTAAAAAAAGCCCAGGACGAGTTGATCGCCCTTCGGCATAAAAGTCTCACCGTGCCGGTCATGCGGGAAAAAAGCCCGGTATTCCGGCGCAAAACGCAAGTATTTGAACGCGGTAATTTTCTGACGCCGGCCCAGGAGGTGCAACCCGGCGCCCCCGGCGTGATGGCGCCGCTGGCCAAGGATAAACCCGAAAGGCTGGCCCTGGCCGAATGGCTGGTTTCAAAAGAAAATCCACTCACCGCCAGGGTAATGGTCAACCGCATCTGGGAACAACTTTTTGGCGCAGGGATCGTCCTGACCCTGGAAGACTTCGGCACCCAGGGCGAGCCACCCTCCCATCCGGAGATGCTGGACCACCTGGCCTGGAAATGGATGAACGAACAGAACTGGAGTTTAAAAAGCCTGCTGAAAGAGATCGTCCTTTCTTCCACTTACCGGCAATCTTCGCGCATCAGCCCGGAAAAACTGGAAAAAGACCCGTTTAACCGGTTATTGTCCAGGGGGCCGCGGTTCCGTCTCAGCGCCGAGCAAGTGAGAGACCAGGCCCTGGCGGTGAGCGGGCTCTTGTATGACTCTGTTGGTGGGCCGAGCGTCATGCCGCCACAACCGGACGGTATCTGGCAAGTGGTGTACAACGGCAGTCAGTGGATCACCGAAACCGGCAAAAACCGGTACCGGCGCGGGGTCTACACCTATTGGCGGCGCACTACCCCCTACCCTTCCATGGTGGCTTTCGACACCCCCAGCCGGGAGTTTTGCCTGAGCCGCCGGATCAGGACCAATACGCCGATGCAGGCTTTGGTCACCCTGAATGACCCGGTTTACCTGGAAGCGGCCGCGGCCCTGGCCGGAAAAATGCACACCGCCGCCGGGGGCGACCCCAAAAAGGCTGTCCGCACCGGGTATCAACTGGCCCTGGCACGCGAACCCGATGAGGAAACCCTGGGTATCCTGGTGGCCCTGTTGCAGGACGCGGAAAAGGCCCTTCCGGCCAGGGCGCCCAAAGCGATCCCTACCGGCTTTTCCCCAAACCTAATAAACAACACCGCCGTCGATGACCCCATGACCGTGGTGGCCAACGCCATTTTGAACCTGGATCGTTTTTTAACCAAGGATTAGGAAACAGGTGTCCGACACCTTAAATACGATGATCATGCACCCAACTTGTTCAAAATTTGTAATCTCAGCCCTTTTACTGGCATTCTCCACCACCCTGCAAAGCCAGAAAGACCCGGCGTTTGAAGAAGTCATCAGCCTCCGTTCGGCGGGCAGCCCCACCATCTCTCCGGACGGAAAACACGTCCTGTTCAACATCAACGGGGCCGATTGGAAAGCCAATACTTTCGATTCGGAGATCTGGTTGTCAAAGGATGGTAAGGCCCCCTTCCAGTTGACCCGGACAGAAGGAGGCGGAAGCGGCGGCGCGCGGTGGTCGCCCGACAGCCGCTGGATCCTTTTTTCCGCGAAACGTGGCGAAAACACGCAATTGTATGTCATCAGCCCCGGCGGCGGGGAAGCCTGGCCACTGACCAACCTCGACCGGGGCATCGGCCAGTTCGAATGGTCGCCCGACGGCAAACAGATCGCCCTTACCCTGGAAGAACCGGAATCAAAGGAGCAAAAAAATAAAAAGGAGCGTTACGGCGGCTTTGAGACCGAAGACCAGGAATACAAACGATCCTGGCTGTATCTGCTCCCGTTCGATCCGAACCCGCCCTCACCCGTCTCCCTGCCCTGTTACGATAAAAAAGACTCCACCGCCCAGGCATGGCCCTGCATTTCCTACCCGGAGCCCAAAGCCCTGATCGACAGCGTGGACTACACCGTGGTCAGCTTCGCCTGGTCGCCTGATGGAACTAAAATTGCCTTCCAGCACCAGCCCGACCCGCTGATCAATTCTTTTTTTGACAGCGATATTTCCTTGCTGGAAGTAAAGTCCAAAAATATTACGCCTTTGGTGAAGAACCCCAGTGCGGACGGCCTTCAGAGTTGGTCGCCGGATGGAAAATTCCTGCTCTACACCAGTAGCGAAAATGACCGGGAATCGAATTATTATCAAAACACTAGAATTTTTAAAATTCCGCCGGTCAGCGGCGGTCAACCGACAAGGTTGGCCGCCGATTTTGACGAAAATCTCTATGGCCTGGAATGGACCCCAAAAGGCATTTTTGCCGGCGCTTCCCAGCGAACGCAATCCCATCTTTTCCTGATCAACCCCGACAACGGCAAGGTTACCCGGTGGCAGGCTCCTCAGTCGCAGGTCAACGGTTTCACCCTTTCCAGGTCCGGCGACCAGATCGCTTATGCCGCATCAAACGGCGACGACCTCTCGGAAATTTACATCAGTCCGGTAGCCGCGCCAAATCCGGCAAAACTGACGGATCTATCGGCCCAGATCCGAGGGTGGGCGACTGCCAAAAGCGAGGTAATCAGTTGGAAAAGCCGCGACGGAGAATTGATCGAAGGGGTTTTGCACAAACCGCAGAACTACGACCCATCCAAAAAATATCCCCTGTTATGCGTCATCCACGGCGGCCCGACCGGCGTCGACCGGCCTACACCCGTTCCGGCTTATGTTTATCCCATCGTACAATGGCTCAACAAAGGCGCGCTGGTGCTCCGGGTCAATTACCGGGGATCAGCAGGGTACGGCGCCGCTTTCCGGGCGTTGAACGTGCGCAACCTGGGTGTCGGCGATGCCTGGGACGTCCTGTCGGGCGTTGATCACCTGGCCGGAAAAGGTATGATCGATACCTCAAGGATGGGTTGTATGGGCTGGAGCCAGGGCGGATACATTTCCGCTTTTCTGACCACCAACAGCAACCGGTTCAAAGCCATTTCGGTAGGCGCAGGCATTTCCGACTGGATGACCTATTATGTCAACACCGACATTCATCCCTTTACCCGGCAGTACCTGAAAGGCACGCCCTGGGACGATCCGGAGGTGTATGCCAAAACCTCGCCAATGACCAATATCAAAAACGCTTCGACGCCAACCCTGATCCAGCACGGCGAATTTGACCGGCGGGTCCCCATCCCCAACGCCTACCAGTTGTACCAGGGTTTGCAGGATATGAAAGTGCCCGCCGAATTGGTGGTGTACAAAGGATTTGGTCACGGCATCACCAAACCCAGGGAACGCCTGGCCGCAATCTGGCACAATTGGCGCTGGTTTAACCGGCATATTTGGGGCGAAGAGGTGGCGATGCCGGTGGATGGTGGACGGCCTACGGCCCACGGTAGACGGTAGACGGTTAGGCTCCTGAGCGGAGTCGAAGGAGACGGTGGACGGCCAGACGCCCAACCGGAGGTGCATCGCACCGAAATATCTGTAGCCTCAAACGAAACGGAATTTTAAGGTGCATCGCACCGCAATTATTTTCAATTTTTATGAAAAACATACACGACGAAGCGATCAACCGGCAATTGCAGTATTTCACCCGCCGGCATTTTCTGAAAACCTGCACAACGGGTTTGGGGGCGATGGCCTTGTACGGGCTGGCGGGCTGCGGATCCGGGGGCGGGCAACCGGGGCTGTTCACAGAGGGCGGACAAAACGGAAAGGCCCTCCTCCCCCACCATGCGCCGCGCGCAAAACGGGTGATCTACCTGCATATGGCCGGGTCACCGTCGCAACTGGAATTGTTCGACTATAAACCCGAATTGCAAAAGTTGCACGATCAGCTCTGCCCCACCTCTTTGCTGGAGGGCAAACGCTTTGCCTTCATTTCAGGGGTTCCCAAAATGCTGGGGCCGCAAGCTGTTTTTGCCCAACACGGACAATCCGGCGCCTGGATCTCCGACCGGTTGCCCCATTTCTCCCAACTGGCCGACGAGGTCTGTTTTGTGAAAGCCATGCACACCCATGAATTCAACCACGCGCCGGCGCAATTGCTGCTCTACACCGGCAGCGGGCGGCTGGGCAGGCCGAGCATGGGGTCGTGGGCGACCTACGGGCTGGGGTCGGAAAACGAGAACCTGCCGGGTTTTGTGGTCCTGGTTTCCGGCGGAAAAACGCCCGACGCCGGCAAAAGCGTCTGGGGTAGCGGTTTTTTGCCGTCTGTTTACCAGGGGGTGCAATGCCAATCACATGGCGACCCGGTATTGTATGTTTCGGACCCGGAAGGCATGGACCGCGACCTGCGCAAAAAGTCCATCAACGCCATCAACGCCATCAACCGGAAAGAATACGAGGAATTCCAGGATCCGGAGATCCTCACCCGGATCGCTCAATACGAAATGGCATACAAAATGCAGGCCTCCGTACCCGAAGCGATGGATATTTCCAAAGAACCTGAAAATATCCGCCGGATGTACGGGGCGGAACCGGGCGCCAATTCATTTGCGAACAACTGCCTTTTGGCCAGACGGCTGGCTGAACAAGGAGTGCGTTTCATCCAGCTATTCCACTGGGGGTGGGACTCCCACGGCGCTGGGCAGGAAGAGGCCCTCAACATCGGGTTCAAGGATCGCTGCCGCGAAGTGGACCAGCCGATGTCGGCCCTGATCCGGGACCTGAAACAGCGGGGCCTGTTGGAAGACACCCTGGTTGTCTGGGGCGGCGAATTCGGCCGGACACCCATGATGGAAAACCGCAGCGGGCGCGACAACCCCTTTGTGGGTCGCGACCACCACACCGAGGCCTTCACGGTCTGGATGGCGGGCGGCGGCGTCCGGGGCGGCCTGAGTTACGGCGAAACGGACGATATCGGGTATTACGGCGTCAAGGACCGCGTGCATGTCCACGACCTGCAGGCCACTATCCTGTACTGCCTGGGTTTTGACCACAAACGGCTGACCTACCATTTTCAGGGCCGGGATTACCGGCTGACCGACCAGTTTGGGGAGGTGGTGACGGGGGTGATCAGTTGACAGTTCGACAGTTGGCAGTTGGCAGTTCGACAGTTGGCAGTTCGGCAGCCCTCAAATCAACCACGCCGCACATCAACAAATCAACCACGCCTGTGGGGTGGCACGCATATAAACAAATCAACAGATAAACAAATCAACGCATCAACAAACCAACCCCTCAATCATTGTCCTGACCCAGAAAAATGAGGAAAAGTAAAAAACAAGTCGTCAGGGCAAATGCATTTTCCTGGGCATTCCACTGGCTTGACTGCCACATCAGGAACCATTCTCCGGCCACGCTGATAAATACGAAAAACCACAAGACCACACCAAGTGCGAGGCCGGTCGAAGCCCATGTTTTTGACCGGTTAAAATCACTTTTCTCAGCCCTGATATTAGTCCACATCTGATAGGCGCCAAAAAACAGCAGGCCGGCGATCAGACACTCCCAAAGGATGATGAAGATATACAGAAAATGATGTACAACCGGATGATGCGTACCCCTCCAGTCGTTTAATTCCGGGGAAAAAGTATCTTCCATTTTTACCACCATGCTGACAAACTGAAAGTTGGCCTGGTAATTCACCGTGTTATTGAACACGACCAACGTCAGGTAGACTCCCACAATGAAACTGATCAGTGTTTTTATTTGCCGGTTGTTCATTTTTGTTTTTTGTTTTTTTCCTGGTTTATTTTGGTCTGGAACTTCAAACAGCGGGGCAAGTTTTTAAAATGAAGGCCGCTATCTCCTCCGGGTCATTCGTCGCCACCGGTATCCGGACTATCCGCCCCCTTTCCGGCCTTGCCAGTGTATGTTCATAGGTTTTGTCGTAGTACCGCAATGCCACTTCGGCGGCAGTAGCGAGGTCGTTCCGGTCCAGCGCCTCCAGGGCCGCATTGAGGTTTTGGCCGCCGGTGCGTTTGGCGATCTTGCGGAAACACTCCGCCAGTTCTTCCCGCGAAAAGGCGCCGTATTCTTCCACCAGACGCTCCACCCGCAATTCGATGGGCATCACCAACTGGATCAGTGTGGAGGACAACAGCTTGCGCCAGAAACCCTCCGGCAGGTATACCCGCCCTATAGATTTGCTTTCGTCCTCCAGCCAGACGGTCCGGCCCGGAGGGATGTCCTGAAATATTCTCCAGAGGTCGTTCTCAAATTGTTCTACTGTGGGTTGCGGGGTCTCCCCCAGGGCGCCGAATGCAGAACCTTTGTGGTGGGCCAGCGCTTCAAGGTCGACCACCGTTTTCCCCGCCTCCGCCAACGCCCGCAAAACCGCCGTTTTCCCACTGCCGGTATACCCGCCCAACACCAGGAACGGATGCGGTGGGTCCGCCAGGTATTCCAGCACGTGCCGGCGCCAGGCTTTGTACCCCCCCGTCAGCACCGTTACATCAAAACCGCTTTTTTCAAGCAGCCAGCCCATGCTCTCGCTGCGCTGCCCGCCCCGCCAGCAATGGATGGTCAGCTTTTTGTCCGGTGACAGGGCGGTGGCGGTCTCTACAAAACCCCGCATTTTAGGCCCCACCACCTCCAGGCCCCTCAAAAAGGCCACCTGAGGGTCCACTTGTTTGTAAAGGGTACCGATCTCAGTCCGCTCTTCATTGGTGAACAGCGGCAGGTTGACCGCCCCGGGGATATGCCCCGCGGCAAATTCGCCGGGCGTCCTGACATCGGCCAGCACACGCCCGGGAAGGATCTGCATCAATTGCTCAGGTTCGGTTTTTTTCGCCACAGTTAAATTATTCAGCCCCGCGTTAAACTTTAGCCTTTCAAAAAGCATTAAGAAGTTCGACAAAATTACAAATTCTTTCTGCTAACCAAGACCGACAGAATGACCATCCACCCGCTGCCCTACGCCGGCATCCCTCAATTGTCCGCCAAAGATATCGCTTACGCCACCGCCGACCCCAGGTTGGAAGGGTTTTATACCCATGAGGCCGACCTCGCCTCGTTTGCCGCAGCGATCCGGGAGCGGGAAAAACTGCCGGTCGACCGCGGGCTGCTGGTCCGGGTGCTGGAAACGCAGTATAAGGGTTTGGACCCCAGCGAGGCGACTGTCCGCAATATTCAATCCCTGGCCGACCCCAGGACGTTTACCGTGGTGACCGCCCATCAGCCGGCCCTCTTCACCGGGCCGCTTTTTTATATTTACAAGATTGCCTCTACGCTGCACCTGACCCGGTTGCTGAAGGTACATTATCCCGGTCATCACTTTGTGCCGGTGTTTATCAGCGGCGCCGAAGACCATGATTTTGAAGAGATCAACCATGCCCACCTCTTCGGCAAGACCCTGAAATGGGAAAATGAAGAACACGGACCGGTCGGGATGATGCCGACCAAATCCCTGGCGCCGGTGCTCGATGAATTAGCCGCCATCCTGGGCGCGGGCCCGCAGGCCGAAGCGGTCCTGCACCTGTTGCGGGAAGCCTTTACGAGCCACGACCGCTACGGCATGGCCACCCTCCACCTTGTCAACGAATTATTCCGCGACTTCGGCCTGGTTATCCTGGATATGAACCACGCAGACCTGAAGCGCCGGTTCATTCCGGTCATGAAACGGGAATTGCTGGAACATCCTTCGCAGGCACTGATCGAAGCGGCAGCCGCCCGGTTGCAGGAGGCCGGGTTTTCCGGCCAGGCCCACGCGCGCGAGATCAACCTGTTCTACCTGGGCGAGGGATTCCGGGAGCGGTTTGTCCAGGAAAACGGGGTGTACAAGGTGCTCAACACGGAGCTTTCCTTTACACAGGATCAACTGCTGGCGGAATTGGACAACCACCCTGAGCGATTCAGTCCGAATGTCATCCTTCGGCCCCTTTACCAGGAAGTCATCCTGCCCAACCTGGCTTATATCGGCGGCGGCGGGGAGATCGCTTACTGGCTGGAACGGAAAGAACAGTTCCACTTCTTTGGCATTCCTTTCCCTATGCTGATCCGCCGCAATTCGGTATTGTGGGTCGACGGGAGCAGTCGCAAGCGCATGGAAAAACTGGGATTGAAGATCGAAGACCTGTTTACAGATACGGAAACCCTGATCAAACAATACCTGGCCGCCAATACGGATAACGAATTTTCACTGGCCGAAGAAAAGGCGGAGATCGAACGGATCTTTGCCGCAATTGCCCATAAGACGGAAGCCATTGACCCGACCCTCGTCAAAACAGTGCTGGCCGAACAGGCCAAAAACATCAACAGCCTGGCGCAGATCGAAACCCGCCTCATCCGGGCTGAAAAACAGCGGCACGAGGTCAGTATTAACCAGATCCGGGGACTAAGGGAAAAATTATTCCCCGGCGGCGGATTGCAGGAGCGGCACGACAATTTCTTGCCGTTGTACCTTAAACACGGCGGGGTATTCCTCACTTTTCTCGTGGAGAATTTGAATCCGTTGATCCGGGATTTTTTGGTGGTGACAGAGGAGTGATTGGGGACTTGGAGAGGGGGTGATCTGGAGACTGGGGGACTTGGTGACTGGGAGACTTGGTGACTTGGTGACTGGGAGACTTGGTGACTTGGTGACTGGGAGACTGGGTGACTGAGCGAAGTCGAAGTCACCAAGTTAACAAGTCCCGGCAATGGGGTTTTGAGGACTCGATTGGTTTATTTCATTTTTTTATAAATCAGCACCGGCCCATCAAATGCCCGGTTATCCTGCATGGCAATACTGTCGCAATAAACGGAGAGCGCGGGGAGCGTTTCTTCTTCCTTTCCTTGTACAAACCAGCGCCCTTCTATTTCCTTAAGGTCGAAGGTGGTTGTCACTTGGATCCCCGTCGGCGTGGTTATCCTTAACAAGCTATCCCGCGAAAATTCCAATTGCTCACCCTGGCCTTCGGGGATCTCTATACAATCTCTGTTCAGACAAAACCCGCATTGGGATGCGCGCAAGGTCCATACGCCTGCCAGCCGGTCAAGGAATTGCTCACGGGTCTGTCCGGTCTCATTTTTTGCGCACTGAAGGGCGGTTTCCAACGTAGTTTCGCAAATGACGGATTTTTCCGCAGCTTTTTCGCCGCAGGCCGCAAAAGCAAACAGGGAAAAAATAAAAAGGATTTTTTTCATATGGTATAGGTCTTTGAGAGAGAACACCCTGAAAGATCTTTTGGTTGGTAATCCTTCATAATACTGCCTCCTCAACCAAACCGCCACCCTGACCAACACAATCAAAGCCGGCACCGCGTTCGGATGAAAAGCTGTGGCTTCGGTACCTCCCGAAAAGGAATAAACCCCATCGATACCATACCACGCGGCGGCGGTCAGCAACCAAAGCTGTCCCATATGGCTGCGTCTGGAATTGTGGTTGCAGATGACCGTCACCTGAACCGCTTGCCCGGCAGATCGTTTTCCGAAGATGTAATCAGCCAGTTTCAACAGGGTCGCTTTACGCCCGGCCGGAATCTCTTCGAAACTGGCCGGCAGTACGCCGCAATATTGGCGTACTGCCGGATAAAAATCTGATTCTTTCATTTTTCTGTAAAGGCGCTTAACACGATTACCTTACAGCTTTCGAACCGAAGAGCGGTTTTGCGGTTAAAATTACTACCCGCCAATTGAAACGAATATCTATCCAAAACTCACAACGTTATTTAATAATATAAGCCAGGCTCAACCCCAGTGAAGACCCCAGTTTATACGATTCCGCAATGTATTCTGTTCCGCGGTATTCCTGCGTCTTTTTGTTCATCGGATTGAGGATGTTCCGGGCTGTAAAACTCACCTGGTAACGGCCGGCAAACCGTTTGCTCATTTTGAAATTCATCAGTGGGAACTCCGCTTCGTAAACATCGGGGGTGCCAAACAATGCGATGCTGTACAGTTTGGCGCCGGAAAGGTTGTAGGAAATGGAAGACTCCCAGCCTTTTTCCGGATTGATGTACGAAAGAATGCCGTTCACCACAAAAGGCGCCTGCCCCTGGAAAGGCCGTTCGGTCTGGTCGTAAGAAGGATCGATCGATTGGTGATTGGCCAATTCATCGGCCGGGATCGGGTAGGAAGACTGGATCAAGGCCAGGTTGGCGCTGAAATTAAAGTGTTCCAGCGACGGAGCGATGAAACTCAGGTTTTTGCGCAACTCCAGTTCAACGCCGTACACTTCAGCTTCGTCCACATTGATATACGACAATTCCGGGATAGTTGCCCTGGGGTTGAACGCCCGGATGATCGGATCCTGGAAAGATTTATAAAAAACACTCAGTGCAATCAACTCGCCGGAACGCGGGTACAACTCATAGCGCAGATCGTAGTTATTGATCAGGGTGCGGGTCAGGTTCGGGTTGCCGACGTTGAAAAAGCCATTTTTGGTATCAAATTGTTCGAATGGCGCCAGTTCGCGCATATTCGGGCGGGCGAGCGTCCGGGTTACAGCGCCACGCAGACTTGATTTTTCAGTCAGGTTATAGATCAGGTTCAGGGAATACAACAAATCGCTTTGATCGATTTTGCCTTCCGGCGTATTGGGATCCTGGCTGACTACGCTGATATCCGTCGTCTCTACACGCACCCCGCCGATGGCCTTGAGTTTGTCTGTCAGATTCTGGACCAGCATCAAATAGCCGGCTGCGATGGTTTGTTCGCCGGTATAAAAGTTTTTCGCGTTGATCTGGTTAATATAATGGTAACCCGTCACATAACGCTGAATACTTCCATCGGTTTTATAAGTGGTGTCGATGATACCAAAATTTTGATAATCCCAGAAAGCGTTCAGATCACCTTTAAAAGAACCGAAACTGCGATCGGCGGGTACGCCGGTATTGTTCAACTGATATCGGTACTCATCAAAACTGCGGTCGGCGGTGCTGTAATAACCTCCGAATTTAATTTTGTTGCCGCTGCCTTCCAGGCCTCTGGTCAGGAACGGGATAGAGATATCCGCCTTGACCTGGGTTTGATGATCTTCCAGATAGCGGAAGAAGTGGTAGGGATAAGCGAATTCGGCGTTGTTGATGGCATATTCCGGTTCTTCATTCTCCGTCACCTTGGCATAGGCAAAATAACGCAGGTCCGGTTCGTCCTGGAAGGATTTGGTCCGGGCGGCCTGCCATTCAATCTCCGTTTTTCCAAGGCGGGGGAATACATGTTTGCCGCCAACCTGGTAAGTGGTCACCTGGCGCTGGATGAACTCAAGAGAGTTGGTGTTAAATTCGGCCAAACTGTTGGAAAGCTGGCCCACGAAACGGCCGCTTTGCCTGCGGGCGATGAATTCAGCGTCATTATTGAAAATGACGTTTCCGGTAATCGCATGGTTGTCGCCAAGTTTATAGGCCAAATTGAACAAGGCGCCCAGGCTCGGATTTCGCACGCTCCTGGACTCCCGGAGCGCCTGGTAATCGAACAGGTTTGTAGAACTGGTATTGATCCAGGTATTCACCTGGCCGTCGTCGTAGTGGTTGTAATTATTGCCATAATTCACAGCCATGGTAAACCCGAGGTCGTTACCCAGGAATTTGAACCGGTTGCCCAATGAAAAATTGACGCTGGTATTCAGCTTCGAATCAGCCTGCAAGGGTATAAATTTATTGCTGAGCGATTTGGAAGATTGATTGAAGATATTGGTCACTTCTTCATTGCCCGGTGTCCGGGCAGTCAGGTAGGTGCTGGAAGACAGTTGGTTCCGGACCTTGGGATCCAGCAACAAAGCCGGTTGGTCGCGACTGCCGTCGTCAAGGCCCAACCAGTCGTTTTTCCCCTCCTCCGGCAAGGTGTTAAAATTGTCGATCAGGGAAGACTGGGTATTGTATTCCGAACCGACGCTGAGGTACAGGTTGAATTTGTCCGGAAACGTCTTGGTATTGATATTGACCAGGCCTCCCGAAAAATTCCCCGGCAATTCCGGCGTAAACGTTTTGGTGGTGATGATATTATCGATCATCTGGGAGGGGATGAGGTCGAGGCTGGTGCTGTTCCGGTAGGGGTCGGTACTTGGAAGGGTAATGCCGTTCAGTTGTGACAGGGAGTACCGGTCGCCCAATCCGCGCATGACAATAAACCGGCCGCCTTCCACAACTGCTCCGGTCATTTGCCGCATAGCGTCGGCGGCATTGGAACTGCCGGTCCGGCCGATTTGTTGAGAGGACATCCCTTCCTGTATGGAGAGGGCTTTGCGTTGTAAGGCCAGCAATGCCACTTCTGTATTTTTCATGGCTGTGGCCGTTACCACCACTTGCTCCAGTACCTGGGTTTCGTCTCCAAGGCCGACGTCGAGGATATTGGCTTCATTCGGCTTGATTTCAACACCGGTAATGATTTGTTTTGAATAGGAGGTATAACTTACCTCGATATTGTAAACCCCCGGATCGACATCCAGGGTAAAGGTACCATCCAGGTCTGCGGCGGTACCCGTAATAACCTCATTCCCATTCAGCAAGGCTACCGTGGCGCCAATCAGGGCTTCCCCGGTTGTTTTGTCGACGATAGTCCCTTTCAATACGCCTTTTTGCCCATTCAGACTTATGACTGAAATTAGTAAAAAAGCTGCCAGAAACAAGTTTTCCCGAAAAAGTTGTCTTGTGTTCATAAAATTTATTATTAAAATGACAAAGCAGAAGGTCCCGAACGGAACCTCCTGCCCTTTGTTTCACCAATCGAATTTTGTGTTATTGAACCAGCAATAAACGCGCTGCGACTTTCCCACTTTGTGTTGTAAATTTGATTATATAACTTCCCGGTTTCAGGCCGTCCATCTCCTGGCGAACCAACCCTTTGGAAGGAATTTGAATGTGTTTCATCAATTGTCCGTCGATCGCAAAGATGCTGATGGCGCCGGCTTCCGTAAACTCAGTCTCCAATGTGAAAGTTGCCTGACCCGCAACCGGGTTCGGGAAGATCTTGAAATTGGCCAGCAGGTTGCGGTCCAATTTTTCCGTCCTGGTATCTATATTGAAGCCCAGGTGGTTGTTTTTATCCAAAGTCGACCAGCCTTTTGCCCAGAACAGGGTTGTATCAGCGCTAAAGGCTCCGCGGAAATCCACCTGCGTAAAAAACGGATCATTTGGATAATTGGCCAGCGTACCGGCATATGCAGCACCTTCAAAGCTAGGGCGCGGGTCAAGCAATTCATTCTGCTCCCGGCTGATCCGACTGATCTCAGGATCGGTCACCGTACTGCCGTTAGCGATCAGGTGGGCGGCCAGGTCGGAAGCGTCCGGGTCGTCCTGGGTAGGCTGGCCGGAAGTGATCCGGATGATACCCGTTGAGCCGCCGTCGATGGTTGTATTGGCGCCGTTGGCCCAAAATACATTGGACAGGATCTTCAGTTCACCGTTTACCAATTTCTGGTGCGCGTCATTGGCGCCGGTGTTTTTATCCTGTACTTCGATGGCCTTGTTTTTCATTTCGGTCACGATGCTGTTGGCTACCGTACCGGCTGTACCTGCACGGAACAACAAGCCGACCGGGTTGGAAGCTGCTGCGCCTGGGCCGGAGCCGATATGTGTCCAGTTATACACCGTTGGATTGGAATAAGGGGTTACGTCATCAGGCGTAGTGCCGTCGAGTTCACCGCCCGCATCCGCGATATCCGGACGCTGGATAGAGAACCAGAACTGCCCTTTGCCGGTGTAGACCTCATCCCAGTCGTAAGAATCGTCCTCCGTAAATGCGACGATTGCATATTTCAGGTTGGGCGCGCCGCCAAAAAATTCGATTCCGTCGTCGGAGTTGGCGTATACCTCGATGTACTCCAGGGTGGTGCCGCTACCCACAGCGCCCAGGGTCAAACCATTCAATTCGCTGCCGGAAACCAACTGGCGACCGCCATGGCGGATAGAAACGTAACGCAAAATACCGGAGTTGTCGGCATTATCGGTACCGCCGTATAAACCGCGGGTTTCAGAGGTCGGAATACCTTCTACCACCGATTCCGCGTTGCCGTTTTTCTGGGTGATGCCTTTGCCGAGCAGGGCTACCCCACCCCAAAGGGCGTTGTCGGCCGGGCCCAGGTCGAGCGGATCATTTACATCGTCGGCTTCTGCCGTAAAGGTGATGGGGCATGTTGCGGTGCCTTCGGCGATGAGTTTTGCGCCGCGGGCGGTGATCAAAGCAGATGGATTTCCTACGTCTGCACGAGGGGTGAATTTCACAACCGTACCCGGCTCGATCGTCAGTTTGGCGCCTTCCTCAACAAATACAAGGCCGTCGAGCAGGTAAATTTTATCATTGGTCCAAAGAATATTGTCTCCCGGGTTGATGCTTGCATCCGTAATGTTCACCGTTTCCGTAGCGGCCGTGTTACAGGCAACCACTTCGGTTGTTGTTGGGGTGAGGTGGCCGTTTCGGGCCAGGGTGGTCCAGCCTGCAATCCAGAAATCTTCCAGTTCAGCGCTGAAGGCGCCCCGGTAATGTACTTCCGTAAAAAACGGATCGGCTGGATAATTAAACAGACCTTCGGCATAAGCTGCGCCTGTGCCGGCCGGACGTGGGTCGAGGCCATTGTCCTGAGCGCGGCTGACACTGCGCAGGCCAGGGTTGGCAATGGCGCTGCCGTTCCCGACGAGGTGGGCGGTCAGGTCGGATGCATCCGGGTCGTCCTGTGTCGGCTGGCCGGAAGTGATCCGAATAATCCCCGTTGAGCCGCCGTCGATGGTTGTATTGGCGCCGTTGGCCCAGAATACGTTAGACAGGATCTTCAATTCGCCGGAGAGCAGTTTTTGGTGGGCGTCGTTGGCGCCGGTGTTTTTATCCTGCACCTCAATGGCCTTGTTTTTCATTTCGGTCACGATGCTGTTGGCTACCGTACCGGCTGTACCTGCACGGAACAACAAGCCGACCGGGTTGGAAGCCGCAGCGCCAGCCCCCGAACCGATATGTGTCCAGTTATAAACCGTTGGATTGGAATAAGGCGTTACGTCGTCCGGCGTCGTACCGTCAAGTTCGCCGCCTGCGTCTGCAATATCCGGACGCTGGATGGAGAACCAGAACTGGCCTTTGCCCGTGTATACTTCGTCCCAGTCATAGGAATCGTCTTCTGCAAAAGCAACGACTGCATATTTCAGGTTCGGCGCGCCGCCAAAAAACTCAATGCCGTCGTCGGAGTTGGCATATACCTCAATGTATTCCAGGGTGGTGCCGCTGCCGACAGCGCCCAGGGTCAAACCATTCAATTCACTGCCGGAAACCAATTGGCGGCCGCCATGTCGGATAGAAACGTAACGCAAAATACCGGAGTTGTCGGCATTATCGGTACCACCATACAAACCGCGGGTTTCAGAGGTCGGAATACCTTCTACCACCGATTCCGCGTTGCCGTTTTTCTGGGTGATGCCTTTGCCCAACAAGGCCAGACCGCCCCAAAGTGCGTTATCCGCAGGCCCGAGATCGTCCGGAATGTTCACATCATCAGCTTCAGCCGTAAAAATGATAGGTTCTTGAGCGGTACCATTGGCAAAAATCCTGGCGCCGCGGGCAATGATCAGCGCAGAAGGATTACCCACATCCGCACGCGGAGTGAACTTGATAACCGTACCCGCCTCGATATTGAGCACTCCGCCTTCTTCGAGGAATACCAAGCCATCTAACAGGTAAACATTGTTTTTGGTCCAGTTGTACGTGCCGCTTCCAAGGTCGGCGTCAGTGATGGAGATTTGCGCCGGCAGGAATCCGGCTACCAGGAGCAGAGCGAATAAAAGCAGGTAGATCTTGCGATGCATAGTGCGATTGTTTGATTTAAATTCTCAAATCCGCCGCAAGATTACTTCAGCAAGATAAACTGGGTATTAAAACCCTGTTAAGTTTTTGTAAATCATCACAAATCGATGACAACCAATTCTTTAGATTAAGGAGGAGAGGTAATTAAAACAAGTCTGATCCCTTTGCAGGGTCAGAAATTTCACAGAATAGCGAAATGTTAATCGAAAGTAAAATGATTTTTGAGAGAGGAGCCGTTTCCCTTCAAAAATCACCGGATCCCCATATGTAGAGTTTCTTTTTCGGGTAATTGATGGAGAATTTAAAATTTTTTAAAAACGGAAATCCGAGCAAACCATCCAGTTGCAGGCCGGAAAAGGCTTCCAGTTGGGATAAATCGGTCTGCGAAAAGCGGATATCCGCGGCTTTTTCTTTTTGCAGAAAAGCCTCCCGGATAACAACCGTTTTATGTTCGTTCAACCCGTGATTCAGCCCTTGCAGGGTTTCAACGGATTCTTCCAGGATCGCGGAAGCCGGCAGTTTTTCAAAAACGTCCTTGTCCAGCAGGTTGGCGCCCGCGCCGGTGTCGATTCCAAATGCGAACCGCTTGCCTTCAATTTCAAGGTAAATAACCGGCAGGTGGTGGTTTAACGTCATGGAAATGGTTGCAACCGGCTCAAAATATTTGTGAAGCGAATTGGCGCCCGCCTCCAGAACCTGGATCTGGCTGGAAGCATAATCAAAATAAATTTCGTATCCCCTGATCACGTCATAGCCGATCAAACCCATCAAATCCATTTCGAAGGATTCCTCCATATGGGAAATATCCAATTCCAATGCCGTGAATTCCGACAAATGGATCCCCGACCAATTGAAGTTGCTCACCTGGGTAGCGCCAACATTCACCTGGCCGTTGAATCCGGAAGCTGTCAAATCCCCCGGGGATTGAGGGACCCTGTTGATCGCGAGCATTGGCGCCCCGGTGTCCAGGATAAAGGCGCCTTCCCGGCCCTCCAGGGCAGCTTCCACCACCCACATTCCGCGAACAAGGTTGGCCGAAACAAGCCGGCCCGCCGCAGGAATGGGATGACGAACGGAGAACCGGGCCGTTGGGATCTCCAGGAAGGAGACCGGATTTTGCCCGTACAGGCCGCCAAGATGGCTTAAGATCAGAAAAATCATGAATGTCCACTTCATCGCAACAATGCTTTTAGGTTAACCCTTTACCGGCACAACCGGCATTGTTTGACTGACCACCGCCGCTATCTCCTCAGAAAAAGCAAATTTTGGACCTTGTCAGTACATCCCAGGTGGACAAATATACACAAAGTTTACATAAAATCAATATTAAATTTACATTAAATTAACATTGGCGTAAAAAAGATCCTGTTATTCCGAAATAATAAACTTCTGCACGATGGGTAGCCGGTTCGCATACTTAAGACGAATGCAATAAACTCCGGCAGGCAATCCGCCAAGGTCCAGTTCCATGCGGGTTTGTCCTTCTGCCGGCCGGATGGCGACCCGCCTGCCCGTGGAATTGATCATCTCTACCTCCAGGGGTTCCTGCCCGAACTCAAGGTTCAGCCTGTCAGTTGCCGGATTGGGGAATATTCTGAGATCCGGGTCGCCACCGGTTTCCACTTGCGTTTTATTGCCCGCAGTTTCGCCGCAGTTCCCGGCCGGGTCGGCAACGGTTACCAGCACGGAACAGGTTTTGGCTTGCCCGTTGTTATCCGTGACCCGGATGGTGACCGATCTCACGCCCAAACTGCCGCAGGTAAAAACATTGCTCCTCGGACTGATCAACTGCACCTGGTAACTGCAGGAGGGGTCGGGGGAAACCACCAGTGACTGCAAATTGAGTACTGCTGCGTCATTGGCGCCGATATTGATCGTCGTGTTTTGACAACCCGCAGCTTGAACGCTGCAATCAGGGCCGGAGAAATCGGAACAGGTTCCCGGGTCTGTTACCAACACAGACAACTGACATCCTGCCTGGTTATTATCTGAAATGAGCAGGTTCAAATTCCCGTCTCCGGCCGTCCCCGGTAATGTGAAAAAAGCGGTATTGCCGCCGTAATTCCCTCCCGAAGGAGTGATCGCAGCGCCGCTGACGGTGTATCCTGCGCTTAATGCTGATCCGGTGGGATTCAGGGAAAAGCCGATGAAATCGTCGGAAGGGTCGGAAGGCGTGCCGTTATCCTGGCAGGCGACATTGGAAAGATTGGCCCCCGCGATTGAACACACGGGCCCACCTGCGGAACAAGACCCAGGGTCATTGACCACGACGGACAATTGGCATCCCGGGTTGCTGACATCCGATATAACAAGATTTAGATTACCGCTACCGGCTGTACCTGCCGCTGCTGTGAAGATGGCGCTCTGCCCAAAAACCCCGGTTTGCGGGGAGAGCGCAGCTCCGCTGATCGTGTAGGAAGTACCGGTGGAAACCCCGGTTGGCGCCAGGGTGAAGACGATCCGGTCATCGGATGCATTGGCCGGCGACCCGTTATCGTTGCAGGTTATCCCGGAGATCCCGGAAGCGGTGATCGCGCAAGGCGGCGGCGCCGAACTGCAAACACCCGGGTCGGTGAGGACAAATTGCAAAGTGCAGCCGGTATCGTTCAGGTCCTGCAAAGTGATGGTAACGTTTCCATTACCGGCCGTACCGGAATTGGTCCGGAAGGTTTTAGGTACGCCGTAAGTCCCCCTGTTTGTCCCGGATATGGGACCGAGGACTTTGTAGGTGGAACTGGTATTGATCCCCGATACAAGCAGCCGGAAAGTGATATAATCGTCGGCGGGGTTATTGGTTGTACCGTTGTTATGGCATTGGACATTGGACAAGCCTGCGCTGCTGATCGAACAAGGGACGATGGCGCTGCAGGTCCCTGGCGCCACTACCGTAACTGCGAGCTGGCAGCCCTGGCTGAAGGCGTCTGAAATCGTCAGGTTGAGGTTGTTGCCGCCGGCCGACCCTGCCGGGGCGGTAAATGTGGTCGGGGCCCCGTAGGCGCCGGTTGTGGGGGTGATATTAGCGCCGGATACGGTATAAGTCAGGGCCAGGTCGTCGCCAGTGGGGTTCAGGGTAAAGGTAAAATAATCGTCTGTTGGGGTTTCCGTGCCATTATCGTTACAAGTTATATCGGAGAGGCCTGCGTTATTCAACTGGCAATTCAAAGGGATGCAGCTTGACTGGCCGTTTACCACGGTGATGGAGCCGCCGCCTACGGGATCGAGCCAATCCCGCAGTCTGCGCCGGCTGTCGGTTGCGCCGTCATTGTTCCACGACCAGGAAAGCTTGCCGTAATCACCTTCGTCATTTGCAGGGTTCGAGCAGTTAGGTTGCCCCCCTGCAAAACCGCCGAACAATTGGCCAATCAGTTTTTTATTGCTGTTGAACAGGCCTGAGCCGGAGGAGCCTCCTTCCGTCACACTCCAGCCGTTAGCCGTTTGCAGCCAGAACACCCTCCAATAATGATCACTCACCACAGACGTGGGGGTGATATTGTGGGTGGCTATTTTTTTTGCGTCGCCTGCGGGGTGGTGGATGCCGACGCCGCCGGTTCCGGGTTGACCCGAGGCGTCAAATCCCGCAAAATGAACACTGTAAACATCTGCCGGGTTGGAGTTGAGCCGAAGCAGGGCAAAATCGGAAGAAGCGGCGGCATTACCGCCAACGCTGGGATTGGCGACCACGGTTGCGCCAACGGTTGTTTCGTCGGGTGGCGTCCCCGTATTGGGGCAACCCGGCCGTTCATAGTTCCAGTAAAAAACAAAACCCGGAATGTTGGGGTTGGTAACCGCGTCATAACTGCCTTCAATGCAATGGTTGGCGGTGAGGAAATAGGGTGTGCAGTCTTGTGCGGAATTATTGATCAGGGTACCAGTGCACAAGGATGAGCCGTTGACCACGATGCGGGCCACACTTCTTTTTTCCGTTTGCCAGTTGTCGCCCTCGGGCGAGCAGTTAACGTTGACCTGGCATGACCCGGAATCGCCCAGGCCCTCGCTCCCGTCTTCCCCGAAGAAACGGTACCCATGTGCGATCTGGGAAACGGCGATCCGCCCCTGACCGCGATGCTCAACCGGTTCGTAGTACTCCAGAATGGCCTCTTCCCCCGTCAGTACCGCAGTGGCAAACCCGCTGTAGGGCCGGTTATTGTGCGCGCCGAATGCGCCGAGGATCCGGCTTCGGTCGGGTGAATAAATATAGAACAACCCGCCTTCGGGCATATAAAAGTCGTCGTACAAAAAATTGACGGATTGGGCGCCTGGACAATGGATCCGGAGCCGCCAGATCCGGTCGCCACCGGGCAATTCCTCCCATTTTCCGGAATTGGACAAACTGTAATGCACTTTAAAGGGGATGGCAAACCGGATCGGGCTATTGGTCCGGTCATTTTCTTCATCTTCCAGGCGGATCTTTACCAGGTCAACCGCGGGGGTAACCACTGCAGGAATGTCACCGGCAAGGGTCGTACGGAAACTTCTGGGGGCCCCTCCCCTGCTGATCTGGGCATGAACGGCCGAACCGGGGCCGGACAACAGGAAAAACATCAAAAAAAACAAATGAAGGGTTGAAAAGGTGTAAAAATTGTTTTTCATACCAGGTTTGGATTATTGTGCAAGAAAATCAAATCGGCAAGGGATATGAGAAAAAATACACCTGAGTCATCCCGAATTTTGACCCAGGCTGAAGTTCGGGATGATTCTTGTTTTAAAACAACTTATCCGGCTTTCCGGGAGGTTTTAACACAAAGGCACGAAGATTGCACAAAGGGCACAATTTTCTTGGCGTCCCTTGTGGTTCCTTTGTGTCCTTGTGGTTATGGATGATTCTTGTTTTAAAACAACTTATCCAGCTTTTCGGGAGGTTTTAATACGAATATTGCACAAAGGGCCCAATTTTCTTGGCGTCCCTTGTGATTCCTTTGTGTCCTGGTGGTTAAGGATAACTCATGTTATAACGAAAAGCGGCCTGTCAGGTTACGGTTTGCGCTTAATTTTTTTTAGTCCCGGATGGTTTAAAGTCCAGAGAAACGGAATTCATGCAGTACCGCAGGCCGGTGGGTTCCGGGCCGTCGTCGAAAACATGGCCAAGGTGGCCGTCGCAACGGGCGCACAATACTTCAACCCGGACCATGCCGTAGGAATGATCTGATTTCTCGATCACGTTCCCCTTGTTGACCGGCTCGTAGAAGCTGGGCCAGCCGGTTCCGGATTCAAATTTGGTTTTGGAGTCGAACAGCGGAAGGCCGCAGGCTTTGCAGTTATAGATACCCTCCTCGTGGTTGTCCCAGTATTTTCCGGAAAAAGCCCGTTCGGTGCCTGCCTGACGGAGCACATGGTATTCCAGTTCAGACAACCGGGCTTTCCATTCTGCATCTGTTTTTTCAATTTTGACAATTTCCGGGTTGATCGCGCCGGCGGCCGGGTTTCCATTCGCGGATTGTTGCGCTCTCTGGCAGGATGTGATCAGGAACAATCCGAAAAAAATAGTGAGGATAAAACGCATGTTTTGAAATTTTAGGGCAAAAATATGGCATTACCGCCCCCTTCGTTGTCGCGGTTGCGTCCATTCTTCCTTTTCTGCAAACTCGACAATTTTCCGGATCAGGGTAACGATGATCAAAAAAATCAGGTAACCAAAAGCGACCACCACATAGATCCACCGGTAGGACCCCGCCTCACCGATCGGAATGGAGGAAAAAAGGTAGGCCAGGAACCCCGCCCCGGTTGCCAACCCCATGAATCCGTACAAGGATCTTCCCCAGTACCATGCCATATTGGGGGTTGAAAGGGAGATCATGCTGTTGAACATGGCAAACAACAGCATGGTGGCTGCCGCAGTCATCCACGGGAAACGTTCCGAAACCGTGATCAGGCCGGTGAGCCCAACCAGTTTTCCGGCCGTTGTCAGGACGAATACCATTCCCAGGCCAACCAAGGCCTGAAAAACCGGATTGCTGATCCGTTTAAAAAAAATATCGGAAGGAGATTTCATGCGCAAATTTAGTCAAAGTTAATAAAATTAATGGTCAAACCCGGTTCAAAAACCCGGAAGCCTCCGCCTGTCAGCCAAAGTTGTTATCTTCGCGGCATATTTGACCAAAAATGGCGGAAAATTCCGAAAGTGCTTCTTCCTCAGCCAGGCCCAACTATGTTTACGCTATCCTCAGCATGGCGCTTGCTTTATTTTTTTTGGGTTTCTTTGGTTTATTATCCCTTCATTCTCAAAATTTAATGAAGGGACTGAGGGAAGGCATCAACCTTTTAGCCGAACTGAAAGAAGACGTTCCGCCGGAAGAGGTGGAAGCCCTTCAAAACCGGTTGAACGGATCCACATTTGTAAAACCGGGGTCCGTCCGTTTCACATCACGGGAGGAGGCAAGTCGCATTATGAGCCGGGAATTGGGTGAAGACTTGTTGCGTCTGGACCTTCCCAACCCGTTTTTTGATATCATACAGTTCAATGTCCGGTCAGATTATCTGGAAACCGACAGCCTGAAGGCGATCCGGGAAGGCCTGCTGAGCCAACCCTCTGTTCAGGATGTTTATTACCAGGAAAGTTTTTTCAATGAATTGTCCGTCAACCTCAACCGGTTGAACTGGATCGTTGCCGTTCTGGTGATGCTGACCATCCTGGCGACCGGGTTCCTGATCCATAATACCATACGGTTGTCCCTTTTCGCCAACCGGTTCCTGATCAAAAACATGCAATTAGTCGGGGCAACCTGGGCGTTCATCACCAGGCCTTATCTGTTCCGGGCTATCCGCCACGGGCTGCTGAGCGCCTGCATTGCAATCGGGTGCCTGATGGTGTTGATTTCCTGGATCGGTCACAAGGCCCCGGACCTGAACACTGCTGAAATGACGGCAGGCATGATCTGGCTGTTTGCCGGTCTGGCCCTGCTTGGAGCAGGCATCAGCGGCGCCAGCACATGGCTGGTTGTGAAAAAATACCTCAAGATGCGGGTGGATGATTTGTACTAGCCAATTATTCTCCTCATTTTTGCTTTGAATTTTACCAATAACAAAAATTCGAATGAGTACGGATAAAAAGAAAAAGGTAGTTGTTTCAACCGGCAACCGGTCAGACGCCAAAGCGGCCCGGCCCCCAAGGCCCCCTGAAAAAAAACCGGTGGAGTTGCTGTTCAACAAAGGCAATTATATGTGGATGGCAGGCGGCGCAGCACTGATCTTCATCGGGCTCTTTCTGATGTCCGGCGGGTCTATGCCCAATCCGGACGAATGGATACCCGAACAGATCTACAGCTTCCGCAGAACGGTTCTTGCACCCATGGTAATTCTGGCCGGCTTGTCCGTTGTGATCTACGCCATATTTAAAAAATAAGTTTTCCGGCCGACAGCACCATGGCAGAAACCCTCAGCAGTAGTATTTGCGCTTTTCAGACAGGATAAAATGGACGAAGAAGGCATACATCCGGGCAATTACGACTTCATCAACGGTGCAACCCTTCTTGTGGATAAACCCGCAGGATGGACCTCTTTCGATGTCGTCAACAAAATCCGGTATAAACTCAAACAACGCCTTGGCCTGAAAAAGATCAAAGTCGGCCATTCCGGCACCCTCGACCCAATGGCCACAGGCCTGCTGATCATTTGTACGGGCAAAGCCACCAAAAAGCTGCTCGAATACCAGGGGTTTGACAAAACCTATACCGGTCGCCTCCGCCTTGGCGCCACAACTCCTTCCTACGACAGCGAAACGGAAATTGATGAGACTTTTCCTTACGCGCATATCACACCTGACATGCTGGAAGCGACCCGGTTGAAACTGACCGGCCCGCAAGACCAGGTTCCACCTGTTTTCTCAGCGATCAAGGTAGATGGTCAACCCCTTTACAAAAGGGCCAGAAAAGGTGAAAAAATGGCTGTTGAAGCGCGTCAGGTAATCATCCATTCCTTTGAACTGACCAAAATTGAAATGCCCGATATTGAATTTGCGGTCCGGTGCAGCAAAGGAACCTATATCCGTTCATTGGCTTACGATTTTGGGGCTCTGCTGGAAAGCGGCGCTTACCTGACAGCCTTGCGCCGGACAACCATCGGCCCTTTTGACATCCGCAACGCCTGGCAACTGGAGGACCTGATCGACGCCCTTGAGGCAGACCCACCCGCGGTTAAATAAGCCATATAGCCGATATTTTTTCAATAAAATTCACTATTTGTGACATGGTAAATTAAATTTCCCTTAAATTAACGACCTGAAGCAAAGAAATTCGAAACCCTTAGCCTGGACATCGCCCATGAAAATACTTTTAGAAATCGCAAAAATTGCGAACAAAAAAAAGGTCAAAAAGATTGAAGTTTTTGATGAAACCTCCCTCAAACACAAAAACAGCAAATTCAATGACTTTTACGAAGCCCTCAGCGCGGAAAAGTTTAAAAACGACCGGGAGGCAGCCCTGCAGCTTTACAAATGCGGCCCCGGCGACGCCCGCTACCGGCAACTGAAATCGAGGTTCAAAAAACGCCTCCTGAATACCCTTTTTTTCCTCGACCTGAACCAGCCCGTCGCCACAACCTACGACAAAACCTATTACAACTGCAACAAAGACTGGGCATGCGTTCAGATCCTCCAAAGCAACAATGCCGGCGCAGCTGCCGAAAACCTTGCCAGAAGCATTCTAACCCTCGCGCTAAAATACAAATTCTCTGACCTGATCCTCAACTGTTCCAGGTTGTTGCGCGAACGTGCAGCCGAGACCGGAAGCGAAAAGGAGTTCGCAACTTATAACAGCTACCTCCATCGCTTCCTGCCGGTCATGGAGGCGGAGTTGCAGTCGGAAGAAATCTATCAACAGGTATCCCTGCTATACAACCAGCCGCTGAATGAAAAAAATGAACTGCCCGCAGCTTTGGAGGTTTATTGCAACCGCCTGGTAACGCTTTCCGAGAAATTTGATTCGCCGGTCGTGCAATACAATCTTTATTACGTTTGGACACTTTATTACGAATTGCGCAGGGAATTTGACCTGGTGATCGAAATATCCAGTCAGGCCGAGATTTATATCAGCGCTCATCAGTTATTCTTCCAGAAGAACAAGATGCTGGCCATCCAGGTCAAGAAGATGTCGGCCTTCCTGCACCTGAAAAAGTTCAGGGAAGGACAAACCTGCGCCGAACAACTGATCCGCAAATTTGGAGAACCGAACAAGGAATGGTTTCAGTTTATGGAGTATTACCTCCTGCTGGCCCTTCACTCCGAAAACTATATCCAGGCAATGGCCATTCTGAATCAAACGGTTGCGGCGCCCGAATTCAGAAAACTGGAGGTCGAAGACCGGGAAAAATGGGAGATGTTCAAAGGCTATACCTTTTTTCTTGTAAATCTGGTCGATCCGAACCGGAATATGATCCTGAAGGGTCAGAAAAAAAACTTTAATGCCGATCAATTTCTCAAAGGCTCCGGAGATTATGGTAAATCCCTGCGCAATCTTCAGGCGCTTCACCTTATCCTCCAGATCTTGTTCCTGTTTGAACGCAGGCAATTTGGTGAGATCATCACAAAAATTGAATCGCTCAAAAGTATGGAAAATAAAAATATCCGGCCCGGGCATGCTTTCCGAACGGTTCAGTTTATCCGCTGCCTTTATTTTTTCAGGAAAAACAATTTTGTCGCCGACCGAACGGTTAAATCCAATAAGTACATCAAAGCTATTTATTCAAGACCTTTTTTTTACAGAGGACAGATCGATGAACTGGAAATCATCCCCTACGAAAAATTGTGGGATATTATCCTGAACCATTCCAGATAAACCAACGCTGCCGTTTAACCCAATGAAAGGCCTAAAGGGAATTGTTGAAATTTTGTAGTTTTACTTTCCGTTAGGATTGCCGGCCGGTATCCCGTCAACCAAAACAGTCTTCCGATGAAAAAAGTTACAGCGTTTTTCACATGCCTTTTTTTTACATTCACCCTTTATGGCCAATCCCCCTGCGAAAAGGCGCTTCAACTGGCAAGAGAGGATTACTCCAAAGGCCGGCTGGAAGAAGTCATTACCCATTTATTGGGTTGCGCACACGACCCTGAGGTTTCCAGACCCCTCCGGCGCAATATGCTGGGCCTGCTGGTAGAAGCTTATATTTTTCTGGATGAACTGGATTTGGCCGAATTGACCTACGCCGAACTTTTAAGACTGGATCCTTTTTTTCGCCTCAACGACAGCATTCCCGAACTGAGAAACCTCGGCAATGCCTTCTCCACCTACCCGGTCACCACCTATTCCGTTTCAACGGGTCTCTACTTCCGGTCCATACCGATTGTACAGCAGATGTTTTCACCGGATGAAGTCATCGTCCGGAATGTATCCTACAACCGGCAGAGTGAAGATTTATTCGGCTGGACAGCAGGGGCCAACGTACAGTTCAACTTCTATAACACCAATTTTGATTTTGGGATCGGGTACGGTCTTTCCAATATCTTTTTCCGGTACACCGCCGAACTGGAAAACGCCCTGCACCCCAATGGCGAGCGAACAAACGCCACCTTTTCCTTCCTCGAAAAACAACGATGGAACCAGTTCCCCGTGACCCTTTCCTACAATTTTGTGCCAAAATCCAAAATTATCCATACCCGGTTCATCCCGTATGTTTATGCCGGCATAGCCTGGGAGGTCCTTATCCGCAAATCGGCGGAAGCCAACGGACCGGCAATCGAGTTCAGCAGCGGAGATCCTCAACGGTTTTCAACCGACATGATTTCATTGCGCGAACACCGCAACCGCTTTAATTTCGGTTTTGTCGGCGGAGCCGGGGTCCGGCTGCATGTCAAAAGGTTCTTTTTTTCACTGGAGGGGAAATACAACCGCCTCCTCAAAAACATTACAAAGGAAAATGCACGTTTTTCCAATACCGAGCTCACCCAGAACTTTAATTATGCCGACGACGATTTCACCTTGCAAAGCTTTGGTTTAGCCATCGGCGCCGGTGTTTATCTCTTCAATTCACCCAAACGTTAGTGTAGCTTTTACACAAATTCCTGCCCTATTTTTGCACATTCCTCCCGGAATAGTTCTATTTTTGCGGCCGGGCATCAACTCCGGCCCGCCCGGACCCGCCCGAAACTTAAGACGACTAAAAGATCAAAGCAATGATTGGACAACTTCGCGATGCCAGTGTCAAGCTCAAACGGATTTTTATTGAGGCCCAGTTGCCGGAAGCCCTTTCACCATTAAATGAACTGGCTCACAACCTGTGGTGGAGCTGGCATAAAAATGCACTGGAACTCATCGAATCCATTCTCCCTGAAAAATTTGAAGCCCTTCACCATAATCCGGTTGCCCTGCTCAAAGAACTGGATGGGGACACCATACAGCGATTGCTCGCAGACAAGGGATTTATGTCCAGGCTTTCGGAGGTCAACCGGGATTTCCAGCAATATATGGCTGAAAAACCTTCCGGGAATGGCCCCAAAATCGCCTATTTCAGTATGGAGTTCGGCTTGCACACCTCGCTCAAGCTATATTCCGGTGGTCTCGGAGTACTCGCAGGCGATTATCTCAAGGAAGCGTCAGATTGCAATACCGACCTTTTTGCCATCGGCCTTTTATACCGCTATGGCTATTTCTCCCAGGCCATTTCTCTCAATGGCGACCAGATCCACAATTTCCCGCCGCAGGAATTCACCAAATTGCCGATCCTTCCCGTCAGGGATCAAAACGGCGAATGGATCAAAATATCCATCCCGCTTCAGGACCGGACCGTTTGGGTAAAGGTATGGGAACTCAAGGTCGGCCGCATTCCCCTCTATTTGCTGGATACAGACTTCGATGAAAACGTCTGGGAGGATCGCCAGCTTACCCACCGGTTGTACGGCGGCGACAATGAACACCGGCTCAAACAGGAGATCCTGCTGGGCATCGGCGGCATCAGGGCCATAAAGGCCATGCACCTGGATGCCGACATTTACCATTGCAACGAAGGCCATGCTGCATTTCTGGGGCTGGAACGCCTCAAGGATCTTATCGAAGCCCGGGGATTGAGCTATGAAGAAGCGATCGAAGTCGTTCGCGCCACTTCTTTATTCACGACGCATACGCCCGTACCTGCCGGGCATGATTATTTTGCGGAAGGGTTGTTGAAATCCTATTTGTATTCCTACGCCCCGGCCATGGGCATTTCCTGGGAACGGATGTTCGCCCTGGGCAAAACCAACCCGGCCAACTTGCACGAAGGGTTTTCCATGAGCAACCTCGCGATCAGGCTATCGCAGGAGGTCAACGGAGTAAGCAAACTGCACGGGGAGGTTTCCCAAAAAATGTTCAACGCCCTTTATCCGGGTTACACCTCTGATGAACTCCATATCGGCTATGTCACCAACGGGGTGCACTACCCTACCTGGATCGCCGCTGAATGGCACAAGATCTACCGCGAAACCTTCGGCAAAAATTTCCTGAAAGACCAGTCCAACAAGGTGCATTGGCGGAAAATCCATGAGGTCGACGCGGAAACCATTTTTAACACCCGCCTGAAACTGAAGAAAAAACTGCTGGACTTTGTCCGCGCCAAATTGCAGGCTGATTTTACCCGGAGAGGCGAGAACCCGAGGGCTATTTTCGAAACCCTGAACAAAATTAACGACAAGGCGCTCGTTTTTGGATTTGCCAGGCGTTTTGCTACCTATAAACGCGCGCACCTGCTGTTCACCAACCGCGAACGGCTCAGGGCCATCCTCAATAACCCCGACCGGCCGGTGATTTTCCTGTTTGCAGGTAAATCGCACCCTGCCGACGGCGGCGGCATCGGCCTGATCCGGCATATCGTCAACCTTTCGAAGGAACCGGAGTTCATCGGCAAAGTCATCTTCCTGGAAGACTACAATATGGAAATGGCCAAACTCCTTGTTCAGGGGGTGGATATCTGGCTCAATTTTCCCACCCGCCCGCAGGAAGCCTCCGGAACCAGCGGCATGAAAGCGGCCCTGAACGGTGTTATGAATTTCAGCGTACTCGACGGATGGTGGGCAGAGGGTTACCGTCCGGATGCCGGTTGGGCATTGCCGCTCGAAAACACTTATCTGGACAGCAGGCTCCAGGATGAACTGGATGCCGAATCGGTCTACAATACCCTTGATTTTGAGATCATCCCCACTTATTATAAACGGGATGAAAACGGCATCCCTCAGGAATGGGTCGGTTATATCCGGAATATTATCGCTGAGGTAGCCCCGGAATTCACCATGAAGCGGATGCTGGACGACTACCAGCAGAAATTTTACAGCAAGCTCTACCAGCGCGGTAAGACCCTCATCAAGGAAAATTTCAAACGCGCCGCCACCCTGGCTTCCTGGAAGGCATATATGACTTTGAACTGGTCCAATATCGAATTGGTCGAAGCCCATGTTTTTGATTCCGACAATTATCCGCTCCCGATGGGCAAACCCTTTGAGGCAACCCTGAAGATTTACCTCAACGGGATCGAAGCCCAACATGTCGGTCTCGAAGTCATATTTTTTAAACGGTTGAACGAGGATGAACTCAAACTGATCCAGACCACCCCCTTCGAACTGATCAAAATAGAGGAGAATACGGCAACTTACCAATGTAAGGCCAACCTCAATTTTGCAGGGGTATTCGAGTATGGGTTCCGGGTTTATCCCAAACATGAGCTGCTGCCCCACCGGCAGGAATTGAACCTGGTGCGCTGGATATGACAACCGTTTCTGCGTGAAAATTGTTATATTTGGAAAAAATTTCAATGGCTTCCGGCATTGCCAGATACAATATTGATCCGATTACCATTTCCGGAGTACCTATACCGGGCGGGCAGTTGCAAATTAAACCTTCCCACCATTTAAGCGAATCCGAATTTCAGGATTTCTGTGCATCTAATCAGGATCTGCGGATTGAACAAGATAAAAACGGAACAATATATATCATGGCGCCAGTTGATCACGATGGTGGAATCACAGAAGGCATCGTCTATGGTTACCTCTTTATGTGGTGGCAAAATCAAGGGAGGCCCGGCTCGGTTTACAGTCCCTCCACTGGTTTCAAACTACCCGATGGTTCTACCAGATCAGCAGACGGCGCCTGGGCTTCACAGGATAAAATTGCCGCCCTTTCTCCCGTTCAAAGGAAAAAATTTGCTCCACTGGTTTCCGATTTTGTCATTGAAGTCCGTTCTTCCAGCGATCGTCTTGCACAGCTCAAGCGAAAAATGACAGACACCTGGATAAAAAACGGCGTTCGCCTCGCCTGGTTGATCGACCCGATTTCACAAAATGCATTTGTCTATCGGACTGACGGTTCAGTACTGGAAGTAACCGGTTTTTCAACCAAACTTTCCGGCGAGAAGGTTTGTCCGGGTTTCGAACTGGATCTGAGCATTTTATTGCCCAGATAATATTTTTTCTCCGTCCACTCCGTAATTCCCGTCCGCAGGAATTTTGCATCTTTCTGCAAAATTTGTAGCATGCAGAGGAATATTCTGATCCTATTTCCCATTGGCTTCTGCACTGGTTCGAAAGGTTTAAGAAACGGCCCTGAATCTGAATTTTCCCGGGTTTCACACCAGATTTTCCGGTCGGATAACCGGCCGGACGTCAAGTCTCTTCAAGGTTTCGGTGGTTGCGGCCACCGTGCTGAGCGGGAGTGCAAACAGGAAGCCCACCAACGTCATGATCATCAACAGAAAAACAATCCCGTTCCCGATTGCAAGACCGCGGTTATTCCGTACGAACCGGATACTTTGCCGAAGGTTGAAATGGCGCTCCAGCGTGTAGTCCATATTCCCGAAACCGGCATAATAGGACTGAACCAAAAAAATGAGAAAGGGACCGACCAAGGGTACAAAACCCAGCAGGATGGTAAAAAACAATTCCCGAATGATATTCCGAAGGCTGATCCTGAGACCGCGGATCAATTCCCTGAGCATTCTGGCAGGATTGAGCGCCGCTTCCTGATATACGGAAGACGATGATTTTTCAATGCGTTCGCTGAGCAGGCTCATGAAAGGTGAGGCAATCGCAAGAGCCAGGTTTTTGAACAGGATCAACCCGACAGCTCCGATAAACACCCCGCCCAACACGCCGGCCACGGCGTCGATCTTGCCGCAGAACCAATCCCAATGGCACCAGTTCACCATCCAATCGCCAAGGTTGCCCCCAAATTGAATGGCGAGGCCGATAATGGTCGAGCCCAACACGATACAAATTAGGGCTGGTACAATAAAGTACCCCCATAAACCGTACCGGCTGATCAGCCGGAGTGCATTCCCGTAAGCAGATATACCGTTGAAAATATCGGTGAACACAATGAAGGCTTTTAATTTCCTTCAAAAATGCATTTTAAGGCGTGATTGTCCATTCAAATTCTACCGGAACAAACAAATTTTCGACTTAAGCGTCAGCAGGCTTGCGTTTACGGCGGGTTTTAAACATTTCGACCACTTCTTTTTCGGTGAGGAATTTCAGATCGACAAACACCGTGGAGACAAACTTCTTGATGTCCTGGTAATCCTTTCCCCTTTTGTCAACAAATTGCTTGAGCAGGTTGTCAATGTATTCCATCGACTGGTCTTTAAGGTCCTGGTTGAACTGTTGATTGGAGAAGATTCCCATATAGACCGGAAACAGCCTGGCGATCTCAAATAGTTCAGGGTAATCCCGGATTTCAAGATGGGAAATATACCGCTGCAGGTACTGGAAGATGGTTTGCCGGACACATTCGTTCACCACAGACAAACCCTCATAACGGCTGTAAAACCTTTTCACAGCCTCTTGCACGGGTTCGTTGACGTAACCCTGGCCATGGATGATATCCATCAGATCATAATAATCCGACAACTGGTCCTTTATTTTGCGGTCGACAAGCTCAGAGATTCGTTCATCCGCTTTGGTGGCCATCTCAAAATCTTTGGTCTTGAGCAGTTCCAGTACATATTGGAGCCAATGCAAATCAAACTCCCGCATGGATTTCCGGGAGGCGTTGAGGTATTTATTGACCAGGGCTTTGTCTTCCCTGGACAGTTCAAAGAAACCTGCAAACAAATAAAGGATCTGAAGATATTCCTTTGAATTGTGCAGTTTTTCATTGGCGACAAAAGCCCTGAGCGGAGCAAGCAAAGAGGAGTTATCCGCTTTGATCCTGATGCGGTGCATTAAAAACTGCTTCAGGGAATTGAATTCAACCTGAAGGCCGGCCATGGTCACGGGGAATTCAGCCGTCTGGAAGTTTTCATTTTGAAACTGCTTCCAATAGCGGCGGTAGCCGGTGGCTCGTTCGGTGTCGCGCCTGTAGCGGTCCAGTTTCTGCGCTTGCAGGTAGTACCTGACTTTTTTGTTTTCGATGCTGTTGATCAGGTTGGTCACCCAGATATCGCTGCTCATGGCGAAGCCCATTTGAATGGACTGACCGATCCTTTTTTTAATGATATCGAAATTGGAAGAATTTGCAATCGCCAATAATACGTCCCTGAAATGGTTCTGGGGCCGGACGTATTTGAAATTTTTATCCACCTCACCGCGCAGGACGGTATACCCTAGGATCTTCGGCAGGAACAAGCCTTCAAACAGCGGATCCAGCAACACCACTTCAAACGGAATCAATTGGAGCGGAACTTTGGCGGCGACTTCTTCATAGATCGCTGCAATCTTGGGCTCAAACCGCTCCTTGAGCTGAAGATAGAACGTTTCTTCCTCTTCTTCAAGGTATTGTTGTAATTCTTCGGATTCCTGGATTTCGCCTGCCAAAACCTCCAGACGATCGATATATTCCTGATCCAGTTCGTACATAACTGCTTATTTTAAGAGTAAACCTGATAGTGCATTTCAGGCGCACTACCAGGTTCACATCAATATTTTAGAATAAAGTATAGCCCAGTAAGAGTCACAAAGATACGTTTAGTTTGTGACAAAAAGAAAAAATTCTTGATCAAAAAATGCCTTTCCTGCCGCCTGAAAACACAAATATGGGTCATCCCGGTTTTTTTTCCTCCTGACATCATCAATCATCGTTCACCGCGCCATGGCGCGGTCATTCATCAATCCTATTTTTTGATTGATGATTTAAGATTACATGAATGATGATTGTTGATGTTTTCCCCCGTCGCCACAACGACCACCCTCCTTTTCAAACGGCTGGTTTCCCGAAGGTACGGCCCGAACGGACCTATGGAGAACCTCCAAGGGAGGACCGGTAGCCCGAACTGAGCCCATCGATTACTCAATTACTCAATTACTCAATTACTCAATTACTCAATTACTCGATTACTCAGCCTTGGGACAGCTAACCCCTAAAAATTCATCCCGAACCCTGGACTATGCCAAAATTCGGGATGACTCATGTTTGAAGACAGCCGAAACCTCCGGGTCATTCCTCTTCGGAAGCGATCTCTGCAGCGGTATCTGCCGGAGTTTCCGCTTCTGTTTCCGGTTCGGGAGTAACTTCCGGAACCACGGCAGCCACTACTTTGGGTTTGCCGGAAACCTGGATATGGAAGTCCGCTTTTTCTTTTTCGACTTTGGCGATGCGGGAAGCGATTTTTGCCTCTTTCTCGTCTACCCAGGTCTGGAATTTGGCGTCAGCCTCTTCCGTGGTCATGGCGCCTTTATTGACGCCCCGCATCAGGTGTTTTTTGTACAGCACCCCCTTGAAACGCAGGATTGCCCGTACGGTTTCGGTAGGTTGAGCGCCGTTGGAAAGCCATTGAAAAGCAAGATCGCGGTCGAGGTCGATCGTTGCCGGCTTGGTCATGGGATTATACGTACCCAGTTTTTCAATAAAGCGCCCATCGCGCGGCGATCTTGCATCCGCTACGACAATGTGGTAGAAAGGCGCTTTTTTGCGGCCTTTCCGCTGCAATCTCATTTTTACAGCCATTAAAATTTAATCGTTTGGTTTAACCATACCCGCTTACTCCCTCGAGGGGACGGCGGTTTTTCAGCGGCGCAAAAGTAGTTGATTATGCGTAAGCCGCCAAATTATTTCCTTTATTTTTCAATATTGTTTTTGGATGACCGGTTGAATATCAATTTGTAGTCGCCGATTTGAACAATCTTTTCCAATTGATCCCGGTAAAAATATTTTTACCTTCTTTGATGGAAAACCAGATAAACAACGGCTTTCCGACCACATGGTCTTCCGGCACAAAGCCCCATACTCTGGAGTCTTCCGAGTTGTGCCGGTTGTCGCCCATCATCCAGTAATAATCCTGCTGAAAGGTATAAGATGCAGCTTCCGCACCGTTGATGTACACTTTGCCGTTTTTGACCTCCAGTTCGTTGCCTTCGTAATGGTGGATCACCCGGCGGTACAAAGCGATGTTCCGGGGGCTGATCTGAACCGTTGCCCCCTTTTTGGGAATGTAGACCGGCCCGAAGTTGTCGTTGGTCCATCCCGGAAAATTTTTGGGATCATGGGGGAATAGTTTATACGGGTTGCGGTCAAACAAGCCAAAATCCACGTGTTCGATCCGCATGCTGGTATCTGTTGCCAACACGGCTTGTTTTTCCGGACCGGATAGAAAGAGCAACCATACATCAACCGGCAGGTCCCTGGTTTTAATGATGTCGCCAGGGCTGAGGCCCAATCGTTCCAAAGCCTTGTTGTTCAATCCATTGGGTGCTTTTACCTGATACAGGAATTGCATAAATTCCGGATTTTCGGCTTTTTCTCCATTGATAAAAACCTGGCGGTCCCTCACTTCCAGCGAATCACCGGGCAGGCCTATGCATCGCTTGATATAATGGTCCTTTTTGTCGACCGGCCGGGTGATCAGTTTCTTCTTTCCGGCGCGGATCAGGGCATCGTAGCCGGGGCTCGACTCCTGAATGGCGCCGTAGCGAAAGTCTTCTGCCGTCCAGGTGCGGTCGGGGAAAAAGTAAACACTGTCGCCGGCCGGAAAATTAAAAACCACCGGGTCGTTGCGGTCAATGGTTTCTATGGCCGGCAGGCGTTTGTATTTGAGGTGGGGTTTGTCGAGGTAGGATTCGCCCCCCAACCCCGGTATCCGGTTGTGGAGCAAAGGGATCATCGCAATGGTTTGCGGCATCCGGATCCCGTAATGGGCTTTACTGACAAACAGGAAGTCGCCGACCATCAGCGATCCTTCCATCGAAGGCGTGGGGATCACATAGGCTTCAATGAGGAACATCCGGATAAAGGCCGCTGCAAAAACGGCAAAGACGATGGCCTCCACCCATTCCCTGAAGCTTGATTTTTTATATGGATTCTGCGCCCGGAGTTTTTCCAGCTGGCGGGTGTTATTTTTGGCTTTTGCTTCCTCCATTTGGGCGTGATAGGCCTTTTCCCGCTCCAGCGTCGGCCCGGTATATTTTGATTTTTGGTCATACCCGAGGTAAAAAAACGCAACGGGCGCCAGCACAACGGCAACCACGCTTTGCCAATACCTCAGTTTGTCGAAAGACCTGACCAGGTCAATGCACAAGCCGGCAAAAATGAAAAAGTTGACGATGGGGAACAGCATCCAGGCAGCATGAGCGCCCTTCCGGCCCACCAGTTGCGCCCATACGACAAAATTGTAACCCGGAACCAGCGCCTTCCAGCCCGGTTGTCCGGCCTTCTCAAAAACCTTGTACAATGATGCGCTTAACAGGATATAGTAGAACAACAAAAACAAGCCCATATAGATGCCTAAATTTAATTCCGGGCAAATATACACGAATTTGACAGCTAAAAAATGTTACAGAAAGGTTAAACGAAAAGAATCACTCACCAGGGACCACCACAAATCCCTCAATCCAGAGTTTTTCGGCTTTTCTTTGGCCGCTCACATATACTTTGATGGATTTCCGGAAGTAGCCTTTGTCCCTGGCATCATATTCTATTCTTATTTCAGCCGTGGAGTCGGGCAAAACCGGCCGGGTAGTCCAATCCGGAGTAGTGCACCCGCAGGCAGGCCTTACGTTGTCGATCACCAGGGGGCTACCGGAGACATTCCTGAATCGAAAAGTATGCACAACCGGCTTCAGAGGGGCCAGATCGCCGAAGTCATGCTCCGTCGGGCCGATCCAGGTAATCGGGCCGGCCGTGGCGTTTGCCTGGCCCTGAATGGAAAACAAGCAGCAAAAAAGGAAACTCAGCATATTATAAATGGCGTTTGACCTCCGGGACCGCCTTTGGCGCCCCCGGAGGTCTGATAACGCTACCGGATCAGGGTAATATTGCCTTTCTGGATCAATTCCACGCCGTCGGGGCAAACCGTCCGCAACCAGAAGCCGTAGACATCGGGCGCCAGCCGGTCGCCTTTGAAAGTGCCGTCCCATACCTCAAAGGGGTCGCGGGTCCGGAAAAGCTCTTCTCCCCACCGGTTGTAGATCATCAGTTCTACTTCGCTGAAATCCTCCAGGAAAAGGCTCCTGATCCGCACCACGTCGTTGTTCCCGTCGCCGTTGGGTGTAAACGCATTGGGCAGGAACACATAATTTTCATCACATTTAAACGGTATGACAATGACTTCAATGCTCAGCCTTTCTTCACATCCCAGCAGACTTGCCGACACTTCATAAACCTGGCTGCCCGTTTCTTCAGGCGTCCCCACAATGACAGGTCCTGTCCCGGTGATATCACCGGAAGGCGGGGTCCAGTCATAATCACAGGTCGCGCAACCGGTCACGGTGATCGTCGTCGATTCTCCCAAGGCAAAGGTATCCGGCTCAGCGGCGATGGACAGGTCGAGGTTCAACGTGACCAGCGTAACCGTTGTCGTTAAAGTGGCTGTACAACCAAATTCGTTGCTGATATCGGCAGTGAACTCCTCTGCCAGGTTGGGGTTGACCGTAACGATCGGCCCTGAATCCGGTTCCGTTGCGTTGGCAGGACTCCAGTTGATGGTGAGGGTTTGTGCCGGATTCAGGTTCACCACCATGAGTTCAACCGCATCGGTCGGTTCACAGATGATCAGCGGCGAGGTGATCGATGCCTGAACGGGTGTGGTGTTGACCAGGACGGTATCTTTTTCAATACAACCGTTGGCATCCGTTCCGGTAACAACATAAGTGGCCAAACCCACCGGCGGGGTCCTCGTGATCTCCAATCCGGCCCCGATCTGAACGCCGTTCTCCAGCCAGACCACGGAAACCAGGTCAACATCAGCAGTGGCTGCCAGGTTCACAGGGTCCGCCTGGCATTGGCTGACGTCTTCATTTGCAGTAAGGTTGATCAGCGGATAAACATCAACCGAAACCTCCTTGGCCAGCACGCATCCGCTTACGGGGTCTGTGATCACAACCGTATACGTTTGCGATGTTGGCGTATTGATCACGGGGTTCCAGGGGTTGGTCAGGTCAAGGCCTGTTGTTGGTGTCCATTCATATTCCAGATCCGGATTTCCGCCCGGGTTAAGCGGGGTGGGCGTATTGGCGCAAACGGTAATTTCTGTATCCGGAACGCCGTCGACCGGTGTGACGGTAACCGAAACCGAGCTGGTATCCCTGCAACCCGTCTCAGGGTCGGTAGCAATGGCAGTGTAGGTATTGGCGCCTGTCGCCGGGGTAACCGTAACCGCAGGCCCTGTGCCAAACGGCTGGCCGGTGAGATCTGTATACCAGGCAATATCCGCCGTGATCAGGGTTTGGGCGGTAAGGGTAACCGGCACGGCTTCACAAAGCACCGTATCTCCCGCAGTCGTCAGCCCAAGTTCCGGATAAATCTCCACAAAAACGGAATCCACCACCTCACAGGTGAATCCCTGGGTCACATTGGTTACTGTTACAAAATAGCGCATATCCTCCGTCCCGGTAAACACCGGGTTGGAAGCGTTGGGGTCGCTCAAACCGTCTGCAGGCGACCATTGGTACGTATACCCTGGGGTAAAACCCGGATTGATCCCCGGTTGTGTCCCCGGGCAAACGCTGACCGTATCCGGAAGGTTGGGGTCGAAAGGCACAACCGACAACGCTGCAGTCAGGGTGTCGGCGCACTCAAACTGGTTGTTCACAATCACCTGGACATCGAGGCTGCCTTCTTCAATTACAAAGGTGGCCGTAACATCCGTCTGGCTGCCGACGATATTTCCTTGCGGCGACCATTGATACGTCAGCAGGTCCGTTTCGTCCAGGTTGATCACCGTAAAACTGGTCTCAAAACCTTCGCAGGCAGATACCGGGCCGGGCGGATCCAATTGCACGTCAACGCCGTTATTTGTCACGATCAGGGTATCCGATTGCATACATCCGAAGGCGTCGGTAGCCTTCGCGATGATGGTGTCGCGCCCGAAGGGGTTGAATTCGACCGACATCCCGTTTCCGATCGGGCCGCCTTCATTGGCGCTGATCCATTGCACCGTAACCGGCACATCGGCCGTGGCGGTAAACGTAACGTCTTCGCCGCAGGTGGTGAAGTCGGGACCTATGTCGAGGTTGATCGGATCGGGCACAAAAACGGTGACCTGCTCCGAAATGGTACAGGTATCCGAGCCTGCAATATTCCGGACCGTAACCGTATAAACGGTGGTTTCAAGCGGCGTAACCAGCGGATTAGCTGCCGAAGGATCGTCCAAACCGGCCGTGGGGCTCCATTCGTACACAAGGTCGGGATCTCCGTCAGGGTTCAGGGGCGCCGAATCTCCGATACAAACAATAATCGTATCCGCGAGGTTAAGGTCGACAAGCCTGATATCCAACGTATCAGATGCTTCACTTACGCAACCGTTGGTGGCATTCACGATCAGATTCGCGATCAGTTGCCCCTCTCCGGTAAAATCAACCACCGGGTTTTGCTGGCTGGAACTGACTCCGTTGCTGAAGGTCCATGACCAGGTGAGGGGGCTGCCGGAAGAATTAAAAGTCTGGTCAAAAAAGGCAATGGTCGCGCCGCCTGAGGTGCATTCTGCGATGTCGTAGGTAAAATCAGCCACCAATTCCGGGAGTTCCACCACAATCGTTGTGCTGAACGGGGTAACACAATCCACATCGTAAACCGTGGTGAGGGTTACGGTATAAGCGCCCGGCCCTGGGTACAGGTGGACGGGATTCGCGTCGGTACTGGTGGTTCCGTCGCCAAACAACCATAAATAGCCGAAGGCGTCGGTGCTGGTATTGGTAAAAATAACGGTTGTGCCGTCGCACTGGACTTCACTTGTAAAACTCAGGCTGATAGCCGTGTCGATGACGGCAACATGAACAGAGTCTTCATAAAGACATCCGAACTGGTTGCTGATGGAAACATACACGGTATTGGGGCCGACCGTTTCAATATAATCCGGGCTGGCCGTATCCGTTCCGCCGGCGAAGAGGTTGGCCGGGGTCCACTGGTAGGTCAGTACATCGTTCGGATCCTGGTTGACAACGGTCAGGTCAATTTCTTCTCCAAGGCATACGGCTGCAGTATCCGGTACGATCACGTCTGCGGGGCCGCCGCTGATGGTCAGGGGTATCGTATCCTGGCAACCGCCCGGATCGGTAGCAATGACGCTGATATTGGAGATTCCCGAAACGGGTAGGGTGATCGAAGGCTGGTCCCCTATCAGAATGCCTCCGGCATCATACCAGGCGATCTCTGCCGGAGCCGCGGTGGTTGCGGTCAGGGTCGTTTCAGCTTCACAGGTCGTTAAATCGCCGTCAACGGAAAGGCCGATGGGCGGCGTAACGGAAACATAGACCTGCTGCTGTATCTGGCAGTCGGGGACATCCACGAGGCCGATGGTAACCGTATACAAAGTATTGGTCAGCGGAGTAACTACCGGGTCCGCAACCGCAGGATTGTTCAAGCCTTGCTGGGGAGTCCAGTTGAAGAAAAGCCCCGCTGTATTTCCTGCAGGCAGGATCTGTGCCGATTCGCCGATGCACACGACGAGGGTATCGGGGTAAGTGATATCAATATCAAAATCGGCGTCCACCACCACTTCAAGGGTGTCGGGACAGGCCATTTCGTCAATGACAACCACTGTATGGAGACCTGCGCCGACGCCGGGAAAAAATCCGTCCGGCTGAAAAGGCCCGCCGTCCAGGCTGAATTCATAATTACCGGATCCCCCGGAAGCGGAGGCGGAGATAATTCCATCGGATGCGGCCACACAGGTCGCATTGGTTCCAACAGCGGTCAGGACGGGGCTGTCGTTCCGGACCAATTCCTGGCAACAGACAGAAAAGCACCCGAACTCATCGGTGACCGTTACGCAGTATTCGCCCGGAGCGCTGATGGGCCCTGTCGAGGCGGTATTTGAGGTAAATCCATCCGGCCCGGTCCACTGGAAGGTATAACTGGTGGAAGTACCGGAAACAGCCGCCTCAAACAAGGTGGTTTGTCCGACACAAATGCTGTCGTCTTCCGCTGAGATCTGGCAGGCCAATAAAGGGATATTGACCCTTTGTTCAAAAACGATATTGGCATACCACCAGGTATTGAGGGTGCTTTTGTCGCCGTAACCGGTCGTTTTATCATCATCGATATTGCTGCAGTTGCCGATGCCCGGATTGGAATCGAAGGTCGTCCAGGTGCGGCATCCGTTGCCGCAGGCGCAGCCGTTCCGGCCGTCTTTGGGTTGGCCGGTTCCCGGATCCTCGAGGATATTGCGGTCATCCCAATACAAGATATCCGTGGTCAGGCTTCCGCAGGTCGGCCTGACGGCTTCAACACAAAAGCCGTTTTTCATAAATTCACCGTCGTAAACGGCCCAATGCTGCACCCCTTGTGAATAATAGAACAGAAGATTGATGGTATCGCCGAAGGCCACGGAGGTGCTGTCGCCCCGCAAACCATTCCAGGGCACACAAGCCGAAAGTTCATTGGGTCCGAAGGTATAGACCAAGTTGACGTCCTGTGTGCCGGGATCAAATACGCCGTTGCGATCAAAATCAAGATAAATTTCAACCTGGCCCGGCTTCGAAACGCCCACATCCAGGCAAAAACTGTTCGGGTCGATGCATTTGAAAGTGGAACTTGCGATGATCTGGCCGCACTGACCGTCGGGGAAAACCAGGGGGTCGGGTTCCGACAAGAAAATTTTATGTTCAGCTGCAGCGCCGGTCGCGTTGGCATTTTCAACGGACTTGCGTTTCTCGACCAGGTCTTCCGAATCACCGGGGCCCTGGCTGTTAAAGGCTACGTTAAATGAAAGACCCTGGAAGCCGGAGTTCTGAAAATCGATTTTGGAGACAAATCCGTCGGTGGTATAAGAATACAGGGTTCCGTTGAAGGGGCGATCCCAACCGCATTCCGGGTATTGGTCGCCGGTGACCCTCGGTGTACGGAAAGCCCAGTTTTTGGACCAAACCCGGCCGTTGACCGGGGTTCCGCCGGAGGTGACCGTGATGTCCCACAATCCGATCATTACCTTGGGGTCGTTATCACTGGCAAAATCAGTGAATTCGATGTAATAATCCCCTGCCGAACCGGGTGCAAACTGATAGATCAGCTGGCCGCCGGAAGTGGCCGTTACGTTATAGGAACCAAACTGGGCCTGGTTCCAGTTGGTGACGTTGGCATTCGTATTGCTGATGGTAAATGGGCCGTGCACGATCGGATCGGGGCTGCCCTGCACCAGTTTTTTGATCCTGAACCGGTACTGGCTGAAGCTCAGCGGGCCAAACGGAGCGCCGAGATCATTGTATTCGGGCGACAACCCCAGGAAAACCACTTCACCGGGGTCGTGGATGGTGATAAAAAGCCGGCCGTCTTCCGGACCGTCAAAGGCGGCAAAATTGCCAAACGCCGGGCTGTTGGTTTCCAGCATGACAATGTCGCCGGGCCCTGTCGGGGCTAATTGACGGGTGCCTTCCGCATTCAGGTCGTGACTCAGGCAAAGAGAAACGGCCGCAATGATTGCGAACAGGCCCGCATTAAAAAGCTGTTTCCGGGTATGAATGCGTTTCATCATGGTATGGTTTAGGCACGGCAACCATTCGAACCGGAAGCCGTGAACAATATGTTTATGGAATGATTTCGTCATAGTATATGCCATATGCAAGACCCTGGCCGGTTCATTGTTTACCGCTGAGATCCTTGGTCTTGATTTCAATGTTTTTGATATCGACCCGTCTTTCAACCGAGGCCCGGATGCTGTAAACCGAATTGCGCGGGTCATTCAACGCGTCGCTGACCTCCTCCAGATTGGCGGTGGATTCGCCGAAAGGCTCTTCCTTAAAGCGCAATTTGCCGGATGACAAATACGGCAGAAATACGCCGGTCTGGTATCTTTCAAAATAATTTTTCACACAATCGATCCTCCGTTTGCTCAGGTTGAAATTATAAGGCGCCGTAGCCCGGGGGCTGGCGTACCCCATCAGGGTCAGAACAACATCGGATCCTTCCTGCAACGGGAGCAACAATTCTTCTGCAAACAGGTCCAGGTTGTCCCTGCCGCCTTTGACGTCCCGGTCGAAGAAGTCGCCGAAACGGGTGGAGGTCACAAATTTCTCCTGATCCGACATCCCTTTTGTGAACTCGGCCATGAAGGTGTCCTTTTTGCTGTAATACACTTCATACGTCTCCACATATTCCTTGGTTGTCGTGATCAGCAAGGTACGCGGGTCGGGATAGTCATTGTCGTAATACAGAGAGAGGGGAAGCATCTCTGCAATGGGCTTCCGCTCCAGTTCGATCTCGATCGTGATTTTCCCTTCATTGTCAACGATATCCTTTTCGGTGATGACCAGATCGTCGGCAAAGGGGATATACCCGGGCCGGGAAGCCCTGGCGAAGTATTTTTTACCCAGGTCAATAGGGCTCCATTCAAATCTGTTGCCTTCAAAATTGGTCTTGTTGGACAGGGAATCCAGCCCCTCCGGAACAATGTTCATCAATTCCACCGTAACGCCGGACAGCGGTGCGCGGGTTTTGCCATCGTAAACCAGGATTTCCAGGGTCTGCGGGAAATACAAACGGCGTTCAACCCTGGGAATGTCATTCCATTTGGGATCTGTGAGATCCAACGTGTCGTAAACCGGGCCGATAAATCCGGGGCGGGTGCCCTTGATCACATATCGTTTGCCCCTTTTCACCACAAACTCCGAATGATTGCCAGGGGTATTTTCAACGATTCCAACGGGGATATCGCCGTCCGGCCCCAGTTCGACCACTTCAACCGTGGCGCCGTTCAGCGCAAGGGAGTCAATGCTCTTGAAGGTCAAAACATCAAGCCGGATGCCGGGATCCAGGTAAAGATCCTGCCGGATCCTCGTTTTATCCTTGTATTGAGGGTCATTGGTATCGATAACGGCCATATCGGGGGTAAACTCTTCCTTGCTTCCCCTGACCTTGTATTTTTTACCCCTTTCGAGCGGAAAAAAGAAATCATTGCCGTCCTTGTTGTACAATTTGCTGACCAGTTTTTCCTCGCCGTCGGGCAATATTTCGATCAATTCAACCAAAGTGCCCGGCAAGGGGGATTTGTCCAGGTTATTGAAAGTAAAAACATCCAGCACCAGCACATCCCTTTGCTGATAATACAGATCGAAACAGCAGGCATCTTTGGAATCATCCCAGTAGATGGCATCCTGATGCGGCCTTCTGGAAGCGAGGTAAGCGAGGTAACCGTAGGTATTGAGGGTAAAATACTGGTCGTCGTAACTGGAGTTGACCGGAATCCCCAGGTGTTGCGGGTCCGACCAGTGATCGCCGAGATAATTGCTCTGGTATATATCGAAGCCACCCAGCGTCCGGCGGCCTTCCGTACTGAAATACAAGGTTTGTGTCGGTGTATACCAGAAAGGCGTGGCGTCGTTTTCTTCGGTATTGAGCGGATCAAGGGGCAACGGCTGACCGGGTTTACCTTCTTCGTCCAGGAGACTGTACCAGAGGTCAAGCCTGCCTTTGCCTCCCGGCCGGTTGGAAGAGAAATAAAGTACTTCCTGGCCCGTAAGTCCGTTAACGCCGATGCTCGGGTGTGTGGAAGTAAACCCGTCGAGGTTGATCGGCAGTTTTTCAGGGGCGCCCCATTTTCCATCCGTCGAAACGGGGCTTCTGTAAAGATCGCAACGGATTTCGTTGTCTTCTTTATACTCGCAAAGGGTATAATAGACCATTGAATTATCCGGACTGAAAGAAGTATGCGCTGCGTGAATGCCTTCTTTGAGGGTGAGTTCGGGGATGGGTTGGCCTTCTGCGCCTTCCAGCGATTTGAGAATTTTGAAATAGGTTCGCGGCGGGTTGGCCGTATCCCTTTCATTGATGAATTTAAAGGAAGAATAATACAGTTCATCGCCTCTGAAAGCTGGTCCGACGTCGGAATAAGCCGAGTTGACCTTGTCGCCAAGGTTGACAATGACGATCTCTGTTTTGTGTTGGGCGATGGAGTCGGCCCAAAGGCAGTCGGCGATGCCTTTTACGGCAGCTTTTTTATCGGTGTCCGAAGCGTCGGGCTGATCATCGAGGTATTGCTGGAAGAGGTCTTTCGACCCCTGGTAATCCCCTAATTTTTGTTTGCAGACGGCCAGCCAGAAGGCGGCTTTCGGGAAATTCCGGGCCTGGGGGGAGTTGACGACCCGCTGGTAGGCGAGGGCCGCTTTGTTATAGGCGTCAAAACGCCTGGCGGATTCAGCGTACTGATTCCATACGTCCATCCTGGTGGAGTCGAATTCAAGCGCTATTTCATAGTAACGAAAAGCGGCATAGTAGTCGGCGGAAGCGGAAGCCCGGTCGCCTGCCTTGATCCATTGGTCAAGTGTCTGGGAGAAACCTGTTTGCAGACTGATTGTTAAAAACAGGATCAAATAAATGTATTGTTTCATAACCTTGTTATCCATGCAGTGAGAAAAACGGTAAACCGGACTCGATCAGATAAGCGGACAGAATTTAAAATAAGGCAAAGGTCTGACTCGCTTAAAGAGGTATTGAAGGGACACCTCCGGTCCGCCGCGCCGATCCGTAGCTATTTTGAAGTCCGACCGGTTGAGGTCATAATTGAAACCAAGGCGCCAATTATTATAGGTTGCCTGGATGTTGGGTATCCAGGCATCTCCGAAAGCGTCGTTGAAGCGGTACCCGATTCCGGGTTGAACAGCAAATTGTTTGCCCAGGGTGCGGCTGATATGGATGTTCAGTCCCAGCATGCCAAGGTACTCCTGGTACGGATTCTGAAACTGTGCATAGATATTGCCGGCAAGGTCGAGGCTCCGGCCCAATTGCAGTACGCCCATGATATAAGGGCTGAGGCGCATGGGAAGTTTGACCTTTTCGTCTTCAAAAAAACTTTGATCCGGCCGGTTGAGGTGAAAGAGGCCGACGCCGAAATCGAGTTTGGAGCGTTTGACAAGGCGGTCAACCAGCTCGAACCGGTCGATTGACTGAAGCCTGAAATTGATGCCCAGGGCAAAATCCAGGAAAAAATTGCTGGTAGACGGGAAAATCTCTCCGGTAGGCGACCCGGGAACGTACACCCCCTGATAGGGGTCGAATTGTTCATCAAAGGTCAGGGCGCCGGTTTTGAACCTGCGACTGTTCACGCCGAGCTGGGCCCCGATCGTGCCGAAGAAGTTATCTTCCAGAAGATAGGTATAGGACCCGTTCAGACCGAGGTTGACCAGTTGAAGTTTGGAATAACCCGCCTGGTCGCGGTTGAAGGACAGGCCGGCAGAGAAAAAATCTTTTCTGGCCGTCCGGTTGATGAATTTCATATCGACGGCTGCGGAGAAGGTCGAATAATCCACCGGAACCCGCCGCCATTGGTTCCGGAAATTGCCGGTTAGCCTGACGTCCCCGCCGAAAATACCGGTCAGGCCAGGGCTCAGGGTGAAGGGTGCATTGTAGAATTGGGTGTAATGGATATCCTGCGCGCTAAGTGTGCAAACAAAGCCAAGGGCCAGGAGCAAGTAAATCTGTTTCAAAACGTTGTACTTTTTTAAGGCGTTCAAATGCATGTGTTTTTGGGATATGTAATGAACGTTCATGGTATAAATATTTAGGATTTCCGAAAAGTAGTTATTTCCTGTTAAACGCAAAATGTTTAACAACAAATAATTTTATGAACTACAACAGTATTCCGGTTGATTCAGCAGATTAGCCTCAGCAAAGGACGCCTCCCGGCACAGCCTTCGGCATCGTTCAAATAAGGGGGGATAAGGACACTTTCTCTGCCGAAAGATACGTATTAATTTCAATTTTGATTCAAAACCGGCCGATTTTTAGATCAAAAATACCTTTCTTCCAAAAAACAGACCGGATTCTCACAAAACCGTACCATATCAAAATTCTTATCAAAATTCCTTGAAAAAAAATTTGGCGGATAAGAAATAACGCCCTATTATTGCACTACAATCCAAGAAAGTTTTGTTTAGTTGTTTTTTACAATCCCTTTTCCATCCAATTGCAATCGTCTTTTACAAAAACGCCGTCCCCAACGGCACAACCCTGAAAGCCATATTGATACTGTTTTCAATCCCAATTTTGTTTTTGCCGGAGTGATCCGGCCTGAGATTTATTATTTGACAATCAACAATCCCGTGTCCTTAGAGCCTGATAAACTCTAAGAACATACCCAAGAGTGTTTTGCCTTTCTTTTTGATCGCTTCATCCGCAGCGCAAAGGGCCTTTTTGGCTTGCTTTTTGCAACGCTGCCGGGAGAACGTGAGGATTCCGTTTTTCAAAATCCAACTTCAAAAAGAGACATCGTGAAAAAAGGTTTGGCAATCTGGGTATTGGCGATTGTGTGTTTCCCGCTACATGCAAGAGTTCTCCACGTAAAAGAAGGCGGTTCCGGCAACGGGAGTTCCTGGGCAAGCGCCTTCAGCAACCCTCAGCAGGCACTTTCAGTTGCAAAAGCAGGCGATGAGATCTGGGTCGCAACCGGTATTTATACGCCTACGCAAGGTACCGATCGCACCGCTACCTTCCAGCTTCCTGAAGGTGTAGCCCTCTACGGCGGATTCGCAGGTTTCGAAACCAGCCTGAACGAGCGCAACATCGGCGCCAACCGTACGATCCTCAGCGGAAATATCGGATCGAAAAACCTCCTCACGGACAATGTTTACACCGTAGTTACCATCAAAAATGTAACGAATCAAACCATCCTGGACGGTTTCACCATCTCCGAAGGCATGTCTGATGCGATCGGCAAAACCGGCGAAGCCAGCACCAGCGGCGCTGGTCTGTACAACGAAGCAGCCTCTCCCACCATTCGCAATTGCGTCTTCACCGACAACCAGGCCAACTGGGGCGCTGCAATGTTCAACAGCGCAGGAGCTCAAAAATGCAGCCCGGTCATCATCAACTGTGAATTCCGCCAGAATAAAGCTCATATGGACGGCGGTGCAATCTACAACGACGGCGCCGACGGCCGCTGCACGCCTCAGATCCGCAACTGCCACTTCGAAATGAATATGGCCAACTACGGCGCCAGCATCTATAACATGGTTAACAATGGCGAAACCCGCCCGATGGTCATGACCTGCACCTTCATCAATAACTCTTCCATGGTTCGCGGGGCAGGCACTTATGACAACCGCAGGGGCAAAGGCGCTTGCGAAACCATCCTGTCCGGTTGCCGTTTCGAAGAAAATATCGCAGCGCTTGATGCCAACAACAGCGCTACTACTTCCCAGCAAAGCACACATGGCCAGATCGGCGGCGCCACCAGCGGCAGCTACCTGATCAAAGGCAACAAATAATTTTTCGGGATTGCCAAACCCGATTCCTTTACAAACCTTTATCAAACACGTTTCTAAGAGCCGGTTGGTGTTTTGACCAACCGGCTCTTGTTTTTTGGGAATTTTCTAAATTGCCTTTCCAATTCCATACTTATGCGATTCGTACTTCTTTCTTCGCCAATACTCCTTCTGGTCATAACATTCTGCGGCTGCAGCCCGGAATCCTTTCCTGCAGAAATCGAACAACAGATCGAATCGATCCGCCTGAAATACGCGCCGGACAAAAGGGTTGCCCTGTTTGAGGTCAGCCCTCAAATGGAAAACGGGAACTGGACGATCAAAGGGCAAACCAATATCCTGGCTGCTTTTGAAGAACTGGAAGCGGCTGCCGCAACCTGGAAAACAGCGCCTCCACCCAAGCTTCAGGTCGAAATCCTTCCCTCCCGCCATCTCGGCGAAAAAACCTGGGGAATCGTCAACGTTTCGGTCTGCAATATCCGCTCCGAACCCCGGCATGGGGCCGAACTGGCAACCCAGGCGTTGCTGGGGATGATCCTCCGGGTTTTGCAACAGGAAGGCGACTGGTTCCTGGTGCAAACCCCCGACCGCTACTTGGGTTGGCTCGATGCGGGCGGCTTTTTCCGTACCGATCAGCAAGGTATGGAAACCTGGCGTCGATCCGAAAAGGTGATCTTTACAGCTGAATACGGCATTGCAGCTGCACAAAATCTGCCGGTAAGCGATTTGGTGGCCGGAGATATCCTGTTAGCACTCGGCCTGGAAGGCGATATGTTGAAAGTGGGTTATCCCGACGGGAGGACGGCTTACGCGCCTTCGGCGTCTTTTTCCGACCTGAACGAATGGTTGGACAACCGGCAAACGCCCGGCGCCGGCGAAATCCTGGAAACTGCCACCCGCTTTCTGGGCAGGCCCTACCTTTGGGGCGGCACATCACCCAAAGCCATGGATTGCAGCGGGTTTACCAAAACCGTTTATTATCTGAACGGCCTGATCTTGCCGAGGGATGCTTCCCAACAGGTGCATGCCGGCCAACCGGTTGAAACGGACTCTGCGCTGGTTAACCTGATGCCTGGCGATTTTCTCTTTTTCGGCCGAAAGGCATCCGCAGAACAAAAGGAAAAGATCACCCATGTGGGAATCTACCTCGGCGACGGCCGGATGATCCACTCGGGGGCAGATAATCCGGGGGTACGTATCCAAAGCCTGCGACGGGGCGATCCGGATTTTGCGCCTCACCGGTTGGAGAGCCTGGTCAGGGCAAGGAGGATGGAACCGGGCAGGGATGGTGTGGAACGGATGTTTGTGGATTGATCCGATTCCTCCCCAAAGGGGTCTCCAAAGGAGTCCTTTGGACCTTTGGACAATTCCTCGGTTCTTCGATTCCTCAATTGGTTGGGTTGGTTCAATATGGTTTATGATCGTTGGCTGCCGTTAAACAGCAAAACAACCATAAACTTCGTTGTTGACGGCCAAATGAATCATTCCGTCACCGCCTGAACCGTATAACCCGATTTGCGCAACAGGGCGATCACCCCTTCAGGGCCGCCCAGGTGACCGGCGCCCACTGCGAAGAAAGTGGATTTTTCATCCATCAGTTTTTCCATGATCGGGATCCAGCTCCGGTTGCGGCGCAGGAGGAGCACTTCGTCGAAACTGCCGAAGCCTTCATCGGCGCCCATCATGGCGTACATCGCCTGAATATCCTGTGAACGGTACATTTTGACCATATCGTCGAGCTGACTGGAGCCGTCGCCGTCGCCTGCTTCAATGGCTTTCACCAGTATCTGGGCCTGTTTGTCGTAGGGAATACTGTCGAACAGGCTCATCTGAAAATCCATGGTTTCCAGCCCGAGGATATCCTTTTCCTGGTTTTGGGCCTTTTCTGTCAATTCCATTTCGTAGGAGAGCATGCCGCCGTCGCCGGCGTCCGTTTTCATACTGAGGGCTTCAGGGTCGGTCATCACGGAGAGGAACATCGGTTTAACCCGTTCGAGAAAGGAAAACGGCAGCCCCATATCGCTGAAATGGGTTTTCACTTTTTCATAATCTTCCGTGGAAAGCAGGTCGCGGAGTTTTTTGCCGTCAGCCATATACATTTTGCCGAGCATGGAAAACATGTTCGACAAGTCGCTCATTTCCTCCATATCGATCTCGAAGGCCACCTGTTTGGTTTTAGCAAAGGCGCCTTCCATGGTTTCGGTGAAAAAGAAATCCGACCTGGGGATCAGATGGATGGTGCCGAACAGGTAAGAAGAAGTCACCAGTGATTTGCCGGAAATCTCCCAAAGCAGGGCTTTTTCACTGGGTTCCTGGGGCGTTTGGGCCCGCAGGCCGGTCATGCCGAATACAAAAACCAATAACGTTGTCAGGTAAATTCTCATGGTTACATAATTTTTTAATGGCGAACCTAATGTAAAAAAACAAACCCGGAAGGATCAGGTTCACCGGATTGTAGTCCTTTACTTACATTTGTTCCGTCTTACAAATATCGTATGCGATTCCGGTTTATTTTATTGCCGGTCATAATTATTTATGCGGCAGCTTTTTTTTATTTCCAGCGGTGGAAGGTCAATATCCTGCACGGGGGTGACGCCTGGGGGTATTACGCCTATCTGCCTGCCTTGTTTTTACATGGGGACATCGCCGATATAAAACAAACCTACCTCGCCCGTTTCAAATATATCAACGAACCGCCGGCGCTGCCGGGGCCCGGGGATGTCCTGACCCAGGCAAAGAACGGGCGCCGCATCAATAAATATACCGCAGGGGTGGCCGTATTGCAGTCGCCTTTTTTTTTGGCAGGGCATCTTTCGGCCTGGGTGCTGGGTTATCCACGCGACGGGTATTCCCCGCCCTACGTGATGTGCATTCACCTGGCAAATCTTTTTTATGCATGCATCGGTTTATTTTTATTGTTCCGGGTGCTTAGCCGCGAGGTCGGGACCCGAATTGCCGGTTATACACTCCTGACCCTTGCGTTGGCCAGCAGCGTGTTTCATTTTCAGGTGTACCGGGGGCCGATGGCCCACAGTTACCTGTTTTTCCTGTATTGTCTGCTGATCTGGGCGACCTGGCGTTTTTACCGCACCCCGGGGCGCTGGAACGCCATTGGAATCGGTCTGAGCGCCGGCCTGATCACCCTTACCCGGCCGGTAGAATTTGTTTGCCTGGCAATACCGTTGTTCTGCGGCCTGGGCATGGAGCGAAACCTGGCCCGGCAATGGGCTTACCTTCGCGACCATTGGAAATGGGTTGCTGTCGCTGCAGCGGCATTTGCAGCCTGCGGCTTGCTGCAGATGGTTTATTGGAAGGTCTCTTCCGGGGATTGGATCTTTTACAGTTATGGGACTGAGCGTTTTTATTTTGACCGTCCGAAGATCGGGCCCGGGTTGTTCGGTTATCAGAACGGCTGGCTGCCCTACTCTCCTGTGATGATCTTGTCCTTGTTCGGTCTGATCTACCTGGGCCGGCATCGCAACTGGCTTGTCCCTGCGGCAGTTTTTCTTCCGCTGCACGTCTATTTTGCATACAGCTGGTGGTGCTGGTACTATATCAACGGGCTGGGTTCGAGGCCGATGGTGGAGGCGGCGCCCTTGCTGGCCTTTCCGCTGGCATGGTTTCTGTACTACGCCAACCGGCAATGGGGCATGCGGCTCCTGGTGGGGGTATTTATCCTTTTTTGCTGGGCCCTCAGCGTTTTCCAGACCTGGCAGCACCATCGCGGCATCTTGTGGAGCGAATTTGCGAATGCCGGTTACTATTGGTCGGCCTTCGGAAAAACCAAAATGGACAATAAAATACTGACCGCCTTCGACAGCGGGGAATTGCAACCCGATACCAGCCAATGGAAAAAAGCGGGTTTGCCGGTCTGGAAGGATTTTGAAAACCCGGGTCCCGATTCTTTCCGGGTGATCCAACCGGGGGTGTTCGGGAGCAGGTTTGCACTGGCCCTGCAACCAGGCGGCGCGGGTTCGCTCGATCTGGTCAACCATTCGGTAGCCGATCTGGGCCTCGAACCGGGCGAATATGCCCGGATCAAGAGCTGGTGCAAAAAAGATGTCCTGGAATTTCCATGGTATATGATGCCGGCTTTCGCGATTCAGCTAAAAAAAGGCGGCCGGAACCTGAAGTTCCAACACGTGCGGATCGATAACAAGCTGGGCAATCAGGATTTCAGCATTTGGGGCGGCAAACCCGGCGTCTGGGGCATCGTGGATTTTTATTACCGCATACCGCTGAACGCCCGCCCAAACGATACGTTGCAGGTGTATGTGGAGATGCAGCGGCAGACGGTTTATTTGGATGATTTTGCGTTGGAGATTTTGAAAAAGCGTTAACGCAAACGTTTTTTCACCCTTCCAGCAACTTCCTGAGTTCGTTCAGCTTCAGCATGCAATCGATGGGGGTCATGGAATTGATATCCAGCCCCAGCAGAGCGGCTTTGAGTTTGCCGGCGGTTTCGTCCACCGTTTCGAAAATGCTGAGTTGGTATTGTTCGGCGGAAATTTGCCGGGTTTCCGGGCGTTTCGACTGGGGTTCTCCCCCACCCTTCTGGTCGCCGGCGATCGATTTTTGTTCAAGTTGGGAAAGGATATGGGCGGCGCGTTCAACAATGCTGCGCGGCATGCCCGCCATACCGGCTACGTGGATGCCGAAGCTGTGTTCGCTGCCACCGGGTACGAGTTTGCGGAGGAAGATCACCTTTTGCCCCACTTCCCGGGTGGCAATGTGGAAATTATGAATGCGGCTGAATTTATTGGCCAGTTCGTTCAGTTCGTGGTAATGGGTGGCGAACAGCGTTTTGGGCCGGGCATCCGGTGCATTGTGCAGGTACTCTGCAATGGACCAGGCAATGGAGATGCCGTCGTAGGTGCTGGTACCGCGGCCGAGTTCGTCGAGCAGGATCAGGCTGCGGTCGGAGATATTGTTCATGATGCTGGCCGTTTCGGTCATTTCCACCATGAATGTCGATTCTCCGCTGGAGATATTGTCGGAAGCCCCAACCCGGGTAAAAATCTTGTCGATCACCCCCAGCCGGGCGCCGGAAGCGGGAACAAACGACCCCATCTGGGCCATCAGGCAGATCAGCGCCGTTTGCCTGAGCAGGGCCGATTTACCGGCCATGTTCGGACCGGTGATCATGAGGATCTGCTGACTTTCGTTATCGAGGTAAACATCGTTGGGTACGTAGGTTTCCCCCAGTTCCAGTTGCTGTTCGATCACCGGGTGCCGGCCCTGTTTGATGTCAATCACGAGGGAATCGTCGATGGAAGGGCGGCAGTACCGGTTTTTCTGTGCGATTTTGGCGAAGGACAGCAGGCAGTCCACCCGGGCAAGAAGGGTGGCGTTAGTCTGGATAGGGGCCACATAATCCGTCAGGTCCAGTACAAATTGCTCGTATAAGTGTTGTTCCAGTTCCAGGATCTTTTCCTCTGCGCCCAGGATTTTGGCTTCGAGTTTTTTCAATTCATCAGTGATAAATCGTTCGCCGTTGGTCAGGGTTTGCTTGCGCACCCAATCGGCCGGCGCCTGGTCCTTGTATTTGTTGGTGATTTCGATATAATAGCCAAAAACCGAGTTGAACCCGACCTTGAGGGAGGAGATGCCCGTCCGTTCGATTTCACGCTCCTGGATATCCTTCAGCAGTTCGTTGCTGTGGGTTACGACATGGCGCAATTCGTCCAGTTCTGCCGAAAAGCCGTCGGCGATCACGCCGCCTTTGGTGATATTGGCAGGCGGGTCTTCCTTGATCTGCCGGGCGATTCTTTCCTGCAGGTCCGGGCAGGTATGCAGGCCTTCGGCCATTTTTTGCATGAATTCCACGGAGGTTTCCGACAGGCCGGCTTTGATGGGCCCGATGGCGGCCAGCGCCCGTTTCAACTGGACGGCTTCCCGGGGGCTGATCTTGCCCAGAGGGGCTTTGGAAATGAGCCGTTCCAGGTCGCCGATCTGGCGCAATTGTATTTCCAGCAAGCCGGCCAGTTCCTGACTGTTGTACAAATGCTCCACAATATCCAGGCGGATATTGATATCCCTCCGGTTTTTGAGGGGCAGTACCATCCACTTTTTCATCAGACGGGCGCCCATTGGGGTGAGGGTCTGGTCGAGGACCCGGATCAGGGGCGTCCCTGAATCAAAAGGCGTATGGAGCAATTCCAGGTTGCGGATGGTGAACCGGTCGAGCCAGACATACCGCTCCGGCTGAATCCTGCTGATGGCTGTGATATGCCGCAGGTTTTTATTTTCGGTGGTGGCCAGGTAATGCAGGATGCCGCCTGCTGCGATCTGCGCCAGATCCATTTCTTCCACCCCGAAGCCTTTGAGGTTCTGGGTACCGAACTGTTCCAGGAGTTTTTCCCGTGCATAATCCAGGGTATAAACCCATTCGTCGAGGGTAAAAATGTAGAATTTTTCGCCGAATCGTTTTTCAAAGACCTTCTTTTTATCCTTGGAGAAGATCACTTCGGAAGGTCGAAGGCTCTGCAATAATTTATCTGCGTAGGCCCAGTCGCCTTCACACACCAGGAATTCACCGGTAGAAATATCCAAAAAGGCCAGGCCTGCGATTTCGTTTTTGCCGAAATAAAGGGAGGCCAGGTAATTGTTGGTTTTGTGGTCGAGGAGCTTGTCGTCCACCGCAACGCCGGGGGTGATCACTTCCGTCACGCCTCTTTTTACGATCTTCTTGAGCGGGGAGGGCTTTTCCAACTGCTCGCAAACCGCCACCCGGTAGCCTGCTTTCACCAGCCGGGGGAGGTACATATCCATGCTGTGGTAAGGAAACCCGGCAAGTTCGACGTCGTTTCCTCCATTGTTTCGGCTGGTGAGGATGATGCCAAGGGCTTTGGAGGCAGCCACGGCGTCTTCGCCAAAGGTTTCATAAAAATCGCCGACGCGGAACAAAAGGATGGCGTCCGGATGCTTGGTCTTTACTTTGTAGTATTGCTGCATCAGGGGCGTGACCTTGGTCTCCTGTTCTGTATTTGTTTTTGCCAATAGCCTGGATTGTTGGAAAGTGACAGAAGGCAAATATAAGCGACTTAGAGACTATTTTGTCTATTTTTGTATTTCAAATCCATGCATGAAGGACAAAAATACCAAAGCGGTTAAACCCAAAACGGAGCAAGCGGCGACCCCGGTCAAGCTCTATCCCAACCTGGTAAAAGGGGTAGCCATCATCCTGACCGCTATTTTCGAGGAAGGCTTGTACGCAGATAAAGCCATCGAACGGTCATTCAAAAATATGCCAAAATGGGGCGCCCGCGACCGCGCTTTTGTGGCAGAAAGCGTCTATGAGATTGTACGCTGGTACCGCCCGCTGGCAACCCTGCTGGGCCGGACACCCCGGAATGAAGCCGACTGGTGGCGGATTTTCGGCATTTTTTACCTCATCAAAGGCAAGGATCTTCCACTTTGGGAAGAATTTGAGGGACTGCGCCGCGACCCAATCGTCGCCCGGTACCAGGACCTTTGCACTCAACGAAAATTCAGGGAATCCATTCCCGATTGGCTTGACGAATTGGGTGAACGCGAACTGGGTCCGGAATGGGGAAAGGCCCTCCAGGCAATGAACGAACCTGCGAGGGTGGTGATCCGGGTCAACCGGCTTAAAACGGACATTCCTGCTTTGCAGGCCTCGCTGCTGGAAGAGGAAGTCAGAACGGAGGTACTGGACGGCGACGCGCTGGTGGTGACCGAACGTAAAAACCTCTTCAATACCAAAGCTTTCAAACAAGGTTGGTTTGAGATCCAGGACTGGTCGTCCCAACAAGTGGCGCCCCTGCTCGACATCCAACCCGGCATGCGGGTGGTGGACGCCTGCGCCGGCGCCGGTGGCAAAACCCTGCATCTGGCAGCACTGATGCAAAACAAAGGCCAACTCATCGCCATGGATACCGAAGCCTGGAAACTGGATGAACTCCGCAAACGCGCGCGCCGGAACGGTGTGGATATCGTTGAAACCCGCGCAATAGAAAGCTCAAAAACGATCAAAAGAATTTACGCAACTGCCGATCGCCTCCTCATCGACGCTCCTTGCTCCGGGCTGGGCGTTTTGCGGCGCAATCCGGACGCTAAATGGAAGCTGACCCCGGAATTTGTGGAAAAGGTCCGGCAAACCCAATCCGACCTCCTGTCTGATTACTGCAAGATCCTCAAACCCGGCGGTAAAATGGTGTATGCTACCTGCAGCATCCTGCCCGGCGAGAACGAACAACAGATTGACCGGTTTCTGGAACAGCATGGCCATGAATTCGAGTTGCTGGAATCGAAAACCTTCATGCCCCATATTTGTGGGTTTGATGGGTTTTACCTGGCGCTTTTGCGGAAAAAAGCGAATTGATTGAGGATGCGCCGCCAGTGGCCAGATGAGGATGTGAGGATGCGAAGATGCGAGGATGCGAAGATGCGAGGATTTGAGGATGCGAAAATTCGAATCAATCCTCCAATCGCATCAATCCAATCAATCCAATCAATCGTATCAATCCAACCATTCCTGTCAATCGTTTCAATTCAAAAATTTCCCTACCTTTGCCCCCCAAAAAAACGAACAAAATGTATCGTATCCTTGTAATTTCCATGACCATTATCGCCTTGGCAGCCTGCGGCGGCGACAAATCCAGCAACCCCGAGAAAATGACCCGGCTCCTGACACGCACTCCCTGGCGTTTTGACGACAAAGCGACCATCGAAGCCGCCAAAAGCCTGGAACTGAATCCATTTTTGCTGGAAGGCCTCAATGCCACTGCAGCAAGGCTGAAGGATGGCTTTTTCCAATTTAATGCAGACAGCACGCTGGTCATTCAAACACCGGATGGAGAACGCACCGGCGCCTGGGAATGGAGCACTTTTCAGGGCAAAACGGCGTTGATCATGCGGGTTTCGGACACCAAAAACACGCCGATCCCGGTAGATTCGCTGACGGAAGAGATCCTGGTGCTCGGAATCAATCAGGACGAGGGAACCTATTTCAAAAAGTTCTTCACCGCGGTCAATCCAAAGGATAATTGAGCGCTTAATCACTCAGGCTGATCACCAGGAATTCAAACTGGTGCACCTGTCCCTGCGGGGCGTATCCTGCATTGAGCAGATAACTGTACCGGAGCCCCAGATCAGCTTCCACCAGGCGCAATAACCGCACATCAAACCGCAGTTCCAACCCGGCAGATGAAAAACTTTCTGCACCGGTGAACGGGCTTTTATTTTCTACCCGGCCGTAATCAAAAAAGGCATTTGCCTTGATCCTTTTGAGAAAAGCCAGGGGGCCCGCGGCAAGGTCCGGATAACAGATCGGCAAACTATAGTTCAGGCCCAGTTTAAAAACACTGCTGCCCAGCACTCCGTCGTATCCCCGCGGATAGGGAAAAAAGTCAGGAAACCGGTAATTGTCCAGCAATTCGTTCTGCTGGAAGGCCAGGTTGATGTACAGGCTATGGTTCCTGGCCAGACCCGGGCCGTATAAATCGCCGCGCAGCAGCAGGTTTTCGCCGCTGTACCGGTCGCTGCCCAGTGTGGTCCGGTAGCGCACATCCGCCAACAGGCCAAATTTCGGGTTCAGGTGTTGAACGGCCTGCCTGCGAAACAGGATCCAGCGAAACCGCAGATCGAGGGCCTTGAGATTGCCGTCGGACAGCGGAGGGCGGTAAAGGCCGGACAGACGGTTGGCCCCGCCTCTTCCCACTTTCAGGGTATCTCTGGAATTTAATTCGCGATCAAAGAGCCCCTCCGCATCCAACTGGATGGCGTCCACATTCACAATGCCGTCCACCCGCTGAAAGGTATTCCCCTGACTGAAATTCAGAGGCATATGCACCCCTGCCGTCCATTTGTTTTCGCTCCAAAGTTCGTTGTAGGAGGTGAAAACGACCGTTGAATCGTTCTCCGGCGTAAAAACAAGTTGGGCGCCCGACCGCCGCTGATAAACATAATTCAGGTTGAGGATGGGAAACCATTCGGCGTAACTCAGGCCGGCGGAATAACTCCATTCTTTTTCATTTTCGTTGTACAGGGCCGATGCCTCCGCCGACAAGGTGCTGAACCGGTTATCCGACAAGATCCGGGCGCCGTACAAGGGCGGGTCCAGTACCGGCAGCCAGCTATGGGGGTTCAGGAGACCGGAAAACCGGTTGAATTTGCGCACTTCATATTTTTTGCGGGGGATGCCTGGAAGAATGCTCCCGCCTTCCTGTCTGCCCAACTCTGCTGCATAAGTAGGCAAAAGATCGGTCGCATCCGGGTTCACCGGTTGCCAATCCCGGGGGTCAACCGGCATTTTAATGACATTGAAACCCAATTTTGAAAATTCGCTGAAGGCCAGGAAAGCTCCATCCGGTGAAACGGCCGGCTGGAAAGCGCCCAAAACGGATCTGGTCACCTGGAAAATACCCGGTTCGCCCGGTTTGACGGCATACACCTGGCTGACGCCGGAATAGGCGGCCGTAAAAAACACGTATTGCCCCCAGGCGGCAGGGTGGGAAAGCTGGGCAGGAAGGGCCGGAACCAGCAGAGAGGTGGTCTGGCCGGCCAGTTCAATCCGGTGCAAAGCGTGTTTTTCATTTTTCTGGGCTACCACAATCAGGGCGTCGCCGTCCGGGCCCCATACCGGAAAGGCATAAAACAGGCTGTCCGGGTTGGGGAGGGTTTGGAGCTCGCCGCCGCTGCCTGCGTCCAGGATCACGATCCTGCAGTTGCCTTCCGGAGCATATTCTACGCAGGCAACCCTGCGTCCGTCCGGGGAAAGCGCCGGCGCAAATAGTTTGGATCGGCGGGTAAGCATTCTTTTTTGCCCCGTTGCCAGGTCAAAAATCCGGATCACAGAGTAGTTCCGGTTTGACCAGCGGGGATCAAAATCCAGTTCGGCCCATGCAAGCCGGTTGCCGGCAAGGGAGAGGGTCGTTTCCGGCGGGGCGGATAAAATCCCCGGCGACGTCAGTTTTTTCTCATTGCCATGGCCACTCAACCGGATCAAGGCAGGGATTTCATCGTACCCTCTTTTTTCAACGGCCAGATCCGTGTTATTGAGCCATTGGGGCGAGCTGTAGTGGGTTACCGTTTTTCCGGGCCGGATGTTCACGGGAGGCAGCTCCGGGTCAGGTGATCTTTGGCTGCCCAGCCATATACTGTCCATTTCACTGCGCATGGACGCATACAATCCGGGCGTGCTGAGGCCGGTCCTTTTTTTAAGGTTGCGGCTGAAAGGGAAAAACAGGCCTTTGTAAGCCACTGCGTCAGCCAAAACCCCGCTCCAGAGTTCTTTGCCATAATGCTGTTTGCCATGGGCGACCATGTAATACCCCAGGCTATAATGATCCGGCACAAAGTCCCGCAGGGAGCCTGCAGCTGCCTTTTCATATCCGTAGTCAATTCCGTCCAGCACCAGAGCGCGCTGTTCCATGGTAAAGGAAGGCATCCTGCCTCTGCCGGAAGCGGAGAGCGCGGTTTCCATAACAGTGGCGTCGCCCTCCCAGTACCATCTTGGAAGGGCAGTAGCCGCAAATCCGCCCCAGGGCCATGAGCCCATCAGTTTTTTTGCCACCGAAGTAATTCCCCGGTTGGAATTGGCAAATTGTTTGACATGCTGGTATTCATGGATGGCCAGGATGTCTATCCAATCGGAAGCCGTGTTGAATTGAGGAGAGGTCAGTTGAAATTCCGAGCGAAAGGGTCCGACGGTGACCAATCCATTGGGCAACACGGTCTGGTTATGAAAGAAGACGGTGACCTTTTTTTGTTTGTTCCCAACGCCATCGTTGTGGTTGACACTGAGGTACTCCACCAGATTGGCTACCCGCTGGGCCTGGGTTTCGGTTTCGGCCGGAAAAACGATCCGGATATTTTTGTTATCGATCTGCCGCCATCTGAGCCCTGGCGGATTGGCGCCGATCGTATTGGCCGGTATCTGGGCCCGGACGGCTATCCCTGTTGCTAATAATCCGATAAACATTCCAAATTTCAGCTTCTTCCAAACATCCATAAATTAAGTTTTGGCGCCCATTTAAGTAATAATTGAGGAATTGAGGAATTGAGGAATCGAGGATTCGAGGAATCGAGGATTTGAAGATTCGAACCAATCGTATCAATCGAACCAATCGTACCAATCGTATCAATCGAACCAATCGTATCAATCGCATCAATCGTACCAATCGTACCAATCGTATCAATAATTTCAATCCTGCACCTTAAGCCCATAACTCAAATCGCCTGCGTCGCCCAAGCCGGGAACAATGAAGGATTTGGCCGTGAGTTCCTCATCCAGCGCGCCCATCCACACCCTTGCCTCCGGAAAAAGCCGCCGGATATGTTCGAGGCCGTAGGTGGAGGCAATAGCGGTAACGACGTGAATGGCCTTGGGGTGGCCAAACTCTGTGAGTTGTTTCAGGGCAATACCCATGGAGGCGCCGGTTGCCAGCATCGGGTCGGCCATGATCAGGACTTTGCCGTCGAGCGGCGGGCAGGAAACGTATTCCAACTGGATTTCGAAGGTGCCGTCTTTATGGTGTTTCCGGTAGGCGGAAACAAAAGCATTGGAAGCCCGGTCAAAGATCCGGAGCAGCCCCTGGTGGAAAGGCAACCCGGCCCGGAGGATGGCCCCGAGCACCAGCTGGTCGGCCACAACTTTCGTATTGGCAATGCCCAGGGTCGTTTCAATCGCCAGGGGCCGGTAGCTCAGTTTTCTGCTGATCTCATAAGCCATGACTTCACCCAGGCGTTCCAGATTGAACCGGAACCGGAGGGGGTCGGTTTGTATTTTCGAATCCCTCAATTCGGCAATAAAGGTATTTGCGATTGTGTTCTGTTCACTAAAGTTGACGACCATACAAGTGGTTTTGGCCAAAATTAATAAAATCTCAAAAACCGGCGGACAATTTCAACATTTCCCGGTGTACAGCATCCCAACCATCCCATCCGGGCGCAGGCGGCAGCGAGCTGTTATGCCATAGAACCGACCAATCGCCGTTCACATTTTTTACCTGTTTCCACAATTCACCCAGCCGGTTTGCCGCGGCTTCCGGTGAAAAACCCAGGTATTGTTTCAGCGTAACTTCCATTGCCGAAACCGGGAATATTTCAAGAGGGGCAATTTGCTCTTTCAAAAGGTCATACCAGGGAAAGGCACGGGACGTTCCTGCCCTGAAGCCGGTCTGATCGGCATACGCCATGGTATGGTCTTCAGCTATCCCGGCCGAGATCAGCCGGCGGTAGGTATCCGGAAACCGGAGCCGCAGGAAATGCTGCCGGCTTCTGGCCGGGATATCTCCGAAGAGGGTTTTCCAACGGGTCATTTCCCTTTCCAACACCCCGGGCTGTAACGCGTGGTAGGAAGGATGAAGGCCGCAGGAAAAGTCCCGGCTTAAGTCATTGACCAGCCGTTTAAACGCCTTGGTGCGGTAAGAGGAATAAGGATCGTATTTTCCGGGGCCGGCCAATAAAAAAAAGTAAACCGGCCGGATCCCGGCTTCCATGTGCATGGTTTTCAATCCCCGGAAAGTGAAAAACGGATCCATTTCGGCGCCCAGATGGACCCTTAGCCTTTGTCGCAATCCAGGCCAGTCTTGCCGGATGAGGTCGCGCAGATATCCTCCGGGATATTGCCACCATTTCCGGTGCAGATAGGCCCAGGGCATGTCTACATCATAACTGACCCTGACTGACCTTTCAGGGCCTTTCCACCCGGAGGCGGAAGGGTAGATCTCCCGGAGCTTTTCCTGCAGGCGGCCGACCCAAAAATCAACCACCGGGGTTTGCAGAAAGCCCAGTTTCCCTGCCAGACTCTGGCTGGCCCGAAACCTGCCGTGGAGGTCCGCTTCAAAGGGCAGGTACTCCTCATACCGGCTCAAAAGAAAAAAAACCATCGCCGGCAAGTCGAAAGAAAAGGACGCCATGTTGTTTTCTGTGGGGAAAAGAACGGGGACACCGCTCTCTGTGGCGGCCTCCGGTTGAAAATTCCGGATCTGTGTTTCGCTTAAAAATCCTGTGGCGGGCAACCATAGCCCCGCATTCGCCGGCGGGGCGGCAGCACCGTACCAGATCTTCGGGCCCTCATATAACATCCATTCGGCCTTGTTTTGGGCGAATAGAACAGGGACGCCGGCCCAACGGCCGATCACCGAGGAAAAAACATATCCGACCCTGGGCCCCCGACTTTCTGTCCAGATCAAAAGTTCCAAATTCGGCGATTTAGTGACAAAATTGGCAAAAGAATTCCAATGCATACTTTTTTATGTTTAAAAACCCGTAACTTGGAGTGGTTTAAAATAAACTTGAACTTTTTTGTCCCTCAGCCGTATTTCCTTAATAGGATTTCCTGCTAATGGCAATAGGCCGGATAACCTGTTCAACAAATCGGGGAAAACCATGAAAAAGCAGCTTGTCAGCATCTTCGCCTTTTCGTTTTTATCCTTATGCTTTGCGCTGGGGCAGACGAATCTGGAATACGGCCGCAATAATTACCAGGAAAACAAAGGGATTATCTACCAGAAGGAACTGGGGTTTTACGCCAATCTTCAAACCCGCGGTTTTGGTTTAGGCGCCACCATCGGTGCCATTAAAACGTACTATCTGACCCGTTTTATCAACATTGAGATCGGTTCGCTTAAACATATCCGGGAATACCGTCAAAGTTTTGATTTTCAAGCCCCTACCACCAACCGGATTTCCAGGGCCTTTATATTTGGAAAACAAAACGCCTTTTATCCGCTCCGTGTCGGGTTTGGTGAAAAACGTTATCTCTCCGAAAAAGCGAAACAAAAAGGGCTCGCCATCGGGATCACTTACGAGGCCGGCCCGACCCTGGGCCTGCTGAAACCTTATTACCTTGATCTGTGGCCAAATGAGATTCCGGGCGCCGAACCTTATATCCGCAGTGAAAAATATTCTTCTGCCAATGAGAGCACCTTCCTCAATGTGGGCAGGATTTACGGCGCTTCCGGTTTTGGCAAAGGGCTGGGCGAATTAAAAATCATGCCTGGCGCCCACGCCAAACTGGCTATTCACTTCGATTGGGGCGCTTACGACGAAATGCTCAAAGGCATGGAGGCCGGTGTAATGGCTGATTTCTTTTTCAAAGAGGTGCCTATTATGGTAGAAACCACGGACAACAACTTGCGAAATACGCCGCTTTTTTTGAACCTTTACCTCCATTTTATACTCGGCAAACGCTGGTAGGAGAGGAAACGCAAACCGAAATAATGCTCGAATTACCTGTTGTTAATAACGATACGCCGCAAAGGGAACGGAAACCCGACTGGCTGAGGGTCAAACTCCCCATCGGCCCGAACTACAAAAAGGTCCGCTCCCTTGTTGATGAATACAAACTGCATACCATTTGCCAAAGCGGCAATTGCCCCAATATGGGCGAATGCTGGGGCGCCGGTACCGCCACTTTCATGATCCTCGGCAATACCTGTACCCGGTCCTGTTCGTTTTGCGCAGTCAAGACCGGCCGACCGCCGGAATACGACGAAGACGAACCCCGCAGGGTTGCAGAGGCCATCTTCCTGATGGGCGTTCAACATGCAGTGATCACTTCCGTCAACCGGGATGAACTGCCCGACCGGGGCGCCGAGATCTGGCATCAGACGGTGAAAGCCATCAAGGAGATTGCCCCGGCAACGACCATCGAAACCCTGATTCCCGACGTTAAAGCCAACTGGCCTGCCCTCGAACGAATGATCAGCGCCGGCCAGGAAGTGGTTTCCCACAATATGGAAACCGTCGAACGGTTATACCGGAAGGTCCGGCCGCAAGCCAAATACGAACGGAGCCTCGAGCAGATCAAACGCACCAAAGCTTATGGCAAACGCACCAAATCCGGCGTTATGGTCGGCCTTGGCGAAACCGAAGACGAAATCTTCAGGATCATGGACGACCTGCTCGAACACGGTTGTGATGTGCTCACCATCGGCCAATACCTCCAACCCACCAAAATGCACCTGGAAGTGGCTGGGTTTGTCCACCCCGATCAATTTGCCAAATACAAGGAAGTGGGCCTCCAAAAAGGTTTCCCCTATGTAGAAAGCGGGCCGTTGGTACGGTCTTCTTACCATGCTGAACGGCATGTTTAACGGAGGTTGATTTGTTTATTCGTTGATTTGTTTATTCGTTGATTTGTTTATTCGTTGATTTGTTTATTCGTTGATT
>CAZLEF010000022.1:0-17867 GCA_964558465.1 uncultured Lewinella sp. | reverse complement strand
TGTTTATTTGTTGATTTGTTTATTCGTTGATTTGTTTATTCGTTGATTTGTTGGTTAACGTTCCAATCCAATCAATCGGATCAATCGAATCAATCGAATCAATCGAATCAATCGGATCAATCGGATCAATCCAACCAATCGGATCAATCCAACCAATTGATTCACTGGTCCAGCCAAACCCTGAATGCCTCCGCCCGCTCCCGGCTGACCAGTACAGGGTCGGCATCCGGCGGATCGCGCAGGATTACTTTCAGGCGGCTATTGGAAAAGGCAGTCACCGACTGGATGGCGGCAAAGGAGGTCAGGTATTTCCGGTTTAGTCGGAAGAACTGTTTGGGGTCCAGTACCCCCGTCAGGGATTCGATCGTATAATCCACCGGGTATTTCCGTCCGTTGCGGTGTTTCAGCCACACGATTTTGTTATCCCCATAAAAATAATCGATCTCGTTTACAGGGATGGCGATCAGTTGGTCGCCCAATTTGACGAGGAACCGGTTTTTATGCCCCTCGTCCAGGGATCGCAACATCTCCCTGACCTGGAGGAGCGCCTGCCGGTCAGGGGCATTCCGCTTCTGAAGCAACCGGAGTTTCTCCAATGCCCTCGACAACTCAGCCTCCCCCACCGGTTTGAGCAAATAATCGATGCTGCTGACCTGAAACGCTTTCAGCGCGTACGAATCGAAGGCAGTCGTGAAAATAATGGGACAAATTACCTCAACTTGTTCGAAGATGCTGAAACTCAGACCGTCCGTGAGCTGGATATCAAAAAAAGCCAGGTCGGGCGGTTCATTCTGCCGAAACCAGCGGACAGCAGATTGTACGGAATCCAGGACAGCGGCCACCTCGATACCCGATTCAACCCGGTTGATCTGCCTGACCAAACCCTCTACCGCCAATTCTTCATCTTCAACAATTACAACTTTCATGATTGAACGGATTTGGAAACCGGGATCAGGGGAACGCTGACACTGAAATGGGTACCGGATTGCTCCATTTTGATGGTTTTTTCCGACAGAAATTCATACCGGGCCTTGATATTGGCCAGCCCGATCCCGGAAGAATGCTGGATCTGCTCCTTTTTCTGAAGGCTGTTCCGAACGGTTAAATAGGCCTGATCCTCCATAAAAACTTCCACCGAAAGCGGATGCAGCCTGGAAACTTCATTGTGTTTGAACGCGTTTTCCACCAACATTTGCAGGCACAAAGGCGCTATTTCATACTGTGCAGGTTCCGGGATATCGATCTCGTACCGGAACCCCTCGCTGAACCGGATCTTCATCATAGATAAATAAGCGTCCAGCATCCGGAGTTCCTCTTCCAGGTTGACCGTCTCTTTTTCCCTGCTTTCAAGTATGTACCGCAATACCGATGCAAGGCGGTGGATAAACCGTTCGGATTCATTTGGATCCTTGTGCACCAAAGCCGCCAGAACGTTCAGGCTATTGAACAAAAAATGGGGATTGATCTGGTTTTTCAGCGCTTCATACTGGGCTTCCAGTTGTTGCTTTTTTAATCTTTCAGCCTCGGTGATTGAATTTTTCAACCCCATCAGAAACCCTCGCCCATGCATAAAAGTGGTGATGACAAAAGTGATCGCCAGGGTCGGCAGAAAAACATAGATGTTGAGTCCTTTCAAAAAGCCGGCAAAGTCCCAGCCGTAGTCGTCAAAATCGTATAGCCAGGCAATGAAGACCCAGATAAAAGAGGTATAGGCCATGGTTACGAGGAAGGTCAGCGTCAGGCGTTTCACGGGTGCATCCAGCCAGTTGGCCCAGCGGTCCGGAAAATCACTCAGGTAGGCGTTGCCCTGCCATAAAAGGACGGTTGCCATGCCGTTCAAAAAAAAAGCCTTGACAAAAATACCGTGTTGAACCAGCGCCGGCAAGCTTCCCCACACCAGTGTCAGGATCACCCCTCCGGCCAGGAATATTTTCAGGGACTCCAAAACAAACTGCCGGATACCGGCGGCCCTCTTTCTCGTCATCGTTTTATGGGTTTATTTCAGACCCAGGGTGCTCATGAAATGATCAAACATACCTTTCCCCCAGGCCGGCGACAAGGGATCTGCCGGTGTTTCAGCTTTCCCAAATAACTCCCGCGCCTTTTCAAACAAGGGTTTGGCCTTCTCCAATCCGCCACCAAAAAACTCGGGCATATTGAGGGTATAAACCGCCTGGAGCAAAGGAACCCTTGGGTTTTCCGGATTGATCGCGCCCGCTTTTCCCAATACTTCAAAGAATTTGCCCGTCAGGGTCTGTCCGTTGGCCATCGGGTTTTCCGATACCCTGCCCATGATGATATAAGCTTCCAGGACATCCAGTTCGGAGTCCTCTTCCCCTCTGATGGCCCTGGCCCGTCCCAGCGCCGCTTCCGCCTCTGACAGGGATGCGGAAGCTTTTTGCGGATCTGCCGGAAACAACTGGAACGCCATATTCATCCGGCTGTAGGCTTCGTAATAGGCGGGCAGCCATTCGCCTTTTTCAGCATTTCCGATGCGGGCAAAGGTATTGGCGGAGGCCAGCAACTGGTCGGTTGTATTGGCAGAATCCAATTGCACCAAAGCCTTTTTCATGGCAGTCTGGTATTTGGCATTCTGGCTGAAAAGCGGGCTTAGGCCGCAAACAAACAATATTGCAATCACAAAATTCTTTTTCATTTTCCCAGTTTTTCAGATTATAGAAAATTAAATATCATCCGTTGTGATCTCGCCTGCATTGTATTTCTGGCCAATGGAGAAAATGATGGCAATCAGGAAAAACCGCCTTGCAGGAGGCTGAATGGCGCGGCCCTGGTAAACGCCGTCATTGTTCTGGTTGGCGCTGAACTGGTACCCGAAGGTTTGTTTGAACCCGGGCAAATTGGTGGCGGAAAAGTAAAAGATGGTAAAATGCCCGCCTATATTGGTCAGATAACTGCCGTTGATACTGAGGTCGTGGTAATCCGGCGTCCTTTCGGCCATAAATGAACCGGAATTGGGGTCGTTGTAAGGGCGGCCGGAGGCATAACCGTAGGTTGCGCCGAACGCGGTATTGATCCCGGGCATCCATTTTTTATAGACCAGGGAAAAATTGTGCCTGGACGCAAAATGGGGAGTCGCTTCCACCGGAAAATCCAGGTAATCGCGCCGGGTATCGAGGTAGGAGTAGGAGATCCAGTAATCGGCATTGCGCAGGGTCTTTTGGTCCCTGAAAAAAATATCCAGCCCTCTGGCATATCCCTTTCCCAGGTTGTTGGCCAGCAAGGAGGCCGGGTCCGTTTTTACCAGGTCGCGGTATACCTTGTAATAAGCTTCAGCCCGGAAAGTAAGGCCGTTTTTGATCCGCTGGTAATTGAGCATGAAATGGTCGGCCGACTCAAAATCGAGGTTGGTATTCCAGCGCATCAACACATTTTCCGGGGTTTGGTAAAACCTTCCGAGGGCCATTGCAATCTGCTCCCGGTTGTCGATCAGGTAAGCCAGCGATATCCTGGGGGCGATGTTCGGGCGTTCCAACAAACCGGAATACTCAGCCCGGACGCCCGCCCGGCCCACCCATTTTGCGGATAGAATGGCTTCGGTTTCGACAAACCCCGCCAGAAAATTTTCCGGTTGGTCAACCCTGAAATCGGCGCCGGGTTCGGAATAATTTTCCCGAAAAGTATTGCGCCAATATTCGGCGCCCATCTTCAGTTTGATTTTATTATCGAAATATCGCGACAGGGTCAGCCGGGTTTGCAGGGATTGTTCTTTCGAAGAATGGTCAAAATCCGCCTCAATGAGATCCTCATAATAGGTATAGGCGCTTCCGCCGAACAACAACCAATCGTTGCCGATGTCCTCTTTGTAAGAAACATTGGCATAGACATTATCACCCCTCATCCGCAGGGGCGATAAAACGGTCGGGTCGTCAAAATCAGGGTACCGGAGTTTCATGTAGGACCTGGAAGCTGTGGCATAGGCCTTGAACATGCCTGTTTCGGAGGTTTTGGTGCGAAACACCGCTTCCGCGCTGCCGGATTGGGGGGGCGCGATCCAGTCGATGTCCTGCTCGATCAGGGCAAAATAAGGCGCCAGATTGGCGTACAAGCCGCTAACCGACAAAGAGGTGTTCTCCCAGCGTTTGGTCCGGGCCAAGCCGGCCCCCAGCGACAACAAGGTAACGCCGGTCGTCGTCTCAGGGGCCAGATCTTCGGTATGCAGGATCAGGGCTGAGGACATGGCCTGCCCGAATTCGGCTGAGTATCCGCCGGTGGAGAACTGTGTGCCTTTGAACAGAAAGGGTGAGAACCGGTTGCGGGAGGGCAGGTTTTCCACCGTATTGGTGTAGGGTTTTTGCACCAGCAAGCCGTCCATGAAGGTTTTGGTTTCGTAGGCGGCCCCTCCCCGAACCAGGATCCTGCCGGACTCTCCGTTTCGGGTCACCCCGGGTAAGGTAGCGATGGCGCCCGCGATATCCGCCGTGGCGCTGGCCGTCAGGGCAATATCCACCGGCGAAAGCACCACGGCTTTTTTGCGGTCGGCAGCGGCTTCGATGGACCCTGCGGTGATGACCACTTCATCCAGGGATGCGGCTTTTTCTTTTAAAGTGAGGTTCAGTTCGAGGACCCCTCCGGCCAGTTCCAGTGGTTTTGCAATGCTGTCATACCCCAGGAAGGTGACCAGGAGGGTATGGAGGCCGGTTTCTTCGGTCTGGAATTCAAAATTGCCGTTTTCTTCCGTTGTGGTTCCGTCATAGGCGCCTTCCAAAAACACGTTGGCCCCCGCCAATGGCGCGCCGTTTTGTTCGGTGACCTTACCCTTGATCCGGGTTTGGGAAAATCCCGGAACGGCTGCCAACATAAATAATCCGATTGTAATCATCTTTTTCATCCCTGGTCGTTTAACAAGGTCAAATTTAGGGGTCAGGGAAGTGATGATCAATTTTTTCTGACCGAAGTCGCGAATTCATGGAGTGAAACGAATTTCCGGAGGCAAGATGCAAGATGCTGGATGCAAGACGGCGGCATCCAGTATCAAGTATCAAGACCCGGACTAAAATCCGCGCTACAACCCTACTTCCCCATCCCCATGCCGACCTTTCGTTTCACCTCCTCATATTCATCGTCTTCCACGCCGTCGCCGTCCCAGTCGAGCAGGGTAAAAAAGGTGATCAGCCCGTCGGCCTGTCGAACGCGGTACTGGTAGGTAGCGTCCGGTTCGATCATCATGAGGGTGTCGCCAAATACGTTCCAGATCCCGCGGCTCATACTGATGAGCGAATCCTGGAAATTGCGGTGTTCCCTGCGGTATTTTTTGTCGGCTTCAAAAAACATCCTGGGCGGTTTCACCAGGTAAACGTCTTTCCAGCTTTCCTCCGGAATGCTGAAATAAGCAGTGGAATCGGTATTTTCCATGGAATGGATCTTTACATTGATCGTAACGCTTTCCCAGGTACCCTGTAAAACCGCTGCAAGTTCTTTTTTTGATGCAGTTTCCGATGATTCGCCGGCTTCATTGCCGGAGCAACCAGCCAGCATGCAGGGCGCCAGGATCCACACGAATATCATTTTGCGCATATTCCGGATTTGAGCCGCAAAAATAAAAAAAAAGGCCGCCAGGTGTTCCAGGCGGCGCTTGAAATATGGATTAGTACGACTGTATACCTCTGGGTCAATCTTTGCTGATCAAATCGCCGGAGCCGGAAATATTTGACCGCAGGCGGGGCCGTCCCTTATAGGCCACATCGCCGGAACCGGAGATCTTCACGTCCAGTTCTTCGCTGACATTGACCGACGACCTGCCGGAACCCGAAACCTGGATATTGCAGGTTTTCGCCATTAAATCATCGGCGTTAACGTGCCCGGAGCCCGAAATTTTGATGAGCAGCGAGTTTGCCGAACCTTCAAGGCTGACATTACCGGAACCGCTCACTTTCACATCAATTTCGCCGGCCTGCAGATCCAGTTTAACGTTGCCGGACCCTGAAATACCGCTGTAAAACCGATCGACACCTGAAAAGGCCGTTTCGCCGGTGATATCGCCGGAGCCGCTCACGGATGCTTCCGTGAGGCGCGGGACGGTAATGTAGATCCGGACACCTTCGTGGCGGGTGACCATCCGGTCGGGGCGGATGCGCCAGGTACTCCCCTCTACTTCCTTGATGATGTTGTCGATGATGTTTTGCTGGGCTTCGATCCGAACGCTTTGCGCCGGACCCTGGCTGATATAAACATTGGCCGACATGGACAACCGGATGGCGTCAAACGCAGGCAAATCCAGGTCGCGGGTCACTTTGGGCCCTTCTCCCCTTATCCGGCTCTTCCACCAATTTTGGGCGTCTGCCCGGTTGATGGCGCTGAATGCAACAGCCAGGATTAAAAATAATATTTTTTTCATTGATCGTTGTTTTATAAATTGGATTAATGTTATTTGCAGGTATTCTATGTTCCGGATGAAAAATCCAGGTCTTTACCCCTAAACCTTTTGGAAATAATTTTCTGGCCACACCTGAAAAAATGATCATGAAACCCTTCCAACCCATTTTGCCCGGCCCGGTATCGATTCTTTTTTTATTGCTGCTGGTGTTTGCCTCCGCATGCCGTCCAACCTCACCCGGACAAATCGATCCGTCTGTGATTCCGCCAATGACCGACTCTGCAGTCAACGCGGTTATCGAAATACCCGCAGGCTCCAATACCAGGATCGGGTACGACCCCGTCACCGGAAAATATTTGCCTGAACTCGAGAACGGCGCACCCCGCAAGATCAAATTCCTGCCCTATCCGGGCAATTACGGTTTTATTCCCGGCACCCGAATGCCGGCAACGGTGGGCAGCAAAGGTGGCGCAATGGACGTTCTGGTTTTGTCCGAAAGCCTTTCGACCGGGACACTGATCCGGTGCATCCCTATCGGGGCGCTGGTGCTGCTTGACCAGGGCGAGGAGGATATCAAGATCATCGCCGTACCGGCTGACCCGGCCCGGCGTTTATTCGAAGCCAAAAATTTCCTGGACCTGTCCCTGGATTTTGAACCGGCCAGACGGATCATCGAAAACTGGTTCCTCTTTTACAAAGGGCGCGGCCAGGTGGAACTGGTGAGATGGGAGGATGAGCAATTTGCGCTGGCGGAAATCCGGAGGTGGATGGTGGACGGTGGACGGTAGACGGCCAGGCTCCTGAGCGGAGTCGAAGGAGACGGCCCACGGTAGAGTGCGGACTCGAGACTCGAGGCTCGAGACTGGAGACTGGAAAACGGAGGCGGATGCACCTTCAACCGTCCACCAACATTAAAATGTACCTGTGTTCAAACTTTGCCGTCCAAAACCTGTTATCTTTCAAATCGAAGCATAAAACGGATGATCCATTGTCTTGTTTCCAGGTCTTTTGCTATTGCCACACATTTGCACCGGACCGGTTCCTGCGGGACTGCCCTGCAAAGAGTAACCGCCGGGATCGATTCGCTGCCGCACGAAGGTTTCGGTTACACCGTTTGCGGATCGATCAGGGAAATAGCCGGTATCTGGGAGCAAATCGCGCCTTCGGATAACCATTACCTCAATATTCCCTTTTTGCAGACCCTGGAGGCTTGCCCTCCTGAAGGTATGGAATTCAGGTATTTCGTTTTTTACCGCCACAACCACCCCATTGGCATTGCTGTGGGCCAGTTGATCCGGTTTGAAGCCCGGCAACAATTGAACTGGTTAAAAGAAAATCAAAACCTTCTGCTGAAGAGATGGGTTTCCCGTTTGTTCAATTTCAAAATGCTGGTTTGTGGCGCCGTGCAGGCTACCGGCGAACACGGTTTCTTCTTTTTGGATCATGAACCGGCCAACAGCGATTTGCTCCTGGCAGCCCTGGAAAAAGAAGCCCTCCAACTGAATGCAAAAGCGGTTCTCATCAAAGACGTGCACCCTGAAAATGCCGGTTTTTTCAAAAATGCGCCCGACAAGGGTTATTCCGGTTTTTGTTTTCAACCCAATATGGTGTTGAACATCGAAGATCACTGGAAATCTATGGGGGATTACCTGGAAGATCTTTCGGCAAAATACCGGGTCCGGTACCGGCGGGCTCAAAAAAAACTGGGGCGCCTCGAACGCAGGGAATTTTCCTTACCGGAGATCAGAGCATTGAAAGACCGGATTCACTCCTTATATCGCCAGCAAGCCGAAAATGCCGATTTTAACCTGGTTTCCCTGCACCCGGCCTATTGGGAAACGCTCAAGGTTGCCCTGACCGGCAATTTCCGTATCTGGGCCTATTTTAACGGCGATGAAATGGTGGGCTTCTATACGGGCATTCACCACGGCGGGACCCTGGAGGCGCATTTTTTAGGGTACAACGAAGATCAGAACCGGGAACGCCAACTCTACCTCAACATGCTTTACGACCTGACGAAGGAAGCCATCGAATGCGGGGCAAAAAAGCTGGTTTTTGCGAGAACAGCGCTGGAGATCAAAAGTTCGGTAGGCGCCCGGCCGGAATGTCTGTCCTGTTATATCCGGCATAAAAACCCGTTGGTCAATCGCCTGCTGCCGCGGCTGATCCGATTCCTCGAACCTGCCTCGGAGTGGACGCCGCGGAACCCGTTTAAGACGGAGGAAGCTGTTGAATAGGTTAGTTGGCAGTCTTCAGTTGGCAGTCCGCAGTCTCCAATCAGGGAATTGAGCGGAGCCGAAGTTCAGTCTGCAGTCTGTCCTTTGTTTTTAAAGCGATCATTCGTTTCTTCCAGCACTTGCCAAAGATCGCCAGCTATTTCCTCACCCGCCTCTCAACACCTGCCGGTTCACCACCAATCGTTGTCCGGAGGTACCTTCCTGGATCTTTTCGCTTCCGGGTTTGCAGTAAAGCCTGCAAAATTCGACGGCCTGCAGCATTTCCTGCGGATGGGCCGGAACCTGCAAGTCCTCCAGCACCGGTTTAGGCTGCACAGAGGCCATATCCCGTTTTTGTTGTTGATTGGCGAACAAGGTCAACAGGCCGATCACCCCGACCAAAAGCAAAACAGCGGCTGCCAGGGATACCCAACCGGAGTGGCCGGAATGGAGGTTCCTCCGGTTCAACCTGCGTTCCAGTTTCTGCCAGGTTTGCGGAGAAGGTTTCCGGGATAGCTTATGCTGGTTTTCCCGGAACAAATCGAATATATCTTTTTCCTTTTTCATTTTTTTGAGCCGTTTGAAATTGATTTGAATAATCATCCCGCCTGCTCTTTGTGCCACGCGTTGCGGGCGGTCAACAATTCCTGCATTCGTTTTTTAGCGAGGATCAACTGGGATTTGGACGTATTGATGCTGATGCCGAGCGTTTCGGCAATTTCTTTGTGTTTCAGGCCTTCCAGTACGTAGAGGTTGAACACCGTCCGGTATCCGGTCGGCAATTGGTTCAGGATGTCGAGTATTTCCTCGGCTTCAAGGCTGGCCGGCACCGTGGCGGGTTCGCTGATGTCCACCTGGTCGATGTCCACCGTCAAACTGAAATTATGCCATTTGCGCAAGAACATCAGGGATTCGTTGATCACAATCCGGCGGATCCACCCCTCAAAACTGCCTTCCTGCTTGAACTGGTCAATCTTGTCAAAAACTTTGAAAAAAGCTTCGCAAAGCACGTCTTCCGCGTCTTCCTGCACTTTCACATACCTGCGGCAGACCCCCAGCATATCCGGCGAAAACCGGTCGTAAAGCGCTTTTTGCGCCTTGCGGTCGTTGCGTTTACATCCGTCTATGAGTTCTTGTTCGGTCACCCGGCTGTCTGGTTTATGGTAAAGATGCGGATTTTTTTGGAAATGGTGGGTGGCGCATTCATGGCATTTTTCAAAACAAATCAGCTATTGTTTTGCCAGATGGTAGATTTGTCAAAATAGTCAAGTATTTTTTGTTCGTACGCGTCTTTATGCCTCGACTTCATAATCATAGCGTGTTTTGCATCTTCAACCGTCCAGATTTCAGCATCTACAGGACAGTTTTTCTGAAATCTTTCTCCCATTGAAACAGTTGTCCAGGCGTCGCTCGCAGAATAAATGAATAAAACGGATTTTAATTTTTTCGCTTCTTTTATCCTATCTATCATTTTTATTCTTTGTTTATACCTGGGTAAAAAAATATTTGAAATTTTCAGCACTTTGTATGGAATAGGGAAATGTATCCAAAATTCGTCTAAAGTTGTTGCCGCACTCTCAATGATCGCAAAGTCATAACAGTGAGAATTGTCTGTAAATGAAATTGTTGCCCACTGTCCGCCCATTGAAATTCCGTGATATCCTATTTGCAATTCCGGCGTTAATTCTTTTGCTTTAATACTGATTGCAATTATGTCTTCAAAATAGGAAAAGTTGCCGTGGGAACTTTCTCCAAATCCATTGATATCAAATATCAAAACATTATAACCATTATTGCGCAACAGGTCTGTATAGCCATTCTTTATAAAATATCCTTTGGCTTCTTTTCCCATCGGATGGCCCAGCACAATCGTAGCTTTAGCATTATTCACTCTTGAAAAAAGCCCAAAAATAGTTCCGCCTGATTTGCTTTGAACTTTGATCTGTTGCCAATCTTTTTGTTCATTTTCGGAAAGTGGATTTCTCCATTTTACCATAAAATTCCCAAAAAATGGTTTCTTTAATAATTTGTAAAGAATCATATTATATTTTTTTCGTATAACTATTGTTCGAAATTAAAGGCATCAAGACAGCACACTGATCATCAAGAAAATGGCGAATTTTGCGATTCTTTTGCGTCCTTTCTACACCTTGCGAAACAGGTCGTGGTTAAATCCCAGCCCGGAGTCAGCCAAAACTTTCGTCAATACCACGACATTGCTCCAATAGCGCCTCCCATCCTAACACCGCACAGGTCTCCCTTCCCGGAAAATCCCGCGCTGCCAAAAAAGCCGCAACATAGGGCGGCGGGTTTTCAACCCCGGGTCTATCCCCGCGGATGGCGTTCACGAAAGAAGCTGCCAGCGCAGTGATTTCCTGCAGGGTTTTACCTTCCAGTTCCCTGGCCAGCACCGAACAGGAGGCTTTGGAAACCGCGCATCCGTACCCGTGAAAATGGATGGTTTTTATCCGGTCGCCTTCCATTTCGAGGTACAACTGGTATTTATCGCCGCAATAGGCATTGTAGGCGTTGACCGTGATCCCGGCGTCCGGCCTTCGCTCGAAATGATAGGGGGTCCTGCTGGCCTCCAGGATCAGGTCGTTGTATAGTTCGGGTTGTTCATTGTTGTTCATTGTTGTTCATTGTTGCTTCGCCCGCCGTAGCCGCGCCTTAAAGCGCGGCGGAGGAGGGTTCATTGTTGCTTCGCCCGCCAGTTCAAGCCCCCAGCACCCGCACCGCCTCGCCCAAAGCCGTCCGCATCCGGTCCAGTTCCGCACGGGTATTGTAGGGGGCAAGTGAAATGCGCACCGTGCCGGGAAAACCAAAATATTCGATCAGGGGCTGCGCGCAATGGAAACCCGACCGCACCGCTACCTGGTCCTGACTCAAAAAAGTGGCGATATCGTGCGGATGGATTTCGTCCAGGCTGAATGAAACGATCACCGACTCCTTCGCGCCTTTTGCCAGGATCCGGATCCCGGGAATATCTTCAAGCAGACGGACGGCATATTCCCTCAAATCAACTGTGTAGGCCAGTGCCGTCTCCCGGTCAAAAGTACGGATAAATTCAAGCGCAGCGCCCAGTCCGATCACGCCTGCAATATGCGGCGTGCCGGCTTCAAACCGCCGGGGCGGGGCTGCGTATTCACTCCGCGCAAAAGAGGCGTCCAGGATCATCTCCCCGCCGAATTGCCAGGGTTCCATTTTTTCCAGGCGCTCCTTTTTGCCGTATAAAACACCAACCCCCGTGGGGCCAAAAATTTTGTGACCGGAAAAAACCAGGAAATCGCAGTCCCAGTCCTGCACATCAATGGAGTGCAGGAGGGCGCCCTGGGCGGCGTCCACCAAAACGGGAATTTGGTATTTTTTAGCCTCTGCCGTGATTTCCGGGATCGGATTCACTGTGCCCAACACATTGGAAACGTGGGTAACTGCCAGCATCCGGGTCTTGTGATCCAGGCATTCGGCCAGCGAATGGAGATTCAGCTCGCCGCTGCTGTCCACCCGAACCACCCGCAGGAATGCGCCTTTCCGCGCCGCCACCGCCTGCCAGGGCAGCAGGTTGGAATGGTGTTCCATGGCTGTGACCACAACGGAATCGCCGGGTTGCAGGCGGTCGGTCAGAAAAGCATTGGCGATCAGGTTGATGCCTGCGGTCGCTCCGGACGTGAACACGATCTCGTTTTCCGACCGGGCGTTCAACCATTGTTTTACGCTGGTCCGGACGCCTTCAAACGCCCGGGTAGCCGAAGCCGAAGCCAGGTAGGCGCCCCTGTGGACGGTGGCGTAGTCCCGCCCGTAAAAATCGGTTATAGCCTGAATAACTGCCTGCGGCTTATGGGTGGTTGCGGCATTGTCGAGGTAGGCCGGGCCCAAACCCCGGGCAAAAACCGGAAACTGCGCCCTGAAGGCTTCAACGTCCCACATACTGCTTCAGAATTTGTTCGGCTTCTTCGGGCCGGTTGGCGTTCAGCATGGATTCCGGCGAGGGTGGGTCGATGATATGGGTGTCCGAATTGATCAGCACCTTGCGCGGGCAGGAATACCCTTGTGCCAGGAAACCCAATAAACGGGCATAACTCCGGGGTTCCCAGATCGCCGCCAACGGCTCCGGAAACCCGGATTCGGGGCTGCGGAACGCCGTGGCAACCGCCGTCGGCCTGCGATTTTCCAGCAGGGTCTTCAGAACCTGGCCGTCAACCAGCGGAAGGTCGCATGCCAGCGCCAGCCAGGCCGTGTCGGGCTGCTCTCTGAAGGCAGATAAAATAGCGCTCATCGGCCCCAATCCCAAAAAGGTATCATTCAGGTAACGCCGATCCTCTATCGTTTGCCCGGGGGCCAGCGAAATAAAAGGTTCCAGGCCCATTCCTTCCATCATATCGTACAAATATTCCCGCTGGGGCCGGCCGTGGTAATCCATCAAACTTTTGTCCTTTCCCATCCGGGTGCTCCGGCCGCCCGCCAGGATCAGGGCCCTGACTTGCGGAATTCCCGCCTGCAACCTGCCCGACAACCAGGCAGCGATGCCTTCGTGGTCGGAGACCGGAAGGCGGGGGATCCGGTCCAGTTGATCGCCGAGGTGTGCGCGCAGGAAATCAGGCGCCGGGTGTTTTTCCGGCAATTCCAGTACCAGTTCCACCTGGGAGAGGCGGTCCGTTTTGCGGCTGAGCGAATCAAATTTTCGCGGGTCAAGGATCAGGATCTGGCGGGAAGCGGCAAAATGGTTCCCGTTGACCAATACGGCGTCCATTTCGTTGAACAGGGCCTTGTATTCAAACGGATTGGGCTCGGCTTTCCGGTCGATCCGGTGAAATCGGATCTTGTTGGTGTACACAAGGCCGGCGCCTTCTTCCAGCCAACCGGCGTTCTCAGATGAATGGTGGTCGGCATCGAGGCAGGCAATTTTATGCCTGGCGCCCAGCCGGCTGCAAAGCGCAGAGATCAACCCGTGAATCTGATCGCAGGGCGCGCCCATCACCGCCCATTCCTGCCTGGCGAATTGCCCGAGGGCCGGCCGGGCCACCCTGGCATGTTTTTCGTGTTCCGGTGTTTGCATAGCTCAAAGGTATTGAGGTTAAAACACACGCCGGACAAAAAAGGCTGAATGTCATTGCGGTTTTTCCCATTTCAGCTCTTCAACGCCGAAATGGCGGGATAAAAACCGGGCGAGGGTGAATAGATAATCCGACAGGCGGTTGAGGTATTGAATGAGGACAGGCGGTACGGGCTCCTGCTCCGAAAGGGCGACCACCATCCTTTCGGCCCTGCGGCAAACGGTGCGCGCAACATGGCATTGGGACACGGCTATATGCCCGCCAGGAAGGATAAAATGCCGGAGGGGCGGCAATTCTTCCGTCATCCGGTCCATTTCTTTTTCCAGGATTTCGACGGCACCGGCCGGGAAGGGTGGAATATGCGGCGAAGGTTCGGAGCCTGCTGCCAGTTGGGAGCCCACGACAAACAGCAAATGCTGGATGGCCAGCAACTGATCCCTGGTCGCCTGATGATCCAGCTGATCCCGCAATAACCCCAGGTGGGCATTGAGTTCATCCACCGACCCGTAGGACTCGATCCGGATATGGTGTTTGGGCAGCCGGGTCCCGTTGAAAAGGGAAGTCTGGCCTTTATCCCCGGATTTGGTGTAGATTTTGGGGGACATTAGTTGTTGATTCGTTGATTCGTTGATTCGTTGATTTGTTGATTTGTGGGTACGCATCAACAAATCAACGAATCCACAATTTTTAAACAGATTGCAGCACGCTCGCCGGATTGGGGTTGATCTGATCGCTCTCGATCAGGCCGTCCCGGAGGCGGATCACCCGGTGGGCGTGGTCGGCGATATCGGGTTCGTGGGTCACAATAATTACCGTATTGCCGGCTTTATGGATCTCCTCAAAAATACCCATGATCTCAATGGACGTTTTGGAGTCGAGGTTTCCGGTCGGTTCATCCGCCAGAATAATCGACGGGTTATTGACCAGAGCCCGGGCAATCGCTACCCTTTGGCGCTGGCCCCCTGAGAGTTCGTTGGGTTTGTGGTCCATCCGGTCGCCGAGCCCGACGGCTTCGAGGACTTCGGCAGCCCGCGCAGTGCGTGCGGCTTTGCCGGCGCCGCCATAAACGAGCGGCAAAGCCACATTTTCGAGGGCCGAAAGCCTGGGCAAAAGGTTGAAGGTCTGAAAGACGAAACCGATCTCTTTGTTCCTGACCTCGGCCAGTTCGGAATCCGTCATGGTGCTGACGTTGATGCCATTGAGCCAATACTCCCCGCTGGTCGGGGAATCCAGGCAACCCAGCAGGTTCATCAGGGTGGATTTACCCGAGCCGGACGGGCCCATCAGCGCTACAAATTCGTTTTTCTGGATCTCCATCGAAACGGTTTGAAGGGCCTTTACAAGGGTTGCTCCCATCTGATAGGTTTTCTGGAGCGATCTTACGGAGATAATTGGTTCCATGAATCGGATGATATTGTATCGTTTGAAAATGGTTTATGGTAGTTTTTGGTGGTTTGGAGTTGTTTGGCCACGCTGGGGCGTGGTTTGGGGTGGTTTGGAGTGGTTTGGGGTGGTTTGCTGCCGTTTGAACGCCAGGAACAACTCCCTCTCACCTCTCTCTCACCCCTCTCACCCCTCTCACCTCTCTTACCCCTCTCACCCCTCTATAACCTTCGGCGTCCTGAAATACACCCCGTCCGCCTCCGGTGCATTGCGCAAGGCGGCCTCGCGCTCCACTTGTCCTTCGGGGACATCAGGCCTCAGCACCAGCGGTTCTTCATTCAGGTAAACCAGCGGTTCCACCCCCTGGGTATCCAGCCCGTTGAGTTTGTCCACCATGCCGAGGATCTTGTTGAGATCCTGCAGGAGGTGTTCACGTTCTCCGGCCGACAATTCCAGCCGGGTCAACTGCTCAAGCTTTAAAACTAGGTCTTCTGTGATCAGCATTGGAAAAAAATCGAAGTTCGGGCGCTTTTTCTCGGCAAAACACCGGAAAGGAGGCCTTCAATCCAAAGACAAAAACGCAATATTAAGAAAAAGTAACAAAAGTAACCCGGGAAGAGTTGGGCGGATTCCTTGGCTATTTATGCGGGATGTTCTATTTTCGTGCCGCCGCCAGAGAAAGGCGCAAAAGCTATGAGTATTTCCGACAAAATCAAACATATTGCCATTGCCGGCAATATCGGCGCCGGTAAAACGACCCTGTGCGAAAAACTGGCCAGGAACTTTGATTGGGATGTCCACTTCGAATCAACGGACAACAATCCTTACCTGAGCGATTTTTATATTGACATGCAGCGCTGGTCCTTCAATCTGCAGATTTACTTCCTCAACAACCGCTACCAACAGGTGTTGAAAATACTGAGCGGCGACCGGACCGTGGTGCAGGACCGCACCATTTATGAGGACGCCTATATCTTTGCACCCAACCTGCATGACATGGGGCTGATGTCGAAACGCGATTTTGACAATTATTTCAGCCTGTTCATCACCATGTCTTCCCAGATCCAGCCGCCCGACCTGCTGATCTATCTGCGGGCCAGCATTCCGACACTGGTGGAGCATATCCAGTCGCGCGGACGCGATTACGAAGGCAATATGAGCCTGGACTACCTGAAAAGGCTGAATGAAAGGTACGAGAACTGGATCTCGGGGTACAAGGAAGGCAGGTTGCTGATCATTCCCGCCGACGACGTCGATTTTCAAAACCACCCTGAAGACCTGGGCAAGGTGGTGGATATGGTGCGGGCGGAGTTGCACGGGTTGTTTTAGTTGTGAATGTCCTTAACCAATCCATTAAAAGAATGGCAAAACTAAAAACAGGGTTGGTCCAGCAGCGTTGCGGCATGGACCGGCGGGAGAATGTCGAAAAGGCGAAGCAAGGAATCCGGGTCTGCGCAGCGCAAGGGGCGGAATTGGTGGTATTGCAGGAATTGCATACCGGGATCTATTTCTGTCAGGCGGAGGACGCAGAGAAATTCGACATGGCGGAGCCCATTCCGGGGCCTTCTACCGCAGAATTTGGGGCAATAGCCCGGGAGTTGGGTATTGTGCTGGTCTGTTCCCTGTTTGAAAAAAGAGCGCCCGGATTGTACCACAATACCGCCGTTGTGCTGGAAAAAGACGGCAGTATTGCCGGGAAATACCGGAAAATGCATATCCCTGACGATCCGGCATATTACGAAAAGTTTTATTTCACCCCCGGCGATCTGGGATTCCGGCCGGTCGACACCTCCGTTGGCCGGCTTGGCGTGCTGGTATGCTGGGACCAATGGTACCCTGAAGCGGCGCGTTTGATGGCTCTGGCCGGCGCAGAAATACTGATCTACCCAACGGCCATCGGGTGGGAAAGCAGCGATCATCCGGACGAAAAAGCCCGGCAATCCGGCGCCTGGCAGACCATACAAAGGGGGCATGCCGTGGCCAACGGGTTGCCGGTGGTTGCTGTGAACCGGACCGGGACAGAACCCGACTGGACGGGTGTAACCGGCGGGATCCAATTTTGGGGGCAAAGTTTTGTGGCCGGTCCACAAGGGGAGATCCTCTATCAGGCCCCTGCGGACGCCGAGGATTTTGCAGTCGTTGAAATCGATAAAAACAGAACGGAGGTTGTGCGGCGGCTATGGCCGTTTTTGCGGGACCGGCGGATTGATGCTTATGAGGGTATTGTGAGGCGGTATTTGGATTGAGGGGTTTGGGGTTCAAAGAAAAGCCTGTACACGCAGCAGGGCCATAATCGACAGCGCGTCGGTAATTTCTCCGTTTTCCACCATTCGGATGGCATCCCGGATGGGCAGTTTCCGCACTTCAAGTTGTTCGGTCTCTTCAGGGGCGGCCTCGCCGAAAGAGAGATTTTGCGCTAAGAAAACCATGCCGGTTTCGTCGGTGACCGAGTTGGAGGTGTGAAAATCCAGGATTTTGGTCCATTCCATGGCAGTCATGCCGGTTTCTTCCTGCAATTCGCGTTTGGCCGATTCCAGCGGATCGGTACCCAGGGGGCAGCCGCCCTCCGGGATTTCCCAACTGTACTGATCGAGGGTATAGCGGTATTGGCCTACGAGCCAGGTATTCCCTTTGTCATCGAGCGGAACGATGCCGATGGCCAGGTTTTTGAAGTGGACAACACCGTAGATCCCCGGGTTTCCGGACGGGTTGATTACCTGGCGGTGGGAAACCGAGATCCAGGGGTTGTCGTAGATTTTGTCGAGGCTGAGGGTTTGCCACGGGTTGTGCGGGTTGGGCATTGCGGTTAGGGAGGATTCGTTGATTTGTTGATTTGTTGATTTGTTGATTTGTTGATTTGTTGATTTGTTGATTTGTTGA
>CAZLEF010000021.1:43742-94351 GCA_964558465.1 uncultured Lewinella sp. | reverse complement strand
GCCACCCACCTGATCGAAGGCGGCGCCGACCTGAAGGCGGTGCAGGATATGCTGGGCCACGAATCCATCCTGACCACGGAGATCTACACCCACCTGGATACCGATTATTTGCGGGAGACGGTGATGATGTATCATCCGAGGAATAGGAGGGGGGGGTGACTTGGAGAGCGGGTGACTTGGAGACTTGGAGAGGGGGTGACTTGGAGACTTGGGGAGGGGGGGGACTTGGAGACTTGGAGAGGGGGGGGACTTGGAGACTTGGTGAGGGGGATAATCAGGTGAGACAGTCCTGCTGGAGTTAAAACCGCCGATTGGCTGTTATTGAATCGGAATCATGCGGAACTACAGGCCAAAGACTGCCAACGGAAGGTTGCCTGTTGCCGGACTTTTTCAGCGCAATTTTTACGCATATGATAGACCTGTTATGGACAGCGAAGGCCCTGCATGTGATCGGGTTTGTATCCTGGTTTGCAGGGTTGTTTTTTCTGGTGCGGTTATTTGTGTACCATACCGAGGCCTGGGAGCGGCCTGAGCCGGAGAAGAGCATCCTGGCCGGGCGGTTTGCGGAGATGGAGGGACGGGTGTACCGCATCATTTGCGACCCGGCGATGAACATCACCTGGGTGGCCGGCCTGACGATGCTGGGTCTGGGGCTGTTTACCAGTGGCATTCCGAACTATTTCAAGACGGGTACGCCCGGTTGGATGTTCGTCAAACTGGCGCTGCTATTTGTGCTGACAGGCTACCAGTACGGGTGCAAACATCTGATGAAGGAACTGGCCGGGGGCCGTTCGCCTTTTTCGCCGTGGCAATTCCGTTTGCTGAACGAGGCGCCGACCCTGCTCCTGGCAGCGATCGTCTTTACAGCCGTATTCGGCAAGGCGGGCAACCTGAACTACGTTTACCTGGCGCTGGGCGTGGGGTTGTTTGGGTTGCTGGTGTATCGCGGGGCGGTGGCGTACCGGAAGCGGAGACGGGGAGACGGGGAGACGGGGAGATGAAGAGATGGGGAGATGGGGAGACGGGGGGCGGATAATTTTTTCCGCCCGGAACTTTTATAAAACCAAAACAGGTTGTATCTTTGCCGGGCTTTTGGAAAAACGAGCTTTTTCCGGAGCGGATAGACCCATAGTGTAACGGTAGCACACCAGATTTTGGTTCTGTTCGTCTAGGTTCGAATCCTAGTGGGTCTACAAAGAAAGCATAAAGCCTTGTAAATCAATGATTTACAAGGCTTTTTATTTTTATGAGACGAACTGCAACTTCTTGTTTTTCAACCACTTATAAGATTTTCCAAAAATCCCACCCCGCCATTTTTTGTACCCGGTGTGATTCCGGTTTGCGTTTTTGAACTTTTGTTTCTGATGAGTTCAATATGTTTCATCCATAAACACAGACGGAACTTTGGTCCAACCCAAAATGTTCTTAACTTTATACGCTGATCCGTCAATCTCAAATAGCTAATATCGGACAAAGACCATCCATATGGAAGCACAAAATCTTCTGGCACGCATTACCATTAACCCGTCGGTTTGTAACGGGCGCCCGTCCATCAGGAACATGCGTTTTACCGTGGCTCAAATGCTTGAACTTTTGGCTTCGGGCATGTCCGCTGAGGAAATACTGGAGGATTATCCTTACATCGAAAGAAAAGATATAGATGCGTCTTTAATGTATGCGGCGCTTATTGCCAACCCGCAATCGATTCAACCCTTGGCTTTGGCGAGCTGATACTTTATGCTCAAATTCATTGTCGATACGCAATTACCTCCCAAGTTGGCGAATTTCCTGAATCAATCAGGAACTGATACCATCCATAGTTGGGCTGTTTGAAAAAGGCAATAACATGATTATCGTCGATCAGCAAAGCGTGACCGCTTATTAAAATAAAGAGGATATCGCCATCAGACCTGCGCCATTTTTTCAGTGAGCAGTTCACTACCTGCCTCCAAAATTATTAGCAATCCGCAAGCCCGCTAAAATTTTCACCCTTCCCTGGCGTTCTTAGAAAACGCAAATGTAAAACCGCTACTGCTTCTTGTTAAGATAAACCATTTTTCACTATCACAACCTATGATTATGAACAAGACCATTGTAATGACGATTTGTTGGGTGATGCTTTCGCTGGGTATTGGCGCGCAAACCTTGGGCGAGAAATACAAATTACCGGAAGAACCCGGCGAATTGCGTCCGGATGGAGTATATCACTTGCCCGCTTCCCTGCTCCCGGATAAAAAAAATGACGTAGACGCCTATTTTCGCTTCTTTCCCGACGGGACCTTCATCGTCTACCATTCCCGGGTATCACCCGAAACCAGGCCGGAAGTTTTTCAGACCAATTGCAATTACCAATACATCTCGTCTACTGCGGCGCCCTTTAATAAGGATTACACCCTGAAGACCAACGAGCATATTTCCCGCGCCAGAGTCGTCTATCCGGATAAGGCCATTCTGCTGGAATTTGATGTCCGGAAAGATGTGATTGCAGCCACGGTGAGAACCCTGGACCTTGATGGAAAACTGACCGGCGAACCGGCCAAATATGTGATGCCTTTCCATTTGATCACCTGGCCGGTCAACTCAGACAACTAAGCTGGACTTTCTGACCATTGCCTTGAAACTGCAACCTCTTCGGCCAACGATTGAAGCGTCGATAAGGCGAAAAAAACAAAAAAACTTTGATTTTTGTCAAAAAAACCTCATTTTTGTTCCACTTGATCCTCTGATACACCGGCAGCTTTTGCTGCACAACCCTTAAACCCGAAAATGTTAGCCAAAACGTATGCAAGCGCCGTACAAGGCGTCAACGCGCAAACCATCACCGCAGAAGTCAATGCAGGCGGCGCTGTTCCGCAGGGCAACCCTTATTATCACCTGGTCGGATTGCCGGACAGTGCGGTCCGGGAAGGATTCCAGCGCATCGAGGCGGCCGTTAACAACAGCGGTTTCCGGATGAACCGGGTCAAAACCGTTGTCAACCTCGCCCCTGCCGACCTCCGGAAGGAAGGCTCCGCCTACGATCTGCCCATCGCCATCGGTTTCCTGGCTGCCACCAGCCAGATCCCGGAGCAGGACATCGGCGCCTACATCATTATGGGCGAACTGGCCCTCGACGGCATGCTCCGGCCCATTAAAGGCGCGTTGCCCATCGCCATTCAGGCCCGGAAGGAGCAATACAAAGGCATTATTCTCCCGAAGCAGAATGCCAGGGAGGCGGCGATTGTCAACAACCTGGAAATTTACGGCGTGGAATCGCTGCGGGAAGCGGCCGAATTCCTGAGCGGTATCCGCCCGCTCAGTCCGGTCGTCATCGACACGCGGGAAGAGTTTGCCGACGCCCAAAGTTTTTTCGAGGTCGATTTTTCCGATGTCCGGGGCCAGGAAAACATCAAACGGTCGCTGGAAATTGCGGCCGCAGGCGGACACAACGCCATCCTCATCGGTCCGCCGGGCGCCGGGAAGACCATGCTGGCCAGGCGGTTACCCACCATTTTGCCGCCCCTGACCCTGCACGAGGCGCTGGAAACCACCAAGATCCACTCAGTGGCCGGCAAATTGCCCCCGAACGGATCGCTGATCTCGCAACGGCCTTTTCGCGCCCCGCACCACACGATCAGCGATGTGGCGCTCGTCGGCGGCGGTTCCAACCCCGCTCCCGGGGAAATTTCCCTGGCGCACAACGGCGTATTGTTCCTGGATGAATTGCCCGAATTCAAGCGCCAGGTGCTGGAAGTGCTGCGCCAACCCATGGAAGAACGCCGCGTGACCATTTCGCGGGCCAAAATAGCGGTGGACTACCCGGCCAGTTTCATGCTGGTGGCTTCGATGAACCCCTGCCCCTGCGGCTACTACAACCACCCCGAAAAAGAATGCGTCTGCCCGCCGGGAACCGTGAAAAAATACCTCAACCGGATCTCCGGCCCGCTGCTCGACCGGATCGACCTGCACGTGGAGGTCACGCCGGTCTCGTTTACAGAACTGGCGGGCCGGGAAAACGACGGTGAAAGCAGCCGTCAGATCGCCGAAAGGGTGGTGAAAGCCCGGGAAATTCAAGCAGCCCGGTTTGAAGAGCACACCGGCCTGTATGCCAACGCCCAGATGCCGAGCCGGATGGTACGGGAAATTTGCCGGATCAATCAGGCCGGGCAAACCCTGGTGCAAAAAGCAATGGAAAAACTGCAACTCTCCGCGCGGGCATACGACCGCATCCTCAAAGTAGCCCGCACCATAGCAGATCTTGGAAAAAGCGAGGAGATCAAAATTGAACATCTGGCGGAAGCCATTCATTTCAGGAGCCTGGATAGGGAGAACTGGGCGGAGTAATTGGTTGAATAACGTCAGGGCGGTGGAGCGGGGACCTGGGGACGGGGAGATGGGGTGAAAGCATTGCGTTTCACCCCCTCTCTGCCTCACCGCCAGTAGCGGCATAAAAAAAGCAGAGGAAGCAGATGCAGTATGGTTAGGGATTGCCACCTTGGCCTGCATTACTTCCTCTGCAACTTGGGTATTGCCTGAGATTGTTACTATTCAAAAAAGGTTTGGGTCAGAAGCCTTGGGATTATGATAAAAAGTTCATTTGGTTTGGGATTATACCCTGGCGCTTTAATTGGTTTGGACTCGTGTTTTTCGTTTTGTTTGTTTGAATTAAATTTTTTGGGGTTATTGGTTTGGGTTAAAAAGCCGGCATCCCTTGTTTCAGGAAAACGATGAGAGATGCCGGCGTGCCTGAATGTTTATTTGAAACCCGATTCACCTAACGTGTTTTCTTTTGGAGTAGTTTGAACCTTTGTTCGTTTTGATAACACAAAGATGGGGTCAATTCCGGGGCGCCGCCTCCACTATTGTTTCAAAAAGGTCGACTATTGTTTCTTTTTCAAAAAAAGGGCAAAAAATGCGCCTGAAATTCCGGTTTCAGACCTGGAATCCGGGATCATTTGGAGATCCCGCCGGTAAAATTTAACTTTAACCTTTCGGTTTTTGCTGTGTTTAGCTCAAATCATTCAACCTGGAATACCCAATGAGAAATTCTGTTCACGTATTTCTTTTCTTTTTTCTGGCCGGGCTGGGTCTGCTGACCGCCTGTAAAAATACCGGTGACGGCATGCCGGTGGTCGGATTTGCAGATGCAGTCGAGGACAGCACCCTGAAACTTGCGCGGGACGGCTTCCTGGCTGCGCTGAAAGAAAACGGTTTCACGGAAGAGGACAAAACCATGAAACTGATCTACCGGAACGCCCAAAACGATGTGCCGACCCTGACCCAGATCGTCCGGTATTTCATCTCGGAAAAAGTGACGCTTATCGCAAGTTGTCCGACTTTGTCCACCGTCACCGCCCTGCAAAACACCAGGGAGATCCCCGTGTTTATGATGGTATCTCCAACACCGGCCATCATGAAGGTCAACGATGCGGGTGGAAATGCGCCGGCCAATTTATTTGGCGTAGCGGAAGGTCTGGATTATATCGACACCTCTTTTGCCATTATTCCCCAACTGATCCGGCCAAAAGGACCTAAGCTGCGGGTAGGGCTGCTGTACAACCAGTCGGAACCCCAGTCGGTGGAAGCTTACGAAAGATTACAGGGATTAGCCGCGAGCCAGGGGGTAGACTTGGTTGCCCGGTCGGTTAATACGACAGGAGATGTAAAACTGGTGGCGGGCGCTTTGCTCAACGAAGGGATCGACGCTTTTTTTGCCAACCCGGACAATGTCGTTTTCAGTTCTTTTGAGACCATTGCCGAATCCTGCAATAAGTCCGGCGTGCCGGTGTTCACCAGCGAGGCGGGTCTGGTGGCGCGGGGCGCCGTAGCGGCATTTGGCGCCGATCTTTACCAATGGGGGCGGCAGTCCGGCCTGCAGGCGGCGCAGTTCCTCAAAAACAAATCGACGGAAGGCATAAAATGGGAAATGGTGGCCGTTCGCAAACGGGTGTTCAACCCCGCCGTTGCCCAGCGGTTCAACATCGAAATTCCCGGTAATTACGAACCGGTCCGGCAATGATCTTTTATCTCTCGGCGCTTACATTAGGGCTTTGCCTTGCCGCCATGGGGCTGGGGATCTATATTACCATGAAGATCTTCAGGATACCGGATATTACGACGGACGGAAGTTATACCCTTGGCGCCGCCATAACGGCCGTGTTGCTGACCCAGGGCTGGGCCTTGCCCGCCGTCATCGCCATAACGATCCTTGCGGGCGCTTTGGCCGGGGTGTTAACCGGGTTGGTGCATACCCGGCTCAAAATCGACGCCCTGCTGGCCGGCATCCTGGTGATGACGGGCCTTTATTCGGTCAACCTCACCATCCTCGGCCGGTCGAACATCCCCCTGCTCGATGCAAAGACCATTTTTTCGGCGCTTTCCATTTTTAAGACACCGGTCTATAATGAACTTTGGGTAGGCCTTCTGTTCCTGGGGTTGCTCAGCGCCCTGCTGGCCTATATGCTGCGCACCGATTTTGGACTGGCCATGCGGGCAACCGGCAACAGTGAATCCATGACGCGCGCCCTGGGCATCAACAACGACCGCATGAAGATCATCGGCCTGGCCATCGCCAACGCACTGACGGCCCTGAGCGGTTTCCTGGCGGCCCAATACCAGCATTTTACCGACATCAGCATGGGGATCGGGATCGTGCTGGTCGGCCTCGGTTCGGTATTGATCGGCGACGCCCTGATCAACTGGCTGGGCATCCGGCGGATCTGGCTGCAATTGCTGACCATTGTGCTGGGGTGCATCCTTTTTCAGATGGTATTGGCCTTTGCACTGTCGTTGGGCGTGAACCCAAGTATGCTGAAACTGATAACCGCCGTTTTTGTCCTGGCCATCGTGGGCATACCACGCCTGGCCCGAAGCCGAATGCCATGATCGAACTCCGACATATTTCCAAAGTCTTCAATCCGGGTCAGGTCAACGAAGTGACGGCCCTGAATGCGATCGACCTGTGTGTTGAAACCGGCGAGTTTGTGGTCATTGTCGGTTCAAACGGTTCCGGCAAAACCACCTTGCTGAACATCATCGCCGGCGCTATATTGCCGGAAGAGGGCAGTGTATGGATCAACGGGACGGAGGTCACCCGGCTGCCGGAGTACCAACGAAGCCGGTGGGTAGCCCGTGTTTTTCAGAACCCGCTGGCCGGTACGGCGCCCGAACTGAGCATCCTCGATAATTTCCGGCTGGCGGCCCTGCGCACCCGGCGAAAAAGGCTGGTGATCGGTATCAATGAAAAGTTTAAAACGCTGGTGGCCGACAAAGTCGCCGTGCTTGAACTTGGACTGGAAAACAAACTCCAGCAACCCATGGGCAGCCTCTCCGGCGGCCAGCGGCAGGCCCTCACCCTGCTCATGAGCACGATGGACCATACCGACATCCTGCTGCTCGACGAACCTTCCGCCGCCCTCGACCCAAAATCCGCCGAGGTCGTGATGCAAACCGCCGGGAAGATCATCCGGGCGTACAACCTCACCACCGTGTTCATCACCCACAATATGCGCGAGGCGCTCGAATACGGCAACCGGATCATTCATATGGTCAACGGCAGGATCGTACGGGATGTGGACGGCGATGCCAAACGGCAATTGAAGCTGGAGGATATATATGGTTGGTTCGGGTAATTTTATGTGAAGGTTAAAATTCGCTTAAATCTTAAATGCGGATGACATTAATTCCTGTTCGGCCTTCGGAACTCCAATTTTGTCAGCTTTGGCCTTCCACTTGTTCACTGAATTGGTAACACTTGTCATAATCTCGTCCATTTGACGGAGATTTAATTGAAAATATACGCCCACACTTTTGGCCAACTCAAAATCAAGTGCATTTTCTTCTGAATTAATGTTAAGGGAAAGACCTTCTTTGTCAACAGACGGATTGACATCAAAAGCAGGGGATAACCTCCAACCGCCTGGCGTTAAAATAAATCCATGATTTCTTAAATGATCGTCTGTGTTGGAAACTGCAATATTGAAAATAATTCGCCGCCACAGTTCATGAAGATCTTCTTCAATCGCTGACCCTGAAAATTGAATGAATTCCGCTAAATCCAGGTAGCTTGGCGTTTTGTCTTTTATGGTTTCTTCATCATTGCCGGTCATGGTCATTGCGGAGGCAAAATGTATTCGTTCACCATTCAATCGATCAAAGCGTTTTGTGAAAAAAGTATGGTATTTGCCGGTTACCTTTTGCAATTTGGACTCTGCCATTCTAATACCTGCCTCCTGAGCTAATTGGTAAACCAGGAACTCCCATGCGCCTTTGTCCGTATGATCACTTTTTGACGGAAACTTTGCAATCCACATGTGGTTATTTTCATCCAGCACGTTGGCTTTCGGTCTGGCCCCGCCCAGAGAAGAACCAGGGGCCAACAAAATGGCCAGCCATTTTTCTAACTCCTTATGTTCTTTATCCGATTCAATAATGTCCGCGGCATATTGTAATTCTTTGACAGAAGACCAGGGTGGAATGGCGAACGACACATCATCGGCTAAAAATGGACCTTCCGGGTCTCGTTTGAATCTTAACGCTCCCATTCTGCTTTTGTCATAAACCCCGAGCAGATAATCAATGTCGTATAAATTTTGAACTTGCTGATTCTTTTCCCTGGCATTTTGTGCCGCCCTTCTCTTCATTAAGGTGCGGCCCCAACGGTCAGGCATGGAGTCAAGAAAAACGCCAAAATTACCCTTGTTATTTGGGAATTGGGGCCCAGCGTACCACCCGATATCAGGATCGAGAAGCAATTGCTCCTCCGATTTTATCCAGGCAGGGTCGTATTCAAAGCTGAATGACTTCCTCCCTTTTCCCTGGTGGGCTGAAAGAACGCCGATGCATTTCGGATCGTGCATGCCTGCCCAATGCGCATAAACCCAAATGTCTGTCTTATAGGTATCCATTCCCGATTACCGTTTTGACAGCAGTTTCAAATCCTGCAGTTTTCTGCCGAGTTCATCGTCAGCAGCCAATTTCAAAAAATCGTTTTGCAACCCCAACACCCTGAGAACGTTAAAATAAGCGCCTATGGATACGCCAGACTTACCCTTTTCAATCTGATAAAGTGTGGTTCTGTCGATATTGGCGCGTTCAGATACCTGAATGGTGGTCAGATTCCGCCTTTTTCGAGCCAGTTTAATGTTTTCACCAAGTTGCTTCAGGATGTCCTGATGCCTTGGAAATAAGATTTGTTTTTTAGGTTTCATTAAAAATGTTGATTAATATCCACAAATATATGTATATTGTGTATAAAAAACAACAAATGTTCAATAATTTTCTAAAAACTTTAGCGGCAGACCTTAAGTTTTTTATTAAAAATACATATTGCCAATGCCGTTACTTTTAAAATAAAACCAGTCAAACCAATATTTATCCTTCGCGTCGCTCCACGGCGTGGAGCGACGCGAAGGATAATGCCGCGCGTCGGATAGTTTTTTCAAAACTATCCGACGCGCGGTATAAATTGGTTAGCTTTGGTTTAAATAGGATGGACGATCCACAAAGCTGAAAACCCTACAATCGAAAATGAGCCATGAAGCACCTGCATTTTCTGCTTTGCATACAACTTTGTCTGGTTTGCGGATGGGTTATCGGCCAGCAAGCGGACGAAATTTCCCTGAAAAACAGACTGCCCGCCGCAGCAGGCGAACAACGGGTGGAAATCCTCAACGAACTGACCCGGCAATTGATCACTTCCCGGCCGGACGAAGCGGAAAACTACGCGGAGGAGGCCTATAAACTGAGCAAAAAACTCAATTATGCTAAAGGAGTAGCCGCCAGCGCATTTTACCTGGGTATCCGCAGCCGCGATGATAAAAATTATGCCAGGGCCGTCAATTATACCGAAGAAAGCATCCGGGCCGCCCGGGCTGCAAAAGATCCATACGCAGAATTGAAAAGCCTGCAATCGCTGATCACCATCTGCCGGGTAGACAACCGCTCCAGGAAACTGGCGGAAACCGAGCAGGCATACCGGGAACTGAAGGAAAAACTGGATCAAAAAGGGGAAACGGAAGGGTTGAAACAGGAACTGGATGCAACAGAAAAAGACCTGAACCAGGCCTTGCGCCGGATCGAAACGGCCAGGAACGCCCTGAACCTGAGTGAAGAAGAAAAAGCCCGCCTGGATGCGGAGTTGCTCCGGCTCAACCAGGAAAAACTGGAACTGGAACTCAAAACGGTCCTGCTCGAAAACGAAGCCAATAAAAACGCCCTGCTGGCCGCCGAAAGGCAAAACGAGATCCTGAAGATCGACGCCCGCCGCAAACGCCAGCAGTTCTGGCTGATCCTGCTGGCTGCCGGTTTGGTTACCGCCCTGCTGTTCACCGTCCTGTCGGTCCGGTATTTTAAACTGAAAAAAACGCAGGCGGAGGAAAAGATCCGCACTCAGCGCCAACTCCTGACGCAGGAAAAAATGGCCACCCTGGGCCAACTCACGGCCGGCATCGCCCACGAGATCAAAAACCCGCTCAATTTTGTCAATAATTTTGCTGAAGGTTCCGCCGAGATCGCTGAAGAATTGAAAGAAAGCCTGGCCGGGCCGGAAACCGATAAAGAGCTGATCCTTCAACTGACGGAAGAATTGCGCCAAAATGCAACAGACATCCTCTACCACGGCAAACGCGCCGACCGCATCGTCAACAGCATGATGGAACACGCCCGCGAAGGCTCCGGAAAACCCCAAATGGTGGACATCAACCAACTGCTCGAAGACAACCTCAACCTGGCTTACCATGGGTACCGCGCCCTGCACGCCGGCTTTAACTTGGATATTCAAAAGGACTTCGACCCCTCGCTGCCGCCGGTGGAAGTGCCGCCCCAGGATATGGGCCGGGTGGTGCTCAACCTGTTCAACAATGCCTGTTATGCGTTGAATGAAAAATACGAAACCGCCGGGAGCGATTACCAGCCCATCCTGAAAGTGTCCACCCAAAAAGCGGACGGGAAACTCATTATCCGCATCCGGGACAACGGCCCCGGCATCCCGCCGGCTATCCGGGAAAAGATCTTCACGCCGTTTTTCACCACCAAACCCACTGGGGAAGGCAACGCCGGGCTGGGGCTTTCGATCTGTTATGAGATCGTGGTGAAAAACCTGAAGGGGACGCTGGAAGTGGAGAGCGAGGTGGGGGAGTTTGCAGAGTTTGTGATTGGGTTGCCATATTTGTGACATCTGCTCCATCCCTGAAGAAAAATTAATAATTTTGGGCTAATGCCCGATGGTCATTTAACAAACCCGATTATGAACCACCCTCCAAAAAAATTGATGCGGCTGTTTTTCAGATTTATTCCGATTGCACTTTTGACGGTAGCCTGCAAAACCAGTCAACCGCCCGCCATTTCTTATGGCAACTTCATTAAACCCGCCGAAAATCCGATCATCAGAGCGGATTCGAGTTTCACTTTTATGTGCCCGATGAAAAATGAGGTCGTACGCTGGCAAAAAGCGGATGTATTTAACCCTGCGGCCATTGTAAAAGACGGGAAAATCATGTTGTTGTATCGAAGCGAAGACAACCCTGCGGCGCATCTGGGCGGAAGAACCTCCCGGATCGGGCTTGCGGAAAGTACGGACGGCATCCATTTTAAAAAATTGCCTGCTCCCGTATTGTATCCGGCTAAAGACGACTTTTCCCAATACGATGCGCCGGGCGGTTGTGAAGACCCTCGTGTGGTCGTCGCCGAAGATGGAACTTACGTAATGGCCTATACCTCCTGGAATTACGAAACGCCACGCCTTTCCATTGCCTTCTCCAGGGATTTGATCAACTGGGAGAAAAAAGGACCGGCTTTTGCAAAGGCCTACGACGGGAAATTTAAAAATATGGCCAGCAAATCGGGGTCCATCCTTACAAAACCGGCAGGTAAAGGTTTTACAGCCGCCCGGATCAATGGAAAATACTGGATGTATTGGGGCGAGTTGGGGGTGAATTTAGCCTGGTCGGACAATTTATACGACTGGCATCCCGAGCTGAATGAAGCAGGGAATTTGCACTACCTTATTGAACCGCGCCCGGGAATGTTTGACAGCAACCTCACCGAATGCGGTCCGCCCGCATTCATTGCCAGGGAGGGGGTCGTGCTTTTGTACAACGGCAAAAACAGCGACACAGCTGAAAAGGCGACCAAGGACCTGCCGCAAGGGACCTATTCCGTCGGCCGGGTGGTTTTTGACCCGAAAGATCTAAAAACCGTACGCTACCGTTCCGATCAGCCGTTCCTGTATCCCACCCTCCCGCATGAAGTGAAAGGTCAGTACAAAGCGGGCACTACCTTTGCCGAAGGCCTCGTTTTTTACAAAAGGGAATGGTTTTTATACTATGGCACAGCGGATTCTTTTGTGGGGCTGGCAGTGGCGAAGTGAACTTGACTCCAGGATCACAAAAGCCTCACCCCCGCCGCACCTCATTCGGCTTCTTCCCAAACTCCTCCGCGAAGGTTTTAGAAAAATACTTGGGGTCGCGGAACCCGACCTCGTATGCCACCTGGGAGATATTCAGGTCGGAGTTTTCCAGCAATTCCAGGGCCTTGTGCAGGCGGATGGAGCGCATGAAATGGGTGGTGGACCGGCCGGTGAGCGCTTTGATCTTTTTGTGCAGTTGCGAGCGGCTCATACCGATGGCCTGGCACAACTGGGGGGTGGCAAAAAATTCGTCGTCGAGGTTGGCCTCCACCGCGCTGCGGATGCGGATGATGAAACTGTCTTCCGGAAAAACCGGCTCGCCGGCTTCCGCCTTCAGCGGGGCAAATGAACGATATCGGGCCTGTAATTGCCGGCGCAGTTCCAGCAACCTGTTGAGCCGGACCAACAACTCCGTTTTGTCGAAGGGTTTGGCAAGGTAATCGTCGGCGCCCCGTTCCAGGCCGGCGATCCGGGATTCGATATCGGCCTTGGCCGTCAGCAGGATGATGGGGATATGGCTCGTGTTCTGGTCGGTTTTCAGGGTCCGGCACAGTTCCAGACCGTCCTTGCCGGGCATCATGACGTCGCTGATGATGATGTCGGGGATCTCCTCCAGGGCTTTGTCGATGCCTTCCTGCCCGTCGCGGGCAACGCTGATGCGGTATTCGCCGCCCAGGCAGGAAACCAGGTATTGCAAAACGTCCGGGTTGTCTTCGACCAGGAGCAGGGCCGGCGCGTTTTCGCCGGTAGCGCCGTCGAAAGACAGGGTTTCCGGGGTTTCTGCACCCCCTGGAATGAAATCCGCGAGTTGGGCTATCCAGTTTTTATCCGGCTGTACGTCCGGATCGCCGGCATTCCGGGTGATGGGCAACCGGACGTAAAAAGCGCTGCCCTCCGGCGAGCTGTCCACCCGGATGTCGCCGTCCATGAGTTTGACCAGTTCGCGGGTCAGCGCAAGACCGATGCCCGTTGAGTCCGTCCTGCGCGGATGGTCAGGGGTGTCAGCCTGGAAAAAACGGTCGAATATAAAGGGCAACTGATCAGCCGGGATGCCGATGCCGGTGTCTTTGACCTGGATTTGTAAAACCTCCGGGTTACTGGAGTCGTCGGAGGTTGGGCGTTTTTCGATCAGAAAGTCGATCCTGCCGCCTTCCGGCGTGTATTTAACAGCGTTGGACAGCAGGTTGGACACAATGCTCAGCAGTTTCTCGGGGTCGTAATCCATGACCAGGTCTTTTTCAGCGCACCGGAACTGCAACTGTATTTGTTTGCTTTCGGCGAACGACTGGAAAGATTCCGCAATGTATCGCATGTAATGGATCACATCCCCCCGGACCGCCTTCAGCGCCATTTTGCCCGATTCCAGCTTCTGCAATTCAAGGATCTGATTGACGAGTACCAGCAGATTGTCGCTGTTGCGCTGGATCATTTGGAGGCCTTTGGAAAACCATTTTTCCGGGTTTTCCTTTACCTGGCCCGCCATGCCGCTGATGACGGTGAGCGGGGTACGCAATTCGTGGGAGATATTGGTAAAAAAACGGGATTTCAGCTCGTCCAGTTCTTTGAGTTGTTCGTTTTTTTCTTCCAGTTCCTTTGCCCGTTCCGCCCGCCGGGTCACCGCCGTTTCATTCAGGGTTTTGCGGATTGTCGTCTCCAGGTCGTCAAAATCGATGGGTTTGGTGACAAAATCGTAAGCGCCCAGGTTCATGGCCGCGCGGATATTTTTGAGGTCGCCGTAAGCTGAAACCATAACGATTTTGAGCAACGGGTGACTTTCCCTGAGTTTGGCGATCAAGGCCAGTCCGCTCATTTTTGGCATATTGATATCGCAAAGCGCGATGTCGATATCCTGCCTTTTCCCCAGGGTTTCCAGGGCTTCATGGCCGCCGAGGGCAAATACAAATTCGAATTCCCCGCCTCTGACCTGCCGTCTGAACCGCTGCAGGACAAGCCGTTCGAAACCAGGCTCGTCGTCCACTACCAGGATTTTTGCCGCCATGTCCATCGAGTTGCAGGTTCGTTCTAATTCCGTTTATTAAAGGTACAAGTCAAACACAAAGGTCACCATTTTCTTTGTGTTCTTTGTGGAACCATTGTGCCTTTATGTTAAATAATTCTGCTTTTCACCCCCTCTCCCCCATCACCTGATCTCCCCATTGTCCGCCAAAAGCCCAAAATATCCGGAAGAAGGATCCCGTTACGTCTTTTCCCATAAAATCCCTATCTTGCCCCAAACCGGAACAGATATGAAAAAACCGATGAACAAACTTTCAAGCCTGCTTGTCCCGGCAATTTTGCTCTGCACTGCACTTTTTGCCGTTGCTCAAACGCCCTTTTCACCTTCAGCACTCACCGCTGAAGATTACGCCCGGGGCGAAGCCGCCCTTTCTGCCCATACATCGTCCCTGGTTTTTTACGACGAAGTGCGCCCCAACTGGCTGGCCGGCAACCGCTTCTGGTACCGGAATACCACGCCAAAAGGATCCGGATTTATCCTGGTTGACCCTGTAAACAAAATGAAATCGCCGGCTTTTGACCACGAAAAACTGGCGGCAGCCCTCTCGGAAGCCGCCGGCGGGAAATACGAAGCGGCCGATCTTCCGTTCACGCGATTTGACTGGTCGGACGACGGCCAATCCATCATTTTTCAGGTGGGCCGGAAATCATTTACCTATGACCTGAAAACAGGAACCTGCAAAGCCGGAATGGCCCCGGATCGCAGCGACCGCAACGCCGTCGCCTCCCCCGACGGCAAAAAAGCGGCCTTCATCCGCGACTTCAACCTCTGGGTAAAAGACCTCGGATCCGGCCAGGAAACCCAGCTTACCCTCGACGGGATTGAAGATTTTGGGTATGCGACCAATAACGCCGGCTGGACCAAAAGCGACCGGCCCGTCCTGCTCTGGTCGCCCGATTCCAAAAAGATCGCCACCTTCCAGCACGACGGCCGCGGGGTGGGTGAAATGTATATGGTGACCACCAACGTAGGCCACCCCAAACTCGAAGCATGGAAATACCCCCTGCCCGGCGACAGCCTGATCTTCCGGATTTCCCGCGTGGTGATCCACCTCGACGGCCCCAGGGTTGTCCGCCTGCAAATGCCCCCCGACCCGCACCGGTCTTCCATCACCGACCATATTGCCACCCGCGAAGGTTTCGCCGATATTGAATGGAGTGAAGACGGTTCGCAACTCGCCTTTTTGTCGAACTCCCGCGACCATAAAGTGGCCACGCTCCGGGTAGCCGACCCTGAAACCGGCGCCGTCCGGACGGTACTGGAGGAAAAAGTGGAAACCTTTTTCGAATCCGGTTTCGGCAGGAGCAACTGGCGCGTGCTTCCGGAGTCCAACGAAGTCATCTGGTTTTCGCAGCGCAGCGATTGGGGCCACCTGTACCGTTACGACCTCAGAACCGGCGCACTCAAAAATGCCATTACCCAGGGCGCCTGGAACGTGACCCAGGTCCTGAAGATCGATAAAAAAACCCGGACCCTCTATTTTCTCGGCGTGGGCAAAGAACCCGGCGATCCTTATTTCCAGTATTTCTACAGTGTGAAGATGGACGGTTCAGACCTCAAACTCCTCTCACCCGGCAACGGCAACCACGAGATCGCCCTTTCTCCGGACGGCGCTTATTTTGTCGATACGTATTCCACACCGGTCATGCCCCAGGTCACCGTGCTCAGGGATAGAAACGGAAAAGAGGTCATGCCCCTTGAAAAGGCCGATATTTCCCGCCTGGTGGAAACCGGTTGGAAGCCACCGGTACCGATTACTGTCAAGGCCAGGGACGGCGTTACCGACCTCTACGGCTTGATGTTCCAACCCGCCAATTTTGACCCCAATAAAAAATATCCCATCATTAACTATATTTACCCCGGCCCGCAGACGGGAAGCGTCGGCAGCCGGAGTTTCTCTGCCGGCCGGCGCGACAACCAGGCGATCGCCAACCTGGGGTTTGTGGTGGTCGCCATTGATGCACTGGGGACCCCCTACCGGTCAAAATCCTTCCATGCAGCTTATTACGGCAATATGGGCGACAACGGCCTGCCCGACCAGATCACCGGCATGCAGCAACTGGCCGATCGGTATCCCTGGATCGATATCAGCCGTGCGGGTATATACGGCCATTCGGGCGGCGGTTTTGCCTCCACCGACGCCATCCTGCGCTACCCCGATTTTTTCAAGGTGGCGGTGAGCGGCGCCGGCAACCACGATAACCGGAACTACGAAGACGACTGGGCCGAAAAATGGCAGGGCCTGCTCGTCACCAATCCGGACGGAACGACCAATTACGACAACCAGGCCAACCAGTTGCTGGCAGAAAACCTGAAAGGGAAATTAATGCTCGCTCACGGTACTATGGACGGCAACGTGCCCGTTTACAATACGCTTCTGGTAGCGGATAAACTGATCGCCGCCAACAAGGATTTTGACCTCGTCCTGTTCCCGAACCGGGGCCATGGATTTGGCAACGAACCCTATATGATGCGCAAACGCTGGGATTATTTTGTGAAAAACCTCCTGGGCGCCGAGCCGCCGAAGGAATATCAGTTCAACCTCAATCCGGTAAGACCTTAAATCAGAATACGCGTTGATGCAAAAGATCATTTCCTACAACCTCAACGGCATCCGGGCGGCTATGGGCAAAACCCTGCTTGAATGGATCGATACCCAAAATGCCGACATCCTGTGTTTTCAGGAAACCAAGGCTCAACCCGACCAGCTTGAACTGGGCCATTTTGATGAACTGGGCTACCGCCACTACTGGCACTCCGCCCAGAAAAAAGGCTACAGCGGCGTGGCTACCTTTTCCAGGCGCGAACCCGACCTCGTTCAGGCCGGCTGCGGAATCAGCAAATACGACGACGAAGGCCGCATTTTACGGACCGATTTCGGAGACTGGACCCTGCTGAATTGTTATTTCCCGTCCGGAACCACTGGCGAAGACCGCCAGGCGTTCAAAATGGTCTTCCTGGATGATTTTTTCAATTGGGTGCAGGAATTGCGCAGGCAACGGCCCAAACTGATCGTGGTCGGTGATTACAATATCGCCCACCAGGAAATCGATATACACGATCCGAAGGGCAATAAAAATTCTTCCGGGTTTTTACCCGACGAACGGGCCTGGATGACCAAGTGGTTCAACAGCGGGTTTACGGATGCCTTCAGGGCCCTGAACCCGGATAAAGTGGAATACAGCTGGTGGAGTTTCCGGTTTAACGCCAGGAGCAACAATAAAGGCTGGCGGATCGACTACCAGTCGGTGACCGATAACCTCGCAGGGCAGCTTCGCAGCGCGGGGCACTACAACGACGCCGTGCATTCGGATCACTGCCCGGTATTTGTGGAAATCGATTTGTGATCTATTTTAACCGCGACCAGGATGTCCGACTCACTAATATTGCGGCCCCATGCCGAAGAGGTCTACGCCGAAGAATTGAAAGCGCTGGCAGAAAACGATCCGCATACCAGGCCGCTCAACTGGAAACTTTCGCCCTGGGCAGTGGTGACCTATCTGATGGGAGGCAAACTCCGGAACGGGTTGGAGGTAGAACCCAAATATTTTGGCAAACGCAGACTGATAGAAGTAGCCGTAGCCACCCTGCTGACCGACCGGGCGCTGCTGCTCATCGGCGTTCCGGGCACGGCGAAGACCTGGGTGTCCGAACACCTGGCCGCAGCAATTTGCGGAGATTCGACGTTGTTGATACAAGGTACGGCGGGCCTGAGCGAAGAGGCGGTGCGGTATGGCTGGAACTATGCCCGCCTGATCGCCGAGGGCCCCTCCGAACAGGCGCTGGTACCCAGTCCTGTCATGAAAGGCATGCGGGAAGGAAAGATCGTGCGAATGGAGGAAATGACACGCCTGCTGTCGGATGTACAGGATGCCCTCATCACCATCCTGTCGGAAAAAACCCTGCCGGTACCGGAATTGAACCAGGAAGTACAAGCCCGGCGCGGGTTTAACCTGATCGCCACGGCCAACGACCGGGACAAAGGCGTCAATGAACTGTCGAGCGCCCTCCGGAGGCGGTTTAATACCGTGGTGATGCCGCTGCCCGAATCCCTGGAAGCGGAAGTCGGCATCGTTCAAAACCGGGTCGCCAGGCTGGGTAAAGCCCTCGAATTGCCGGAAGAATCGGCGCCGGTCAAAGAAATCCAGCGGCTGGTGACCATTTTCCGTGAATTGCGGAGCGGAAAAACAGCCGACGGAAAAACACGCCTGAAAAGCCCTTCCGCCACATTGAGTACAGCCGAAGCGATCTCGGTCGTACAGAACGGACAGGCGCTGGCCACCCATTTTGGCGACGGCGTGCTGAAAGCAAAAGACTTGGCCGCCGGCCTTACGGGCGCGGTGGTCAAAGACCCTGTGCAGGATAAAGCTGCCTGGGAAGAATACCTTCAGATTGTCATGAGAGAACGAAACGGTTGGCAGGACCTGTATAATGCCTGCCAGGAATTGCTGTAAAGATTGCCTGTTACCCATAGCTATTTTTCCGAAGAACAGATGGTTTTTCAAAACTATCCGAAGCGCGGTATTTATTCCAAAAACAGGGAGGCGACATGATCAGGGCAGTTGTTGTTTTATTGGCATTGGCAGGATGGGTGAACGGGCTCCGGGGGCAGTCCGAAATGGTTTTTATCGACAAAATTTCAATCGAAGGGAATCAAAGGACCCGGACGTCCATCATTCTGAGAGAACTGAAATTCCACGAAGGGGATACCATACCCGTAGCGCAGCTCAGCGGCATATTGCTGGAAAGCGAAGCCCTGGTCATGAACACAGGGTTGTTCAATCAGGCGAGCATTACTTTTAAAAACTGGGAAAGCGCCACCAATAAAGTCCATATTCTGATTGTTGTGGTTGAAACCTGGTACATTTATCCGGTACCCGTATTTGAACTGGCCGACCGGAATTTTAATGTCTGGTGGTCTGAACAAAAACGATCGCTTGACCGGGTCAATTTTGGCATTGAATTCACGCACCTTAATTTCACCGGACAGAAAGACCGGTTGAAACTCACCGCCAAATACGGGTATACCCGGACCTACGCCCTGAAATATACCATGCCGTATATCAACCGGCAGCAAACCCTGGGGATCGAATCGGAGTTGGCCTTTTCCCGGAACCGGGAACTCAATTACGCCACGGTCGGGAACAAACAGCTCTTTTTCAGGGATGCCGACAATAATTTTCTGTACCAACGGTTTCGGGCGGAAGTCGGGTTGACTTACAGGCCCGGTTATCATCTGTTCCATACCCTCCGGCTCCGGTATGAGCAGAATCAGATCGACGGCATTGTAACCGAAGAGCTGAATCCGGATTTTTTCCTCAATGGCCGGCAATTGCAACGTTTTTTTACGCTCAGTTACCAATTTGCCTACGACCAGCGCGATGTACAGGATTACCCGTTTTCCGGATCGTATTTCACGGCGCGCCTGGAAAAAGACGGCCTCGGGATTTTCAAAGACCGGAATGCCCTTACCCTGGAGGCGCGGTACGACCATTTTTTCCCGCTGGGCGGCAGATGGAGTACGGGGTTCCGGACATCGTGGAAATATTCCCTGATCAGAGAACGCCAGCCTTTTACGGATTACCGGGCGCTCGGTTTTTCTGAAAATACGTTATACGGATATGAATTATACCTGGTTGACGGTTTGGACATGGGCATTGTCCGGTCTTTTCTGCGGTATCAGTTTCTGCAAAAGGAGCTGAAAATCGGCAAGCTGATGCCGCTCAAAACCTTCAGAAGCCTGCCTGTGAAATTGTTTCTCAACCTGAACGGCGGAACGGCATACGCCAACGACCCTTTTACCGGAAAGGACAATAGTTTTGCCAATCGCCAGCTTTGGGGCGGAGGCCTGGGCCTGGATATTCTGCTTTATTACAATATGGTCATTCAAATCAATTACAGCGTCAACCATTTATCGGAAAAAGGGATATTTTTACGTCTGAATACCAATATTTGAACCTTACCCAAACCCTATGCAAGTTGTTGTATTCGGGAAAGAAGCCAAGGAGAAAGACCTCGGTCATATCCAGCAATTGTTTGATGCCCTTCACGCAGACGGCATCAACGTGTATGTGTTCGGCGAATACCTGGAAAAACTGGAAGGCAAGGTCAAATTCAGCCGGGATGTCGGCATTTTTGAAGGATACCTGGATTTCAGCGTCAAAAAATTTGACTTTTTTATCACCCTGGGCGGAGACGGCACCATATTGGAAGCCGTCACGCATATCCGCAACAGCGGGGTGCCGATTGTGGGTATCAACCTGGGGCGGCTCGGTTTTTTGTCCAGCATCGAAAAAAAACGCATCAATGAGGCGATCACCCTGCTTCAGCGGGGGATGTTCAGCCTTGAAGAAAGACAACTTATCCGGGTAGAGAGCAACCTGTCGTTGTTTGGCGAGATCCCGTTCGGCCTCAACGACTTTGCGTTGCTGAAACGCGATACTTCCTCCATGATCACTATTCATACGTACATCAACGGCGCCTACCTCAATTCTTATTGGGCGGATGGCCTGATCGTGGCAACGCCTACCGGTTCTACCGGGTACAGCCTGAGTTGCGGGGGGCCGATCATTTTTCCCGATTCGAGCAATTTTGTGATCACCCCGGTGGCGCCCCATAACCTCAATGTGCGCCCGATCGTATTATCGGATGATTCCGTGATTTCCTTCGAGATCGAAGGCCGCGCTGAAAACTTCCTTTGTACTCTGGATTCCAGATTTGAGTCCATCACCTCGGCCCACCAACTGGCCGTTCGCAAAAACGCCTTCACCGTAAAATTGGTCCAATTGCTCGATGTAGGTTTCCTGGCAACCATCCGGAGCAAACTGGCCTGGGGAGCGGATAGCCGGAATGTGTGAATCCAGTTGGCAGTCTGCAGTTGGCAGTTGGCAGTTCATGAGAATGGGGGAATGAATTTTCATTTGACAACGTATAAAAAGACTGCGGACTGTCAACTATCCCTTCCCGATCCGGCCCAAATGTGTGTTCCTGAAATCATCCGTATATTTAAGTCCGTATCCGACAGCGCGGTCCATGCTCGAATGGCCGAACAGCACAATGCCCGCTGCCGTGATCATCGGCGCCAGCGCGTACCATCCGCCGAAGATCAGGAAGAGCCCCAAAGCTTTATGGTGGAAAAAATTGTAGAGATAAGCCCCGGCTTTGGGCCCGGCCAGGTAGCCGATCATACTCAGATCCGGGGCCAGCAGAAATACCCAGAACCAATACCAGGCGTATCCGGTTGTGGCAAACAACCAGGCTGAAAAAAACAGCATGGCCAGTTCTTCCAGTTTGATCAATCCTTTCATGCGTTTGATTTGTTTCAAAAATACATACTTGCCAGGAAAGAAACCGTTTAATATGCTCCTATTTACTTTTTTTTTAACCGGTAAAACTTCCCGACGTGGCCGGTTCGGGTTTATCCTGCTGTTGACCTTGTCCTTCAGCCGGGGCGTTCATGCCCAATGCCCGGACGAAACGCTTGACTTTCAAACTGATATACCTTCCGTGTCGACCCAGAATGTCATGACCATGCGGAAAGACCGGTTGGGGCGCCCCTTTTTGTACATTGCTTCAAAGGAAGGCGGGCTGAAAATTTTCGATCTGTCCGACCTTGCGGCGCCTGCGCCTGCGGCGGTCATCCCAACATCGGAATGGAATGGTCTGGAAGTCATGAACCTGGAACAGTACGGTCATTACCTTTACCTGGCCCTGGGAAACCATTTCCCGGGTGTACAACAAAGCCCGGGGATGGCTATTGTTGATGTGGCTGATCCGGAAACTGCCTTTGTAACCGGTTTCTGGATTTCTCCCGATTTCCACAAAGGCGGGGCCGGCATCGTGAAGGCAGAGGGCGATTACGCCTACCTCGGCGCGATGGACAACGGCCTGATCATCCTGGATATATCCAATAAAAACCAGATCGCCCACGTCAAAAACTTCAAACCTTCGCTGGACTTTCCCCACGGTCCGCCCCCTCCGGGCGATACCGCCAAATACAACGCACGGGGCATGGAGATCCGCAATGACACACTCTGGCTTTGTTACGACCGGGGCGGGTTGCGGGTGCTGGACGTCCAGGACAAGGAAAATCCGATCGAATTTTCCCGCTATTGCAACAGCATACTCACCGGTTTTGCCACCGCATACAATAACCTCATCCTGGACGGCGCCCGGATTTATGCAAGTATCGATTATTGTGGTGTGGAAGTGCTCGACGCCTCCGACCCGGGAGATATCCGGCAAATGGGCTGGTGGCGCCCCTGGGCCTGCCCCACGAATAACCCCTTCGTATGGGCCGGAAGCCCCGGCCATGCCAACGAACTGGCCTACGACCCGGATTGTAAGGTGCTATTTGTGGCTACCGGCAAGTCGGACCTGCACCTGGTATCGGTCGCCGACCCCGAAAACCCTGATTCCTGCGGCTTTTTCGGAGGTGTTTCCAATCAAATCGGAACCTGGGGCGTGGACCGGTCGGGCGATCAAATCTTCTTATCCTACATTTTTACATTTATTCCTTTTTCATCCAACTGGACCGGGGTGAAGATCCTGTCTTATGAGGCGTGTATGCCCGATGCCGCCGCCAGCCTGGATTCTGGCCGGGAAATTATCCTGTTCCCCAATCCTGCATCCAATACGATCCGGCTGAAAAAGGACCCTTCGCTCCGGATCAATGCCTTATGCCTGACGGATATCAACGGGCGGAAAATCAGGTCGTTTGAACCGGACAACGAGGCCTTCAACGTTTCAGATGTGCAGGCTGGCGTCTACATTTTGCAGTTCATCACCCGATCCGGGATAATCTACAGGAAAGTAATGATAAAAAACTGACTGTGAGCTGTGAGCTGTGAGTTGTGAGCAGTTGGCAGCCCGGCATCTGCCATGAGCCGTAAACCATAAACCGTCTACCGTGGGCCGTCTTCAAACATGCAGCGCCCGGTTCTCCGTAGCCGCCAAAGCAGCTTCCTTGAAGGCCTCGGTAAACGTGGGATGGGCATGGCTGATCCTGGCCGCATCCTCGGCGCTGGCCCGGAATTCCATCAGCGCTACGGCTTCCGCGATCATATCGGCGGCGCGCGGGCCGACCATGTGGACCCCCAGGATTTCGTCGGTATCCTGGTGTGCGATCACCTTGACCATGCCATCGGTATCCATGCTGGCGCGGGCCCTGCCCAGGGCTTTGAACGGAAATTTGCCAATTTTGACAGGTACCCCGGCTGCTTTGAGTTCCTCTTCGGTTTGCCCCACTCCGGCCACTTCGGGCCAGGTATATACGACACCGGGAATGAGGTTGTAATTGATATGCGGTTTTTGCCCGGCGATGGATTCTGCTACAAAAATGCCTTCTTCTTCTGCCTTATGGGCCAGCATGGCGCCGCGCACCACATCGCCGATGGCATAAATACCGGGAATATTGGTGGCCAGGTGTTCGTCAACCAGTATCCGGCCTTTGTCGTCGGCCAGGACCCCGGCTTTTTCCAGTTCCAATCCGTCGGTATAGGGTTTGCGCCCGATGGCGACGAGGCAATAGTCGGCCTCCAGTTCAAATTTTTCTTCCTTGTCCCGGGGTTTTACTTCCACCAGAACACCATTTTTTTTTGTTTTCACCCCGGTAACCATATGTTTGAGGTGAAAACGCATGCCCAGTTTTTTGAGGGATCGCTGAAGTTCCTTACTGCAATCGGCATCCATGCCCGGGATGATCCGGTCGAGGTACTCCACCACATCAATTTCGGTTCCCAGCCGGGCAAAAACAGACCCCAGTTCCAGGCCGATCACACCGCCGCCGATGATGACCATTTTTTTGGGTACAGCGGTAATGTTCAGGGCTTCGGTTGAGGTGATGACTCTTTTTTTGTCGTAATTGAAAGCGGGAGGCACGATGGGTTTGGAACCGGTGGCAATGATGACATTTTCCGTTTCGAGGCTTTCAACGGCGCCGTCTTTTTTTGTGACCCGGATTTTTTTAGGAGTTTCGAAAGCGCCGTGACCGTGGTAAACGTCGATCTTGTTTTTTTTCATCAGGAAATCCACCCCTTTGCAGGTTTGATCCACCACCTCGTTTTTCCGGCGGACCATTTGGGGCATATCCACGGCAAGGTCTTTTAAAAGAATGCCGTGTTCGCCAAAATTTTCCCTGGCTGCATGGAAATGTTCGGAGGAGTCCAGCAAGGCTTTTGATGGGATGCAGCCCACATTCAGGCATGTCCCCCCCAGGGTATCGTATTTTTCGATCAAGGCGGTTTTCAGCCCTAATTGTGCGGCGCGGATGGCAGCCACATATCCGCCGGGGCCGGAACCGATAATGGTAAGATCGTATTTCATGCTTTCTGTTTTCAGTTGAATATTCAGGTTCAGGAAACATTCAACCTGATAAACCATTTCAGAGGTCTATCGTTTTTTGTTGCGGTCTGTTTTTTTCCAATCCCGCGGCGGTCTGTCGCCTTTGGGCGGGTTATTGCGGTCTTGTCCGGGCTGCCCCTGGCCACCCCCTTCCCGGGGCGGTTTATCGGTTTTAGGCGGTTTATTCCTGTTTTGTCCGGGTTGTCCTTGTCCGCCGCCGCCTTCCCGGGGTGGCCGGTCCTGTGGCGGCCTGGAGCGTCGCTGGTCACTTCCGTCCGGCCTTGATTCCTGACCTGGAGGGCCTTTTTTCTTTTTCTTTTTTTTCTTTTTGCGCCGTTCGTCGGGTGGAAGTTCGATGACCCCGGTTACGTCTTCAAAATCCCGTTCTTCAGAATCTGCTGCAACGACGGTGGCAGCTTCGCCGAAGTTGGCGGGTTTTTTGCCCTGGGCGTTCATTTGCTGAATTTCCCTGACCTGCTCCGGCGCCAGGGCATAGAAGGTATTATTCCTGTTTTTGCCGTCGTAGACATAGAACATGAGTTTTTTGAAAATATCGGTTTTGACCAGGACTGCCCGGCCTTCTTCCGTTTCCAGGCGCTCTGCATTTTTGGGGAAATGTTCGAGCGCATCCATATACGTGTCGAGTTCGTAATTGAGGCAGCATTTCAGGCGACCGCATTGTCCGGAGAGTTTGGCCTGGTTAATGGCCAGGTTCTGGTAACGTGCGGCGGCGGTGGAAACCGATTTGAAATCGGTCAGCCAGGTAGAGCAGCAAAGTTCGCGACCGCAGGACCCAAGTCCGCCGATGCGTGCCGATTCCTGACGGGCGCCGATCTGCCGCATTTCGATTTTGACCCGGAAATCCTTGGCATAATGCCGGATCAGTTCCCGGAAATCCACCCGGCCGTCGGCGGTATAATAAAAAGTAGCCTTCCTTTTATCCCCCTGGTATTCCACGTCGCCGATCTTCATGTCGAGGCCGAGTGTGCGGGCGATTGCCCGGGCTTGAACCATGGTGGACCGTTCCAGTTCGCGGGCTTCCTGAAGGCGTTCCATATCCCGTTCGTTGGCCCTCCGGATGATGTTTTGGGTAACGGAGTTTTCGCTCACTTTCTTTTTTTTCATCTGGAGGCGAACCAATTCCCCGGACAGGGTGACCAGTCCGATATCGTAGCCGCTGCCGGTTTCCACCACGACGGTATCGCCGGTCATTACCTGGCTGAACTCCGTATTTCTGAAGAAACTTTTGCGGGCGCCGTTTTTGAAGCTCACCTCCACTACATCATAAGGAATGATATCTTCAATTTCCGCTGCGCTGATCCAGTCGTAGGTATTTAGACGGTTACAACCGCCGGTAGAACAGCCGCCGGAGCTTCCGCAACCGCCGGGTTTACCGTTTTGGGTACTTACTGAACATCCCAGACATCCCATTTTATCGCATTATTTCGTGAACGCCGGCAGCCGGCGTCTTCCGTTTTAAAATTTGGTTTACTTGAATGGAAGCATCCAGAAACAATACTTTCGGATTGGCATTCCGTTCGATATGGTATGCGCATTCAGAAAACAAATGCGCCAGTTGTTCCAATTGGTCCAGGCCGATAATATCGGTCATTTTCCCGGCGGTGGACAATTCTTCGCCGCGAAGCCGGACGTTGCTTTCTCCGGTAAATTTCAACGCCAGGTATTCCCGGAGAAAATGCAACCCGTACATCAGAAAGTTTTTTTGGTTCTCCCGCCCCAAAGCAGATAGTTTTTCTACCCAATTGACCATTTCCACCCCGTTGCCGCGGTAACATTTCCGCAGCCAATCGAGGAACAAACGGGAATTGTCGCCTTCCTGCCGGCCGGCCAGTTTGAGGGCTTCGTTAAAATTGCCGTCGGCCAGGTGGGCAATGGCGACAGCCTCCCCCGCATAGCCCCTGGATTCCAGCCCTCCGGCCAATTCTTCGTCGGTGAACCTGGGTACCCGGATCAGTTGGCACCTGGATAAAATGGTGGGCAGGATCAGCTCCGTATTCTCCGAAACCAGCAAAAAAAGTGTATTCTCCGGGGGTTCTTCTACCAGCTTGAGCAGGCGGTTGCCTTCCTTGCCGAGGTATTCGGGCAACCACATGAGGAGGATTTTGTGGTTGTCTTCAAAAGACTTGAGACTGAGTTTATGGATGATCCGGTAACATTCCTCCTTGTTGATATTGCCTTGTTTGTTTTCGGCGCCGATATTTTGCAGCCAGTCGTTGACCTCCAGGTAAGGGTTTTGGGCGATCGCTGTCCGCCACGCTGCCAGGTGGTCGTCGCTGGTTACATTGGCGCCGGTAACCGGAAAAGAAAAATGAAGGTCGGGATGGATAAACCGGGCGGTCCGAAGGCAGTTGGCACACACACCGCAAGCATCGTCGGCCTTGCGGTCGGAACACAATACGTATTGGGCAAAAGCCAGGGCAAGCGCCAGCCCGCCGCCGCCGGCAGGGCCGAACAACAAGATGGAATGGGGCAACCTGCCGGTTCCCACCATTTGCCTGGCCGTTTGTTTGGCCTCATACAGCCCAATTACTTCATTGAATAACATTTCCCTTGCATTTCACGGCTTTGGGCGCCGCCTGAACGGGAAAAGAAGTGTACATTTATTCACCGGATGTTATCCATGTAAGAATGGACTCATCCAAAGGACTGACGTTGGAAGCTATGCAGTTGACCAGGCGCCCGTTCTCATCCGGCAGAAATTTCTGAAAATTCCATTCTACCTCACAATCCAGCGCACCGTTGGCCTTTTTGTTGCACAACCAGGCATATACCGGGTGTTGCGAAGGCTATATATGATCTCACCGTCGATTCCTTCGACTGTAAATTGGTGAATAACACTCACTTTATTACCCTTTCAGGCTTTTCAACGGGTAAAGTTAATAATAATTCTTCTAAATAAACGACGCTCAAATTTTCAGACCTCAACCAAGGCCTTTCTTTTTTGTTTCAAAACAGGACTCAACCGGATACACTTATGAGAATCTCTGCATTCCGGCGGGCTCATTTTAATGCCGCCCATCGACTGTATAACCCTGCCTGGACCGATGAAAAGAACAACCGGGTCTTCGGACTTTGCAATAATCCGAATTTCCACGGCCATAATTACGAACTGGAAGTAAAGATCACCGGCGAAACCGACCCCGAGACTGGTTACCTGATCGACTTGAAGCAGTTGAAAGAAATCATCTATGAAGAAGTGGAATGCCGGTTCGACCACAAAAACCTCAACCTGGATACAGCGGAATTTAAAAATCTGAACCCTACGGCTGAAAACATTTGTTTTGTCATCTGGCAGTTGCTGCGCACCCGGCTGGAAGACCGTTATGAACTGACCGTCCGGTTGTACGAAACCCCCAGAAACTATGTGGAATATCCTGCCTGAAGGAAACCCGGTATTCACCCTGGCGATTGCAAGCGTTGCGACCGGGTATTTAAGCTATTATTTTATTGCCCATTCGGAAGAGATCAACCGAAAACTGGCCGCGGACAGCAGCGAACGCGATTCCGCGATCCGCATCGCCTGCTTTCAGCGCATGACCGGGGTTGTTTTTCTGGGGCTGTTGCCGCTTTTGGCCATGTTGTTGTTTGCCGGCCTCCAACCAACTCATCTGGGGCTGGGTTTTTCAAATCCCGGGTCAACTGCCAAATGGACCCTTGCCTTGTCGGCGATTGTAGTTGGCATCAATTTTTTAAATGCCCGCAAACCCTCCAACCTCAGGATGTACCCCCAGATCCGGATTGGGGAATGGACTTACCCCGTTCTGGCGCTCAGCGGCGCCACGTGGGCGTTTTATTTGCTGGCCTACGAGTTGCTGTTCCGCGGAATTTTATTTGTCCCGCTGGTTCCGCTGATCGGATTGACGCCCGCCATCGCCCTGAACGCGTCGATCTATGCCCTGGCTCATTTGCCGAAAGGAATGAAAGAATCGTTGGGCGCCATTCCCTTCGGGATTGTCATTTGCCTGGTCACCTGGTCGGTGGGGAATATATGGGCGGCTTTCCTGGTCCATGTCGTCATGGCTTTGAGCAATGAATGGCTTTCTCTATATTTCCACCCTGAAATGAAATTGAAATGAAGGTACTGGTTACCGGTTCCACCGGTTACGTCGGCATTCCGCTTTGCCGGCGGCTGGCGGAACAAGGTTTGCAGGTACACGCGTTGGCCCGGTCGACCCCAAACGGAAAGGTGTTTGACCACCCCGGCATCCGCGTTTTTAAAGGCGACCTGCTCGATACGGATAGCCTGGCTGCAGCCGTCCAGGGTTGCCAGGCGGTATATCACCTGGCGGCCTATGCCGGCGTATGGGCAAAAGATCCAGGCCGGTTCCGGCTCATCAATGTGGACGGAACCCGGAATTTAATGACTGCGGCACTGGCTGCGGGGGTCCGAAAGGTGGTGATGACCTCGACCGGCGGAGTCATGGGCCATTCACCGGGCAACGGCGTCCTGGTGGACGAAACCACGCACCCTCAACCCGACCTGGCTTCAGGGTATGAACAATCGAAACTGGAAGCCGAACAACTGGTTTTTTCTTACCTCGGCCGCGGTATGGAAGTCGTGGTTGTCAATCCGACCCGTATTTTTGGCCCGGGCGCCCTGAACGAAAGCAATTCCGTCACCCGGCTCATCAAACAATTTCAGGAAGGCAAGTGGCGCCTGATACCGGGCGACGGGGAAAGCATCGGCAATTACGTTTATCTGGACGACGTGGTTGACGGACATATTCTGGCCATGGAAAAAGGCAAACCGGGTGAACGTTATATCCTGGGCGGCGACAATATATCGTACAATGAGTTTTTTACCCTGCTCCGCAGAATGACGGGCAGCCGGCAAAAATTATTTCGCGCACCAATCGGCCCGATGCTTCTATATTCGCGCCTGGAAGTTTTAAAAGCACGGCTGACAGGCAAAAAACCGCTCATCGTGCCCGCCTTTGTCCATAAACTGACCAAACACTGGGGCATGAGCAGCAAAAAGGCCCAAACGGAACTTGGATACGCGCCCACCCGGCTGGAGGACGCACTGGAAAAAACCCTGGATTGGATTAAAAGAACCAAAATACAGGATCCGCTTAACTTATGAACAAACATACGGCAAATCACCGGGAAACCGCCCTGGTCACCGGGGCCTCCGGCGGCATCGGCCTGGAACTGGCAAAACTCCTGGCAAAGGACGGCTTCAACCTGATCCTGGTGGATATCCGGGCCAGAGAATTGGCCGAATCCCGGGATATACTTCAAGGGATCAATCCCGGAATCGAAATCGGAACGATCCAGGAGGATCTTTCCCGGGCAGGAGCCGCTGCCGATATTCACGATACGTTGTCCGGAAGGGGTATAATTGTAGACGTCCTGGTCAACAACGCAGGTTTCGGCACCTTCGGGAATTTTTCGGATACGGATTGGGCCCGCGAAGGCCGCATGCTGAACCTGCATGTACTCACCCTGACCCATATGACCAAATTGTTCCTCACCGGCATGCTGAGCAGGGGTAAGGGTTATATCCTGAATGTTTCGTCGGTGGCCGGGTTCCAGCCCAGTCCCTTGATGGCCGTTTATAACGCCAGCAAGGCTTATGTGCTTTCTTTCTCCGAAGCCATTGCCAACGAACTGAAAGGTTCGGGGGTTTCCGTAACCGTTTTGTGCCCCGGGCTGACCCGTACTGGTTTTCAGGCGACGGTCGGGGTTGGAAAACCTGAAATGACGTCCAGCAGTTGGATCAGCTCTTCCCCCGAAGAAGTGGCCATGATCGGGTATGCAGCTATGAAAAAAGGGAAAACGGTAGCCATACCGGGTTTTATCAATTATTGCCTGGCGCATGCTCACCGGTTCCTGCCGAGGAATACCGTAACCGGACTGGTTCGAAAAGTGCAGGAAAAAAACCGCAGTTTCCTGAAAACTTAAGGGATTTGGTGCTCTGCAAGAAAGAGGCGGCAAGTGTCATTGATCGACTGGTGGATCGGGATAAATTCGATCCCCAGCGCATTGCGGATCTTTTTGTTGGAGAAATAATAGCGTTTTTGTGCAGAAATGGCTGCAGCCCGCGTGAGTTGGGGCGGCTTTCCGGTCAGTTTGCTGACCGCCCAATCGGCCCGCCAGGCGACCCCGCTCATAAAACCGGACAGGGGAATGAACGGTTTTCTTTTGTTCAGACGGTCTGCAATCTGGTCAAAAAGATGTTTATAGGGCAGGTTTTCAGCGGCGACGACAAATCTTTCGCCGTGGATAGGACTTTCCATCAGCAAGATGGCCGATTTTGTTACATCCCGCACATCCACAAAAGCATTCACCCCTGAGGTATAAAAAGGAAAACCTTTCCAAACGGTCCGGATGATCTTTGAACTGCTCCTGGACCAATCACCCGGTCCGATGACGATCACCGGATTGATGATCACCGACCGGAGGCCTTCCCTGGCGGCCAGCCAAACCTTCTGTTCCGCCTGATATTTGCTGACGGCGTAATCGGACAGATCGCCGGAAAAGGTCCAGGGCGTAAGTTCGTCAATCGAGGCTGCCATACCGTCGGCAGGTTTACCCAGGGAAGCGGAAGAACTGACAAAACAAAATTTTCTGACGCCGGATCTTAAACATTGGCCCACGATCTTTTCCGTGCCTCCTACATTGGTCTCCATCATCCGGATGCGGTCTTTCGGGTCGAAAGACACCATCGCTGCACAGTGGTACACCTGCCCGATGCCCTGGAGCGCCTCCTGCAAAAAAGCGGTTGAATCCAGATCTCCATCCACCCATTCAATTTGGGCCAATGCCTGGTCAGGATCGGGATGATAGTACCCAAATATTTTTTGCACGGCCGAAAGATCGCTTTTTTTGCGCTTTAAAGCCCGCACCCTGAAGCCCCTGGCGGCAAGATCCGATAAGAGGTGGGCGCCGATCAATCCGGTGCCGCCCGTTACAAAAACAAGGGGATTGCCGGTAACCGGTTCTTCTTTCATCGCTCTTCGTTGAACATCGGAATAATATTGGGACGGACGCCAACGGCAGGGGCGGGTAACGCCGTTTCCGCTTCCTTGGAATAAATAAAAGAGAGTAAAGGAACGCCGATGCTTTTGGGCATGGCCTTCATGAGCCATCCGCTGATCCGATTCACCAAACCGGGCATGATGACGGGATGTTTATTCAGGGTCTTTTTAAGGGCGATCCTGGCGGCGGTTTCAGGTGAAAGGACGATCATTTTGCCAAAAACCCCTTGTTTTTTGAGCCGCTCCGTCACAGAGGTGTTGGTTCGCAAAGGACCGGGCATCAACACGCTGACGTGTACGCCGCTTCCCCTCAGTTCCTGCCGCAGCCCACGGGAAAAGGAATAAATAAAAGCCTTGGAAGCCGAATAGACGGTTTTATACGCGGAGGGCATCAGGGAAGTGATGCTGGAAACGTTCAGGATATAAGCCTTCTTATGCGATTTCAGTTCGTTGAGCAGGTGAAAGGTCAACAGACTGGTTACCCGGACATTCAGCTTGATCATGGTGTCGAATTGAGCGGAGGGCATCTGATCCAGGGCTCTGGTGCAGCCAATGCCCGCATTGTTGATCAGGAAATTTACCCGGAAATTGGCCAGGACCCATTTCAGCAAATTGTCAAGGCTGTATTCCTCTGTCAGGTCTGTTTCATAATAAACGACGTCGATGTTATAGATCTTTGCAATCCGGTCGCTCAACGTATTTAATCCTTCTTCCGGAAGTGCGACGAGGATCAGGTTTTGTCGCCTTTCCGCGCATTCAAAGGCCAGCGCCTTACCCAATCCGGTGCTTGCGCCCGTGATCAGGGTATAATTTTTTTTGGTCGGGTGTTGCTTTTCCATATTCCGTTAGTATAAAACTGACAGGGTGCAAATGTAGCAGTTTTGCCAGGTTTTGGGTTATCAATCATTTAATCCATCCGGTGCTTTTTGTCCGGCGAGATGTTGGCCACAGTCCAATCGATTTTACCCTCAAATTTATTTTGCCGCTGGGTGCACTCTTTTTTCAAACATACCTTGCACGAAAAAGGCAGGCACCCGTCGGTATGGACAAACAATTCGACATTGTTGCCAAAATTGCTTTTAACCAGGCTGCTCAGCCCCTCAACCTCCTCATGCGCTTCGTGCACGTTGAAATACCAGGGTACGGTCAGGTGGCAATCCAGGTGCAGGACGCTGCCATATTTGATCACCCTGAGGTTGTGGAGGTCAATCCAGTTTTCGTTCCGGTTCTTTTGTAAAACCGAAACGATTTCTTTCAGGAGTTCAACATCTGCCTCGTCCATGATGCCGGCCAGGGAGCTTCGGACAATCTTGTAGCCCATAAAAATAATGATCCCTGCAAACAGCAGGGCGACGGCGCTGTCCAGCCACTGGATTTTAGTGGACCAAATGAGGATAAGCCCTGCGATAATGCCCGCCGTCGAATAGGTATCGCTCTGCAGATGTTTTCCGCTGGAGACGAGGGCGGGCGATTTATTTTTTTTGCCCAGTTTTACCGCCCAAAACCCGATCAGGTAGTTGATGATTGCCGTTATGCTGATCAGGAGGATGCCGAAGTCAAGTTTTTGAAGCGCATGCGGGTGTTTAAGGTTGTTGATCGCCTCATATATAATGATCAACCCGGCCACTGTGATCAGTGCGCCTTCAATGGCTGCAGAAACAAATTCTACCTTTCCGTGGCCGTAGGGGTGATTCACATCCCGGGGTTTGGCGGAAAGATGCAAACTGTATAATCCCAGAAATGCAGTGAGGATATTCACGGTGCTCTCCAGAGCGTCGGTCAGGATGGATACCGAATTGGTCAGGTACCAGGCTGCAAGCTTGACGATAAAAAGCGTCACCCCTGCGATGACGATGATCTTCTGAAACCCAAAATTTTGTTTCGAATGGGACATTGGTTGGGTTGATAGCGGCAAAGATACGATAGTCCTGATCGGTTTCACCCAGGGTTTAGACCAATCTCAAATAATCCGGGATCAGCAGCGGCGCCTTCCTGTTTTCAGAATTCCAGTTTTTCGACGGTGACTCTGGATTTCAGGTCAGAGATATTCCCCCCGTAATAGGTGCCGCTCAACGGGGTTGTCAAATGGGGATGGACAGACGCCGCTAATGCGATATGGCTGGCATTGACGGCAGCGCCCAGTGTCGGATCAAATCCGCGCCAGCCGGCTCCGGGCAGATAAACCTCTACCCATGCATGCAGATCGTGGTGGGATTGCTCTTCGGTCATCCAGGCGTAACCGCTCACAAAACGGGCTGCCAAACCGGCAAAACGGCAGGCTTCCATCATCAGATAACTCAGATCCCGGCAAGAACCGCGCCGGGCGATCAGGGTTTCTTCCGGGGGGTGTGGCGGACCTACTTCCCGGACCTCGTACATGAAATCATTGCTCAACCGTTCACAAAGCAGGATGAGAAAATCTACGGTTTTGTCGTCCGCTTCCGACCGGATATGCGAAGCCCACTCCGTCACCGGGTGTTTGGGGGGGTGAACACCGAGGTAAGGGCTGAGCGGCAGCCGCAAATGGTCGGGATAGTCGAACGGTAGCCGGACCGCTTCAAAAGGATAGATGATGTAATCGAAGGGATTGAATTCCAGGCTCTCCACCCGGATGATCTGCCTGACCTCCAGGGTGCTGCTCAGGCCTTCAAAAAACAGCCAATGGGCCATATTACCCTCCGCATCGAGGTTGCTGTATTGTTTGACCGGCTTCGGATTGATGGAAAGCTGATGGTGGATCAGTTTCTGTGCATGTCCCAAACGCGGAAAAAGCTGCAGGCGCTGCGGCCCCAGAGCAACCGGTATGCCGTACCGGTAAACAAGCTGGTGGTTGACATGGAGTTCCAGGTGGCACACATTTTAAAGATCCTCAAAATCGGAAATTACGCTTTCATGAAAATATGCTCTATCCAGGTATCCTGAAGCTGGTCGATGGAATCCTTCAGGAGCCGGTTCCAATCCCGGGACACGGGTTCCATCTCTTCTCTGCTCAGCCGCTGTTCAATGACTTGGAAGCTGTTGTGTTCGTATATCGTGACATCGATGGGATAATCCACGTCGCTGACGCTGACCTTGGTGGCGTCAAAAGACAGAAAACCCAGTTTCAGCGCCTCGCTGATGCCCGAATGGAAACTCAGGTTCCGGTACAGCAACGGTTTGCCGTAACCGCTGTTGCCGATGATCACAAAAGGCGAATTTTCTCCGATCTCGATCCAGTTGCCTTCCGGATACAGGAGAAATAACTTGTGTTCTGTGTCATCCTCGCATTGTCCGCCGACAATGGCGTGGAGGTTGAAATCCAGCCCGGCTTCTTTCAGCGCGCTCCGGTCTTCAGATGCCACTTGCCGTACCTGGTTGGCCAGGGCGTTCACGGCTTTGTACATTTTATTGAAATGCCCCTCGTTCTGGCCGATCTCCTCCTGGAAGTAGGTAATGGCCTTGTCACGGACGGACCGCAACCCGGAGGTCATGATAAAAAAAGCGTGGTTTTTCATCTGGTGAACGCTTACCTTTTTTGCCGAGGAGACTTCCGTCCCCGAGGTAAGGCGCGTATCGGATATGCCGATCAATCCGGATTTTGTTTTTATACCAAGGCAGTAAGTCATGACATGTTCATTTGTTGATCGTCTGCGCCTTCTTTTATTTCACTCAGGGGTTTCAGGGCGAAGTAAGCGTCGAAAATCGCATCGCCCACCTTGTTGAGCCTGAACTGGAAATGGTCCAGAAACTGGTGCAAACCGAGGGCAAAAATATCATTTACGTCACTATATTCCAGGTCTGCCAGCAGTTTCCCCAATAATTTGGCGGCGGGCCGGCCGATGGAAGCCCCCCCATTGATTTTTTTCAGGGATAATTCGGCTTGCTGGAGGCAGTAATAGATCGACCGCGGAAACTCCCGGTCAAGCACCAGGAAGGTCACGATCTCCAGCGGGTTGATCGACCGGTAGGCCTGGCGGTACATATTGAAGGCGCTGACGGATTTTAATACGGTCGACCATTGCAACTGGTCCAGGTTGCTCCCCACAGGGTCCGAACCTGGCAGCAGAATGAAATATTTCACATCGATGAAACGCGAGGTTTTATCGGCCCGTTCCAGGTAGCGGCCCAGCCGGCCAAAATGCCAGCCTTCGTTGCGGGTAATGGTGGAATCGATGATGCCGAAAAATAACTGGCTGCCCATTTTGACCTCGTTGAAGAAGTCCTGCCAGTTGTCCATATTCCACTTTTTTTTGCCGGAATGTTCCCTGATCCGGTGATAGAACTGGTTGAGTTGTTCCCACATTTCACGGGAAATGATCTCCCGGATGCTGCGGGCATTTTCGCGCGCTCTGAACAGGCAACTCAGCACTGCGTTGGGGTTTCGCTCATCAAAACTGATGAACCGGAGTACGTTTTCAGGAGTGGGTTCGTCGTAATGCTCGTAAAACAACCGGTCGTCGCCCGTCACCATCAGCAGTGGCTCCCATTGCTGTTTGCCGCCGGGGGGCATGTCGAGGATGAGGTTAAAGGTCACCCCCATAAAACGGGCGTAGTTCTCCGACCGCTCCACGTATCGGTTCATCCAGTAAATCGAATTGGCAACCCTGCTTAACATGCGCTTTGTTTTAATCCAAAATTTCCAGATTCTGCGGATAAATCCTCTGGCTGCCGCAGCCCAAAGGCGGAGGTGGCGCATCCTCAAATCCTCGCATCCTCCAATCCTCGTATCCTCAAATCCTCGTATCCTCAAATCCTCGTATCCTCGCATCCTCAAATCCACGCATCCTCATGCTTATGGCGTGGCACGCACTTCCTCCCTCAATACAACACCCAGGTATCCTTACTCCCTCCGCCCTGCGAAGAATTCACCACCAGCGATCCCTTGCGCAAAGCCACGCGCGTCAGGCCGCCGGGTATGACGTTCACCTTTTCTCCGTATAGGATATAAGGCCGCAGATCGACGTGCCGGCCCTCAAAACCTTCCCCGGCCAGCGTGGGTACCCGTGAAAGGGAAATGGTCGGCTGGGCAATGTAATTGCGCGGATTATTTTTGATCCGCTCCCGGAATTCGTCACATTCGTTTTTTGTCGATTTGGGCCCGATCAGCATGCCGTAGCCGCCTGCTTCATTGGCTTCCTTGACCACGAGTTGTTCGATGTTTTCCAAAACGTACCTGCAATCGTCGGCCTCTTCGCAGATATAGGTATGTACATTGGGGAGCAACGGTTCTTCGCCAAGGTAATACCGGATGATGCGGGGTACATAGGCGTACACCACCTTGTCGTCGGCCACACCGGTGCCGGGGGCGTTGGCCAGGGCTACTTTCCCGGATTTGAACACGTCAAAAATGCCCTCCACACCGATCAGGGATGCCGGGTTAAACGCCAGGGGGTCGAGGAAGGTGTCGTCGATGCGGCGGTAGATCACGTCTACCGTTTCAAACCCTTTGGTCGTTCGCATTTTCACCAGACCGCCTGTGACGATCAGGTCGCTGCTCTCCACCAGTTCCACACCCATTTGCTGGGCCAGGTAGGAATGTTCAAAATACGCCGAATTGTAAATGCCCGGGGTAAGTACCACCACCCTCGGGTTGGTTTTCCCGCTGATGTATTGCAGCATTTCCAGCAACCGGATCGGGTAGTTGGAAACGTGCTGGACCTCCATTTTTTCAAAAACTTCGGGAAAGGCTTTTTTCAGCACTTCCCGGTTTTCCAGCATGTAGGATACCCCCGACGGGCAGCGCAGGTTATCTTCCAGCACCATAAAAACGCCTTTGTCGTCCCGGATCAGGTCGGTGCCGGTAATATGGCACCAGATGCCTTTTGGCGGTTTTACGCCCATGCATTGCGGCAGGAATCCCTTGCTGGACTCGATGACGTGCCGGGGGATAATGCCGTCCCTCAGGATGTTTTGCTTGCCGTAAATATCGCCGATGAAGAGGTTAAGGGCAGTTACCCGCTGGATGAGGCCTTTTTCCAGTTCGAGCCATTCTTTGTTCTCAATGATCCGGGGAATAATGTCGATGGGCATGATCCGTTCGATGCCCTGCCCTTCGGAGTACACATTAAATGTAATGCCCATCGAATGGAGGGTCCGTTCGGCGGCGTGTTGTTTGTCGAGGAGTTCATCCCTCGTCATTTGCTCTATTTCCTCGCGAAATGCCTGGTACCAGGGTCTTACTTTTCCGTCGGATCCGAACATCTCATCATAGAATTGACCGGAATCGTAACCATCAAAAGTATTGACTTTCATAGGCGCAAGGATTATATCCAAAGAAAAATGCAAAGACTTGCCGGATGGTTCTATAAGGAAAGGGCGGCGAATGCAGGGCAAAATAGGCATCCCGGTTGAAACATCCAAAAAAAATAGAAATTTCTTTCCCGCTGATTTATCCCGGATTGTTTCTTCAACCTGGCTCGGACACCCGGCTGAATACTGAAGAACCGCCTCTTTTAATCACGACCTGTCCCGCCTTGCGGGAAAGACACAAGGGAACCACAAAGTTCACCATAACTGACGACTGAACTTCAACCTTGCCCTGTATCCATAGACTGCGGACTGTCAACTGAAAACTGTGGACTGAAAACTGTGAACTGAAGCCTACCTCCTACCTGGCCGGCCCCACGCTGAACAGTTTCTTCCAACCAAACCGAACTGCGATCAGCAGGACGATGAATACGATCAAAGCCTGTTCAAACCGCGCGCTGACAAACACCCAGAAATGGGTGCGGTCGAGGCCCCACATGATCAGCAAGGTGGCGGTGATCATCATGATCAGGCCGGAGAGTTTGTCGAACCCCGGTATGGCGTCCAGGCTGACGTTGCGTTTGATGATGAACAATGTCAATACCATGGATACGATCGGCAAAATCTGTGTATAGATATCGGTTGCAAGGATGCTCCGTTTTTCGAAAAGGAACATGTACACGTCCAGCGTCACTGCAAAAATACCCGGCACGCAAACCAGAAAGATCAGTGCCGAATACAGATATTTCCAGGGAGTAAGATGCCCCTCGCCTTTGCCCATAAACCCCGCAAGGATAGCGGTCAATGGCAACAAGGTGAAGTAAAAGATGATGTATTGGGGGTGTTCGGCAAGCTGATCAAACAATTCCTGCAGGGTCATAATTTGCTGGTTTATTGGGCAAATATTGATTTTTATTCGGAATTGGCAAAATAAAGTTGGCTGCTTAAAGTTGCAGCGAACGCGCAAAGGTGAGCAACTCCCCTTCTCCAAACGGCCGACCCATCAACTGGATGCCCACCGGCAGCCCGTTCTCATGGACGCCGGCCGGCAAGGCAATGGCCGGAATGCCCGCCAGGTTGGCTTGCACCGTAAAGATATCGGCCAGGTACATCGCCAGGGGGTCGTCGAGGGTTTCGTTGAGCCGCCAGGCCGTGCCGGGAGCCGCCGGCAGGAAGATGAAGTCGTAACTTTCCAGAATTTTCAGGGTGGCGTCGCGGATCATCCGCCGGGCCTGCTGGGCTTTGCCGTAATAGGCGTCGTAGTACCCCGCGCTGAGCACAAAAGCGCCCAGCATGATCCGCCTTTTCACCTCCGTGCCGAACCCTTCCGTCCGGGAGCGGGTATAGGTCTCCATCAGGTTTGTGGCCGACGGACTCCGGTAACCGTACCGGATGCCGTCGTAACGCGACAGGTTGGAGGAAGCCTCCGCAGTGGTCAGCACGTAATAGGTGGGAATGATGTATTCGAGCAGCGGGAAATCGACGGCTTCCACGGTATGCCCCCGGGCACGGGCGCTGTCGATCCAGGCCTGACAGGCTTTTTTAACGCCGGGGTCCAGGCCGGGGTGTTCCATCGCTTCCGGGAAATAGGCCAGCCGGGCCGGTCGGTCGAACGGGGGTTGGGTGGAATAAGCGGGTACCGGTTTTCGGGAGGCTGTGCCGTCGTAATCATCCGGTCCGGCCATGATCTCCAACAGTAAAGCCGTATCCTGTACGTTGTTGGCAAGGATGCCGAGTTGGTCGAAGGAAGAGCCGTAAGCCAGCAGGCCGTGCCTGGAAATGCGACCGTAGGTGGGTTTGAACCCGATGACCCCGCAAAAAGCCGCGGGTTGGCGCACCGATCCGCCGGTATCGGTACCCAGACTCGCCAGGCAGGTATCCGCCTGGACCGCAACCGCCGAACCGCCGGAAGAACCGCCGGGAATGTATTCCGGGTTGGCGGCATTGCGGGTGGGGCCGTAATACGAGGTTTCGGTGGTGGAACCCATCGCAAACTCGTCGCAATTGACCCGGCCGATGAGGATGGCGTCTTCGACCAGTACCCGCTCCACAGCCGTTGCTGAAAACAGGGAGCGATATCCCGACAGGATCTTCGAGCCCGCAGTGACCTGGTGATCCTTGTAACAGATCACGTCTTTGAGGGATAACACCATGCCGGCCAAACGCCCGGTCGGATCGCCGGATTGCCGTTTTTGGTCCAGTTCCCGGGCTTTTTGCCGGGCTTCGTCGGCAAATACTTCGATATAGATGTTGAGGTCGCGGGTGGCTTCGATCCGGGCCAGGTAGTGGTCGACCAGGCCGGCGCAGGTCAGCGCTCCGCTGTGCAATCCGGCTTGTACAGCCTCCAAAGACGGGTATTTTTTCATTTCTGCCACAGGCCTTGTTTTCGAACGTGTCCGCAGTAGCTGGTATTTCTTCGTCCCGCCCCCTGCAGACTGCCAACTGTGGACTGCAGACTACAGACTGAGTCCCCCAACCAGAGGCATACGTTTGTGCGGGGCAAAGGTAGAAAATTCGTTGGTTTGTTCAGTTGGAGGTCCTGTCAGGGCAAACTGACTGCATTAAAATAAAGTTAAAATGCAAAATGTGAAATGCAAAATTCAAAAGTAGGGCTGTCGTTAATCTATTGGCGTTGCGCACCTACCACCCAATCCCATAATCCTCCCCATGGTTGCTCGACCCGCCCCAGAAGGAGCCGTTTTTTCGGTCGAAGAAGATGGCGTTGATCGGGCCGGAGGTCCGGGCCTCGAAGCTCAGTTTGTAACCCATTTTGCGCAGCGACTGCCGGGTCCAGTCCGGCACGGATTCGCTCAACAGCAGTTCACCGGGTTTCGATTCGTGTTTGTCGAAACTGCTGCGCATCTGCAGACTGTTGATATTGGCGGCTTCGCAGGCCTCCTGTACGTTCATGTCGAATTCGACCATATTCAGAAAAAACTGCAGCAGGTTCTGGTCCTGGCTGTCGCCACCCTGTACGGCAAACGACAGGTAGGGTTTGCCGTCTTTGAGCGCCATAGCGGGCGTGAGCGTCGCACGGGGCCTTTTGCCGGGTTCCAGCACGTTGTACGGCCCGTCTTTGGCGTCGAGCACAAAACTCTGCATGCGCTGGCTCATGCCCATGCCGGTGTTGCCGGCGATGCAGGAGGGGATCCATCCCCCGCTAGGGGTGACCGATACCACCCAGCCCTCGGCGTCGGCAGCCTGAATGGACGTGGTACCCATATAAAAACCTTCCCGGTGTTTGAGGTCGGGGCCGTCCATCGGATTGGGCCCGGGCCCGTCCATCGAAGCGCTGCCCCAGTTTTGCAACTGGCTCAGGAATGGATTTTTGCCGCCCTGGAAAGGATAGGGGTCGCCCGGTTTGACATGGGGGTCGTTTTTGAGCGCATTGATGAGTTTGACCCTTTCCCGGGCATATTCTTTGGACATAAGGCCCTTCATCGGTTCTTCCGGCGGGAAATAGGGGTCGCCGTAATAAAAATCGCGGTCGGCAAAAGCCAGGTTCATCACCTGGTAGAGGTGGTGGATATAATTGACGGAGTTGTACCCCATCGACTTCACGTCCATTTGCTCCAGCATATTCAATGCCTGCAACATCACCGGGCCCTGGACCCAGCAATTGAGCTTGTAGACCTCGATGCCTTTGTAGGTTGACATCACGGGTTCCTCGGTATAGACTTTCCAGTTGCCCAGGTCTTCCATGGTGATCAGGCCGCCCTGTTCCTGGCAACCGCGGGTAAATTCGCGGGCGATATCGCCTTTGTAAAAGCGGTCGTAGGCGGCATAGATCGCTTCTTTGCGCGACTTGCCGGCCTTCAGCGCTTTTTCTTCAGCCTCCACCAGTTTTTGCAAGGTCTGCAGCAATTCGGTCTGGCGGAAGATCTCACCGGCGTGGGGAGCTTCGCGTTCCTCCCCCGGGTGAGTCAGAAATACCTTTTTGGAATAGGGCCATTTTTTGATCTCGTCCTTGTTTCGTTCGATGGAATTGGCAGTCTGGGCTTCGATCGGATACCCTTCGGCCAGTTGCATGGCGGGGGCCAGCACTTCCTTCAGGCTCATGGTACCGTATTCGGCCAGCATGGTGCACAACCCGCCGGGAGTGCCGGGCGTCACGGCGGCCAGGGGGCCATAGGCCGACGGAATATCCATACCCTTTGATTTGTAAAACTCGGGGGTAGCGCCGGTGGGCGCCACGCCCAATGCGTTGATGGCGATCACCTTTCCGGTGCGGGGGTTGTAGATCAGGGCCTGCGTTTCGCCACCCCAGGCCAGTACATCCCACATGGTGCAGGTGGCGGCCAGCATGGCGCAGGAAGCATCGACGGCGTTTCCGCCCTTCTGGAAGATGCCCGCCCCGGCGGTGGCGGCCAGCGGTTTGCCGGTGATGGCCATCCAGTGGCGGCCGTGCAAAACGGGTTTTTGGGTGGATTGTGCGGGCAGCATTCCGGCCAGAATAAAACAGGCGGCGAAGGTGATGGCGATGCGGATCATGGTACGGCGGTTTTTGGTTATCAGGGTAAAGATAAATATTTAAGCTTATTCACGCCCTTTTTCCCCGTTGTGAAATCTCATGTTCCTGAAGTTGAAAACAACCATAAAAAATCACCCCCGATTTGGACGTTTGCCCAAACCTAAATAAACAATCATAAACGAGTATAACAAAAATAACTAACCCCGGGGCTTGGATTGAAAACGCTTATTTGGAAATGAACTTCGACTTCGCTCAGTTTCAAGAGACTGCGGACTGTGGACTGCAGACTGGCGAACTTGCCGAAAAAAAGGAAATTATTTTCAACATCGCCCGTACCTTTGCGCCGTGGAAACGCTTCAACAATTATTGGCGCGCTACCGGGCCGACCGGCGCGTGCAGGAACTGGCCTCCAAACGGAACAGAAGGACTTTGATCCGCGGCGTTAAAGGATCGCAGGACTGTTTTCTCCTGGCAGGGGCGCAACTCGCCCAACCCGGCTGCCATCTTTTTATCGCAGCCGACAAGGAAGACGCCGCCTACGTGCAAAACACCCTGGCCGGCCTGATGGAAGAACAAAACGTGGGCTTTTTTCCCGATTCCTTCAAACGTCCGCTCTACTTCGAAGCGCTCGACAGCAGCAACGTACTCCAGCGCACTGAAACCGTCAACCAACTCAGCGCTTCAGGCCGGCAGGGCATGTTGCTCGTTACCTACCCGGAAGCCTTATTCGAAAAGGTGGTCGCCCCCGAAATCCTGGAAAAAAGCCGCCTCGAAATCACCGCAGGAGAGCCGATGGATACCGATTCCATCATTGAAATCCTGGTGGAATACGGTTTTGAAAGGGAAGAGTTCGTGTACGAACCGGGACAGTTCTCCATCCGGGGCGGTATCGTGGATATTTATTCCTACGGCAACGAGTACCCCTACCGCATCGAGCTTTTTGATGAAGACGTGGAAAGCATCCGCACCTTCGACCCGCTCACCCAACTTTCCGTCCGCAAGATCAGCAAGGTTTCTATTGTACCCAATATCAATACCCGATTCCGGCAGGACCAGAAAGTATCCCTTTTCCGGGTTTTACCCCAGGACACCCTGATCTGGATCCGGGATTTTCAAATCCTCCTCGACCGGATCCAGAAGTGTTTCGACCGGGCAGCCCATTTTGCCGAAAATATCAGCGGATTGGCGGAAAAGGAACTTGCCGGCATTTTCAACGACCGCGCTTTTATTTTGCCCAGGGAAGTGATGGAGGACATCGGCGACCGGCCGCTTGCCCTCCTCAACGAAACCGGCCTGCCCTTTAATCTGGATAAAAAACTGGAGTTTTCCGTCCGGCCGCAACCCAGTTTCAACAAACAGTTCTCCCTGCTCATCGACCACCTGAACGACAATACCCGGAAAGGGATTGAAAATTTTATCTTCACCGACAACCCCAAACAGTTGGAGCGGTTTCAGGCTATTTTCAGGGACCTGGGCGCCAAAGTCAGTTATAATCCCGTCCTGAAAGCGATCCACCAGGGTTTTATCGACGACGACCTTAAGGCAGCTTGTTATACCGACCACCAGATATTCGAACGCTTCCACCGGTACAAACTCCGCCAGGGTTTCACCAAGGATCAGGCCGTCAACCTGCGGATGCTGCGCGAACTGGAACCGGGCGATTTTGTGGTGCATATCGACCACGGCGTCGGCCGTTTTTCCGGCCTTCAAAAAATGGATATCAACGGCCATATCCAGGAATCGGTGCGGATTATCTACCAGAACAACGATATTCTTTACGTCAGCGTCAATTCGCTGCACAAAATCTCCAAATACAGCGGCAAGGACGGTCAGCCGCCCAAACTGAGCAAACTGGGCTCCGACGCCTGGCAAAACCTCAAACGCCGGACCAAAAACAAGGTCAAGGATATAGCAGGCGAACTCATCAAACTCTACGCCAAACGCAAAGCCAGCCCCGGGCACGCTTTCCCGCCCGACGGCTACCTCCAGAACGAACTGGAGGCCAGTTTCATCTACGAAGATACCCCCGATCAGCTCAAGGCCACCCAGGATGTCAAAGAGGATATGATGAAATCTTACCCCATGGACCGGCTCATCTGCGGCGACGTCGGCTTCGGCAAAACCGAAGTGGCTATCCGCGCGGCTTTTAAAGCGGTCGCCGACGGCAAACAGGTGGCCATCCTGGTGCCCACTACCATCCTGGCGCTCCAGCACAACCGAACCTTCAGGGAACGACTGGCCGAATTCAACATCAGGATCGACTATGTCAACCGCTTCCGGACGGCAGCCGAACGCAAACAAATCTTCAAAGACCTTAAAGAAGGGAAAACCGAGATCGTGATCGGCACCCACGGACTGCTCAACCAGGAAGTAGGGTTCAAAGACCTGGGATTGCTCATCATAGACGAAGAACAAAAATTCGGCGTGGCGGCTAAAGAAAAGCTCCGCAATCTGAAGGTCAACGTGGATACCCTGACCCTGACCGCCACACCCATACCGCGCACCCTGCAATTCAGCCTGATGGCGGCCCGCGACCTCTCCGTCATCCGCACACCCCCGCCCAACCGGCAGCCCATCCACACCGAAGTCCGAATTTTCAGCGAAGAGGTGATCCGGGAAGCCATTTATTATGAGGTGAACCGCGGCGGACAGGTGTTTTTTGTCCATAACCGGGTAAAAACACTGCCCGAAGTGACAGCGCTGGTGCAACGCCTCTGCCCGGACGTCCATGTCGCTATGGCGCACGGGCAGATGGACCCCAAAAAACTGGAAGAAACCCTGATCGACTTTATTGACCGCCGGTACGATGTGCTGGTTTGCACCAACATCATTGAAACGGGCCTGGATATCCCCAACGCCAATACCATGATCATCATGGAGGCCAACAACTTTGGCCTGAGCGACCTCCACCAGTTGCGCGGCCGGGTGGGCAGGTCCAACAAACGGGCGTTTTGTTACCTGTTTGCCCCGCCATTGTCGGTGCTGACCCCCGAGGCCCGCAAGCGCCTGAAAACCATCGAAGAATTCTCTGACCTGGGTAGCGGATTCGAGATTGCCATGCGCGACCTGGATATCCGGGGGGCCGGTAATATGCTGGGCGCCGAACAAAGCGGGTTCATCACCGATATCGGCTACGAAACTTACCAGAAAATCCTGGAGGAAGCCATACAGGAATTGAAGGAAACGGATTTCAAAGAGGTGTTCGAAGAAGAATTGTCGCACAAACATATCTTCATCCGGGATGTCCACATCGATACCGACGTGGAAATGCTCATTCCGGACAATTATGTGGAAAACGTACAGGAACGCCTGCGCCTGTACACCCAGATCGACGAACTGGAGGACGAGGAATCGCTGGCCGCTTTTGAGGCCGGTCTGCAGGACCGGTTTGGCCGCATACCGCCCCAGGTGACCCAGTTATTTGAGGGCCTGCGCCTGCGATGGGTGTGCAAAGCCCTGGGGTTTGAACGGCTGCTGTTGAAAACCGGAAAACTGCGCTGTTATTTTGTACTCAACGCACAATCGTCCTATTATGAAAGCCCGTTATTCGGCCGCCTCTTTCAGTATATCGGCAAGGAGGGAAAGTCGCTGGGCATCAGCCTCAAACAGTCGGCCCAACACCTGATCATGGTCAAAGACGGCGTGAAAGACCTTCGCACGGCCAATGAATTGCTGAAAAAGCTGAAGGCGGACCTGGAAAAATAACAGGGCAGGGCCCGGCGTATCCTTTTTTCTTTTATTTGTATCCCTGAAGAAAAAACACCATCAGATGAATATCAACCTCCGCTGCCCCAATTGCCAGAACCCGATACCGGCCGCCGATATCAATATCAGCAGCCTGTTGGCGAAATGCGGCAATTGCAATTCCGTTTTTTCTTTTGATCCTCAGACCTCCGTCCGTTCCTACAAACAGCAGGAGGTGTTGTTACCTCCCGGATTTGAAACGTTCAGCACCTTGTCGGGTCTGGACATTGAGATCAACTGGCGGCAGACTTCGGGCGGGATCGGGTTCATGCTGTTTTTTACCCTCTTTTGGAATTTCATCGTATTTATTTTTGTGATCGTCGGCATTTCAACCGGCGAATACCAGATGCTGCTTTTTATCAGCCTCCACTTGCTGATCGGCGTTTCCCTGCTGTATTATGTGATCGCCACCCTGGTGAATAAAACACATATTCAGGTATCCCGAAGGCAATTGAGCATCGCGCACATGCCCCTGAAGCTTCCATTTTACAAAAGCAGGACCCTGTTTTCCAATGAGTTGGAACAGTTGTTTGTCCACCGGTACGTATCCAGCACGACCAACGGCAAACCCAATCATGCTTTTGGCTTAAAGGCCCGTCTGAAAGACGGCATGGAAATAGAACTCATCAAGGGATTGAAACATCCGACCCAGGCGGCTTACCTTGAGCAGCAAATTGAAAAATTTCTGAACATTGAAGATAAGCCGATGGAAGGTGAGTATCAGTGAGGCAATTTGAAAGTTTGCAGTCCATAGTTCCCAGTCTGCAGTCAGAAAGGATGTCGCCGGACATAAAGATTCTGATAGCTGTGCGACATAAAATCCGATAGTCTTGAAACCAGTTGATCCCAAATATCTGTAGCCCTTAATGCAAAGGAATGACACGGGAGAGATTCCCTGGAAGTTGGCCTCCCGGCTGAAAAATGAATGGCGTTTTTTTGAAACGAAATCACGCAGCAAAACGGATCAAAAACTAGAGACTGAAGACTGAGAACCGGAACCTCCAATCACCGCGTAGCAATCAGGTTATTTACATCGGGATCAACCGTCAGGGCAGGCACCAGCGAAAAAAGCACGCCGTGGGCCTCATAGTCTTCCATCAGCGCTTCACCCAGCCAATACAAAGCTTCCTGCCTGCGGCCCAGCCGGAGCAGGCAAGCAGCCTGGCTGTAGATCAGCTCGGCGCCGAGGTCGAAGGAAATGGCTTCTTTCGAACAGTTAAGGGCCTCTTCATATTGACCGGTATCGAGCAGAAAGGTGATATAGCGGAGCCATAGATCCTTCTCTTCCGGGGCGATTTCGAGGGAAGCCTTGAAGTAGAAAGCCGCGCCCTGAAGGTCGCCGGTTTGTTCGAGCGCTTCGGCCATGCCCAGATAGTACTCTTCCCGGCCGTCCTCGATCTGAATGGCCTTCTGGTAACAGCGGATGGCGCTTTTCCAATTGCCTTTTTCCGCCCAGCACTGACCCAGATAAAAATGGGCCTCATCGTCCATCGGATCTGTGTGGATGGCCTTGATGAAATATTCCCTGGCCTGGGGGTATTTGTTCAATTGCTGGTAACACTGACCGATCCGCAGCAGCGTTTCATTTTCCGAATCGAATTGCTCTTCCATTTCCAGGTAAAGCCGGAGGGCCTTGCCGTATTGTTGCAATTCGAAGCAAAGTTCGGCGCAGTCCCGGTAGGCAAATTCGAATTGGTCGTTGATGGAAAAAGCGAATTCGTATGCTTCGATGGCTTCGTCGTAATTGCCCAGGCAAGCGTTGGCATGCGCCAGGTTGTACCAGGCCAGATAAGCGTATGGGTTATCTTCCAGCAAGGCTTCGTGAAACCGGATGCTTTCTTCGTATTGTTTCGACAATTCGGCGGCCAGCCACATCTTTTCCAGGGCTTCCTCGTTTTGAGGCCACAATTCCAGGGCCATTCTCAGGGAAAAAAACATCCGCTCGTATGCCTCCTCCTGTTCAAACAGCACCGCCTCCACCAACAGGATATCGCTCAGATCCTGGCCTTCTGCGCTTGACTTGCAGGCATCAAGGATGGCAAGCGCCGTATCCGTCTGGTCGAGGTAGATGAAAGCTTCGGCGCGAAGCAGGTCGATCTCCAGTTCTCCCGGTGAAAAGTTGGAGGCGTGCTCCAGCACGTTAAGCGCTTCTTGTTCGCGGTGGGTCTCGATCAGCAAATTGGCCTGGCGAAGGTAAAAATCGATGGAGAAGCTGTAGTGTTGGATGGCATAACCGGTCACCTCAAGAGCTTTTTCAGGCTGACCTTCTTCTTCGTAGTAGTCAATGAGTTGTTGATAGGCTTTCTCATCAAAGAAAACTGCCAATCCTTGTTTGGATACGTTTTCATATTCCGCAACGAGGTTATTCAAAGCGTCGTCGCGGTTTTTGTTCATAGGACGCATAGCTTAATTTTAAAGCGCCTGGGCGTTTTACGCTCGTGGAAAAACAATCTGATCATTGCCGGGGTCGACAACATAACCCGGATTATGAGTAAAGATACAGTAAAAGCAATAATAACCCAACTTATTTTTTGCTTTTGGCAAAAAAATACCCCCCTCTTTGGTCGTTTATACGGTAAAAGACCGGGAATGGTTTCCTTTTTTATAAAAATTCTGTCTATCCCGCTATCAGGCGGTTGAAAGTCAAACGATGGTTTCCGAACCCAGGACCGAAGAAAGGTATTCCCGGTTCATGCGGGCGATATTGGTCACTGAAATGCCTTTGGGGCATTCAGCTTCGCAAGCGGTGACATTAGAGCACATTCCGAAGCCTTCAGCATCCATTTGTTTGACCATGTTTTGGGCTCTTCTGGCCGCTTCGGGTTTACCCTGCGGCAACAGGGCGAGGTGACTCAGTTTGGCGCTTACAAACAACATGGCAGAAGCATTCGGGCAAGCCGCAACGCATGCGCCGCAACCGATACATTCTGCAGCATCGAACGCACGGCCGGCCAGGTCTTTTTCGACCGGAATGGCATTCGCATCCTGAGGCTGACCGGTATTGACGGAGATGAAACCGCCTGCCTGAATAATACGGTCAAAGGCAGCGCGATCAACCACCAGATCACGGATAACCGGAAAGGATCTGGCGCGGAAGGGTTCGATCACGATGGTATCGCCGTCTTTGAAGTGTCGCATATGCAACTGACAGGTTGTCGTTTTGCCGAGGGGGCCATGCGGGTGCCCGTTGATGACCATGCTGCAGGTTCCGCAGATTCCTTCCCTGCAATCGTGTTCAAAAGCGACCGGCATTTCCTTTTTCTCGATCAGCTTTTCATTCAGCACATCGAGCATTTCCAGGAAAGACATATCCGGGTTGACGTCGTCCAGCGGGTACGTTACAAACCCGCCTTTGTATTGGCCGCCCTGGCGCCATATTTTAAGCGTTAATTTCATTTTGCAGGTTGTTTTATTCGTAAGACCTGGTTTTCAATTCAACGTTTTCATAGATCAGCGGTTCTTTATGCATGACCGGATCGACATCCCATCCGTTGTATTCCCAGGCCGCCACATACGTGTAATTTTCGTCTTCCCGTTTGGCGTTTCCTTTTTCGTCCTGGTATTCTTCACGGAAGTGACCGCCGCACGATTCATTGCGTTCAAAGGCGTCGATGATCATCAGTTCGCCCATTTCCATAAAATCAGCTACCCGGAGCGCTTTTTCCAACTCGGGGTTGTACTCATCGTTGGCGCCGGGGACAAAAACATCGCGATAAAATTCTTCCCGGAGGTCGCGCACCATTTGGCGGGCTTGCTGCAATCCTTCCGCGTTGCGGGCCATGCCGCAATAGGTCCACATAATATGACCCAACCGCCGGTGAAAGCTTTCAACGGATTGACTTCCCTTGACGCCCAGCAAGGTATTGATCCGGGTGCGGGTCTCGTTTTCGGCCGCAGCAAAGGCATCTTTACCGGGGTCGATTTTAGGCGTATTGATATCCTTCGACAGGAATGAACCGATGGTATACGGCAATACAAAGTAGCCGTCAGCCAGGCCTTGCATCAGCGCAGAGGCGCCCAGCCGGTTGGCGCCGTGGTCGGAGAAATTGCACTCGCCAATGGCAAAAAGACCGGGAACGTTGGTCTCCAGATTATAATCCACCCATAACCCGCCCATCGTATAATGCACGGCGGGATAGATCTTCATCGGCATTTTGTAAGGGTTTTCCCCTGTGATCTTTTCGTACATTTCGAAAAGGTTGCCGTATTTCTCTTCGACTTCCTTTTCTCCCAATTGGAGGATGGTGGTCTTATCCGGATTATGCATCCCCTGGGTATGGGCTTTCGATTGACCGTAACGCTGAATAGCGGCTGAAAAATCCATAAATACCGCGAGGCCCGTGGGAGCTACCCCCAACCCTTCATCGCAGGCCACTTTGGCTGCCCGGCTGGCGACATCCCTGGGCACCAGGTTGCCAAAGGAAG
>CAZLEF010000021.1:0-43732 GCA_964558465.1 uncultured Lewinella sp. | reverse complement strand
TACCGCCTTTCCAGGAAATAATCCCGGTCCTCCTCCGGGATATCAAGTGCGGTTTTACGGCCTTCCCGGATAGCTTTGGCGTCTTCCTGCTTTTTAGGCACCCATACCCGGCCGTCATTGCGCAAGCTCTCCGACATCAGGGTCAGCTTCGACTGGTAATCGCCTGATTGGGGAATGCAGGTGGGGTGGATCTGGGTAAAACACGGGTTGGCCATCAACGCGCCCCGGCGAACAGCCCGCCAGGCGGCCGAAACATTGCACATCATGGCGTTGGTCGACAGGTAAAATACGTTGCCGTAGCCTCCGGTAGCCAAAACCACACAATGCGCTGCATGGCGTTCGAGTTGGCCGGTGAGCAGGTTCCGGGCGATGATGCCGCGGGCTTTTCCGTCCACAATGACCACGTCAAGCATTTCATGGCGATTGAAGAGGCGAACGGCGCCCAGCGCTGCCTGCCTGGAAAGCGCCTGATAGGCGCCCAGTAAGAGTTGCTGGCCGGTCTGGCCGCGGGCATAAAAGGTCCGGCTTACCTGAACGCCGCCAAAGGAACGGTTTTCCAGCAACCCGCCGTATTCGCGGGCAAAGGGAACGCCCTGGGCTACAGCCTGATCGATGATACCCGAGCTCACCTCTGCCAGCCGGTATACGTTGGCCTCCCGGGCGCGGTAGTCGCCACCCTTGATGGTATCATAAAACAGCCTGTAAATACTGTCGCCGTCATTGCGGTAGTTCTTTGCAGCGTTTATACCGCCTTGTGCGGCGATGGAATGCGCCCGCCGGGGGCTGTCGTGGAAAGTAAATACCTTGACATTATATCCGAGTTCACCCAGGGAAGCGGCTGCCGAGGCGCCGGCCAGGCCGGTACCCACAACTATGATGTCGATCTTCCGCTTGTTGTTGGGCGCTACCAACGGTACGGTCGAGCGGTACTGGGTCCACTTGTCCTCTAAAGGGCCTGCCGGTATTTTGCCGTCGAGTATCATGTCAATTGATTGATTTTGCGTGTAATCAATTATGGAATAAATACATATAAACCGGGATCAGTGCAAACAGGGCAGGCACGATGATGGCGTATGCAACCCCTGCAAAGCGGATAGCCGGCGAATATTTATGGTGGCTGAGTCCAAGTGTCTGGAAAGCGCTCTGAAAACCGTGCAACAGGTGGAACGCAATGACAGCCATTGAAAAAACATAAAAAAGGACGTATCCAAGGTTTTGATAGGCCACGGAAACAATGGCGTAAAGGTCTTTTACCTCGCCATCCTCATAGGTGGCCATGGGCAAATTGCCCAATTTCATTTGCAGCCAGAACTGATAAAGGTGGATGACAATAAAAATGAAAATGATCGTGCCCAGCCACCCCATATTGGAGGCAGCCCTCGCGTTGGTATTCACAGCACGGGTCACCTTAACCGCATAACCTACACCCCGGGCCGCCCGGTTGGCCCGCCAGATGGCCCAACCCTGGATGGCATGGACCAGGATGGATAAATAGAGCAAATAGGAAATGGTTTTGATGATCGGATTGGTGGTCATGAATTTGGCGTAGGTGTTGAATGCTTTTCCTCCGTCGTGTAATAACAATTGAAGGTTGCCCGCCAGGTGAACCACCAGAAACAAGATCAGGAATAGCCCGGTGAGGCTCATGATTACTTTCCGGCCTATGGACGAAGTCAGGAACTGAGAAAACCAATTCATGCTTGATGACATTTTATTGTATTTCCCGGACAATTGTTGCGGCTCAGACTCAACAAAAAGCAGGCCCTGCGGCTTCTGGGTTTGGGTTGACCCGCAAAATTGTCAAAGAAGGTTTGTTACATTTGCCCCGGATCTGGATATAGTCGGCTTTTGCGGCAAAACTATGTATTCAAAATCATTTTAACAATCAATTGTTTGGGACGGCGGCCCCGTTTTTGCTTATTTAGAATCATTCAAAATTAGTCAATGAAAGAAATGCCCTCCAAAGTAACCTTAAGCGCTTTTCTGGGAAGGTTTCCGGAGGTTCAGCTACCCATTACCCTGGGCGAGGAATCTCACCATGCTTTCAGTTCCGGCAACCTGCCGCTTCCGGCTGCGATGATCGAACAATTCCTTCTTCCGCTTGAAGAACAAGAGGCGGATGACCTGACCGAGTTTGTGGCCTGTTTCCGGTTGGAGCCCTTGCCGGCATATTCGACCGTGGTATACTGGCGGGCTGGGCTGTTCAGTTACCAATACATCATGATGACTTTCAATAAAAAAGGCGAAAATATTGATCGCCGGGTTATTGCGGGTTCTTATTACGATGAACAGCAGATTACCCGGTCGGTCGCCACCATTGCCGAAGACCGTAAGATCTTTGTTGTTTCGGGCCAGAGCAGTGCCGGGGGCGAAGCCTATGACGCTGCCGCCAGCACAACGTATAAGCTGGAATTGACGGATGAGGGGAGGATTTTGAACGGGTGACTTCGGCTCCGCTCAGTCACCCTAAGCGCATTGAGCGTAGTCGAAATGCGGCTTTGCTCAGTCACCCTAAGCGCATTGAGCGTAGTCGAAATGCGGCTTTGCTCAGTCACCCTAAGCGCATTGAGCGTAGTCGAAATGCGGCTCCGCTCAGTCACCCTAAGCGCATTGAGCGTAGTCGAAATGCGGCTTTGCAAAATTTTGTCGAAGGTTTCAAACAAAGCAGCAATGAAATTAGCAGTCATACAATACAACGCGGGCAATATCCGGTCGGTGTTATATGCGTTGGACCGTTTGGGGGTTCAGGCCATGCTGACGGCCGACCCTGAAGTCATCCGCCAGGCGGATAAGGTGATCTTCCCCGGGGTTGGAGAGGCGAGCACAACCATGCGTTATTTGAAAGACCAGGGCTTGGATGAACTCATCCGGAGCCTTCAACAACCGGTTCTCGGTATTTGCCTGGGTATGCAGTTGTTGTGTGAATATTCTGAAGAAAACGATACCGAATGCCTGGGCATCATCCCGCAGAACGTGCGGCTTTTCCGCCCATTGTCAGGGGAGAAGGTACCCCATATGGGGTGGAATACATTGAATTTGAGCCCGGATTCCTGGCTCAGTCCCTCGCTGGAGGGTCAGTACGTTTATTTTGTCCACAGTTATTATGTAGAACCGGGGCCCTATACCGCAGCGAGTACCCAATATATCGAGCCGTTCAGTTCGGTGGTCCGTAAGGATAATTTTTTTGCAACACAGTTTCACCCGGAAAAATCGGGGAAAGTGGGAGAACGGATTCTGGCGGATTTTATCCGGATGTAACTACGATGTGGCCGCCTCTTCAAAAGAAGGCACCTTTTCCATAGCCTCCTGCAGCCTCCGGTAATTCGGCTCCGACTGTTCTACGAGCGGAATGCGCACTTCCTTGGTGCAATGCCCTGCAATTTCCATAGCTGCTTTGATCCCAACCGGGTTGCCTTCAATATAAAGCCAGGGATGCACGTCGAGCAGGTCGAAATTCAATTTGCGCGCCAGATCCAGATTCCCTGTGCGGGCAGCCCGAACCATCGTTGAAAAATGGGCCGGATAAACATTGGCGATCACGGATATCGAACCGTGTCCGCCGGCAGCGATCATCGGCAAAGTGAGCGGATCGTCGCCGCAGAAGACCTGAAAATGGGCAGGTTTGTATTTCAGGATTTTCATTGCCTGATCGAGGTTGCCGGAAGCTTCCTTTACGCCCAGAAACTGGTTGCTCTCATGGGCAAGGCGGAGTACGGTGTCGGGCAGAACATTTGACCCGGTACGGCTGGGCACGTTATAGATGATAATGGGTTTGGAAGAAGCCTCCGCAATCGCCATATAATGCCGGTAGATGCCCTCCTGGGGTGGTTTGCTGTAGGCCGGGCTGCTCGACATAATGGCGGCGATCCCCGAAAAATCATATTGCCGGATATTGGCGGTCAGGCGTTCTGTGAAGTTGCTCCCAAAAAAGCCGGCGACGATGGGCGCCCGATTATCAACGGTTTCGATCGTAAAATCGAGGACCTCTCTGCATTCCTGGGAAGTCAGGGTGATGGCTTCGCCGGTAGTGCCCAGCGACACAATAAAGTCGACCCCGCCGTCCAGTACAAAATTGATGATATTGCGCAGGGCCGGGTAGTCGATCGCATGGTTGCGAAAAGGCGTGACCAAAGCTACTCCGGTGCCGCTAAATGGCTGCTGCATGTTTGGTATTCGTCTTTTTTAATAAGCGTTCCAACTGGTCGATAAAATGTTGCAGTTGGGTATTGGCAGGCGTATCGATCATGAGGTCGTAACACTGGTTGTTTTCGGTACAGGGGCCTACTTTCAGGGCTGCGTTGGCCAGTCCGGCAATGTATTCGGAGACCAGGTCAGTCCGGGTTTGCGCGGTGATCAGCAGGTCATAATCGTGTTCCAGGAATTCAGTGACGGCATCGGCTTTTGGCCGTTTGGCCCAGTCGATCTGTTTGACGTTGAAATAATGGAAGGTAAAATTGGTATCGTGCTGGGGATTGTCGAAGTAACCAAGCAATTTGACATGTTTGCCGTTCTCGCGGAGCTGCTTGGCAAATTGCATAACAACATTGCGTTCGGCCAATTCGGTTGCCTGGAACAAAATGCCGATCATTTTGGCACTGTCAAGGTTGACCAGCGCACGCAGGCGCTTGGGCCTGGCCCTCAACGCCCTGTTGAAGGACTTGCGGTGGAAATACATTTTTATTTGGTGGATCATTCCCATAGTACGTGCGCTGGATTAATGGAGTATCTTTATTTAACCGGATCCGGGGTCACTCTTTCATAAACGCCCATGGCGGCATATTTATTGATGCGGGCTTCCACTCTTTCTTCAGGGTCCATATCCTGCACTTCGGCAAGCGCTTTTTTGATCTGCCGCTTGAGCAGTTTGGCCATTTCCTCGGGGTTGGCCTGTGCGCCGCCGGTGGGCTCTTTGATGATACCGTCGATCAGCCCTGCGTTGAACATATGGTCGGCAGTGAGTTGAAGCGCTTCGGCAGCCTGCTCTTTGTAATCCCAGCTATGCCACAAGATGGAGGAACAGGATTCGGGGGAAATCACCGAGTACCAGGTATTTTCGAGCATATACACCCGGTCGCCTACCCCGATTCCGATTGCGCCGCCGGAAGCGCCTTCTCCGATAACAACACAGACGATGGGCACGGTCAGTTGCGCCATTTCAAAGAGGTTGCGGGCAATGGCTTCCGCCTGGCCGCGTTCTTCGGCTTCCAGCCCGGGAAAAGCGCCCGGGGTATCGATCAGCGTGATAACAGGAAAGTTAAATCGTTCAGCCAGTTTCATCAGGCGCAATGCCTTGCGGTAACCTTCGGGGTTGGCCATGCCGAAATTGCGGTATTGCCGCATTTTGGTATTCACCCCTTTCTGGTGGCCCAGGATGACCACGGATTGCCCGTCGAGGTTGGCCAGCCCGCCAATGATGGCCTTGTCGTCTTTAACGCAGCGATCGCCGTGCAGTTCTACAAACTTCCGGCACATCTGGTTGATATAAAATAAGGTATAAGGGCGTTCGGGGTGCCGCGAAAGCTGCACCCTTTGCCATCCCGTAAGGTTTGCATAGATCTCCTTCCGGGTGCTTTTAATCTTGTTTTCCAGTTCCTTGATGGTGTCCGAAACGTCAACTATGCCTTCCTCCTCTACCTGTTTGATCTTTTCAAGTTGCTCGTACAACTTTTCCAAGGGTTTCTCAAATTCCAGGAAAACCATATTCGATGGTTTGGTTTGTCAATTTTGAAATGCAAAGGTAGCAATAAGCTGGATAAGAACTGGAAGGATGCCTGGAATTTTTTGACAGCGGCAGATGAACAGGGGGTGTGTTTTAAAAAAAACGCCGCGTCCTGCACCCAACCGGTTGACCGGTCTGTTTTTTTCCTTCTTTTTACCCGCTATCAGATTTTTGGTCCTGTTTTTCCCGTTTTTTGTAATTTACCTGCTGAATATAAATCTCTCATCGGTCTTTCTGCCGGGATGACAAACCATTTTACGATGAAAAGAAGAACTTTTATCCAGAACTCTTCTGCTGTTGCAGCGGGCATCCTGGCCAGTAATCCTCTTCAGGCACTGACCAAAACCCCGATGGCGAAAAAACGTATAGCAATGGTCGGTACCGGGATCCGGGGCGCCTTTTTCTGGGGTGAAACCTTGCTGAAAACCCACGGCGACCTGGTGGAATTTGTCGGATTATGTGATATCAATCCCGGCAGGTTGGAATATGCCCGGAAAACGATGGGCGCCAATTGTAAAACCTATACGGATTTTGAGGCCATGATGCGGGTCGAGAAACCGGAAATGCTCATTGTCACAACAGTCGACGCCACCCACCACGAGTTTATCATTAAAGGCCTGGAAATGGGCGCCCACATCATAACCGAGAAACCCATGACCACCGATGAGGTCAAATGCCAGGCTATACTCGATGCGGAAAAGCGAACCGGCAGAAAAGTGATCGTCGGGTTTAACTACCGGCACAGTTACCATGCCACCCAGGTAAAAGAATTGTTGGCAAAAGAACGGGTCGGACGAATCACTTCCGTCGATTTTAACTGGTACCTCAATGTGTACCACGGGGCGTCTTATTTCCGGCGCTGGCACGGACTCAGGGCAAAAGGGGGAACCTTGCTGGTCCATAAAGCCACCCACCATTTCGACTTGCTGAACTGGTGGCTCGACTCCGACCCGGTAGAGGTCATGGCCTACGGACAATTGGAGCATTACGGCAAAAACAACGCTTTCAGGGGATCAAAATGCAGAGGGTGCCAACACAAAGACTATTGCAAATTTTACTGGGACATCCATGAAGACCGCATATCCAAAGAGCTGTATGCCGATCACGAACACCACGACGGCTATATCCGGGACAACTGCCTCTGGCGAACGGAAATTGATATTTTTGACAAAATGTCGGCGCAGATCCTTTACGCCAACGGGGTGACGGTGAATTATTCCCTCACCACCTATTCACCCTATGAGGGATGGCGCATCGCCTTCAACGGCATGAAGGGCCGCCTGGACACCTGGGAGGATATCCCTTTTCAGCCGGGCAAAATCGAACCGGTCAACCAGGCCGAGCGGCACACATTGGAAATGACGCAAGGCGCAGCGGAAAAACCCGCCGACTACGACGAGATCACCATTATGGACAACTTTGCCGCAACCTACGAATCGGTCAAGGTCCCTCGATACCAAAGCGGCCACGGTGGCGGCGACCAACGCCTGCACGATATGATTTTTCGGAATCCAAACGGCCCCGACCCCTATAAGCATATGGCAGGCACACGGGACGGCGCCATGTCCATCCTCATCGGCATTGCAGCCCGCAAGAGCATCGATGAAAAACGAAGCGTCCGGATTGAAGAACTGACAGACCTGAAACCGATGGCGAAGCGGCCTTGAGCCGGAATCCCCGGGAGGGCCTTAGTTTTCAGTTGGCAGTTGATTTTAATACTGGCAACTTATCAGCTTTCGTTTGACTGACGACTTAGGAACCGGATGAACTCACCGGTCTTCCGGCACTTTCAGTTCCACTCTCAACTGCTCCAATTGATTCCGAAGTTTACGAACCTTCCCAGCGTATTTGGTGTTTCCGGCCAGGTTGGTCAGTTCGTCCGGATCTTTCTTCAGGTCGTATAATTCCCAGGCGTCGATATCATTGTAAAAATGGATCAGTTTGTACCTGTTGGTCCGGATGCCGTAGTGCCGCTTCACTTTATGCCATCCGTGCGGATACTCGTAATAATGGTAATAGCTGGATTTGCGCCAGGATTTTGCCTTTTTATTTTCCAGGATCGGACGCAGGGAGCGCCCCTGCATATCCGCCGGGATTTGTACGCCGGCATAATCGAGGAAGGTGGGTGCAAAATCGAGGTTCAGCGCCATCTGGTTTGAAACCCGGCCCGGCTTGACGGCCTTTGGATACCGCATGACCAGAGGCATTCTGAAGGAAGGTTCGTACATGAACCTTTTGTCGAACCACCCGTGTTCGCCCAGGTAAAAACCCTGATCGGAAGTATACACCACGATGGTGTTTTCGGTCAGGCCGTTCGCGTCCAGATAGTCCAGAACCCGGCCGATGTTCTCATCCACCGAAACCACACAACGGAGATAATCCTTTATATATCGCTGGTATTTCCACTCGGCAAGGGCGTTCCCTTCGGGTTTTTCTTCCCGGAAAGCCTTGCGCATGTTATCATAATGGGCGTCCCAGGCGGCGCGCTGATCGGGGGTCATGCCATGGTAAGCGCTCTGCCAGTCTCTTTCCGGATTATACCGGGCGCTTCCGCCTCCGGTACCGGTCTCTTTGCCGTAGTCTTCAGGCATCAACTTCATATCATAAGACATGAACATATCCTCGATCCGCATATCCTGTTCGTTTGCGGCGGCAGAACGGGTAGCATAATCGTCGTGAAAGGTAGCGGGCAAGGGGATCGTCTCGTCCTCAAACAGAGAAAGATGTTTGGCGTCCGGCATCCAGTTGCGGTGGGGCGCCTTGTGGTGTAAAAGCAGACAGAACGGTTTTCCGGGGTCTCTGGATTCCAGGGTTTTCAGGGCGATATCCGTCACCACCGTTGTTGTATAACCTTCTACCCGGGCGGTATCCCCCATCTCGATCAGCCGGGGGTTGTAGTATTCGCCCTGGTCGATGAGCACATTCCAGTAATCAAAGCCCGTGGGCTGGGTTTTGAGGTGCCATTTACCTACCATGGCTGTAAAATAACCGGCCTCCCGCAACAATTTGACAAAGGTTTGCTGGCTGCCGTCAAATTCATCCCGGTTATCCCGCAGGCCGTTGAGGTGGCTGTATTTGCCGGTGAGCATGACCGCCCTGCTGGGCGCACAGATGGAATTGGTGACAAAGCTGTTGTCGAAACGCATGCCTTCGTTGGCAATGCGGTCCATATTGGGGGTTTGCACCAGGTCGCCTCCGTAACAACTCATGGCCCGGTTGGCGTGGTCGTCGGTCATGATAAAGAGGATATTGGGGCGGGTGGTGTTCTGTGAAAAACCAGTTGTTGCGCAAACCGGGACGAGCAGCATTAAAAGAAAGGTTGATTTCATATCTGTTAAGTTAATGAGCGAGCGAATGCTTTAGGAAAAAATATTACTCCTTCCATCCCGGTCCTTTCAAAAATCGTCCCGGCGTAGCCCCGGTATGTTCCCCGTCCTTTAATACCTGGACCCCGTTGACAAACACATGGGTGACGCCGGTAGCATACTGGTGGGGTTGTTCGAAGGTAGCGTGATCCTGAATCGTTGCCGGATCAAATACCACCAGATCGGCGTAATAGCCGGGCTGGAGCAGGCCGCGTTTTTGGAGTTTCAGGTTTTCAGCGGGCAGGGAGGTCAGTTTCCGGACGGCTTCCTGGAGGGTGATGATCTGGTCTTCCCGCACGTATTTGCCCAACAGCCTGGCGAAGTTGCCGTAGGCCCTCGGGTGGGTGCTGGATTTGAGAAAGTCGCCTTCCGTAGCGGGGGCTTCCGCGTCGGAGCCGAAACTGAGCCAGGGCAGGGCGATCTGTTTCCGGATATTGTCTTCCGACATCAGGAAATAAACCGTGCCTACCCGGCTGCCGTCCTGTACAACCAGGTCCATTGCCGTATCTTCCGGGTCAGTTCCCCTGATTTGGGCTACTTCGGCCAGGGTTTGGCCGGTGTATTTCTTGAGGCTGTCGGCTTTAAACCCGACCAGGAGCAACCGTTCGGCCGACCCGGCCGCGAAATACAGGTTCTCCCAGTCCTGGGCATCGGTTTTCATTTCGGCTTTCACTCTTTTCCGGATGGCCGGATCCTGCAGGCGTTTGGCCCATTCGGCATATCCGCCCTCCTGCACCCAGGGCGGCATGGAAGCGTCCAGACCGGTAGCGCCGGCGATATAAGTATACATATCTGCCGTAATCTTCAGGCCGGCGCGGCGGGCGCTGTCAATTTTGGCGATCGCCTGGTCCATTTTCGGCCAGTTGGTCTGTCCGCCGGCTTTCAGGTGGTAAATTTCCGCCGGCAAGCCGCCTTCTTTGGAGATGCGGATCACCTCGTCCACCGCTTCCAGGAACTTGTTGCCTTCGCTGCGCATATGGGTAATGTACATGCCGCCATAAGGTGCAGCAGCCTGACAAAGCGCGATCAGTTCATCTGTTTTGGCGTAAAAAGCGGGGGCATAAATGAGCGAGGAACCCACGCCCATAGCGCCTTCTTCCATCGCCTGGCGCACCAGGTCCTGCATCCGGGCCAGTTCTTCAGGGGTCGGGGGGCGGTCTTCGTACCCGAGCTCATGCACCCGGACGGTTGTGGCGCCTACAAAAGAAGCCACATTCGGTGAAACGCCCTTTTTTTCGAGGTAACTCAGGTATTCGCCGAGGGTTGTCCAGGTAATATCGAATTTAATGTCCGCTTGAGCGTCCTTGAATTCTTTTTTCATTTTGTCGTTAAGGGGGCCCATCGACATGCCTTCGCCCATCACTTCCAGCGTTACACCTTGTTTGATATCGCTCATCCCACGACCGTCTGCAATCAGGCTTTCAGTCGCCCAACTGAGCATGTTGATGAATCCGGGCGCCAATGCCTGCCCTTTGGCATCAACCTCCAGTTCGCCAACCGCATCTCCGATATCGCCGATCGCCGCGATCGTATCGGCATTGACGGCAATCGCCCCGCTGTAGGGCGGTTTCCCGGTACCGTCGTAAATAGCGGCATTCCGGATCACCAGATCGTACGTTGTTTTGGGCGCGGATTTGCATCCCAGGAAAAGGACCAACAGGAAGAAACAGGCAAAAGCATTGGATTTTGACATCGGTTTCAGGTTTTGTATGTTAAAGATGAGATGAATTTGTGAATTTGCCAAAGGGCGGGGATGTTGATTTGTTGATTTGTTGATTTGTTGGTGTGCGTGCCACGCCATCGGCGCATGGGCGTCAACTTAATTTTAAATCATATGATTATTCCAAATACAACTGATTAACAAATAAAGTTATTTTTTTTTTCACCACGACCTGTCCCGCAAGGCGGGATAAGATACATAAGATCACAATAGAAAGGCGTAATTGATCAATGCCTTTGGCATTGATCAATTACTTCTTATGTTTTCTATGTATCTTATCCCGCCTTGCGGGACAGGTCGTGGTGGAAATATCCACGTATCGGCAGGATGCGAAGCCATCCTGCCCCTGAAGAAAGGAATACCTGGTGTATTTACCCCACGAAACAAATAAAACTTATCAAGGTGATAATATTTCATGTTTTTAGGCCTAAACAGATTTATGTATTACGTATATATTTTTCTTAAGTTGACGCCAATGCGCCATCGGCGTGATTGATTTGTTGATGCGAGGAATCCAACCAATCGGATCAATCCATTGAAACCACCTTTTCCAGCCCAATCCCCCTGGACCCTTTCAAAAGAATGAGCGAGGGGGGCCAGTCTCCAGGTTGAAACCAGGTTTTGCAGTCTTCTGCGTTGTCAAAATGGCGCAACCCCAATGTAAGGGCAACTTCGGCAAATTGGGGTCCGACCAAAACCAATTCATCAAAGCGAAAAGCATGAGCGAGTTCGCCTATACGGCGGTGTTCGGCGGGGCCGGCATCACCCAGTTCGAGCATATCGCCGAGAATCGCCATTTTTCTGGCGGCCTCCATCCGGTGAAAGCTGGTCAGGGATTCGACCATGCTGGAAGGATTGGCGTTATATGCATCCAGGTAAACCATATGCCTGCCGTAGGGAAGGAGTTGGGACCGGTTGTTGGAGGGGATATAATCTTCAATGGCTTTTTTGATCCTTTCGGAAGGGACTTTGAAATATTTTCCGACAGCGATTGCCGTCATGATATTGTTGAAATTGTGTTTGCCGGCAAGATGGCTTTTGACATAGGTTAGGTCGCCTGATTCGTTCAAAAAGGCCGTTTCGACCTGTGGGTGGGTGCTGATGAGGAGGGCTTCATAGGGTTTATGAAGGGGGTCGGGATGTTCGCTCTTGTGGTAGGTCACTTTTTTGGTCACCGGTCCGGCCAGGTCTTCAAGGAACGGTTCATCGAGGTTGACGAAAGCCACACCTCCGGTTTCAGCCAGGTAGCGGTACAATTCGGACTTCCCTTTTTTTACGCCTTCCAGGCCCCCGAACCCTTCCAGATGGGCTTTGCCGATATTGGTGATTAGCCCGTGGGTGGGTTCGGCGATCCGGCAAAGCTGGTCGATCTCGCCCTGGTGGTTGGCGCCCATTTCCACGATGGCTACTTCAACTCCGGGCTCCAGAGCCAGCAAAGTCAGGGGGACGCCGATATGATTATTGAGGTTGCCTTTGGTATAGTGGGTTGGATAATGACTGCCCATGACTGCGGCAACCAGTTCTTTGGTCGTTGTTTTTCCGTTGGAACCGGTGATGGCAATAACCGGGATCTGAAATTGCCTGCGATGATACCGGCCAAGCGCCTGTAACGTTTCAAGTACGTTTGGTGTCAAAAAATAGCGATCATCCTTCACAACGCCGGGGTCATCCACCACCACAAGGGCCGCGCCTTTTCCGACAGCCAGGTCTGCAAACCGGTTGCCGTCGAAACGGTCGCCTTTAAGTGCAAAAAAGAGATCTCCCGGCTGCACGTTCCGGGAGTCGGTACAAATGCGGTGGTGTTCAAGAAAAAATCCGTAAAGCCGGCGCAGATCCATTTGGGTCAATCGTTTTGCGGAAGGCGAAGTTAAGGTGAAGTTTCCGGATATTCATCAAACGGGTAAATCCGGTACACTACCGAACATTTTTTGTTCTCCAAATCTCCAAGTCTCCAAGTCTTCAGATCTCCAAGTCTCCAGATCTCCAAATCTCCAAGTCTCCAAATCTCCAGATCTCCAAGTCTCCAGATCTCCAAATCTCCTCGTCTTTAATCAAAAGGGCAAAATGTCCGGTAACATGGTAGTTCCGGTCATTCTGCCACAACGAAGCGGCCCCCGGCTGAAACGATCAACCGGGGGCCGCTGGTTTATGCTGTGCAGGTCAGGTCAGAAGAAAAGACCTTGAACAGGTTTATTTGAATTTCCGTTGTTGTTTTTTCTTGGTGGCCTTCGTCTTGAACTGGTTGCCGCTGGGTTCTTCGTTGCCGGTAGGCGAGCCCACGCGGATCATGGCGCAGCGGAATCCGACCGTGCGGCTGGATTTGTTCTCATCGAGGAAACGGCGTGTACCCGGGGAAAGCCAGAAAGCGCGGTCAGCCCATGATCCGCCTTTGAAAACGCGGGCATTATCGCTGATCAGCGTATGTTGGCCAAAGTCATAAAAAGCCTCTGATTCCTGGTCGCCGTCCAGGTAGTTGTAAGCATCGCCTTTTTTATAGTTGTCGCGGTTGGCGGCTTCGTCGTCTTCCACATAGCGGTAGCGAATGCGGCCGAGGCTGTCTTTTTCCACCGGTTTCCCGTTTTCATCCAGTTCTTTCTGGCGGAATTTATTACCCCGGTAAGGGTTCCAATCCTGGTTTTCAGCGTCGCTGAGGGTAATGCTGGTCAATGGGCGATACAAGTCGAGCACCCATTCGTTGACGTTGCCGGCCATGTTGTACAAGCCGAAGTCGTTGGGTAGGAAGGACCGGACCTCTGCGGTGGGGCAGGCATTGTCGTTCAATTTGCCTGCAGTACCCATATAGTCGCCGCCAGAGCGTTTGAAGTTGGCCATGATCTCGCCCTGGTATTTGTCGCGGCGCTGATACCGGACGGTATTGCCGCTCCATGGGTAAATACGGCGGTCGGAGATCAGTTCGTCTTTTTCTGAAACGCGATTGCCCTGCAGGCCAAGGGCTGCATATTCCCATTCGGCTTCCGTGGGCAACCTGTATTCAGGCAGAACGATACCGTCTTCGAACCTTACGCGGCGTTCGCCCCCGGTACTGAGGTCTTTCAGGTTGCGGCGGACGTTGCCTTCGTACTGGCCAACGAGGTAGGCGTCCGTATTGAAGTTATCTTCGTCCTTTTGGTCAGGGTTGGTATTCAGAATGCCTTTTTCGATCAGCAGCATTTCGTTCACCCGGTCGGTCCGCCAGCGGCAGAAATCATTGGCCTGGAGCCAGCTCACGCCGACAACCGGATAATGGTCGTATGCGGGGTGGCGGAAATAGGTCTCGACCAATGGCTCATTGAAACCCAACTCTTCGCGCCACACCAGCGTATCGGGCAGGGCATTGAGGAAAACTTCGGGATAGGATTCGCCAAATACGCGCTCTATCCAGAACAGGTATTCCTTGTAGTTGTGGTTGGAAACCTCCGTTTCATCCATATAGAAAGAGGACACCGTAACCCGGCGCGGGATATTGTTCCAGTCATAAGTAACGTCCTGGCCGGTGAGGCCCATCGTAAAGGTACCCCCTTCAACCAGCACCAGATTGGGGCCGTTGATCTGCCCCTGGTAATCCAATTTTTCGAAACCACCCCATTTGGTGTCGTTGAATTTCCACCCCGTAACGTCCGAGCGTTCTTTTTTGCTGCAGGAGCTCAGAACGAGGGCGGCGCCCAAAAGGATGACGCAGAACTTAAACAGATTTTTCATTACCCTTGATCGTTTGTTTTTGAAAAAGACCGACAAATATAGTGAAATTGCCAAATCAGCAAGATCATAGTTCACTGGAACGTTCTTTTTTTCGGTTTATGATATAAAACCGGAAAAATTAGTTCATGCCAGGCAGGGTGTGTTCACGCGGTTATACGGTCTGTCAAAAGAAACCGCTTTGTGAATTTGAGAGTAGTAAGCAAGAGCAAGGTTTGAACAGGTTGTTGCTACAAGACAGGGCAAAGTTATTTAAACATTTTGAAACAATCGGTACTCCTCGCCGATTTACGTTTGGACTTTAACACTTTGCTGTCCGAAAAATTGATGGTCAGCGAGATTTCGTGGGTTCCTCCGGCGCCTCCGGGGGCCGTTGTCAACCTTGAAATTGTGAGATCGTAGCTGTACCCGATACGGAAAATACCTTCTTTAAAGCCGGCCAGGATGATAAACGCATCGGGGTTGGAAAAGGTGTGGCGGTACCACAGTCCGGTAAAAATTTTTCCAAGCCCGGCATAAGCGCCGCCGTTGATCTGGCCGAAATCTCCTTGCTTGATGAACAGAAGATTTGGTGATATAAACGCGGTTTCGCCCCTTTTATTGCGCCGGCCGATCGGAAATTCACCACCGCCGTGCAGGGTTATCCGCAGGGGTCTCCCGGCATTGATGCTTGAATTAAGGCCGATAAGGCTTTCATCCGGCGTATTGAGGTGTTTCAGGGAGATACCGCCGTACAAAGACCCGCTGTAGACCAGCAAGCCGGCGGATACATCGAACTGGGTTTGGTTCAGGGATTCCGGCCTTTCTTCCTCTGACAGGTAAGGGTTTCCGGACGGGTCAGTTGGGCCGTTGAGGGGGTCCAGTTGATCGCCGAAAATGAGCCTGTCCCAATCCAGGGTGGTTTGGGCAAACCCGGCTTCCATGCCAAACTGGAAATAGATGTCGTTGTTGGTTCTGACCCTGTAACTGTAAAAGGCGCTGGCCCAGTTGGTTTTGTAGATTCCCTGGCCCGCGTCGTCGGCCATCAGGGTGAGTCCGAAGCCGCTGTTCAGCGATTCAATCGATTGTTCATAGGAGGCGGCATAGGTTTTGTAGGCTGATCCGCCAAGCCAGTTGGTGTATTGATTTCGGTAATTCAGGGTGATCCGCGGAGCATAGGTTACCCCTGTGAAAGCGGGATTTGTTTGAAGCGGCGCGGCAAAAAACTGGCTGAATACCGGATCCTGGGCATTTAAACCGGTAATAAAAACCAGAGAAATCAGCATTGACAGCGGTAGAGCGGCCTTCATGTATCTTGTATTAGGAACGCTATTTAAAAAGAAAAACGATAATTTGAACTAAAAGTATACAAGATTAACCTGAATTCGTCAAATACTTTGCCAACAGGAACAAAAATCAGGCTTCTGCCGGTTGCTCGCGTTTAACGTTTTCTATAACTTCCTGGTAATATGCCTCGTATTGCGGAAGGATGTGGTTGATATCGAAACGACGGGCTTGCTCCAGGGCATTGTGTCTGAAAACCTGCAGGGTTTCGTCGTTGCTCAGGATGGCAATGGCGTTATTTGCCATATCTTCCACATCGCCGATTTTGCTGATGAACCCGGTTTTTCCGTGAATGTTCAGTTCCGGCAACCCCCCGGCATCGGTGCTGATCACCGGCACTTCGCAGGCCATGGCTTCCAATGCCGCCAAACCGAAACTCTCACTTTCAGAAGGCATGATAAACAGGTCGGACACCGCCAGCAATTCCTCGATGGCGTCTTGTTTGCCCAGAAAACGAACCTCGTGCCAAAGCCCCATTTTCCGGCAGAGTTCTTCAACGTTGTACCTTTCCGGCCCGTCGCCCACCAACAGGAGTTTGGACGGGATGCGCTTGTGCACCTTGCGGAAAACCTGAACAACGTCTTCCACTCGTTTGACTTTCCGGAAATTGGAGGTGTGTACGATCACCCTTTCCCCGTGCGGGGCGATGGCTTTTTTAAAATGGTCCTTGTCTATTTTTTTGAACCGGTCGAAATCCACAAAATTGTAGATGACCCGGATATCTTTGCTGATTTGAAAGAGGTCGAGGGTCTGTTGTTTCAGGCTTTCGGAAACCGCCGTGACCCCATCCGATTTATTAATGGAAAAAGTGACAACCGGCGCAAAAGCCTTGTTGTTTCCCACCAGCGTGATGTCGGTGCCGTGCAGCGTGGTAACCACCGGGATATAAATGCCTTCGGTGAGCAGGATCTTTTTGGCCATATAGGCTACGGCAGCGTGCGGAATGGCATAGTGTACATGCAGCAATTCCAACCCTTCAAACTTGACAACGTCTACCAGTTTGCTGGCCAGGGCCGTCTCGTACGGCGTGTATTCAAACAAAGGGTAATCTTCCCCGCTCACCTCATGAAAAAATATGTTCTCATGGAAAGCAGTCAGCCTGGCAGGCCTGCGATAGGTTATGAAATGAACTTCATGGCCTTTTTTGGCCAATCCCATGCCCAGTTCCGTGGCCAAAACGCCACTGCCGCCATAGGTGGGATAACAAACGATTCCGATCTTCATGTTTTACTGCGTCCTGATCAGTAGATGTGGTTTTCTTCCGGAATTCAATGGGGCTCTGTTATAAAAAGGTACGCCGGAAAAAATAGTTTAATGCCTGTATAAAATAATCGGGGCTGCCCCTTGAGAAATGGTTATTTTTAGCATTGGGGATAGGGGTGGCGTCCTGTTGCGGACATCTAACTGATGGTTTGGGGTTGTTTGGGTTGTTTGGGGTTGTTGGATGACGTTACGATAACTATCATGAACTATAATGAACCATCATGAACAACCCCAAACAACCCAAAACCATCCCGAACGACTTTAACCTTTCTACTTAAACCTTTAACCTTCACCCGGCATGTGGAAAAATCACCTGAAGATCGCCTGGCGCAACCTGTTGAAGTACAAATTTTATTCACTGATCAACGTATCGGGCCTGTCGATCGGGCTCTGCGCTTTTTTGTTCATTCTGTTATTTGTGCAGGAGGAAAAGAGTTTCGACCGGTACCATCCGTTTGCAGAACGCACCTATCGGGTGAACGTTGACGGCAGGCTCGGCGATCAGGAAATCCATTCGGCGCAAAACTGCGCGGCCTTCGGCCCGACCGCCAAGGCGGAATTTCCCGAGGTGGCGGAGTTTTGCCGGTTCAGAAGCCGGGGCAGTTACCTCGTCAAATACGAAAACCGCCATTTCCGCGAAGATCGTGTCATCTTTGCCGACAGCACCCTGTTCGGGGTGTTTGGCCTGCAACTGGCGGAAGGCAACCCGGACAAAGCCCTGGCCGAACCCAACGCCGTGGTCATTACCGAAGAGATGGCGGAAAAATACTTCGGCGTCGCCGACCCGATGGGCAAAACCCTGATCCTGGACAACAAAGAGCCCTACAAGGTAACCGGCGTCATGAAAAAGGCGCCGTCCAACACCCACTTCAGCTACGACTTCTACCTTTCGCTCTGCAGTCTGGAAGAAAGCCGCGAGGTGTTGTGGGGAAATATGAATTTCAATACCTATCTCGTCCTGCGGGAAGGAGTTGACCCCTCCACTTTTGAGCCCCGGATCTCGGGGCAACTGATCCGGAAATATTTCGCTCCGGAAGTGGAAAAGTACCTCGGTATGACCTGGGCTGATTTTCTGGCTGCCAAAAATGCTTTCGACTACCATCTTTTCCCCATGACGGATATCCATCTGTATTCCGATATAAAGGACGAATTGGGGGCTAACAGCGATATCAAATACGTCTGGATATTCTCCATTATCGGGGTTTTGATCCTGCTGATCGCCTGCATCAATTTCATGAATTTGTCCACTGCCCGGTCTGCGGTTCGCGCCCGGGAGGTGGGGGTACGGAAAGTAGTCGGCGCCCGGCGCGGGCACCTCATCCGTCAGTTTTTGAGCGAAAGTATGTTGCTCAGTTTCCTGGCCTTGCTCTTCGCCTGGGGGCTGACGCTTGTCCTGCTGCCTTATTTCAACTCGCTGTCCGGCAAAGACTTTACCCTGGGGCAAATTGCCCGTCCCGGATTTTTACTGACCACCCTTACGCTGAGCGCGTTTGTCGGCTTTCTGGCCGGAAGTTATCCGGCGGCCTTTCTTTCCCGTTTCGAACCGGTGAAGGTATTGAAGGGCGTTTTCAAGCTGGAGAGTTCCAAGTCCGTTTTGCGCAACGGCCTGGTGGTATTTCAGTTCCTGATCACGATCACCCTGCTCTGCAGCACGCTGGTCGTTTATCGCCAGCTCAACTTTATTCAGGAGAAAAAACTGGGGTATAACCGCGAGCAACTGCTCATGCTGAACGACGCCTACGCCCTGGGCGACAACCTGCTGCCGTTCAAGGAACGCGTCAGGTCGATGCCACAGGTCGCCAATGCCTCTGTCTCCGGGTTCCTGCCTGTGCCTTCATCCAACAATACCAGTTCCTACTTTAAAGGGCGCAACCCCGACCTGGGCAACGCCATCCTGATCCACAACTGGCGGGTAGACCACGATTACGTCCCGACCATGCAGATGGAAGTGCTCCACGGCCGGAATTTTTCGAAGGAATTCCCGTCCGACAGCTCGGCCGTCGTGATCAATGAAACGCTTGCCGGATATTACCAGCCCGATCCGGCCCGGTGGGAGGAGGTGATCGGCCAGGAACTCAGCAACATCGGGCAAAACGCCACAGACCTGGAAGTCTTTAAGATCATTGGGATCATCCGGGATTTTAATTTTGAAAGTCTGCGCCAGACCATCTCGCCCATGGGGCTTTTCCTGGGCGACAGCCGGGGTTTTATCACCTTGCGCCTGCAGACAGAAAACCTCCCGGGATTCATCAACACCCTGCAAAATGCCTGGAATGAAATGGCCCCCAACCAGCCGTTTTCCTACAATTTTATGGATGAACGGTTCGACCGCATGTACAACAACGAGCAGCGGATCGGCCGCATCATCGCTACTTTTTCATTTCTGACCATTTTTATCGCTTGCATCGGACTTGTGGGGCTTTCTACGTTCATTGCCCAGCAACGGACCAAGGAAATCGGGGTGCGGAAGGTTTTGGGCGCCTCGGTACCGGGCATCGTGGGATTGCTGTCGAAAGATTTTGTCAAACTCATTTTGGCAGCGTTGGGGCTTGCTGCGCCAACGGCGTGGTATTTCATGAACAACTGGCTGAAAAGCTTCGCTTACCGGATCGATCTGGATTGGCTGAGTTTTGCGCCCATCGCCCTTGGAGCCGGGCTGGCAGCCTTGCTGATCGCGTTTCTGACCATCGGCATTCAATCGGTCAGGGCAGCGCTGGCTAATCCGGTGGCGTCGCTTAAATCGGAGTGACTGTTTTGATAGTAGTCAGTTGTCAGTGGTCAGTTGTCAGTGGAAATTGCCCTTTGGGACGGCAAAAAATAACTCCCTACGCCTTGATGTGGAATGAAACCGCTTATTTGGAAAGGACTGTAGACTGGCGAACTTTCCGAAATACAGGAAATTATTTTACCATTGCCCTTACGACTTACGACTAAAATATTCTGCCAGTTTCTTTGCTGTGTTCGTACCAACAGCTTCGGCGAGCTGGGCAACGGTAGCCTCCCTGATTTTTTTGACGGAACCGAATCGGGAAAGCAGTTTTCCCGCCGTTTTTTCGCCGATGCCGGGTATTTCGGTCAGTTCGGTACCCAAAAAATTGCGGGAACGCTGATCGCGGTGGAACGTGATTGCGAACCGGTGGGCTTCGTTGCGGGCTTGCTGGATGAGCTTCAGCGATTCTGATTTTTTGTCGATGTGCAAGGGGATGGGGTCATCCGGGAAAAAGATCTCTTCCAGGCGTTTGGCGATCCCGATCACGGTCATTTTACCTTCCAGTCCGAGTTCCCGGATGCTTTCCATGGCCGCGCTCAGCTGGCCTTTTCCGCCATCGATGATCACGAGTTGGGGCAGGGGCTGGTTTTCGTCCAGCAGGCGTTTGTACCGGCGCTTTACAATCTCCACCATGCTGGCAAAATCATTGGGGCCTTCTACGGTTTTGACGTTAAAATGCCGGTAATCCTTTTTGGATGGTTTGGCATTTTTGAAGACGACACAGGAAGCCACGGGGTTGGTTCCCTGCATATTGGAGTTGTCGAAACATTCCAGGTGCAGGGGCAAGGCTTCCATCTGAAGGTCTTTTTGGAGGGTGCAGAGAATACGTTCGGCAGGGGTCTGTTTTTTGGTGTGCGAAGCTTCTTCCTTTTGTTTCTGGAGCAGGTAAAAATGTCCGTTTTTCTCTGCAAGTTCCAGCAATTTCTTTTTGTCGCCGATCTTGGGCACGGTCAGCGCCAGATTTTCGTCAACCAGTTGCAGTTCGTAAGGCAAAATGACTTCCGGGGCGATACTGTTGAAACGGTCGCGCAGGATGGGGATGGCGTATTCCAGGATATCTTTTTCCTCCTCGTCCAGATTCTTCACCAATTCCTGGGTATGGGTATGGATGATGGCGCCGTTGACTACTTTGATATAAGTGACATACGCTTCCTTTTCGGCGCCGACAACAGAAAACACATCGACATCCCGGATGGTGGCGCTGACGACGGTCGACTTGGCCTGGTAGTCCTCAAATGCCAGCAGTTTGTCTTTGATATGCTGCGCTTTTTCAAATTCGAGGGCTTCGGCATACCGCTGCATTTCGTCTTTGAAATGGCGGATGACCGCGCTGAAATTGCCGCGCAGAATATTTTTAATCTGTTCGATGCGTTCGTTGTATTCGGCCTCGCTTTCCAGTTTTTCACAGGGACCCAGGCAGTTTTTGACATGGTATTCCATGCAGATTTTGAACTTGCCGGCGTCGATGTTCTCGTCGGTCAGGCTGAGGTTGCAATTGCGCAGGGGGAAAAGCTGTTTGACCAGATCCAGGATGATCTCGATCCGGTATTTGGAGATATAAGGGCCAAAATAAGTAGAGCCGTCGCGATAAACGTTGCGGGTCAGGAATACCCTTGGGAAACGTTCTTTTTTGATGCAGATATAGGTATAGGACTTGCCGTCCTTGAGCATCACATTGTAGCGGGGCTGGTGTTTTTTGATGAGGTTATTTTCGAGCAGCAAGGCGTCGGCCTCCGTTTCGACGATGGTGAACTCGAGGCGGTGGGCGTGTTTGACCATTACGCGGGTTTTGTGGGCCCGGTCCTGCCGTTCGCCGAAATAAGAAGAGACCCGGTTGCGCAGGTTTTTGGCCTTGCCGACATAAAGAATGGTGGCGTCTTCGGCGAGGAAGCGGTAAACGCCCGGCCCTTTGGGAACGGTTTCTGCAATGCGTTTGAAATCTTCGGTGGTCATAGGCCTGAAACAATGCAGGCGAAGATAAGGTTTGCCATACAAAAAACAAACCCCGGACCGAAACCAGCCCGGGGCTCGCCAGAAGCGATGGTAAAACGGATTATACAAAAACAATATGCGTTCCTTCGCCGGCGGCATTGTTGTAAAAGTCGCCAACGGTGATAATGTCTTCTATGCCTTCGTATAAGTCGTCCTTGGAAATCTTAAACATATCGGCGGCCAGTTTGCATCCGAACATGCGCACGCCGGAGGCCGATAAAATGTCCAGAAATTCATGGACCCCCGGCAAATCCAGGGCTTCCATCTGTTTTTTCATCATCCGGGTTGCGTAACTTTCCATTCCCGGCAACCCGCCCAAAAAGGTTGGGATATGCATGCCAGGGTTGCCTACCGTAGCGATGTGCAGGTTTTCGAGGCGCTTCTTGTGGACGGCATCCAGCCCGAAGAAGGTGAAAAATATTTCAGCTTCGATTCCTTCCATCCGGGCGCCGTTGGCCATGATAAAACAAGCGTAAACGCTGTCCAGGCCGGCCTTCGATAAAATAAAACACATCTTTTTTATTTTGCCCTTTTCCGCCGTTTGTGGGGCGGCGGCTGTTTTTTCCATTATTTCTGCCATGGCTTTTTTATTGTTTCGATTATTTCGATTGATTCGATTGATTGGATTGAATCGATTAATCGGATCAATCGATTCAATCGGATCAATTGATTAGATACAACTCACCGGTTTAGGTATCCCCGCAATCCTGGAGGCTTTTTTCAACGGCCCGCCCGGGAACAGGGCATAAAATTCCTTGATATCCGTCACGCCGCTGCTGCCGATCTTCCGGATGGTCAGCGGGATATTTTTGCGGAACTGATCCTGCAAAAAGAGAAGCACTTCCCAATGTCTGGCGGATAGCTCCGCAATACCTTCTTCTCTTGCAATTTCAAGGGCGATATCCCTGTCCCATTGCCCCAGGTCGGTGAGGTAGCCTTCTTCGTTCACCTTGACCAGTTTGCCACTGATTGTCTTTTCCATAATCATGTATTGAGCGTTTAATCAATTCAGCTTTCTGTGTCCGGTACATGTTTTCCGGCCATTTGCATTTGCGGGTGGATGAACGGGATCGACCGGCCCCGCATGAGCACATTCCAGTAGATCCATTTGAAACCCAGTTTGCCCATATGGTTGAGCATCGACTCTTCCATCAGTTTCATCGGGCCGATACCCGGGATCGGGAATTCGCCGCTCACGGGCTCCTGGTCATAGTTGAAGTCGATGAGCAGCGCTTTGTGGTTGCCGGTCTCCACAAAACAGTTGGCGTGGCCGTCGAATCCGGGTTCCAGAGGTTGCCCGTTGATATACCTCAGGATATTATCCGTCAGGATCTCCGATTCGAAGTGGGCTACGGACCCCGCTTTGGATGCGGGCAGGCTGGTGGCGTCGCCGATGGCGAAGATGTTGTCCTTCACCTTCGTCTGGAGGGTATGTTTGTCGGTGGGTACGTAATTGAGTTCGTCCCCGAATCCGGACCTGCCGATGAACTCGGCGCCCTTGTTGACGGGTACCGTGACCAGCAGGTCAAATGCCACCTCCTGCCCGCCGTAATCGATGATCTTTTTATTTTCGTTGTCTACCTTTTCGATCGCAAAATCCGTCACCAGATTGATGCCCTTTTCTTCCAGCAGATAGCCCAGTTTTTTGGAAGCGAACGGTTTGGTGAAAGCGCCGCTCAAAGGGGTCACATAAGTGATCTCAACCTTGTCGCGGATATTGTTGTGTCTGAAAAAGTCGTCTGCCAGGAAGGCAAATTCCAGCGGCGCCACCGGGCATTTGATGGGCATTTCGCTGATATGGACGACGAGCTTGCCGCCCTCCCATTGCGCTAGTTTTTCGTGCAATGCTTTGGCGCCTTCAAAGGTGTAAAAATCGAATACATCCTTATACCAAAGTCCGTTTTTCATGCCCTCCGTTTCTTCAGGCGCGGGCCTGCACCCGGAGGCGATGATCAGGATATCATAGGGGACATCAGCCCCGTTTTCCAGTAAAACGGTATTCGCATCCGGATCGACCTTTTGGATCGATTCCTGCAGGAGCCCGACATCGTCCGGGATAAATTTTTTCACCGGTTTTCGGATCTCATCTTCATCGTAAATGCCAAACGGCAGGAACAAAAACCCGGGTTGGTAATAGTGCGTGGCCGCTTCGTCAATTATGGTGATTTTCCAGGCGTGTTTATCCAACTTGCGGTACAGATGGTTGGCCATCATTGTTCCCGCCGATCCGGCGCCCAAAATCAGGATATTTTTCATAAAAGGTCTGTTTTTAGACACCTACAAATGTACCCCGGCGGCGTATCCCATTGAGTGATCATGGTTACAAAAGCCGGTGATTTTTATCAATCGCGCAGGGGCAATTATTCAGGTTGAAGTAGGCCAAAAATACAAATTTGGATTGTAACTTTGAACTTATTTCCTTTAAAAATGCTTAATAAAGGGAAAAGAACCAACTGCGCGCACATGCGAAATAACCAATAAACCCACTCCCATGACCAAAGAGAGAAGAAAAAAAACCAAAGGCAATAAGCTGTCTGCCAAAGAGTTAAAAAGCGAAATTCTCAAACTTTTCCGCAGAAGCCCCAGAAAGCAATTGAACCCCAAACAAGTCATCCAGAAACTGAAGATCGAAAACAACAAAGATTCCGTTTACCACGCCTTGCAACAACTCGCCGAAACCGGCGACCTCCTTCCCCTCGAAGATTACAAGTACAAGATCGCCAGAAAAGAAGAAGGCCCACCTCAACAAGGCGCCCATGTGCTGGAAGGCATTGTCGATATGACCCGTTCGGGGGATGCCTATATCCTCGTTCGCGGCGTGCCCGAAGACGTTCATGTCGGTAGCCGGTACCTGAACACCGCCATGCATGGCGACCTGGTACAGATCCGCGCCTGGCGCCCCCGCGGCCGCCGCAAACAAGAGGGGGAGGTGGTCAAAATCCTGGAACGGGGCACCAAACACTATCTGGGTACGATCACCCACTATCCCAAATACGCAATCGTCACCACCGACCCCACGCCTTTTTCCATCGATATCATCATCGGCGCAACGGATACCCTGGGGGCAAAAGACGGAGAAAAAGTGGTGGTTGCCATCAAGGAATGGTCGTATGGCAAAACCGCAACGCCGGAAGGCCGGGTAACTTCCGTCCTGGGCGCCGCCGGCAGTCATGATATCGAGATGAAGGCCATCCTGATCAACAACGGCTTTGAACTCGAATTTTCAAGGGAAGCGCTGGAGGAATGCAATCAGCTGGAAGAACAGATCCCGGAAGCAGAAATTCTGCTCCGCCGGGATTTCCGCGAGGTCGATACCTTTACCATCGACCCGGACAACGCCAAGGACTTCGACGACGCGCTTTCCTATCGCGTGCTGGAAAACGGGCAGGTGGAGATCGGGGTGCATATTGCGGATGTCAGCCATTATGTCAAACCCGGGACCAACCTGGACAAAGAGGCGCTGCAGCGTTCCACTTCGGTATACCTGGTTGACCGGGTGCTGCCCATGCTGCCCGAAAAACTCTCCAATGAACTCTGTTCGCTCCGGCCGCTCGAAGACAAACTTACTTTTTCAGCGGTTTTTACCTTCGATTCCAATAACCGGATCACCGAACGCTGGTTTGGCAAAACGATCATCCATTCCAACCGGCGGTTCACCTACGAAGAAGTCCAGGAGATCCTGGAATCGGGCGAGGGAGAATACGCCGCAGAACTGAAAAAACTCAACGACCTGGCCATATCGCTCCGTCAAAAACGGTTCCGCCACGGCTCCATCAATTTTGAGACCGACGAAGTGAAATTCCGGCTGGACGAACACGGTTCGCCGGTCGAGGTTTTTGTCAAGGAGCGCAAGGAATCCCATATGCTGATCGAGGATTTCATGCTGCTGGCCAATCGGGAAGTCGCCACGTTTATCGCCAAAAAAGGCAAGGATTTTGAAATTCCGTTCGTCTACCGGGTACACGACGAACCCGACCCCGATAAAGTGTCCGAACTGGCGCGTTTTGCCTACGAACTCGGCTTCAAAATGAAGGTCGATACCCCCCGGGACATTGCCCGGTCGTACAACGAACTGACCAAAGCCGCCGCCCATGATCCGGCCCTCAAGCTGCTCGAACCCCTGGCCATCCGCACAATGGCGAAGGCCGAATATACCACGGAAAACATCGGGCACTACGGCCTGGGATTTGAGCATTATACCCATTTCACCTCCCCTATCCGCAGGTATTCCGACGTTTTGTCGCACCGGATACTGGAGCCCAATCTTCGGGAAGATCATTTTTTCCGGACCAAAAAGGACCAGTTGGAGGACCAGTGCAAACATATTTCCAAACAAGAACGTCGCGCCATGGACGCTGAGCGCGAATCGGTGAAATACAAACAGGTGGAGTACCTGGAAAAACATATCGGCGATATTTTCCCCGGCATCGTTTCCGGCATTTCCGAGCGCGGCTTTTTTGTACAGCTCCGCGACAATTACTGCGAAGGTTTTGTGCTTTTTGACTCCCTCGGCGAAACATTTGAACCGGCGGCGGGCCGGCTGCGCATCGTCGGTCGCCGCACCGGCCGCGAACTCAAAATGGGCGACGAGATCCAGGTGAAGGTACTGGCCACCGACCTGCCGAAAAGGCGCATCGAACTGGGTTGGCAGGATGATCAGGGGGGGGAGGGCCGGAAGTCGCCCGGTAAAAAACCCGGAAGCCGCGAAGGGAAGCGCCAGTCGCCCATCCAGGGCGGAGGCGCGGCTAAAAAACGGAAAACTGAATGAAATGTTGAATGCCATCCAATATCCACCACGCCACAGGCGTGGCCAGCCTCCAGTACACCATTGCGTGGCAAGCATCAAAAAAAAAGCCGCCATGTTTTCGGCATGGCGGCCCGGTAAAATATCTTGAAGGAAAACAGGTTACAAAAATTGGAGAGACCTTTCGTGTTGACCGATCCTTTCGCGGGAAACCCCGTTCCATTCACTTTTCTATGATTTCATTTTGCCGGCATTTGAGTTTTTGGGAACTGCAGCTGGGCAAATCAGCCTGCGGTTGGCGTCCGGCCTCTCCTTGAGATAGTTTGAACTGCAAGCAGCGATTATTAAAGGGTAGATTCCCTTTGTGGAGCTTTCGCTGCCTGATGGTTATTTTTTTTTAAAAATGACCGCCGACCGGAAATACAGGCCACCGCATCCTCCCATCCTTCAGTCCCCAGTCCTTCAGTCTCCAGTCCTCTCCCATCCTCGAATCTTCGCATCCTCCCATCCTCCTATACTCGCCAGCCCTTCAGGCAGGTAAACATTCTCCACCTAAAGATACCCTTCCTGTTCCTCCCCCCGGTACCCAAATGTCCAGTCGTATTCATTCAACCGGAGCAGAGCGGTTTCCAGCAGGCGGATGCAGTGATGAATATCTTCCTTATGCGCCATCTCGATGGTTTGGTGGATATGGCGAAGAGGGATGGAAATCGCGCCGGAAATCGCGCCTTTTTTACCATTTCGCTGAATGCCTGCGGTATCTGTACCGCCGGCCGGCAATATTTCCGGTTGCCATTTGATGCCGCCTTCGTCCGCCACCTTTTTCAGATAGTTCACCATCCGGTAATCGCTGATCACCGAGCTGTCCATGATTTTGATCGCGGCGCCTTTCCCCAGAAAAGTGACCGCCTCATAGGCATGCGCGCCAGGCACATCAAAGGCAATGGTTACATCCAGCCCAAAACCGAAATCCGGATCGATATGATGGGCGGAAGAGATGGCCCCGCGGAGGCCCACTTCTTCCTGCACGGTAAAAACGCCGTAAATATCGTAAGGGACCTCCCGGTCTTTCAGGGCCCGCAGCACCTCCAGCAGGATAAAAACGGAAACCCTGTTGTCGAGGGATTTGCTGTTGACACAATCTCCCATTTCGATCAGGGCCCTTTCGCGGGTCACCGGGTCGCCGATGGTTACCCATTTTTCCACCTCTGCTTTGGGCATACCCATGTCGATGAAATATTCGCTGATGGGCACCTGTTTGGTCCTTTCGTCGGGTTTCATGAGGTGGATGGGTTTGCTGCCCATGACGCCGATCAGATCGCGGCGGCCGTGAACGATTACCCGCTGGGAGGTCAACGTTTTGGGGTCGAACCCACCCAGAGGATGGAACCGCAGAAAGCCGTCGTCGTCGATATGGCTGACAATGAAACTGATCTCGTCCATATGAGCGGCGATCATTACCCGTTTTCGTTCTTTGCCACGTTTGACGGCTATGACATTGCCCATATTGTCCACCTTCAGTTCATCTGCCAAAGGTTTTACCTCTTCGATGACGACCTCCCGGATCCTTTGTTCAAAACCGGGAGCGCCGGGCGTTTCGCAAATTTTTTTTAGCAAGGCGACGTTGATCATGTTTGGGGAGTATTCCGGTTTTTAATCAGATAATGGCAGCTTTTTTCAAAAAACGCGGCAATTTACAGATAATTCACCAATTTGCCTTTTCCCTTTGATTCAACTTGCAGGTAAACGGTCGGAAATCCGGGGGGAGAGGTAAAAATCAAAACATTCCCGTAAAATTGCGGGGTAATTCTGCTTCAATGTCCATCAGGAAACTGGCAAAAGAAACCGCGATATACGGATTGAGTTCCATTCTGGGCAGGGTTTTGTATTTTTTGCTGACCCCTTTGTACACCCGGGTGTTGGAGCAACAGAGCGACTATGGAATTGTCACCGACCTTTTTGCTTTTGTAGCTTTGATCATGGTATTTTTTACCTACCGGATGGAAACTGCTTATTTCCGGTTTGCTTCCGAAGAAAATGAAGATGGACTCAAAAGCTTTGATACAGCGCTTTGGTCCGTTACAGGCTCATCCTTTTTGTTTGGCGCGATCCTTTTTGCGCTGTCCGGGTGGTTGGCGGAGTTGTTCCAATACCCGGAGCATTCGTCCCTCCTGCGCATGTGCGCTCTGATCCTGGTGCTTGATGCCTTGTGCGAGATCCCGTTGGCGAAACTGCGCCAGGAAGGAAGGCCGATGCGTTTTGCCGCTGTCCGCATGGCCGGTATCGGGGTAAATATCGGGTTAAACCTGTTTTTTCTGCTGGTATGTCCGTATCTTCAGGCCAGTTCCTGGGGTGTCGGGCTGGTGGACAGTTGGTACGATCCCGGATTTACTATCGGTTATATCTTTGTTGCTAACGTGGCGGCCAGCGGGTTTGCATTGCTCCTTTTATTGCCGGAGTTTTTCCGGTTGAAGTGGCAGTTCGACTTTTTGTTGTGGCGCAGAATGACCATTTATGCCTTGCCTCTCGTGGTTGTCGGGTTTTCTTATGTCATCAATGAAACCCTCGATAGAAAGATCATGACCTGGTTGTTAAAAGGAACGCCAGAGGAGAACCTTGCGCAATTGGGTATTTACGGCGCCAACTACAAACTGGCTATGCTGATCAGTTTGTTCACCCAGGCCTTCCGGTATGGGGCCGAACCTTTTTTCTTCAAGCAGAGAAACGCGCTCGGGGCGCAAAAACTTTATGCCGACCTCGCCCATTTTTTTATGATCGCGGGTATGGCGGCCTTCCTGGGCATCGTCCTGTACATCGATGTGGTCAAATACTTCATCGGCCCTGAATATTGGGCAGGGTTGGGTGTTGTGCCGATTCTGACCCTGGCCAATGTATTTCTGGGTATGTATTACAATTTTTCGGTATGGTATAAAGTGACGGATAAAACGAACTGGGGGGCTTATATTTCCGTGGGCGGCGCCCTGATCACCATCGGCCTGAATATCTGGCTGATCCCTGTTTTTGGATATTACGGCTCAGCCTGGACAACGCTGGCCTGTTACGGCGGTATGGCGTTGACTTGTTATATTATTGGCAACCGGGTTTATCCGGTCCCTTATAATGTAAAAGCTTTGTTGTTTTACCTGGCGGTTGGCGTGGGGGTCTGGCTGCTCAGTGATTGGATGCGCGGACAATTCCCCGAGGCGAAGGCCATTCGTCTGACGGTGAATACGTTGGTTCTGATCGGACTGGGTTATCTGGTATTCAGGTTGGAAAGAAAAAAGGCAGGAGAATACTTTAAGGTGAAAAATGTTTCAGAATAGATATTTCAACACTCCTTGGCCCTACCTCGTGGCTGCAATCGCGACAGGGTTGTACTTTGGTCTTTCCCCCCTCGGCGACTGGCTTGGTCGGCAACCAAATTATGCAAATTACGCCGACCGGGATATCCCGATGACGATGGATGCCATTCAACGGGCTTTGGTTTACCCCTGGAGCAAATGGCTGAACACTCATCAGCGGCATTGGGTAGTTTTGCCCTGGTGGCTGGCATTATCCCTTGGATTCAGGGCGGTTTACCTGCATTCGAGGCGGGTCTGGATATATACTTTCAAAGGGGGTGTATTGCTGCTGATCTTGCTTTATATCTTCCCAAATTCCTTGCTCTGGTTCGAAAACGATCTGCCCAGCCGGTCGACAGGGTCATCCGGCAGCGGCAGTATTGAAAATGCCAAACGAATGCCTTTCCGGGGGAAGAATTTCACCACCTATAGTTTCCCGGGGTATTTGATGGGAAGGACTTACGTGCATGATAAAGTCCGGGCTGCCTTGCTCGATGCTTATTCGGATTGCGCCGTTAGCTGCCCCGGGGTAAAATTTGTGATCGGCGAAACCGGGTTAAAAAAAGGAGGGCGGTTCCTGCCCCACCGTAGTCACCGGAACGGGATGAGCGTAGATCTGATGACGCCGATGCTTAAAAATGGCAAACCCTGGCGATCCCACCACATTTTCAATCTTTGGGGTTACGCCATGGAATTTGACCAGAAAGGCAAGTGGAAAAAAGCTGAAATCGACTATGAAACACTGGCGCGACACTTGCTCGCCATCCGGGAATCGGCAAAAGAACAAGGTCTGAAAATTCGCAGAGTCATCTTTGATCCAAACTTACAGCCCGAGCTGTTTTCAACTGCAGCCGGGGAAAAAATAAAAAACCTGCCTTTTAATAAAAGTCAGGGAATCATCCGGCACGACGATCACTATCATGTGGATTTTGAGTAATGGACTCCCACGCATAATACGCTGCCCCGATTGTACCGGCATGATTGAACATAATGGAAGGCACGACTTCATAGTCAACCGTAATCTGGTCTTTGAAGCTTTCATATTGTTTGCTGGCGCCTCCGCTCAGGATGACGAGGTCGGGAGAAAAAAGCCTGCCCAGGTGGTGCAGGTATTTGTCAAACCGGGCGCCCCATTCTCCCCACGAAAGGTTATCCCTCCTGCGGGCGTTGTCAGAAACGTAGCGCTCGGCGATATCCTCGTAAAAAAAAAGGTGCCCCAGTTCAGAATTTGGGGCGAGGTGGCCGTCCACAAACAGAGCGGAGCCGATCCCGCTGCCGATCGTGATCATCAGAACGACCCCCTGCCGGCCTCTGCCTACGCCGAAGGTCATAGCGGCAATACCCGCAGCGTCGGCATCGTTGATCACTTTGACGGGGAGGCCGCAGGCTTCGGAGAAAAGGGTTTCAATATTGACCCCGATCCAGGATTTATCGATATTGGCTGCTGAGCGGGCGAGGCCGTTTTTTACAATGGCGGGAAATCCGCAGCCGATCACCCTGTCCCATTGGTGCATTTTCACCAATTCGGAAAAAGTCTGAGCAATAGCTTTGGGGGTTGCAGGTTTTGGCGTTTCGAGCCGAATCCTTTCCGTCAGCATTTTACCGCTTTGGATATCTACAATCCCTCCTTTGATCCCGGAAGCGCCTACATCGATACCCAGAACGTGATGATCGTTTGCCATATGGGCTTTATTTAATTAAAATGACCTTCATAATGACATCGCTTCGCGGTCTGTCGCGACCATCCGTGGCTACAGAGGCGATCTTGTCAATCACATCCAATCCCTCAATGACTTGTCCAAAAACGGTATACTCGCGGTCCAGTTGGGGTGTGCCGCCCATTTCCATGTACGCCTTGCGCTGGACGCTGCTGTACCGGAAACCTTTCCTCGCCTCAAACTTGTCCAGTTCATCCGCCCCCAGGGGCCTTCCCTGGACGATGTAAAACTGGGAGCCGGATGAGCGTTTTTCCGGGTTTACCTGATCGCCTTGCCGGGCAGCGGCCAATGCGCCTTTTACATGGATAAGGGTATCCGAAAACTCTGCCGGTACGGTATATCCGGGGCCGCCCATGCCGAGCGGCTCGCCGGGTTTGGCGCCTTTTGATTTGGGGTCGCCACCCTGGATCATAAACCCGTTGATCACACGGTGGAACAACAAACTGTCAAAATAGCCCTGTTCAACCAATTTGACAAAATTGTCCTGGTGCTGGGGGGTTGCATCATAGAGCCGGATCAGCATACTGCCGTGCGGGGTGATCATTTCCACCAGACAATGCTGCGGGGGGGTAATGTGTACCCGTTCTTCCCGGGTACGGGCTTTGCCTTTGGCGTTCATTGCTTTTAACTTCACGGTATAGTCGCCTGAGGCGCGGTAACGGTGGCTCGGCGCCATTTCGGTCGAAGTATTGCCGTCGCCAAAGTCCCACTCGTAGGCCGTTGCGCCTTTGGAGGTATTTTCAAAACTCACCTCGGAAACGGCCCTGAGTTCCCCGCCGTAGGTGAATTGAACAACCGGTTTGCCGCAAGCCCAAAACAGGGTCGCAAGGGCGCCGGAGAGTAAAAAAATTCTGAAGTTCATCGCCTTGATATCAATTGATAATTTTCACTTTCATTTTTATATCCTGTAAAGGCCTGTCGTTGGGCCCGGTGGTTTGGGATGCAATTTTATCCACCACATCCATTCCCTCCACCACCTCTCCGAAAACCGTATAGTCGTTATCGAGGAAAGGCGTTCCGCCCAGTTCCTTGTACAGTTTTCGCTGGGTTTCATTGTATTTGATCTGTTTTTGGGCCTCAATATTGTTCAGATAAGCGTCATCGATCGACTGCCCTTGTACAATATAGAACTGAGAACCTGAGGATTGTTTTTGCGGATTATTCCTTCTTGCCGCAGCAAGTGCGCCCCGGATATGCGGAGCTCCGATTTCGGCGTCGATCTCGTAGCCGGGGCCGCCCATGCCCAACGGCGCCCCTGCCGGCGAGTTTTTCGAGTCGGGGTCGCCGCCCTGGATCATGAATCCTGCCATAACCCGGTGAAAAAGCAGGTCGTCATAAAAACCTTCTTTGGCCAGTTTGATGAAATTATCCCTGTGTTTCGGTGTGCTGTTGTACAGCATGACCTTGATGCTCCCGAAATCAGTTGAAATTTCGGCATAAGTAACGTCGTCATTTTTACAGGCAACCATCGCCATCAAAATAAAAAGGGTTGGTAAAAAATAGCGTTTATTCATGATAAAAAGTTTATTTGGCTTCGAACCGGGTCAGAAAAGGAGCAAGTTCCTGGTCTATCGCTGCAAAATACCGGACGACCTGCTCTTTCAGCAAGCGTTCCTGTTCTTTTACCCCCTGGATTGCAAACGGCTTCACCGGTTTCCAATGCGGCCAACCGTCATCATCCATCCCCAAATACTGAAAATATCCGTCTTCACTCAACAACCTGCAGACGGCAATATGCATCAGGTCCTGTTTTTCTTCCTTGCTAAAAGAAGGCGCAGCCCTGCCCAGTTCCTGGATGCCAATCAAAAAAAGGACGGCATTCATGTCGGGTAAGTCATCCCGTTGAAAAATATCCCTGACCAGATGGCGGACGCGCAACCAGGCAAAATCTAATTCCCAATCTTCAAGGCGGATTTCCATATTTGTCGTTCGCGGCAGTACAGGCGCTTTTATGGTGCAAATATACTCCGCACAGTCAGGAATTCACAAAATTTCAATAAAGCTGTATATTTACCCGCAAAGGAAAGTACGATGCAACGATCAATTCACGGGTGGCATAGCCCACGACTCAACAAACATATGGAAATCGCCGTTTATGGCCATTGGGGGTTTGCGCTGCTCCTGATCCCGACGGCCGCTGCGGATTATCTGGAATACGAACGTTTTCAACTGATGGACACCATCGCGCCGCTGATCAACGCAGGCAAGGTGAAGGTTTTTTCCGTCAACAGCATCAACCGGGAAAGCTGGTTGAACAACCAGATGCACCCCAGGCATAAAAGCCTCCGGCATACCCAGTTTAATGAATACATATACCAGGAAGTTGTGCCTTTCATCCGAAGCATGACCAGCGATACGACGCCTATTATTACCTGCGGGGCGTCTCTCGGCGCTTACCATTCCGCTAACCTGTTCTTCAAACGGCCCGACCTGATTGCCGGAACCATTGCCATGAGCGGCGACTATGAACTGGCAACCTACACCAAAGGCCACCACGACGAAGATGTTTATTTCAACTCGCCGATGCAATACCTCCCTAACCTCCAGGATCATTATTACCTGGAACATATGCGCCGGAGTGGTCATATTCATATTCTGACCGGCCAGGGGAATTACGAAAACCCTGAAGCGTCGCGGCGCTTATCCGGCGTATTGCACGCAAAAAGCGTTCCTCATGACCTCGATGTCTGGGGCCATGATATGCCGCACGACTGGCCGACCTGGCGCCAAATGCTGCCCTATGTGATCGGATCCAAATTCTAGCTTGATACTGGATGCTGGATGCAAGCATCCAGCATCCAGCAAGCAGGCATCACTGCACCGTTTCCATCCCATTGGCAGACATCGGCACATATAACTGCCCATTGATGATCTCCCGCGAAATGACAATCCGTTGCACTTCCGAGGTGCCTTCATAGATCTGGGTGATCTTGGCGTCGCGCATGAGCCGTTCCACGTGGTATTCTTTGACGAAGCCGTACCCGCCGTGAATTTGCACGGCTTCGACCGTATGTTTCATGGCGGCCTCCGAGGCAAAAAGTTTGGCCATAGCGCTGGCGGTATTAAAATCCAACCCCTGGTCTTTCATCCAGGCTGCCCGGTAGACGAGCAGGCGGGCGGCTTCAATATCGAGCGCCATATTCGCCAATTTGAAGGCGATGGCCTGGTGGTTGGCGATCGTTTTTCCAAAAGCCTGGCGTTCGTTGGCGTAGGCAGCAGCCAGTTCGTAAGCGCCGGCCGCGATCCCAAGGGCCTGCGATGCGATACCGATCCGCCCGCCGGCTAATGTCCGCATAGCAAACTTGAACCCGAAACCGCTGGCGCCGATCCGGTTCTCCTTGGGTACTTTGACGTCATTGTACATGATGGAAGTCGTATCCGAAGACCGAATCCCAAGTTTATCTTCTTTTTTGCCGATGCTGACGCCGGGCCACCCCGCTTCTACGATGAAAGTATCGATCCCCCGGTGCCCCAGTTCGGGGTTGGTCTGCGCCATCACCAGGTGTATTTTGGAGTATGCCCCGTTGGTGATCCAGTTTTTGGTCCCGTTCAACAAATAATGATCGCCCATATCGACTGCAGTGGTTCGCTGCGATGTGGCGTCGCTGCCCGCCTCCGGTTCTGAAAGGCAAAAAGCCCCGATCCATTCGCCGGTTGCAAGTTTGGTCAGGTATTTCGATTTCTGGTCCGCTGTCCCGTAGGCTTCCAGCCCCCAGCAAACCAATGAGTTATTGACGGACATGATGACGGAACAGGAATTGTCGACTTTGGAAATTTCTTCCATTGCCAGCACATACGAGAGGGTATCCATACCGCCGCCGCCATAATCCGGCGACACCATCATGCCCATGAACCCCAGTTCTGCCATTTTGCGGACCTGCACGGCAGGGTATTCCATATTGGAGTCGCGCTCGATCACACCTGGTTTTAATTCTTTTTGGGCAAATTCCCTTGCGGCCTCCTGCACGGCCAAATGTTCTTCGGTTAGGTAAAAATTCATTTTATTTGGTTTTACCCCGCAAATTTATCAATTCTGAAGGACAAAAATAAAAAAGGGCCCCTTTTAGGACCCTTATGTTGCAGGCAATCGCCTTTTGGGTATGGATGGTTAATACCACAAATACGGAACAGGCTACTCGTCTTTGGAAATAATATCAGAAGCGCCGTTTGCTTTCTGGCTCAAGACCTTGGGATTCCCATAATAAACCACATCGCTGGCGCCGTGCGCTTCCACTTCCAGTTCACCGGTAACATGCACCACGGCATCCGAACCGCCATGGGCTCTGACTTTGCAGGATCTCACGATCAGGTCTTTTGCCTTGAAATCGCTGCCGCCCTGGGCTTCCGCCGTCAGTTTTTCGGCTTTGCCGGCCAGGTGGGTATCTGAACCGCCCGAGGTTACACAATTCACGTTTTGAGCCTCCATATCCTTTATATAGAGGTCGCTGCCACCGCTCATGGCAATTTCGAGCTCGGAAAAACGGAATTTGCCTTCGACGTAAATATCCGAACCGCCGCTGCCTTTTATTTTGCGCAAATCGCTCATGGTGATATAAACGGCTAAAATTTTGGTATTCCGCACGGCGCCTTCCACTTTCATATAGAGTACCCCGTCTTCCACTTTGGTGAGGATATTGTCCAGCAGATTTTCGTCCGTCTTTACTTTAACGGAGGCGGCGGCGCCCTGGGAAATATAAACGTCGATGCCGTGGCTGGCTGCAATCGCTGTAAAACCTGAATGATCCCGGCTTTCTTCCTTCACGTTGCCGTTGCCGGTTTCGCCCAGCCCCCATTGCCCGTACAGGCTTATACTGCAAATGGAAAAGGTGAACAGAAAGGCGAGCTTTCCAGGATAAAAGAGAATCTTTTTCATACGTGGCAGATTTTTTCCGAAAGACAACAGTTATCCGAACGGGTTGCACGGGTACAGGCTTTTTCCAGGACCGGAAAGATGGAATTTCAAACTTCCCGGATATTTCAGGTTTTTGAAAACCAGATTAAACTGAGTTTGGCTGTTTCCGGCGATTAGATGTATCTTTGCCGCCAATTTCAAAAGAGGATGCCAAAAGATCAGTCTATTCGTTCCGTTCTCATCATTGGCAGTGGCCCTATCATCATTGGTCAGGCTTGTGAATTTGATTACTCCGGAAGCCAGGCGGCCCGCTCCCTCAGGGAAGAAGGCATTGAAGTGTCGCTGATCAATTCCAACCCGGCAACGATCATGACCGACCCGGTAACCGCCGATCACATTTACCTGCTTCCCCTTACCGTCGAAAGTATTATCCGGATCCTGGAAGAACGCCGGATTGACGCCGTTTTACCCACGATGGGCGGACAGACGGCCCTGAACCTGGCAATCGAAGCGGATCAGCAGGGCGTCTGGGAAAAATATGGCGTGCGGATGATCGGCGTGGATATTGCCGCCATTGAGCTGACCGAAAACCGGGAGGCCTTCCGGCAGCATATGATCCATATCGGGCTGAGTGTAGCGCCATCCTATATCGCCAATTCATTCCTGGAAGGCAAGGAAGCTGCTCAAAAAATAGGTTACCCGCTTGTGATCCGGCCTTCCTACACCTTGGGGGGCACCGGTGGTGCTTTTGTACATAAAGAGGATGAGTTTGACGCCGCATTGCGCAGGGGGCTTAACCTTTCGCCGACCCACGAGGTCCTGGTTGAAAAAGCGGTTTTGGGCTGGAAGGAATTTGAACTGGAACTCCTGCGCGATGCCAATGACAACGTCGTCATCATCTGCGTGGTGGAAAACCTCGACCCTATGGGCATCCATACCGGCGACAGCATCACGGTGGCGCCGGCGATGACCTTGTCGGATACCGCATACCAGGACATGCGCAACCAGGCCATCAGGGCGATGCGGTCGTTGGGCAATTTCTCCGGCGGTTGCAATATCCAGTTTGCCCTCAATCCTGAAACTGAAGACCTGATCGTCATTGAGATCAATCCGCGGGTTTCGCGTTCTTCAGCGCTGGCCTCCAAGGCGACCGGCTACCCCATCGCCAAAATTTCGGCCAAACTGGCCATCGGATATAACCTGGATGAGCTCAAAAATCAGATCACCAAAACGACATCGGCTTTTTTTGAACCTACCCTGGATTATGTGATCGTCAAAATGCCACGCTGGAATTTTGATAAATTCCATGGGTCCGATCACCGGCTTGGCCTGCAAATGAAATCGGTTGGCGAGGTAATGGCCATCGGCCGCAACTTCCTGGAAGCGCTCCAGAAAGCCTGCCAGTCGCTCGAATCCGGCCGCATGGGCCTGGGCGCCGATATCAAGGAATGGATCCGCACAACCGATGTGCTGGAACGCCTGGAAGCCGCCAGCGATGACCGCATTTTCCGGCTTAAAGACGCCCTGAGGCTGGGCGTTCCTGAAAAAACAGTGCACAAACTGACGCAGATCGACCCCTGGTTCATCAAGCAGATCAAACGGCTGGTCAAAATGGAAGAACAGGTGATGCGATACAACGTGGCCGAAGACATCCCTGAAGATTTTTTCCGCGAATTAAAAGAAACCGGGTATTCCGACGCCCAGATCGCCTGGTTGTTGCGGATCAAAGAGGAAGAAGTGGAACAATACCGGAAAAAACTGGGCATCCGGCGCACCTACAAAATGGTGGATACCTGCGCAGCTGAATTTGAAGCCCAGACACCGTATTTTTATTCCACTTTCGACCAGGAAAACGAAAGCGTCCCTGCACCCGGGAAGAAAAAAATTATTGTGCTCGGGTCTGGTCCCAACCGGATCGGCCAGGGTATCGAGTTCGATTATTGTTGTGTCCACGGCTTGCTGGCCATCAAGGATGTAGGTTATGAGGCCATCATGATCAATTGCAACCCTGAAACGGTTTCCACCGACTTCGATATCGCCGACAAACTTTATTTTGAGCCCGTCTTCTGGGAACACGTCGAAGAGATCATAGAACTGGAAAAACCGGAGGGTATTATTGTGCAGCTTGGCGGGCAAACCGCCTTGAAAATGGCCCAGAAATTTTACGAAAAGGGCATCCCCATTATCGGCACCAGCTTCAAGGATATGGACCTCGCCGAAGACCGGGGCGCTTTCTCCGGCTTGCTTAAGGAACTCGACATCCCCTACCCTAAATACGGCGTAGCCAACGATGCAGATGAGGCCCTCAGGATCGCGCACACGGTCGGTTACCCGGTGCTGGTCCGGCCTTCCTACGTTTTAGGCGGTCAAAATATGCGCATTGTCATCAACGACGAAGAACTGGAAAGGCATGTACTGACCATCTTCAAACATATGCCCGACAACAAGGTGCTGATCGATCAGTTCCTGGAACGCGCCAAAGAAGCCGAGATCGATTGTATCTGCGACGGTGAAGACGTCCATGTTATGGGCATTATGGAACATATTGAGCCGGCAGGCATTCATTCCGGCGACAGTTCGGCCGTATTGCCCACCTACAGCCTTTCGGTAGATGCGGTCAATACCATGGTTGAATACGCCGAAAAACTGGCAAAAGCGCTGAACACCAAAGGGTTGCTGAATGTGCAGTTTGCCATAAAAACCGCCAGAAACCCCGAGGAACGGGACAAGGTCTATGTGATCGAAGCCAACCCCAGGGCCAGCCGGACGACGCCTTTCATCGCCAAAGCCTACCAGGTACCTTACCTCCAGATCGCTACCAAAGTCATGCTGGGCACCCACAAACTGAAGGATTTTGACATCAAACCCCGCCCCAGCGGCTTTGCTATCAAGGTGCCTGTGTTCAGTTTCGATAAATTCCCGAACGTCAACAAAGACCTGGGCCCTGAAATGAAATCCACCGGGGAAGCGATCCGTTTTATCCGGGATCTGTCGGACCCCTTCTTCCGTGAACTCGACCGGCAACGGTATATGTATCTTACCCGGTAACTTTTTGTGAGGATGCGCCACCTCCGCCTTTGGGCTACGGCGGCCGGAGGAGGATGCGAGGAACGCAATCGGCGGGTGAAGTAACCCCAACTGAGGAACTGAGGAACTGAAACTCCAACTACCCCAACCATTCCAAACGCGAACCACCCCAAACCACCCCAAACCACCCCAAACTATTCCAAACCATTCCAAACGCGAAGCACCAAACCATTCCAAACCATTCCAAACCATTCCAAACCAAAAAAACATGACACTGGAAGAAAAAATAACCAAAGACCTGGTAGCGGCAATGAAAGCCCATGACCAGGCCGCCCTTCGGGGGGTCCGCGCCATCAAGGCCGCCCTTTTACTGGCTAAAACCGACGGCAGCGGGAAGGAAATGACCCCCGAACGCGAGATCGAATTGCTGCAGAAGCTAGTGAAACAGCGCCGGGATTCCCTTGCCATTTTTGAAGAACAAAAACGCGAAGACCTGGCGGTCATAGAGCGCGAGGAGATCGCGATCATCCAGCAGTACCTGCCGGCACAACTCAGCCCGGAGGCGCTGGAAGCCGAGATCAAAAAGATTATGGCGGAAACCGGCGCCGCTTCCATGAAGGACATGGGCAAGGTGATGGGGATCGCATCCAAACAACTGGCCGGACGCGCTGAAGGCAAGGTCATTTCGGAAGTGGTCAAAAAATTACTGGCCTGATTTTATTCCATTCATTCAATTTCGCCCTTTTTTCGGGCAGATAAAACCAGATCAAACCAATGGACAATCGTTTTCTGCGGCAACTTGGCCTGCGCAAACACAACGCCGGAACCAGCACCGGCCTCGAATCCACCAATTCCGGAAAATATATCCGGTCCGTTTCGCCCGTTGATGGCCAATGGATCGGCAGCGTCAGCAAAACCTCCCCGGAAGAATACGAGGCCCTTATGGAAAAAGCAATGGAAGCTTTCCCCATCTGGCGGCAGATCCCGGCCCCCAAACGCGGAGAGATCGTGCGGCAATACGGTGAGGAACTGCGCAAATTTAAAGATCCGCTGGGCCGGCTGGTGTCTTGCGAAATGGGCAAAAGCCTGCAGGAGGGTTTTGGCGAAGTCCAGGAGATGATCGATATCTGCGACTTTGCGGTAGGACTTTCCCGGCAGTTGTACGGCCTGACCATGCACTCCGAACGGCCCAAACACCGGATGTACGAGCAATGGCATCCCCTGGGCCCGGTGGGCATTATTTCCGCCTTTAATTTCCCGGTGGCCGTTTGGTCCTGGAATGCGATGATCGCCCTGGTCTGCGGCGACGTCTGTATCTGGAAACCTTCCGAAAAAACACCGCTCTGCGGCATTGCCTGTCAGAACATACTGCAGCGTGTGCTGGAAGCCAATGACGTGCCGGAAGGCGTGAGTTGCATCATCAACGGCGACTACCGGGTAGGCGAATTCCTCACCAAAGACCCAAGGATCCAGCTTTTATCTGCTACGGGCTCTACCCGCATGGGCAAGGTGGTCGGCGCTGTGGTGGCCGGCCGCCTGGGGAGAAGCCTGTTGGAACTCGGCGGCAACAATGCCATCATTGTCACCCCCAGCGCCAATCTCAAGATCGTATTGACCGGCGCAGTATTCGGCGCGGTTGGCACGGCCGGACAGCGTTGCACCTCCACCCGGCGCCTGATCGTGCACAGAAGCATTTTTGAGGACGTGAAAAAGAACCTGGCCGGCGCCTACAAACAACTGCGCATCGGCAACCCATTGGACCAGCACAACCATGTAGGGCCGTTGATCGACGAGGGCGCCGTCAACAACTATCTGAACGCCATCGAACGGATCAAGGCCGAAGGCGGCAAGATGGTGGTAGAAGGCGGGGTTTTATCCGGCCCCGGGTACGAAAGCGGCTGTTATGTGCGCCCCTGTATCGCCGAGGTGAACAATGATATGGACATCGTACAGCACGAAACCTTCGCGCCCATTCTGTACCTGATCAAATACGATACCCTGGAAGAAGCGGTAGCCATCCAGAACAACGTACCGCAAGGGCTTTCATCGGCCATCATGACCGACAGCGTTCGCGAAGCCGAATATTTCCTCTCGGTCAACGGCTCCGACTGCGGTATCGCCAATGTCAATATCGGGACCAGCGGCGCGGAGATCGGCGGCGCCTTCGGCGGTGAAAAAGAAACGGGCGGCGGCCGGGAAAGCGGCTCCGATGCCTGGAAAGCCTATATGCGCCGGCAAACCAATACGATCAACTACAGCACGGAAATACCGCTGGCGCAGGGGATCAAGTTTGATTTTTAGGGGTTTATGATGGTTCATTATTGTTTATGATGGTTTATGATGGTTCATTATTGTTATGCTGCCGTTACCCCAACAACAATGAACAACAATGAACAATTGTCAACCCCAAAAAACCGTAATACCCCGCTTTAACGATCCATGCAACTACAAAAACTCAAATCCGCCTTCGCCCAATACGAAGCCTTCCTCCAAACCCCCAAGGCGGAAGACCGGCTTTTCCTATGGGAGTCGCAGCGGATATTCCAGGAAAACTGGGATGTGGGCGCGGAGGACCTGGCCGGCATGTACGACCGCAGCCTGCAAAACTCCGTCACCCGACGGTTCTGGTTTCGCGAAAATTATGAGCCTAAAAAAGTGATGCTGTCCCTGATCGGTGTCGATCCGGAGTTTGTGCGGGGCATGTTCAAGGACCTGTTCAATGAAAACAAAGGCCTGACCAGCCGGGCCGACCGGTTTGTTTATCATTGCGACCAGTTATTGAAGGAATACAAACACCAGAACCCGCGCTCGGTTGAAAACAACCATTACCACGACGACAACTATCAGATGATCTCCCTGTACCTGGCCTTCCGTTACCCGGACCAGTACACCTTCTACGACCATGAGGCTTTCAAACGCCTGATGATCGCCATCGGCAGCCGGGATATCCCCATCTCGCCGGATATCGAACGTTTTTCCAAGGTGATGCGCACCATTTACGGCCTGATGGCCCGGGAAGAAAAACTGATGGACCTGCACCGGCAGCGGCTGATTCCCAGAAGGCATTATGAGGGGGAGAGTTTGCTGACGGTATACGACTTTTACCGTTTTTTTGCCGGCAATTAATCGATCCTTTTTTCCCCTATAAAAGCAGCCTGCCCTACAACTGAAAGATCTGCCCCCAAAGCCGCTGCCCCCCGTCGATATAAACCGTCTCGCCGGTAATATACTCCGCCATGGGGCCGATCAGGAACAGGGCCAGCCAGGCCGTCTCTTCGGTGGTCCCCAACCGTTTCATAGGAATGGTATCTGCGAGGCCTTTCAACATTTCAGGCGGATAATGATCCAGGCCGGACGACTGGATGATGCCCGGCGCAATGGCATTGACCCGGATGCCGTATTTGCTCCATTCCACGGCCAGCGATTTGGTGAGGTTGTCCACCCCGGCGCGGGCAGCGCCGGTATGCGCCATCCCCGGAAATCCGCGGTAAATATTGACGATGACATTGAGGATGACGCCGCTTTTTTGCGGTATAAAAAACGCCTTGGCCATGGCCTGGGTCATGTACCAGGTACCGTTCAGGTTGTTGTTGACGACGGCGTTCCAGCCCTTTTCGCTCAGGTCTTCGGCCAGAGAGGGGAACTGCCCGCCGGCGTTGTTCACCAGAATATCCAGCCGTCCGGCTTTTGCCCGGATGAATTCCGCCAGTTCCGCAATCTGCTCCGGCTGCCGGATATCGCATACCTTGTATTCGCAATGGCCGGTTTCCGATAGTTTTTCTGCAGCCGCCGACAGTTTATCTTCCTTTCTGGAGGCGATAAATACCTGTGCGCCAAGCGCCAGCAACTGTTCGGCGATGGCGTAGCCGATCCCCGTTGCGCCCCCGGTCACCAGGGCTGTTTTACCGTTGAATAATCCTGTTTGGTACATAAAAATGCAAAATGTAAAAGTGGTAATGCAAAATGTAAAAGTGGCGCCTCGACGTAGCCTTTAGCGTAGTCGGATCTCACCCCTCTCACCCCTCTCACCCCTCTCACCTCTCTCACCCCTCTCACCCTCTCTCACCCCTCTCACCTCTCTCACCCCTCTCACCCCTCTCACCCCTCTCACCCCCAACCCAACACCCCCCCCCCCCCCACCCCCAAAAAAAAAAAAAAAGCAAAACAACAAAAACACCCCAAATAAAAAAAAAAAAAAAAAC
>CAZLEF010000020.1:84864-97600 GCA_964558465.1 uncultured Lewinella sp. | reverse complement strand
GTATCAATCGTATCAATCGTATCAATCGTATCAATCGTATCAATCGTATCAATCGGATCAATCGGATCAATCGGATCAATCGGATCAATAATAATATTTTTTTTGGAGAATTCCAGTAATAGTTCTACCTTTGCCCGCCAATTTAAAATCTGAAAAAATTATTCATCATGTTCGCAATCGTAACGATAGCTGGTCAACAGTTCAAAGTCGAGGAAGGGCAGGAGCTCTTCGTCCACCAGCTTGAAGCCAATGCGGGCGACAACCTCACTTTCGACCAGGTCCTCCTGCTCGAAAATGACGGAGCCGTTTCCGTAGGCAAGCCGGTGTTGAACAACGCCAAAATCAGCGCAACTGTGCTGGACCATGTTAAAGGCGACAAAGTGATCGTCTTTAAAAAGAAGCGCCGCAAAGGCTACCGCAAAAAGAACGGCCACCGCCAGCACTTCACCAAAATCAAAATCGACAACATCGCCGTTTAATCCGGCTGTCATGGTTTAACCTTAAGCGCCCGCTTTAACAGGCGCGCGTCAAAAATCCAGTAAAATGGCACACAAAAAAGGCGTTGGTAGTAGTGATAACGGCCGGGACAGTAAAAGTAAAAGACTCGGCGTCAAGCTTTTTGGCGGTCAAACAGCCAAAGCAGGCAATATCCTCATCCGCCAGCGCGGCACCAAATTTCACGCCGGCGACAATGTATATATGGGCAAAGATTTTACCCTGCACGCATCCGTCGACGGCACCGTTGCTTTCAAACGCGGCCGCCACGACCGGACTTTCGTCAGCATCCTTCCGGGTGCAGCCGATGTCATTGTAGCAGAACCCGTTAAAACCGCTCCGAAACTGGCCAAACCGGCTGCTACCGAAAAACCGGCAGCGCCCAAAGAAGTGACTGAAACCGGCAAGGAGTTTATCGCAAAAGCTGCCGCTGAAACGGAAAAAGCCGCAGAAACGGTTTCAAAACCTGAAGCAACCGTAAAACCGGCAGCAAAACCGGGCGGTAAAATCACCCTCCCTTCCGGCAAAAAGATTTCCCAGGACGACCTTAAGGTCATCGAAGGCGTCGGCCCGAAAATCGAAGAACTCCTGCATGAAGGCGGCTTTAAAACCTGGGCTGACCTCGCCAATGCGCCGGTCGACCAGGTACAGGCTATCCTCGATGCAGCCGGCCCGCGCTACCGCGTACACGACCCGGCAACCTGGGCAAAACAAGCTCAACTGGCTGCCGATGGCCAATGGGCCGAACTGGAAGACTATCAGGGTCGCCTGCAAGGTGGCCGGGAAGTGACGGAATAGGGATTTGCATCTTCTGATGCGAGGCTAGGTGACCAGGAGAGGGGGTGAAAGCGTTGCTTGACCCCTCTAATACCCAAACCGCTCCAAAGCCTTTTCATCGTCCCGCCAGTTTTCGGCTACCTTAACGAACAGATCGAGGTGCACCTTGGAATCCAGGAAGGTCTCCAGGGCTTTGCGGGCTTCAATGCCCAGCCGTTTGATGGCTGCCCCTTGTTTGCCGATCAGGATCGATTTTTGGGTGCGGCGCATTACGTAAATTACGGCGCTGATCCGCGCAATGGGTTCGCCGCCGGCCGTTGTGGTCTCTTTATATTCCTCAATGGCCACTTCCACCGAATAGGGAATTTCCTGTTCGTACTGTTCCAGAATTTTCTCCCGGATGATCTCAGTGGCAAAAAACCGCTCCGGCCGGTCTGTCAGTTGCTCTTTTGGATAATAAGCCGGCCCCTCCGGCAAATACTGCAGGATCAGTTGCAGCAATTTATCAGTATTGACCTTTTTCAGCGCAGAAATGGGGATCACCTCATCAAATTTGAGCTTTTGGGTCCATTCCGCGATCAGGGGCAGGATCACCGATTCCCCAGCCAGGTCCGTCTTGTTGATCACGAGGAATTTGGGCACGTCCATGTTCGCCAATCGCTGAAGGGTCTTGTCATCCGGAGCGTATTTTTCGTGCACCTCTGTTACCAGCATCATAATATCCGCGTCTTCAAAGGCGCCTTCTACAAACCGGTTCATGTTCTCGTGCATTTTGTAAACCGGATCCTTGACGATGCCGGGCGTGTCGGAAAAAACGATCTGGTAGTCGTCTCCGCTCAGGATGCCGATGATCCGGTGGCGGGTGGTCTGGGGTTTGGCCGTGATAATGGACATCCGCTCCCCCAACAAAGCGTTGATCAGGGTGGACTTGCCAACGTTCGGGCGGCCGATGATGTTTACGAAACCGGATTTGTGCATATTAAAAAGTTGCCGTTTTTTTGAGGTGGGGGTTTCAGGGTTTCAGTGTTTCAGGGTTTTTTTACCCGCCGTAGCCCCAAGGCGAAGGAGGGCAGTGTTTTCCCGAAGGTCCATAGGTCCGAAGGACTCTCCAAAGGAGTTCCATGAACCTTTGGAGGATGACTATGCCAGAGCGTTTCGGTGTTAACCCTGTAACCATGCAACCCTATCCCCCTCAAAGCTAAACAAATTCCTGCATTTCAGGTCCGGGAACTGCTTTCCATGCCGAAAAATGAAAACCTGCCGGGTCATGCAGAAGGGGTCCGCCACGGCATAGTGCGTCGAATCAACCCCGCCGGCGGCAGGCCGAATCAGCCTGAAAAATGCAGTTCAATCAATAATTTACTAGGATTCATCCGAAAAATCCGGTCATTCACTCATCAAGGCTTGTTTTCGGGAACTATTTCCCCCATTTTTGCAGTGTTACAGGGCATGACAGCTTAAAATTTTGAAAGAACACTTATCATGAAAATCCGTTTAGCTTTCATTATTATCATTATTAGCTTTTTTTCTATTAGCGCAGGGGCTTTCGCTCAATCAGAAGGTGAGGAGATGCAGTCCAAAAGCATTTTCGACCAGTGGCATTCGGAAAGTCCGCTGGAACTGACGATACAGGTGAACATGCAGGAAATGATGTCCAATAAAATGAACGACAACTTCATTCCCGCAAGTCTTACTTTCGGAAAGGAGGAAAGCCAAACCCTTACCATCGATGCCAAAATCCGTACCAGGGGCCGTTTTCGCAGAATGAACTGCGATTTTCCGCCGCTGAAAGTCAAATTTGATAAAGACCAACTCCGCAACAACGGGCTGAAGGAACACAACGACTACAAACTCGTAACCCACTGTGCCGTCGATGAAACCGCGACCGAATACCTGTTGCGCGAATATCTCACCTACGAGTTATACCAGGAACTTACGCCCATCAGTTTCCGGGCGCAATTGGTAAAAGTAACTTACAGGGATATCACCAGCGGCAGCGAAGAAACCCATCTGGGCATCCTGCTTGAGGACACAGACGAAATGGCCGAACGGCTCGGTTTGAAAGTATGCGACGAATGTTACGGTCTGGAAGACAATCAGGTACAGGCGAATAATTTTCAGGTACACGCCCTGTTTCAATACATGATCGGCAATACCGACTGGTCCGTTTCCATGTTGAGAAACCTCAAGGTATTGCAAAATCCGGCTACCGGCGAATACCTGGTGGCGCCTTATGATTTTGACTTCTCCGGACTGGTGAACGCGGGTTACGCCATACCTTTGAAACAATTGGGCCAAACCACCGTCCGCGACCGCGTGCTGCTGGCCGTCTACAATCAAAAAGATTGGGATGACACCGAAGACTTTATGTTTGACAAAAGGAAAGCCCTCATTAAAAAAATAAAGGAATTTGAAGGGCTTGACGCCAAATCGAAACGCGATATCACGCAGTATATCAGCACTTTTTATGATCAACTGGCGCTCAACGAACTGGTTTATCTGGATAAATAAGCGGTCCGGTTGGCCGTTCGTCAGTCTTTGAGATGTGCGCAAATTCCGAAAAACGGATCAAGACTGTCAACTGGCGAACTGAAAGACTTTTCCTACCTTTGAAGCCGCTTAATACCATTTCATGCGCATTTTTGATCTGATCCTCTTTTCTGCGGCCATCGTTTTTCTGCAAAGTTGCCGGCAGGAGAAACCCTCCACAGACCAGGACTATCTGGTGGTGGAGGGTAAAACAATGGGGACCTATTACCGCGTTGTTTACGACGACACCCTCAAAAGAGACCTCAACCCGCCAATCGAAAATTTACTCGAAGAGATCAACAATGAAGTGTCCACTTATATTGATTCTTCCATCATTTCGAGGTTCAACCACTCAACTGAAGGCATTGACCTGGGTGGGAATGAAGGCGCAGGCGAAAACAGCGCCCATTTTCAGGCCAACCTGGCCGCCTGCCGGGAGGCCTTCGAAAAGTCGGGCGGGGCGTTCGACCCCACTGTTATGCCCTTGGTCAACTACTGGGGTTTCGGGTATACCGGAAAAAATCCTGTACTGAAAGTGGACAGCGTGAAGATCGATTCCCTGCGCGCATTTGTCGGGTTCGACAAGGTGGAACTGGCCGTCGAGGAAGACCGGCTGCTGATCAAAAAAAAATTCCCCGGCGTTGAACTGGATTTCGGCGGCTGCGCTCAGGGTTACGCCATCGACGCAATCGGGCGGTACCTGGAATCCCTGAATATCAAAAACTACCTGGTGGACATCGGCGGAGAAGCCCGGGGCAGAGGCCGCAATCCGCAGGGAGAACCCTGGAAGATCGGTATCAACCGCCCGGTGGAAGGCGCCGAAAAAACGGATATCGAAGCCGTTATCCCGCTCGACAACCTTTCTGTCTCTACCTCGGGTAATTACCAAAATTTTTATGAAGCCGACGGCGTTAAATACAGCCATACCATTAACCCCTTCACCGGCTTCCCGGAACGCTCCCGGCTGCTGAGCGCTTCCGTTTTTTCAAAAGATTGCACCGCAGCCGACACCTACGCTACCGCCTTTATGGTGCTGGGACTGGAAAAGGCAACGGCGCTGGCTGAAAAGCTACCCGGTATCGAGGCCTTTTTTATTTACAGCGGCCCGGACGGGGAGTTGCTGGAATCCTACACTTCAGGATTAAAATCCTGGTTTGAAAAACCGAAATAACTATAAACGAATGTTGAATATTCCATTAGAACGGGACCTGGTTTTCCTGGACATTGAATCGACCGGCCTGAACGTGATCCGCGACCGGATCCTGCAACTGGCCATGGTCAAGTTTTTTGCCGGCAACCGGGACCCGGAGGAAATGTCGCTGCTCATCAATCCCGGCATCCCGATTTCGATCGAGGCCATGCTGGTGCACGGCATTCAACCCAAAGACGTGGCCAACAAACCCCTCTTCCAGCAGGTCGCCCAGAAAATTTACGATTTTATCGGCAACGCCGACATCGCAGGGTACAACTCCAACCGGTTTGACATCCCTCTTTTGATGGAGGAATTTGCAAGGGTCGGGCTGGAATTTGATATGGACCGCCGCAGAACCATCGACGTTCAACGGATCTTCTACAAAATGGAACCCCGGACGCTGAAAGCCGCCCTCAAGTTCTATTGCGATAAAGACATGGAAGACGCACACGACGCCCTGGCCGATGTAAAAGCCACCATAGAAGTCTTTAAAGGCCAACTGGATCGCTACGAAGGGGTCGATTTTGTGGACGAAGACGGCAATACCGCCCCAGCCCCTGTACAACGCAATGTGAAAACCCTGCACGAATTCACCAACGACCAGCGGTTTGTTGACGCTACCCAGAAGATGAAATACGACCATGAAGGTGTTGTTGTTTTTAATTTCGGGAAATACGCCGGTCAGTCGGTTGCAGAAGTCCTGTACAATGACCGGCAATACTACAACTGGATCCTGAACAAGGAGTTTTCTTCCCAGATGAAACAGATCGTCAAAAAACTGGTGAAGGAGTATGAAAAAGGCCTGAAGGATAACATGAAGTAGTCAGTCAACAGTGGCCAGTGGTCATTAGCCGAAGCGTCAGAGTTTTTGGTTTAGTGGCACGCCCCTTGTCCCGAAAACGGATTCAGACTGCCGAATGAAGACTGCCGACTGTGGACTGCCGACTGAAGACTAAAAAAATGTATGACTGAAAAGAACCTGCATCCCTTTCTGTGGCCGCTCCTGTTGATCGCGTTCATCACGGGCTGTTACGAACCCAAGGACGGTTGCCTGGACGTCAATGCCACCAATTTTGATCTGGACGCCGACCGGCCCTGCCCCGATAATTGTTGCGAATATCCCGAACTGCGCCTTTCGCTCCAACACAGATGGGTTTACCCTGCCGCTGCTTATACCCTCAATCTTGGCGATACGCTCTATCCGGATGCGGGCGGACACCTTTTCCGGCTCGACAAGATCGCCTTTCTGCTGTCCGGGTTCAAGCTCACTTTTTCCGACGGGAGCATACTCCAGGTGAGTGATTCCATGAAAATTGACAAATTTGCCGCCGATCTTTCCCGGGAGCCGGCGGTCATCAAAGACGATATCCTGCTGGTCAAACCACCCGGATCTGCCGGCCTGGTGGTGGGCAATTTCCGCAACAGCGGCGCCATCCAATCCATTTCCTTTACCATCGGCCTCGAAGATCCGGCCAACAGCGCCGACCCCTCCTCAGCCCCGGACGGCCACCCGCTCCAGGATACCGCTCAGTTCATCGAGCCAGGCCTGGGTTATTACGCCAACAAAATTTCACTTTTTCGCACTGCGGAATCAACCGATACCATTCCCCTGGCGTTAAATATGCCAGTAACCGGTTCCCGGACCGAAGTATCCCTACCCGTAACGGATCACTTCATCCTGCAACCGGGTTTCAACCTGCGCATCACCTTGCAAGTGGACTATAGCCGGTGGTTCGCCCAAATCCAGGACATCCGAAACGATCCGCCTGAAATCCTCATCCTGAAAATTGCCGACGGCCTGGCGCAATCGTTTGAAATAAAGTCGATTGTGGCGGAACGGTAAGAAATTTGGGGTTGTTTGGCCATGTCACGACGTGGTTTGGGGTTGTTTGGAGTTGTTTGGGGTTGTTAACGAACGTCCAACCATTCCAAACCATTCCAAACCATTCCAAACCATTCCAAACCATTCCAAACCATCCCAAACCATCCCAAACCATTCCAAACCATTCCAAACCAAAATAATAAAAAATGAAAAAACGCTATCTCGTCCTCCTGGCAGCTGTTTTCATGTGGGCTGCCGACTGCCGGAAAACAGATTTTGATTCGGGCGCCCTGGAAATCAATTTTAAAGGTTTATTTGGCGCCGAGCCGCTGATGATGTACGCCGACGACTACCCCTACGCCGGCGATGTAAGGGTCAAATGGCAATTGTTCCAGTTTTTCCTCTCGGATATTACCCTGACCGGCCCGGACGGAAAGCGGGTAATCAAAGACGCCGACCTGGTCAGTTTTGAATCCGTCCAATCCGCAAGTGCAGCGGATGAAGGCTTTACACTGGTCATCGACAAAATCCCGGTTGGGGAATACACAGGGATCGAGTTCGGCCTTGGGGTCAGCCCGGAATTGAACAAAACCAAACCGGCCGACCATTCGGCCCGTGAACCGCTGGGTTCGGCTGCCAATTACTGGACCGACGCCAGCAGCTATATCTTTACCAAACTGGAAGGCAATGCCGACCTCAATGGCGACAATAATTTCGCCGATGCCAAACTGACCTTCCATATCGGCGGCGAAGGCGGTTATAACACCAGGGCATTCACCCAAAATATTTCCGTAGAAGCCGGACAAAACGCCCGGGTCAACTTTACCGTGGACCTTCGGAAAGCCATCGACGACGGCCAGGGCAATTTCATCAATTTCAGGGAAACCACTGTTAACCATGGCGGAAATCCGGAAATAGCCGTTTTCATCCAGACGCACTTGTTGCAGAATGCCTTGGAATTGAAATAACTCCCGCTGCAGGAACTAATTAAATTGATCATTCTTTTAGCCGTGTATTGAGTGCCGGAGGCATGCGGGTATGAGGAAAATCATTTCTGTTTTTTTTTATCCCCTGGTTTTAGTCCAGGCATTCTGGTCGGGGTGTACGCCCCGTGAAGCTGATTTAACCGGCATTCCATTTCATCCCGACACCTTGAAAATGGCCGATCCGCCTGATTTTACGCCTATGCTGATCCCGCCCGACAATCCGATGACGGTCCAGGGTGTGGCGCTCGGCAAGCGGTTGTTTTTCGATCCCATTCTATCGGCCGACGGGTCGGTGTCCTGCGCTACCTGCCACCAGCCGGCGCGGTCCTTTACCGACGGACAAACCAAAAGCGTTGGTTTTGCGGGGCGGCAAGGACGGCGCAACGCCCTGGCTTTGCACAATGTGGGTTATTATTCTACCGGTCTTTTTTGGGACGGCCGGAGCGCCACCCTGGAAGAGCAGTCGCTGCACCCGGTAACCGACAGCGTTGAAATGGCCGGAACCTGGGAAGCGGCCGAACAACGGTTGCGATCCCATCCGGAATACCCGCGCTTGTTCAGGGAGGCCTTTGGCATCCGCCGTAAAACGGAGATCACCCGGACCGAAGTCGGCAAAGCCCTTGCCCAATTCGAACGCACCCTGGTCAGCGCCGATTCCAGATACGACAAAATGCTGCGCGGCGTACTCCGGTTCACAGAAAGCGAATGGCGGGGAAGGCAGATCTTTTTTGATGCCGACCCCGGATTGCCCACCGGCGAATGCGGACATTGCCATCAGCCACCCTTGTTTTCCGGGCTCGAATACTTCAACAACGGCATCGACGAAATACCCGACCTGACGGCACTGAAGGACAAGGGCAGGGCTGAAACCACCGGCCGCATTTACGACAGCGGTAAATTCAGGGCGCCTACCCTTCGCAATATTGCCCTCACGGCGCCCTATATGCACGACGGCCGTTTTGAAACCCTCCAGGAAGTCGTCGAACACTATGCCAATGGCGGACATTACGCCGAAAATGTCAGCCCAAATGTTCGGCCGCTGCATTTTTCAGCCCGGGACAAAGCCGATTTGCTCGCTTTTTTGTTAACTTTAACGGATGTGCCGCCAATGACTTTGCCGGTGCATGAAAATTAGAATAATCTTAAACACAAGGGTATGAAGCGCTCAGTCCGGATATTTTTTTTGATGGCGGTTATCGTCAGTCTGACTGCATTCGGTTGTAAAAAAGACGATACGCCTGCCTGTACCAATTGCCCGGAAGACGACCTGATAACGGGCGCCTACGACCCGGCGCCTCATACGCTCGATCTCCCCAACTGGATTGGAACGCCCCTGATCCCGGCTGAGAACCCGCTGACCAAAGCAGGCGTTGAATTGGGCCGATTTCTCTTTTATGACCCCATGTTATCTTCCGACGGAACCATGTCCTGTTCAAGTTGCCACAGTATTTCCAATTCTTTTACTGATCATCTCCGCTTTAGCAAAGGCGTACTGGGTATGGAAGGCAAACGCAATTCCATGGCCCTGGTGAATCTGGCCTTCAATCCCAATACATTTTTCTGGGACGGCAGGGCCGCTACCCTGGAAGACCAGGCGCTGGCCCCTGTGGAAGACCACCTGGAACTCAATGAATCCTGGGATCAGGTTATCGAAAAATTGAGAACACATCCCGACTATCCGGCGCGTTTCAAAAAAGCATTCGGCATTTCCCGCAAAAAAGAAATGACCAAAGAACTGGCCGTAAAGGCGATTGCCCAGTTTGAGCGCACCCTCATCAGCCACCGTTCCCAATACGACCGGGTGGCCCAATACAACGAAGGTTGGCTGACCGACAGTGAAGAGCGCGGCAAAGACCTCTTTTTTGTAGAACCCGCCAACCCCCAGCATCCCGGTTGTTCACATTGCCACGGGGGGATCCACTTTACCGATTTCACTTTCCGCAACAACGGTCTGGATAACGTGAGTTCACTGGATCAGTTCCCCGACCCGGGGCTTGGCGGACATACCGGCAATTTTTACGATAAAGGAAAATTCAAGGTGCCTACCCTGCGAAATATCGCCCTCACGGCGCCCTATATGCACGATGGCCGGTTCCAAACCCTGGAGGAAGTATTGGACCACTACAGCGCCGGCGGCCACGGCGTGGAGAATGAGGATCCCAATATTCAGGCATTCCCCCTGACCGCACAGCAAAAACAGGATATGATCCGTTTTCTCCAAACCCTGACCGATACCAGTTTTGTGAATAACCCGGCGTTTAAGAGCCCATTCAAGTAGGGCAATCCGCGTGGTTACCCTGAAACCGGCAAATCGGCTACCCTGTCCGTCCAAATTATCGGGCAGCATCCCGGGTTGTGGGCCCCGGTTTCGCCGGTCTGAGAAGGCCGGACCGGGTAAAGAGCGGTGAACTAAAACCGGGTCGCAAAAAAATTTTATCCCCTTTTTTGGCCTTTCGTTACTTTTTTTTGAAAAAAAATTTCACCTGGAAACCGATTTTAAAAACTTAAATTTTCACAATTCAACATAATTATAATAATACAAAATACTGATAATCAATTAATTAATTGCAATTTATTTAATGCCTGGCAGATCTTATTTTTCACAACACCCGTATTTTGTCTTTGTTTTGAGCTAAAAATCTCCTGATGTTTGTATCATCAAAAGAAAGAAAAGCTGGTAAAAGAACCGGCGCAAAATTTTGGGTATGTTTTAATGGGATTGTTGTTTGTTGAATAGTAAGTCAGATTTTCTTTGGGGATTGTAAAATCTGACTTACTATCACAAACGTTCCGAAGTCAAACACAGGTTCGCCTGTCAAAATATAAGCATTCGCTTTTCAGGTTTTATTCATGAGATTATGATTTGTTATAAATAATAAGCCGTATCACAAGGGAAGCGTGATGCGGCTTATTTTTTTGTCCTTCTCCGCAGGATCTCACCGGCCGGGTAAAAAAAACACGGGTTTTCCATAATATTTTTTCCGTTTCAACTGTTCTCTATACGAACACTTTTGTTCATGGGATTATAATTTGCTAGTAGTAGGTCGTGTCGCTTCCATGTGGCGCGACTTATTTTTTGTTCTCCCCCAACAGGCGGCGCCCGAAAAAATCAGTTCCCGCCCCCATTTCAAAAACTTTACATCACTTTTTTTTGTCATATCAAAAGAAATGATTTCCTTTGCATCAGGAAAAGTTAAACTTACTATCGGGAGAGAACTTTTGCACACCGTCGTTCTCTGTTTTTCATGGATTTTACCACTCTGTTCTATTACAATAATTTTGTAATAGCCTTTTGATCTTATTCGGAAAAGTTAAAGGACAAATCACATTCAGGGGTACGCTCCAAATGCTTCGCATTGCGTGGCCCAAACCCCTGTATGCATTTAATCCATTTTTAACATTTTAATTTCCGGGTATGATCCGAATTGTACAAGGTTTGAGCAGGTTTGCTGCTTCTTTATCCAAAATCCTGCCGTTTTTTATCTGGGGCATTACAGCAACAGCGCAAATCAATGTGAGCTTTTCCGTTACGGAACCCTCCTGTTTTGGGTTGCCCAACGGCAGCATCACCGCTATTCCAACAGGTGGTGCGCCGCCTTACACTTATGTATGGAATACGGGGGCCACGGTACCGACGCTGAACAATATTCCCGCCGGCGCCTATTCGGTCACGATTACTTCGTCCAACGGTTTTTCCGGCAGCGGTTCAAGAACGATCGACCAGCCGGACCTGATTGCCGTAGATTTTATTACCCAGCAATGCACGCTGCCGCTGTCCGTAACAGCCGTCGGTTCGGGTGGTTCCCCTCCTTTCAGCTATCATTGGAGTACGGGGGCAACCACGGCCACCATCACCAATCTGCCTGCAGGCAATTACTGCGTCACCCTGACCGACGCCAGTCAATGCGGTACCGTAGATTGCATTACCCTCAATTATACACCGGTCAATGTTTCCGTTTCCGTAACCCCCGTGAATTGCCCCGGAGGCAGTACGGGCGCAATTACGGCATTTGCTACCGGCGGGGTAGCGCCTTTTGCATTTGCCTGGAACACTGGCGCCACGGGTGCATCCTTGTCAGGCTTGCAGGCCGGCGCTTACACCGTCACGCTCACCGACGCCAACGGTTGTACCGCGGTCACTACCGGCGCCGTTGCGCAACCCCCGGCACTTTCACTCAACCTGAATCCGTCCAGCCCTACTTGCGCCGGTTTTAATAACGGCAGCATTTCCGCCACGGCCAGCGGCGGGTCGCCGCCCTATACCTATTCCTGGAGTACAGGTCAAACGGGGCCGTTCATCGGTAATCTGGCGCCCGGGACCTATTCCGTTACGGCCACGGATGCCAACGGATGCCCCGTTTCCGCTTCCAGGACGCTGGTACAACAGTCGAACCTCACGGTGGGCGCGCTCGGCACACCCGAAACCTGCCCGGATTTTAACAACGGTTTCCTGACGGTTTCCGCCAACAACGGGGTTACCCCCTACTCCTATCTTTGGAGCACCGGCGCCACGACACAGGTCGTCACCAGCGTTGCACCTGGAAACTATTCCGTTTCGGTGACGGACGCGCTGGGTTGTACGGGCGCAGCAAATGCGACCGTTCAGGCGGCCCCCGAATTCCTGATCCAGGTGCAGGGGCAAAATGTCACGCTTTGTGATGGCGCCAACGGGGCCGCAACGGTCAATATCCTCAACGGGGCAGGCCCGTTCACCTATGCCTGGAGCAACGGGGCAACCACCCAGACCATCACCGATATCGGAGCAGGCATTTACACGGTCACGGTAACCAACCCCCTCCAATGTATCGCAACGGGCTCCGTAACGATTCTGTTGCCGCCCGGCCTTTCAGTGGACATCGAAGCGCCGGCAGTTGTGTGTCCGGGGCCATTTTCGGGAACGGCCGGCGCCATTGTAACGGGGGGTACGCCGCCCTT
>CAZLEF010000020.1:0-84854 GCA_964558465.1 uncultured Lewinella sp. | reverse complement strand
GTTCCGCCTCGGTCATTTTACTGGGGGGTCCGGGGCCGTTCACCTATGCCTGGAGCAACGGCCAGAGTTCAGCCGCCATCAATAATCTGGTCCCGGGTTCATACAGCGTCACCGTGACGGATGCTTCATTTTGCACGGCTACTGCCGAAATAACGATCAGCGAAGGGCCCCCTGTAGAAGCAGATATTGCGGGCAACCCGGCCGCCTGCGGCGAAGGGGCCACCGGAACCGCTACGGCTGTGGCGATCAGCGGAACCCCGCCTTTTACCTATTTCTGGGATAACCTTTCTACCGATCAAACGATTACCGGTTTGCAGCAGGGCAATTATTCCGTGACCATAACGGACGCCAACGGTTGCAAAGGAACCGCCGATTTCAGCCTTGTTGTGGTGGAAGACCTCGACATCGCGGTACAGGGAACCAATCTGAATTGTTTCGGCAACAACTCCGGGACAGCCACCGCGACCGGCTCCGGCGGCGACGAGCCCTATGCCTTCCAATGGAGCAACGGCGCCGGCGGCAGTGCGATCAGCAATTTGCAGGCCGGCCAATATTCGGTCACCCTCACCGAAGCCAACGGTTGTTCCGTCAGCGCAACGCTGAACATTGCCCAACCACCCTTGTTGCAGGCAAGTATTTCAACCCATGTTCCGCTTTGCCCCGGGGACGCATCCGGCAGCCTGACCACTTCGGTCAGCGGCGGAATACCGCCGTATTCGATCCTGTGGAATACCGGCGCAAACACTGGAACCATTCAAAACCTGCCGGCGGGAGATTATTCCGTCACTATTGCAGATGTCAATGGATGTACCGTTTCCCTTTCCTCCACAATCGCTGCCTTCCCCGAACCGGACTGCTCCATCCAGTTGACCAGCCCCGTGATCGCAGGTAATGACGGAGCGCTCACGGCGCAGGTATCGGGCGGCGCCCCGCCTTATTCCTACCTCTGGAACAGCGGCCAGACGACCGCAGCCATCACAGGCCTTTCACCAGGCATGTATACCCTGACCATTACCGATGCCAACGGTTGTTCATCGGTTTGCAACACCGATCTCTTCCAACTGGCCGGTCTGGGTGATTTTGTCTGGGAAGACCTCAATAAAAATGGCATCCAGGAGCCTGGCGAGCCCGGTGTGGAGGGCGTTATGGTCAAATTAAAGGACGGCAGCGGCCAGGTCATCGGCGCTACCCAGACCGATAACACCGGTTATTACGAGTTTACCGGCCTTCAGGCAGGTTCCTACTCCGTCATGTTCACGCTGCCGGAAGGATTTCACTATACCCTGATCGACGCGACCCTCAACGATTCATTGGACAGCGACGTCGATCTTGCTACCCTGGAAATGACGCCGCTGGTATCCCTGGCCCTCAATACCTTCAACCCCACGCTCGATGCAGGCATTTACAGGTCGCCTTCCAATTCATTGGAAGACCCCTGCCATTGCCTCAACAATGCAACCACGGAACATAACGGGCAATTCGGCGAACAAATCACCATTATCAGCTACCCGGGTGAAACCTGGCAGGTGATCGAAGCCACGGGGATGTGGGATCCGAACAGCCCGGAACCGCCGGGAATCCCGGTTCCATTCGGGGTCGGCGCCTTTTTTACCGAAACTTCGCCGGGCGTTTACGTTTTGCCATTCAAACTGATTGACGCCATCCCCTACAGCGCCAGGTTGTCGAACGGGACTGATATTCTGATGATCGGAAACAATTGCACTTACCCTACCGTCAATTTATCCGGGATTCCTGCTGAAATGTGCATTTATGACCCGCCTTTTGTTCCGACGGCCAATCCGGGCGTACCCGGCCAAATAACCTATTTCATCAATGGGGAACAGGTAGACCATATCGACCCTGCCGACCTGGGCATCGGGCTTTTTGAATTTGTCGCCCTGCTCACGCCCATCAATCCAAACGAATGCCAGGCCAGGATCGTCAGCATGCTCTCCATTGTCAACAATTGTTTTGCTCAACTGGGGGATTATGTGTGGGAAGACCTGGACCGGGACGGTATCCAGGACGATGCCGAACCCGGCGTACCCGATGTGACCGTGAGGCTGAAAAACGCTCAGGGTACGGTCATCGATTCCACCCTGACCGATGCCGGCGGCTATTACCTGTTCGACTCGCTACCGCCGGCTACTTATTCCGTCTGGTTTGTCCTGCCCTACGGCTACCGGTTCACGGTGCGCAACGCCGGCAATGACGATACCCTCGACAACGACGCCGATATGAGTATGATGGGTATGTCGCATACCACTTCCCTCATGACAGATGAAATGGATCTGACACTAGACGCCGGCATATACCTCATACCGACGCCTGCGATCGGAGACCCCTGCAATTGCCTGAATAATTCAACCACCGAGGATAACGGGCAATTTACCGAGGAATTTACCGTCCACAGTTATCCGGGCGAAACCTGGCGGCTGATCGGAAACGAAGGCATGTACCAGTTCAACAGCCCCGAACCGCCGGCGGCGCCCATCCAGATACCCTTGAACACGATCATCCAGGAAACTGCCCCCGGGGAATACGTACTCCCTTTCAGGCTTGTCGATTGGGTAACCTATACCGCGGTCGTGACCAATGGTTTTGACACCCTCAGCATCTCCAATACCTGCGGGTATCCGGTAGTCAATCTGGCCGATTTGCCGGCAGAGCTTTGTATTTCCGATGCCCCTTTCACCCCAACGGTCAACCCGGAAATGCCAGGCGTCACGCACTACTACGTGAACGGTGTTGAAGTTCCTATGCTCAATCCCCAGGTTTTACAACCGGGTTTGATCGAATTCACAACTGTTTTCATACCGGATTCGCCGGAAATGTGCGAAACCAGGATCATAACAGAAATCCTGATTACTGAGGATTGTCTGGCCAAATTAGGTGATTATGTCTGGCTGGACCTTGACCACGACGGCCGGCAGGAACCGGGCGAGCCGGGTTTGCCCAATGTTAAAGTCACCGTCAACGGCGTGGGAAACAACTATATGGACATGACCACCACTGACAACACCGGCATGTACATGTTCCTGGTGCCGCCGGGGACCTATAAGGTGACTTTCGGGCAGCCTGAGGGCCTGATACCGACCATCCCCAATGCAGCCGGCAATGACGCGACGGACAGTGACATGGACCCGCTGAGCTTTATGGCGCCGCCGGTTACGCTGGGGCCGGACGAAATGAACCTGACCATTGACGCGGGTTTTTACACTTTGTGCGAAAACATCACACAACCCGGACAGATCGGTTACAACCAGGTACTTTGCGGCCCGGGCAATGATCCGGCGCCGTTTGTCAGCATCACCGGCGCCTCCGGCGGAGAAGGCCAGATCGAATATTTATGGATGATGAGCGCTTCGGGAGGTCATTTCAATGACGGATCGTGGGTTCCGATCCCCAATTCCAATTCGCCGGCATATGATTCCGGACCGCTGTTCGCGACCACTTATTTTGTGCGCTGCGCAAGACGAGAGGATTGTACGGCCTACCTCGAATCCAATATTCTGGTGGTAGAGGTGGACGATCAGGCGGTGGCCAATATCGGCGGGCCCGATTTCATTTGTCAGGGCGAAACCCATACTTATACTGCTGTGGGCGCCGGACAGAACGCCGTCATTCAGTGGCATTTCGGCAACGGCGCAATTCCGCAAACAGCGACCGGGCATACCGCGCAAGTGGCCTACAGTTCGTTCGGAACGTTCCAGATCACGCTGACGGTAACTGAAAACGGCTGTACCTCAACAGATATCAGCGTTGTGGTGGTGACCAACAGCCCGACTGCCTGTCCGGATGTGATGGGCATCGACGTAGCAGTAACCGACCAGGAAGCCCGGACGATCCAGGTTTCATGGGAAGTCCGCGCCGACGGATTACCCCTTGATTTCACGGTACAACACGCGGCAGACGGGGTAAACTTCAGGGATATCGGCCTGGTCAACACCCCATCTGCGATATCGGGCGGGAACCGGAAATACAACTTTGAACACCAGAGTTCCAAAATGGGCCGCAACTACTACCGGGTGCGAATCCGGGATGGTTTTGGCCATACGGCATTGTCGGAAACCGGGTCGGCGATCCTTTACAGCGATTCCAAACTGGCGGTGGTCTATCCCAACCCGGTAAAGGACAAAATGATCCTGGAACTGTTTGAAACATTCGACGAGCCGGTGCAGGTGGAATTGATCGGCATCAATGGAATCGTGCTTCAAAAACAAACTGCCGGAAAAGATGTGGAGTGGATGGAGCTGGATCTCAGCCCCTACCCCTCGGGAGCTTACGTGATCCGTTTGAAATTCGGGAAGACCCATGTGAAGACATTGAGGGTGGTGAAGGGGGGATGAGGAATTGAGGAATTGAGGAACTGATTTTGATTCTTCAATTCCTCAAAAAAGAAGAGCCGCTCCGGATGTTTCCGGAGCGGCTCGGCTTTTTACAATGCATCACCCGATTAATTCTGCCTTAGTCTTTCTTTATATTTGATGAGTTGGCGTTTGAGACCGTCAACTGCGCGGTTGACGGAAGCTTCGAAGGTTTTTTGCGTTTCCTTGACCACCAGCGTTTCTCCCGGAACGTTTAGCCGGACCTCGGCTATTTTGTCTTTAACCTGGCCGGCATTTTCCAGTTTCAGGGTAACGTGCGCGTCGATGACCCGGTCGTAATAATGGTCGATCTTTTCCAGTTTACCTTGGATGAAATCAATTAATTTCTGATCCGCTTTAAACTGGACTGTTTCTGTGTAAACTTTCATAAGGCATTTTTTTTTCGGTTAAGCAATAAAATCCTGGGCTTTAAGTCAGTGTGGACCGCCAACCGAAGTCAGCCGGCGGCCAGCTGTCTGTTAGCCCTCTCCGGCTTTGGGGTGTGCCTGCCGGTATACTTTCTTCAGTTTTTCAATCGAATTGTGGGTATAGACCTGGGTAGCCGCCAGGTTGGCATGGCCGAGCAAACCTTTGATGGCGTTCAAATCTGCCCCGTTTTCGGATAAATGCGTAGCAAAAGAATGCCGCAGTACATGCGGACTCCTTTTATCCAATGCAGGTATAAGCAACAAATATCGTTTTACAATATTATAAACCAGTTTGGGGTACATGGGTTCACCTTTTTCTGTCAAAAAAACGCAAGGATTTCCGGCGACCGGAAAGTATTGTTTTCTGACTTCCATATAATTTTCAAGCAAGCGGTGCAGGGAAGGACCGAACGGCACAAGGCGTTGTTTATTCCCTTTACCCGTAATTTTGACCAGCCGGCTTTGCCAGTCCACATCGGCGAGCCGGAGTTGCAGCAATTCCGACCGGCGCAAACCCAGGCCGTATAACATTTCGAGGACCAGCCGGTCGCGCCAGCCGTTATAATCATCGGAAAACCCGGTATGATCCAACAGTTGTTCCATATCCTTTGCCAGGGTGGTAACGGGGAGCCGTTTGCCTGTTTTGGGAATGGAAACCTGCCGCATGGGGTTTTTGCTGATGATTTTCCGCTGCAGAAGGAACCGGAAAAAGGACTTGAGGGTAGATAATTTGCGGCGGACGGAGGCCGCGCTCAAACCTGCATCCAGCATGGAAACCACCCAGGAACGGATGTAAAAATGGCTGACTTCTTCGAGGGCTTCCAATTGGTAGGTGGCGGAGATGAAACTTTGAAACTGCCCCAGGTCCGTCCGGTATGCGTCGACTGTATGCGAAGAACTTCGTTTCTCAAATTGAAGATATTGAATAAATCGCTCAACTGATGACATACAAATCGCCGCTTTTGAATCCAAATCCTGTAATCGCACTAAATGTACAAAAAAGGTGTGTATTTGTCAATAGGGTTTGATAAAAATCAGGTTTTCCGTTTACTTTGTTGGCTGGAAGGTGATAAAAATTACTTCCATGAACAAGGAGACCTTTATATATGAAAAAAGAAAAGACAGATAAAAATTTTGTCCATCGCCCCGAGTACCCGGGCGGCCCCAAGGCGATGCAGCAATTCATCCGGCAGAACCTGAAATACCCTCCGGAGGCCCTCAAAAACAAAATTGAAGGCGCCGTCTATATAACGTACGATATCGATTATAAAGGCAATGTGGTAGAAACAAAAGTGCTCTCGAGTCTGGGTCACGGATGCGACGAAGAGGCGATCCGGCTGGTGAAATCGTTAAAATTTCATGTGGCCAAACACCGCGGTATGCGGGTCCTTTTCCACCAAAAAATACATATCCGTTTCCGGTTGCCCAAACAAAAACCGGTCTCTCCCGGAGCGGTGAGTTATGAAATTGTTAGCAAGCCCGCCGTTGCGCCCAAAAAAGGAGAAAAAAAAGGGATAACGTATACGATCACCATTTCTTATTGAGGGTTTCAGGGATGAATGGTTTCACGGTTGCAGTGCTTCATGGTTAACAATGAAACCGTGAAACCATAAAAAATCAGGGCCAGACCTGGAATTCCCCGGTGGCGTTGGCCGCAAAATCCTGCCCGTTACACTCCGTCAATCCGCCGATACCCCCGAGGGTGCAAAGCTGGTTGCAGTCTTTGTCCAAAACACGTTTGGCGCCGTCGCTGATGCAGGGGCCGTCGTCGAAAACGTAGACAGTCTGGTTCTGGAATTGGTAGGTTTTCAGGCTGGCGCTGCCGGCCGCGCAGGTTTGTGAACCCTGTTTAAAGGCATCCAGTTGGGTCTTTATGCAGGCCGGAAGGTTCTTTTCCCGGTCTTTTTTGCACGCAACCGAAAGCAGCAGAACTGCCAAAAATAATAAGAGGATGTTTTTCATAGTACAGGTTTTTGGTTTAGGTGATAACGAACAGGTAATCTAATTAATTGTTTTTCAGCGGATAATCATTGAGCATTGGAATTTGCACTAACATGGGTAAATTCACCTTTCAGGCCGGCCGGTGTTGCCCAGGCGTTCCGCCGGTTTGAAAATTTTGTTGATAATAGTTGGAAAAGAAACGTTTTATCGTTATTTTGCAAGTAGATTTTTAACACTTAAAACCTACATCATGCGCTCTTTCAACACCGCGACCATACAGGTCGCCCTTTCGCTGTTTTATCTTTTTTTCCAATTTTCCATCCATGCTCAAACCGTTTACTCCGCAGCAAGCGGGGTTTGGAACGCCCCCAACCTCTGGAACACGCAGTCCGACGGACTGGGCACACCCGTAACCAATCCCAACAACCCCGCCCTGAATGTGGTGGTGCAAAGCGGCCATACCGTCGTCTTGCCGGGCAGCGCCGACTTCTCGGTTTTCAACCTGACGGTAGAAAACGGCGCAGTTTTGCAAGCCGGCTCCGCAGACAACCGCTACATCCAGGTTTACGGCACGGGCATCCTGGTCGACGGGACCCTGGGCGGCGACGGCCTCAGCCTCGACATCAACGGCCCAACCTGCACCCTCTCCGGTTCGGGTTATATCGCCCTTTCCCGGCTGAGGAAAGACCTCGACGCAGGAGCCGCGAATACCTCCAACCTGACCATCCATGCCGACGTTTTCCTCTCCTGGTCAGGGTCGGCATGCCTGCTCAATCAGGCCAGCCCTTCCAATTCAGCCCGGCGCACGTTCAATGTCACCATCAGTGCCGGCGCAACCGTTTCGGCGGCCGGCGACGTCTCCATCGACGGGATCAACGGCGCCACCAACAACTCCTGGAACGACGGTACCTTCACCGTCAACGGCGTCCTGGACATCTCCGGGAACCTGTTCGTCAACACTGCCAACCCCGCCGGCGGCAACATCAATTATGTCATCGGCGGATCGGGCCGGATCATCGCCCGCAACCAGGTAACCGGAAATGCCGGCAGCGGCGGAGCGGCCGTCGCCACACTCAGTGTACAGGCCGGCGGAGCGCTCGAACTTCAGGGCGAAGGCCAGGTATTCACGGCCTTCGGCGGCAGCCGGGAAACGGTCAGTTTCAACAGCGGCGCCCTCGTTGATTATGCCGGTACGGCTGACCAAATCATCGAAGACGGCTTCATTTATGCCCGGCTGAACATCAGCGGCGGCGGCGCTAAAACCCTGACCGGCCCCACCCAGGTCAACGGCATACTCGGGTTGTTTGACGGGTTGTTGTTCACCGGCAACCACGATCTGAACATTGGCATCGCCGGATCGATATCGGGTGGTTCCCCTTCAGCCTACATTTTAACGGATGGCACAGGCAGCCTCAGGCGGCGGGTGAGTGTTGTGCCGGTTACATACCCTGTCGGGACCCCTACCGGGTACAATCCGGTTAACCTGACTAATGCAGGAACCGCCGACACCTATGCCGTCCGGGTGGCCGACGGCGTATTCGAACACGGGTTTTCCGGGAATTTGATGACGTCCGGGGTGGTTGACAAAACCTGGTTTGCAGAAGAGACCACCCCCGGCGGCAGCAACCTCAATATGACGGTGCAATGGAACGGATTGGATGAAATGAGCGGATTTAACCGTTTCGCCTGTTACCTGGCCCATTACGACGGCGGCTGGGCCCAGGACACGGAAGCGCCGGCCGGCGGCAGCGGCCCCTATACCCGCACCCGGACTGGCATCCAAAACCTTTCGCCGTTTGCAGTGGGCAGTCAGGGTGTGTTGCCTGTTGTATTCACCCGTTTTTGGGGCAAGGCCGGACCGGAAGGCGTCGTGTTGAAGTGGGAAACCGCTGCCGAAAAAAACAACCTCTATTTTGCGGTGGAGCGAAACGCCGGCGGCCGCGATTTCGAACAACTTGCCGAAGTACCCGGCGCAGGAAATTCCAGCGTGCCGGTTGTTTATACCTGGCAAGACCCCGATCCCTTTCAAGGCCTGGCCTGGTATCGTTTGCGCCAGGTGGACCTGGATGGCCAAAGTTCGCTTTCCGCCGTCATTGCGGTACAATACCATGATTCCGGCGAGGAAAGCTTTAGCCTGTTCCCAACGCTGGCAACAACCCGCCTGACCCTGGTATTGGATCGGGTCCGGTTAAAAAAAACCGCCGTTATACTCTGTAATCCAATGGGGAAAATACTGGAAAGAACCGAAATTTTGCCGGGGAGCCAAGCCGCGGAACTGTCTGTGGAACACCTTCCTTCCGGGTGGTATTTCATCCGGGTGGAGGGGGTAGGTTCCGGAAAGTTTTTGAAACTGTAGAACATGGCCGGTTGTCAGGCCTCTTCGACTACGCTCAGGGACCTGACAACCGGCCACTGCTATCAGTTTTTCAAACTAGCCTGTTCAACCTCTTGTTCCTCGTCTTCCCAGGCAGGCATTTGTTCCTTCTGCCCTTCCTTGAATTTCACCCGGAGCTGGTATTTGCTGCTCATGGAAGAGATCAGCGGGGAGAACATGGTATTCATCAGTTCGGTGGCCTGGCGTTTGGCCTTTTCGTAGACGTTGTCCTCGTAAATGGCTTCGCGGCGGAATTCTTCGCGGAGGGTATTGAAACTTTCGTTGAAGTTGACGCTTTTCACCTCCCGCAGCCAGCCGATATCCAGTTTGTCGATCTTAGGGTACACTTCGTGTGAGAGGATAACCGGTTCGGGCAGGGTAACCGTTACGATACCTGCCTTGCTGTTGAGGCTGATGTCGAAATATTCGTTCAGTTTGAACCCGACTTTCAGGATGCTGATGGCCGTGATCTCCAGGTCGGAGGAAGAGACGTTCATCCCCCAGAACTTGGTCTGCATCTGTTTGGTGATGCCCTTTTTATCCTGGACTTCCAGGGTGGCCAATTCGGCGATCACCCGTTCGATCTTCTCCTGGAGCAGGTTTTTGGAGCGGGCGAAGTCTTCGATCTTGGCACGGTCTTCCAGGTTGCGCAGAAAAGGCTGGAGCGCTTCGTTGGAGGCGATGGTGCAGGGATTATCGACCCCCCGCCCGCGGGCAAAAAAGCTGCCTTCCTTGGTTTTGACAACAGAGGAAATGATCTGCGTGACCAGGAAACAGGTGTATTTCGAAGCCACCTGATTGAGGGCCGCCACCGCGCTGCCGCCGCCGTTTTCGTACCAGGTCTGGTACAACTGCGAATTGGTATCCTGGGCGGCGATAAAGTCGTTATAATACAACGTGCGGATATAGGGATGCTGGTTTTCATATTCCGCCCGGATCTTGGTCAGGGCCGTATCGGGCAGCCCCATCCTGCGCGCAACGTGTTCGAGCAGGGATACATTGACCTGGTAGACCAACTGGTCAAATTCCTTCCGGTACCGCTGCGGGTTGGAGAGGATGGCCAGGGCGTCTTCCTCGTCGATATCCATTTTAAAATCGGCGGGGATATAATTCAGGGTATATTCTTTGGGGATATTGGTAAAATCGGCGCCCCAGCCGCCTACGTTTCGCAAATAGCGGTAACCTGCAACGCCCACGATGCTCAGCAAGAGCATGATGATCATCATTTTGGCAACGCCGATCCTGGAGGCGGGGGCTGGTGAACCTGGACTTCTGGACATGGTTTTACATTAAAAATTTGTCAAATATACGAATCTGAAACAACATATTAGGACGAATTGGATGAACAGGGTCACATCAAGTGGATCAATTTGGCAACATCTTTTCGATATAACACCTGGAGGGATGAATTGTTTTCCATAAAATACTGAAATACAGATTTTTAACTCAAATTACCTTAAACCTGCAAAAGTCTGTGAACGATGAGGTTGATCATCGCATCAGATTCATGGAAGCTGATTTTTCCTTGGTTTCTTTCTATAAGAATACGGTTATAGCTGCAACTTGTTGCAATCAATTCGTTAAGAATTCCATTGCCCGAAAGGTTTTGCTCCTCTTTATTTTGGAGCGCTGCACTGCTTCCTCTCGCCCCTATCGGGGCTACAGATATTACGGCAATAAGGGGCCTTTTCCAGGCATGCCGTTGGCGCACCCATAGCCTTTTGTCACCTATGCGCATAAGCCGCGACGGAGCGCAGGCAGGCATCACCGTCTCCTTCGACTTCGCTCAGGAGCCTAGCCGTCCACCGTCCACCGTCCACCGTCTGCCGTCTGCCATCCACCATCCGCCGTCCACCAAAAAAACATGTCCCATCCAAAATTCCGTCAAAGGCCGTATCTTTATCGCATGCTCAACCCACGCACCACCCTCAACTGCGCCGGCAAACTGCTGCTGCTCGACCCCCCGGTGGTCATGGGCATCATCAATGCCACGCCGGACAGTTTTTACGCGGGCAGCCGGGTGGCCTCCCTGGAGGAAGGTTTGCGCAAGGCGGAACAAATGCTGGCGGAAGGCGCCGCGATACTGGACATCGGCGGCATGTCGTCGCGCCCGGGGGCGGTCATCATTGAGGCGGCGGAAGAACTGGCCCGGGTGATCCCCCTGATCACTGCGATCAAGAAGGCTTTTCCCGGGGCGGTGGTTTCAGTCGACACGATCCGGGCTGCCGTGGCAAGGACTGCCGTGGAGGCCGGCGCAAGCATCGTCAACGATATTTCCGCCGGCAGGCTCGACCCGAAGATGTACCCCACCGTCGCCCGGCTGGGCGTGCCCTATGTGTTGATGCACATGAAAGGCGAGCCGGCCAATATGCAGCAGGCTGCCCGGTATGAAGACGTGGTGCAGGAAGTGCTGGATTTTTTTATCGCGGAAACCCGGGAGCTGACCGATCTCGGGCTGAAGGATATCATCCTCGACCCCGGTTTCGGGTTCGGAAAAACCATCCGCCACAATTTTCAGTTGTTGAAAAACCTGCATATTTTGGGTATGCTGGATTTTCCGGTAATGGCGGGCATTTCCCGCAAATCCATGATCTACCGCACGCTGGGCGTTAGCCCTGAAGAGGCGCTTAACGGCGCTTCGGCCCTCCACCTGGCCGCCTTGCAGCAAGGCAGCCGGATCCTGAGGGTGCACGATGTAAAAGCGGCGGTGGAAGTGATCCGTATATTTCAGGCAATGGAATCGGCATAAATGGAAAACAAGCTCAGCGAAGACGACATTAAAGTCATCACGCTCCGTTTTTTGCGGGATTATTACAAATTCTTCCGCCGCAAACGGGACCTGCAACACGCCCTCGACCTGCGCGGCGGGGGCGTTGTGGCCGACGGCTTGCTTTCTTTCGAGCGCGACGACGGCAGCACCTACACCATCACCTTCGAGGCCACTTCGGCTGACGTGCAGGAGGAGGTCCGGTACCGGATCAACGAAGAATTGCTGGGTTGGGATGCCGTCGCTACCACCGCCATCGTTGTGACGGTCGTTTATACCCTTTCCTACCTCACCCGCGTATTTGCCGTACCCGATATCAGTCTGATCACCCGGATCGTCACCATCATGTTGTTCGGCCTGGCGGTATTCTGGATCTACCGTCTGGCGGGGCGCAAATTCAGGCGCTACCGTTATATCTACGCCGTCGAGCAATTCAAACACTACCATGCCGACGAGCAATGGGTCTCCATAGGCTGGGATGTTTTTGAGGACCCCGTGACCGACCCCGGTTTCAGGGAACTCCGCCGGCAGTGCATTTTACATGGGTTCGGCATGATCGTGGTAGGCGAGAATAAACGCGCCAAGGCCGTGATCGCCCCTTCGATGCTGGACCATTTCAAAGAAAAACGCAAGATCATCCTGCTGGATACCCTGAGCGGATTGGGCAAGCGGTTCCGGTTCGGCAGAGGCGAGTCCGGCAAAAAAATGGAAGACTACCGGCTGTGGAACTGGTTGCGGCCCTATATCCGGGATACCTATTTCCGGTTCAACCGCATGTATTACCACCAGTGGGCGGTGACCCTGACCGGCGCGGTGGCCTTCTCCATCCTCTTTGCCCAGGAATGGAACCGCCTGCCCATGCGGTACGTCGACGAATGGTCGTACAACCGCCGCATGGAGCGCATGAAAGACACCCTGGAACCCGAGTCGAGGATCCTGTATGTCGATGCGCCCATCATTCCGTTCGGTCAGGTAGACAGCGTCCCGCTGTTCAAGATGGGCGACTCCCTGTACGGCGAGTTGAGTTCCTCGGGTGGCAACACCTTCTTTTTTGACCCCCTTCGGGACTCCGTGGTCGCCTTCGACTGCAAATTCCTCCTCACCATCGACACCCCGCACTACATGATCCAGGCCTTGAGCGTGGAGGAGTGGAAGACCACCCTGGGGTTGATCCGTTATCTGACCGACCGAGGGTTCATCGTCAACGCCATGTCGATGGACTGTTTCAAGGACGCCCGCAAGGGATACCTCATCTATTTCGACCCCCTGCTGACCGACAGCCTGGAAGCCATCCGCATGGCCCGCCTGTATGAGCGCCGGTTGGCGAAACTGGAGGAAGACTGGCCAGAACCCGCCATCATCCCGCTGATCCCGAAGGTGGATTCGACGGCCCAAAAGCCGAAGCCGCCGCGAGCGCCGGATTCGTTAAAACGGGACTCGCTGAAGCGGGATTCCGTCCGGAGGGATACCGTGAAGGTGGATACAGTGCGGCGGGATTCAGGGGGTTAGCCTCGGGTCATCAAGCTAACAGCAGCCCTTACTTTTGCATAATGCAAAATGTAAAAGTCTAAATGCAAAATGCAAAATGCAAAAGTCTCCAACAATCAAAATCAGATAATCTATGATTTCCTTGTCAAAAAAATTCATTTTAATTGCCTCAGTTGCGGTCTTCATTTTGAGTTGTTCAAAAGAAGAAAAAAACAATGGAATGACCCGAGACCAATAACCTTTGCGGCAGGAGATACCGTAGTGTACGAGTTCTACGATGCAAGGATGTGTTTGACCCCCGGCTTCACCGACTGCTTTTCGAATAATGCCCCTTTGGATCTTCCTGATTTTTCATTTGAATACATTTTGACGCCTGAAGACTTTGATTGCAATTAGAGGATACGGATACAATATACATATCAGATGATCAAAAAAGACAAAACCCGGCGCCTCGCTGCCGTCATGTTCACCGATATCGTCGGATATACGGCTTTAATGCAGCAAAATGAAGCGATGGCCGCCGCCGTCAGAGCCCGCCACCGCCTGATATTTGACCGGGAACATGAACGCTTTAACGGAAAAATACTGCAATATTTCGGCGACGGTACCCTCAGCGTTTTTCAAAGCGGGGTGGAGGCGGTGGAATGCGCCATCGCCATCCAGAAGGAATTGAATGCAGGCGAACCCATTCCCCTGCGCATCGGGTTGCATATCGGAGATATCGTTTTTGACGGGACCGAAATTTACGGCGACGGCGTCAACCTGGCTTCCCGCATCGAAAGTATGGGCGTTGCAGGCGCCATACTGCTGTCCGGAAACCTGAATAACGAACTCAAAAATCATCCCCAGATATCAACCGCTTCGCTTGGGTATTTCGAATTGAAAAATATCGGCAACCCGGTGGAAGTTTTTGCTGTAACCAATGAAGGTATCAACTTGCCGGCTCGTTCGGAACTGAAGGGCAAACAAAAAAATCAGACAAAATCCATTGCAGTACTCCCCTTCGTCAACATGAGCGCCAACGAAGACAATGAGTATTTCAGCGATGGGATGACGGAAGAGATCATCAATGCTTTAACCAAAATCAAAAACCTGAAAGTTACCTCCAGAACGTCTTCCTTCTTTTTTAAAAACAAAAATATCCCCATCACTCAGATCGGCCGGGAACTGAATGTTTCTACCATCCTGGAGGGCAGCATCCGTTTGTCGGGAAACAAGATGCGCATAACAGCGCAGTTGATCGACGTGGCGGATGATTTTCATTTCTGGTCGAAGACTTTTGACCGCTCTTTTGATGACATTTTTGCGGTACAGGACGAGATCAGCTTGTTGATCGCCGAAAAATTACGGGAACAAATCGGCCATTTTGAAATAGAAGACCACCTCGTCGACACGCCGGACATCCCGGTGGAAACCTATAAACGTTACCTGAAAGCCCGCTATCATTTGCTCAAAATGAGTAAGCCGGATATTGATCTGGGTCTGTCGGTTTTACAGGAAATCATCAGGGAACAGCCCGGGTTTGCGTTGGCTCATCTGGCAATACAGCTGGGTTATACCCTGCTCGGCACTATTGGGTTGATGCCTGCAGCCAAAGCCTTTGCCGTCGGCAAACCATTTCTGGACAAAGCTATCGCATTAAACCCCGACTTGCCCGAATGCCAGCTTCATCTGTCCTGGGTCAGTTTTTTGCAAGACTGGGATCTGCCTGCCACTTACCGGCGATTGAACAAAGCTTTGGAAAGCCGTCCGGTAGTAGACTTTTATCAGTCGATGGCCTCAACGCTGGTAGCTGAGGGTAAATTTTCGGCCGCCCTGCACTACCTGGAAACCGCCTTTCAACTCGACCCGTTTTCCGAGATCAATTATCATTTGAAAGGTTTTATTTTTTACGGGCAGGAAGAATTTGAAAAAGCCATTGAATCGTTTGAGAAGAGTATTCAATTGAGGGCAAATTTCTCCATATCTACCTTGTACCTGGGGCAGGCGTTGGTGTGTATGAGGCGGGCGGCCGACGCCTTGGATTTCTTTCAAAAATTGCCCGAAGACGAGCCGGGAGACCTGCTCAAACTGGGAGGAACCACCCTTGCTTACGCTGCTTTGGGCGACGCCTTCCGGGCGGAAGCGGGTATCGCAAAGCTGGAAACAGCGCTGCAAACCGAACTGTCGGAACGCGCTATGAATCTGCTGATCCTTTGCCATGCCATGCTGGGACGGCAGGAGGTGGTTCTCCAACTCATTGAACAGGGAATTGTTTACCGGTTGCCCATGATGGTATATCTGCCGGTCGAACCCATACTCAAACCGCTGCGCCCGGTTCCGCGATTCCAGGAGCTGATGCGGCAAATACTGGGCGAAAAAACGGATTTTGAATTTTCAAAAAGAAAGTATAAAAAAACCCTTTTCAAAAAAGGGGAATTAAAAACTTACAAACAACAGTTGGAACAATTGATGGCGACCGGTAAACCTCATCTTGATCCCAACCTGACGCTCACGGCGTTGGCTCAATTGTTGAAAATCCCTCCCAATCATTTGTCCCAATTGCTCAATGAAGGTTTTGATCAGAACTTTGCGGAGTTCGTCAACGCTTACCGCCTGGAAACGTTCAAATCAAAAGTCGCCGACCCGGCCTTTCATCACCTCACCCTTCTCGGCCTTGCCTTCGAAAGCGGGTTCAATTCCAAAACAGTTTTTAACACCTACTTCAAAAAGATGACGGGCCAAACGCCAAAGGCTTACTGGAAGGAAGTGGTAAAATAATGAGGTTCCGATTTTCAAATCCGAACGATTTGCCCCCTCTATCCCCCTAACTTTGTGGTGTGAAAGGAAATAAGATCCATTTCTGAAAATATTAAAACCACAAAAAAATGACCATCAGCATGAAAGCGGCCGTCTATACGCAATATGGTTCTCCGGCGGTACTCCAAATCCAAACCTTAAACAAACCCATTCCCAAGGACAACGAGATTCTGGTTAAAATCCATGCAACCGCTGCCACATCCGCGGATAGCCGACTGCGGAAAGCCGACCCGTTTGCAGTTCGGTTTTTCTTCGGTCTGTTCAAACCCGGAAAACCCGTTTTGGGCGGCGTGCTGTCCGGTACGGTTGAAGCGGTGGGCAAAAATGTGACAAAATTTAAGACAGGCGACCAGGTTTTTGGGTCTTCTTATCCGGGTTTCGGGGCTTACGCCGAATATATTTGCCTTCCCGAAACCGGTACACTGGCGATAAAACCCGGAAACATGAGCCACGAAGAAGCAGCCGCCTTGCCTTTTGGCGGCATGACTGCCTTGCATTTTCTCCGGAAAGCCGATGTCCGGCCCGGACAAAAAGTGCTCATCTACGGAGCTTCCGGAGCGGTTGGTACGGCGGCGGTGCAGATTGCCAAATATTTCGGAGCCGAGGTCACGGGCGTTTGCAGTACCTCAAATATCGGATTGGTGAAATCCCTGGGCGCAGACCATGTGATTGATTATGCCCAAACCGATTTTTCGAAAAACGGCGGTCAGTACGACGTCGTTTATGAAACGGTGAACAAAACTCCGGTCTCGTTGTGCCTCGCTGCACTCCATGAAAAGGGAACCTTGATATTGGGCGCCGCCATGCTCTCTGCGATGCTCCGGGGCGCATGGGCATCTTTGACCGGAACCAAAAAAGTGATCTCCGGCGTGGCTGTCGAAACGGCGGCGGCGGTCAATTTTTTAAAAAAACTGGCAGAGGAAGGCCACCTGAAACCGGTGATTGATAAAAAATACAGGCTGGACCAAATTGCCGAAGCGCATGCCTATGTGGATACCGGCCGGAAAAAAGGAAATGTGGTGATTGTGGTTTAGTCCGACTTCAGCCATCTGGTCAGATCCCTTCACCGCCCTCCGCTCAATCTCCAAACACAAAATAAACCGTCACCCTTGGCACAATATCCCGGATGCGCCCGGCCACCCGGTCGTTTTTGCCTTCGTAGTGATTGACGATGATATTGGGCATGATGTTGATCCTGTCTTTCAGTTTATAGTGCAACCCGACCCAGAAGGTATGTTCGTTGTAATGTTGCGCAGGACTGCCGTAGATACCTTCCGCGTCGTACCGGGTAACCGGGTTGTAAAAATCGTACCGGAAGAAGCTGCGCCAGTTATCACCCAATACGGGCAGTCTGTTGGAGAAAAATACAGAAACGGCAAACGGATTCACGTCTGTAACGGCGCCGGACACCGGCTCCTGCACGTAGACCTTTGCGAGCTCGGCGCCGAACGTCCAGGCCGGTCTTTCAACCGAGAAAAAACCCCGGAGGAAGGCCTGGCGCAGATCTCCGTTCTTCCGGGTGTAATCCCCCATGATCTCCAGTGTGATCTGGTTTTTCCAGAATTTTTTATACAGGGCGCCCTGGTACTCCAGGTATTTGTCGATGCCGGGTTTGTTGCCGGTGCCGTTGCTGACCATCAGGGTAAAACCTGCGCTTTTGTGGTTGTTGAAATCACCGGAAAGGGAGGCGCCCTGGTCGACCACCTTGCCCAACCCTCGCAGGTCCAGCGCTTCTTTTTCGACGGAGCGGTAACCCCATGACTTTTCCGGGAAGGGTAAAAGGGGTGTGGGGATCAGTCCGATCTTTGCGGAAGAGTTGGGAATGAACGGAAGGACGTCATTCCATTCCAGATACCCTGTGATGATGGCCAGGCTGAACCTTCCGTCCGGGGTGGTGGTCTTTGCCGCACCCTCCACAAGCACCTTGGCGGTGAAATGATCCGTGATCTTGTAGTCGTACCCCAGGAACAACCGCCTCAGGTTGGCGCCGACGGTCTGTTTTTCCACTCCGGCGTATTCGGTTTTGCCCCAATCAAGGGTATCGCCCTGGGCCTTGTAGATCAGGTCGCCGAAGGAGTACCCCCAGATCCTGCCTTTGGGCGGCGGCGCTGTTTCGGCGTTTTGCGCGAGGGCCGGAGCGACTCCCAAAAGGGCGATGATCAGCGCAAGGTAGTTTATGTTAAATTCATTTTTCATATCGGAGGCAAACCTACCGGCCTTTGGGATCATGGGGGATGACATCCGTCAGGGGGGGGTGAGATATTTGTCAGTGATTTGTTGATTTGCGTGCCACGCGGAATGCATGGTTGATTCGTTGATTTGTTGATTCGTTGATGCGTTGATGCGAGGATGCACGTGGAGGAAATTTGAATTTTTGCCGAAGCCACGATTGTCCTTTAAACCCGTACAAAATATCTGGAGGCCCATTGGGGCCTGCAGGTGCAGCGCACCGTAATACAATGCCATTGACGAATTGAGAATGTGATCACTCAGGGGTATGAAGGTTATTGATCTGGCAGGGTAACAAAATCTGCTTCTCCTTAGATTTCCTTTCAAATCCGGGGCGCAAAAAGATTGGCATCGGTTGATTATAAACTCTGGAAATCAGGTGACGGTTATCTCGCATCAATTAGACCAATCCTATAAATTTAAAAAAACACCATGTACGTCAAAACAGAATTTAAGACAACCGGCATTTATCACATCGCCATTGGGATCCTGGGAATCCTGTTTGCTTTTGCAATTGCTTTTTACTTTATCAAAATTGGAAACATGGCTTCCATTGAAATTGCAGGAATGACTACTTCCGACAACATAATAGATTTTGTTTTTGTCTTTCCACGAATCCTTATTGGCGCTTTGTTCATTTACCTGGGCATCAAAGCAAAAAAAGCAAATAGATATGCCATTCTGGCTTTGATCATTCTCAATGGACTCCAGATAATTAATTTCGACCTTGGTCAATATGAATATCAGGTTTTATTCGGCCCATATTTCCAAATCAATGTATTCGACTGGACCTTTGGCCTGGGAATCAAAGAGATTTTTCGAATGGACTTAAACTCATTTACTTATAGTGAGGAACCCAGGTTTTTTAATGTCAATTTCATTCATTTAACGATTTCTGCTTATTTAATTGATCAAATCAGGTTTATCCCCAAATAAGGTTGATCAACACCGGGAAAGTGAGGTTGATTTCGATTACAATGATTTATCGATGCCCCAAGGCCCTGGGCATTTCTACCGGATCAGCAACAAATAAGCCGCCGCATAAGGCAGCATAAAAATAAACCCGTCGAACCGGTCGAGCAAACCGCCGTGACCGGGCATGATGCTTCCGGAATCTTTGATATGCCTGCTGCGTTTGAGCATCGATTCTACCAGGTCGCCCAGGGAACCGAATACAACAATGATGGCGGCCAGGATCAGCCATTCGGACAGGGTGAGGTCGTCAAAAAAATAAGCCAGCAAGACGGCGATGCCGAAGGTGATCAATGCTCCGCCGACAGACCCTTCCCATGTTTTTTTGGGGGATATTCGCGGGAATAGCGGGGTTTTCCCCCATTGGGAACCGACCAGGTAAGCCCCGGTATCGTTGGCCCAGCTCAGCATCAGCAGTCCCAGCACCGTATCGGCATAAAAATGTTCGCCGTTGAAAGCGATGAATTCCAGCAATGCGAACGGCACACCGATGTACACCATGCCCAACACCACAAAAGCGATATTGACAAACGGTTTTTCCGATTGGGTGTACAGTTCATAAACAAAAGAAAGAAAAATCGCCGGCGCAAACAACAACGAGGCCACCGCGATAAAACCTTCCCGGCTGCCGGCCAGTTCGAGCTGCATGATCGTAGCCATCACGATCGGCATCAACCCCAGGGCCATGCCGAGGAATTTGCGCACCCGGTCGCGATTGAAAACTTTATCCAGCACAATGTCGAAATACTCCCAGAGGCATAAAGCGGCAATCAGGCCAAAGAGCGCCACAAAAGAGATGCGACCGCCGTACAAACCCGCCAGCATTACCCCGACAAAAATGGCGGCGGTGATCATCCTTTTTATTAAACCCTCCATATGGAATTAGTCGTCATTTTGCATTTGCCCTGATGGTTATTGATCTTGAGGAACTGAGGAACTGATTTTTGGTTCGTTTGTCTGCAAATTTTCAATTCCTCCACGTTTTCTGCGCGGCACGCGCATCCTCCACCACGCCGTGGCGTGGTGGCGTGGCACGCACTTCCTCGCATCCTCATGCCCGTCCCTGTCGTCGTAAAACCCGGGCCAGCGCAAAGGTAAATAAAAGTGAGAGGATGATGAGCGGAACAAACGGAGCGGGGATTTTTTCCGGATCGGGCGTCGCCGCTTGTTGTCCCATGAACCAGGCGCCGGCTACCTGCACCCCGTTAAAAACAAAATGTGTGGCAATTGGCGCCCATAAACTGCGGGTCCAGACCAGGGTGTACCCCAGGAGTCCCCCCAACAGGAAGCGGGGCAAAAATCCGGCAAACTGGAAGTGAATGGCGCTGAAACAGGCTGCCGTGATCCAAACCGCCAGGGCGGTCTTTCCAGTTCGTTTTTCCAACTGGTTTTGGAGGATACCCCTGAACAATAACTCTTCGCCGATGGCCGGCGCCAGGGCGGTTAGCAGCAGGTTGAAGGCCAGTTCCCACCCGCCGTCCATCACCATGATGCCGGCGATCATCTGATTGGCCTGGGATTCCTGCCGGAGCAAGGCTTCCGGCAGCGGAAGGCGCTGGTTGAGCCAATACGCCGCCTGTGCAAGCGGAAAAGCCGTCAGGGCCAGCAAACCGGCAGCCAGCCAGGAAACCGGCGGCAAGGGACGCACACCGAGTTCTTCCCGCCAGGTCCGGCGGAACAAAAATGCAGCGATCAGTACTGACGACAGGGTAAAAGTGCAAAAATGGGCGACAAGGCTGAGCAGACGCACCCGGTTGCGGGCGTCCAACGGGCTTTCTCTGCTGAAATCGCGCACCAGCGCCTGGATATCCACACCCGCCATCTTTGTCCAAAGACTATTCAACATAGACCCCAAAAACCAGCCGATCAGCAAACAAAAGATCAGGATCATACCTTGCGAGACCCAATCGCTCCTTAAAGGGCCGCTGTTTTCGGGTTGGGAATCGTAGTTCATGCCAAAAATTTACGCAATACTACACGATAATAGTTTAATTTTGCCGAAAATTTCTTCAATTATAAGACCATGTTAAGCACTTTGCCGCTTTCCAGAAAAGTATTGGAAATGGAGGAATCCTCCACCTTGTTAATGGCAAAACTGGCGCGCAACCTCGCCGCTCAGGGCCATAAAGTGATCAGCCTGAGCCTGGGCGAACCCGATTTTGATACCCCCGAGCACATCAAAACGGCGGCTAAAGAAGCCCTGGACCAAGGTTATACCAAGTATACCCCCGTATCGGGCCTGCCGGTACTCCGGGAAGCGATCTGCACCAAGTTCAAACGCGATAACGGACTGGAATTCACCACCAACCAGATCGTCGTGTCCAACGGGGCCAAACAATCCATCGCCAATATCTGCCTGTCCCTGCTCGACGAAGGCGACGAAGCCGTCATTCTCGCTCCGTACTGGGTTTCATATTTTGAGATCGTAAAATTCGCCGGCGGCGTCCCCGTGGTTGTCCATGCAGGTATCGAACAGGATTACAAACCCTCTGTGGAACAGGTCGAAGCGGCGATCACCGACCGCACCAAACTCCTTATTTTTTCCTCCCCCTGCAACCCCACGGGTTCTGTATTTACATTCGACGAACTCGTTGCCATGGCGCATATGCTGGGCAAATATGAACATGTCCATATCGTCTCCGATGAAATTTATGAATACATCAACTTCACGGGTAAACACGCCAGCATCGGAACACTTGAGCCTGTCCGCGACCGCACCATTACCGTCAACGGCTTTGCCAAAGGTTTTGCCATGACCGGCTGGCGCCTGGGTTATATCGGCGCGCCCGAATGGCTGGCGCAGGCTTGCGACAAGATCCAGGGCCAGTTCACCTCCGGCGCAACCTCCTTCGGTCAGAAGGCGGCGGCCCACGCCCTGCTCTCCGATATGTCGCCCACCTGGGCCATGCGCGACGCCTTCCTCCGCCGGCGCGACCTGGTGATCAGCCTGTTGGAGCAAGTGCCCGGCATGAAGGTCAATTTGCCGCAAGGCGCCTTTTACGTGTTCCCTGATATCCGCAACTACTTCGGCCTTTCAGACGGACATACCGTTGTGAAAAATGCCGATGACTTCAGCATGTACCTCCTGGATAAAGCCCATGTAGCCACCGTTTCCGGCGCCGGCTTCGGCGATAACAATTGCCTCAGGCTCTCCTATGCAGCCAGCGAGGAACAATTGAAAGAAGCGATTGAACGGATTGGGGAGGCGGTGAGCAGATTGAAGTAACGGACGGCCTACGGTAGACGGCCCACGGTAGACGGTTAGGCTCCTGAGCGGAGTCGAAGGAGACTGTGGACTGAATACTTTCAAACCAACGAACTTCTCAAAATCCGGTATTCCACAATATCCAGCCAGATGCCGTCGAGGCTCACGGTTTCGTACCTTCCGGCAATGATGCCTCCGAATTTCTCCGGGATTTTCCGGCTGGCTGCATTTCGCCGGTCGACGGGGTAAACGAGCCAGTCGTAATCCAGATTTTCATTTGCCCAGGTCATCAATCCGTCGACTGCTTCGCGGCCGAACCCGTGTCCATGTGCGTATTTTTTGATCCAGATGCCAAATTCAGGCGTCCGGGTATCGACGTTGTGCAAACCGGCGCACCCGTAAAATTCCTGGGTTACGGTGTCGAGTATCACCATATTCAGGCATTTTCCGATCTCCATATCGGCGCGAACCGTTTTGATAAATTCCAGGGTGTCTTCCAGTTTTTCAGGCGGTTTGGGGTGCATATAACGGGTGATTTCCTCGTCGAATGTCATGTAGATCTCGAATTTGTGCCGGTCTGATACGGGATGGAGTACCAGCCGCTGGGTGTGAATACTGACGGAGAGGAGAGATTTTGCTTGTACCATAAACCTGCCTTTATCATTAAACTTTAGCGCGTCAGGCCTTCAAAAAGCCAATCTGCCAGCAACTGCCGGTTTTTCTTCAGCACAAGCCGTTGCTGGTCGCTGTAATTGCGGATATTGGCCATTTCCACGTAAACAGAAAGCGGCTTCAGTTCACGCAGCATGTGCAGGTCGCGGCCTTTGACCGTACCTTCGTATTGCCCTTCCTTGCGGTATTTTCCGTATTTTTCCTGCATGGTAGCCAACATCTTATTGGCCAGTTTTTCGCCGGACTCGCTGCCGGGGTAATGGTAAAAATACAGGTCGGTGCGCTGGCTGCGGCTCCTGGAATCCACATGCACTTCTATAGCGGTTTGTTCGGTGACACCTTGCTGAAGGTGTTTTTCGTAGAGGTCATTGATGATATCCGATCGCTGGAACAGCCGGCTTTTCTGGCCGTAGTTCATTTTCACGCCGCCCCACAATACTTCATCTTCATCGCATTTGAAAAAATCATCGTCGCGGATGCCGTCGTTGGGGTCACGGTTGATCATGTAGGCCGTAGCGCCGTGGGCGATCAGGTGGCGGCACAAACGCAGACACACATCATAGGCGTATTCGTCTTCACAAAGGTCATGCCCTGCCCGTTTGCCGATCGCGCCGGGGTCGGGTCCGCCGTGGCCGCTTGAAATATAAAAGACCTTGCCTTTGAGTTTGTTGCTGCTGAGCGGAGTTTTAGCGTAATCCGGGCCAAAAATGGGGAAAATCCGGTCACCTTTCATGGGCTCAACCTGCCCGGCCGTAACCGGATCCGGCGAGGAGACGGGGGTGGCAACTGCCGTTTTTTCATCCGGACAGTTCTGGATATGGTGGGGTACCCAGAGTTGTTTGTCTTCTTTATAGGAAGCCGTACGCACCGCTTTTTCCAGCATGGCTTCGTTGTACTCCTGTATCTTCACGGCGAGGTCCCAGTCATTGATACCGATGCTGGAACGGATCGTTTTGCCGTTGAATTCGTACAACTGGATGGGCAAAGTGTACGGTTTGCCGGTGCGCAGGTGGGCATTTTTTTTCAGCTTGTTCAGTGCATAGAACTGGTCGAAATTGCAGGCATGCTGCTCCAGTTGATACCGGCGCAACAGCGAAAAGATACCGTCGCCGGACATAGCTGTAACCTGTAAGTAGTCCGGGGCAGCCAAACTGGTCATTCCTGTCATGCTCCAGGCGAGCAAGCTTAATAGAAAACCTTTCATAATCCTTTAATGATCCAATCTGGTTCAAATTTAAGGATTCTTTGGCATTTTTTGTGATTCCGGCCCGACCAAAAATGAAAAGCGCCGCCTGCACAAACATACGCCGGCGTTATCCGGTCACGAAAGAAAACATTTCACAGAATTATGACGCGGAATTGCCAGGCGCATTATACGGTAATCATTACATTTGTACCCATGAATACCCTTGGCGAGATTCTCCACCTGCTCCGCAAGGAGTTGTTGCTGGAATGGCGTACCCGTTATGCCATCGGAGGCATTTTGCTGTATGTCATCTCCACGGTATTCATTGTGTATGCGGCTTTTGTCCAGGTAGATGCAAAGACCTGGAACACCATTTTTTGGGTCATCCTGCTGTTTGCAGCCGTGAATGCCGTTACCAAAAGTTTTATCCGGGAAAACAGCGCCCGGCAATTGTATTATTACCAGATGGCCCATCCGCTTAATGTACTGGCAGCCAAGATCATTTACAACATCGGGTTGCTGGCCCTCATCAGCCTGCTCACCTGGGGCGCCATGGCCTGGCTGACCGGCAACCCCGTGAAGAGCTACGGCCAGTTCATACTTGCCCTGTTTTTGGGCAGCGCCGGTTTTTCCATTACCTTCACGTTTATTTCAGCTATAGCTGCAAAGGCCGACAACAGCGCCACCCTGATGGCGATCATGAGTTTCCCGCTGGTGATCCCCATCGTGATGACGCTGACCAAAATTTCGGCCAACGCGCTGCGACTGTTGCAGGATACAAATATTGACCAGGATATGCTCGTCCTTGTGGCGATCGATATGGTTTCCCTGGGCATGGCAATTTTGCTGTTCCCGTTTTTGTGGAGAGATTGAATTTAATTGATTCGAATGTTTAGAATGATCCGATCAATTGTTGATTTGTTGATGCGTTGATTTGTTGATTCGAGGGCTGCCAATCAATCGAACCAATCCAATCAATCCAATCAATCGGATCAATTCAATCAATTGTTGATTTGTTGATGCGTTGATTTGTTGATTCGAGGGCTGCCAATCAATCGAACCAATCGGATCAATCGAAAAATTATAACTTCTGGGTTATGAAAAAAAACTGGTGGAAAATTTCCGGAATCCTGATCCTCGTCTATGTCTTCGTAGCCGGCATGCTCGGCCCGTTAAAACCCGGCATCATCCGGGTGGCTCCGCAAACCGTCGAAACGGGCGAGGAACTCATTTTGAAGGTCGAAGGATACAATTCCCATTTCATGAAAGGCGCCGACAGCCTGCGGGCATGGCTCAAGCTCGACGACGAACAGGCGCTGGGCGCAGTAGCATTAAACCCGGCCAGCGAGACCGAACTGGAAGCCAGGTTTTCCATTCCTTCCCATTTGCCGGTGGACAAACGCACCCAGGATTTCACCCTGGTACTGGACAACCACGTGGACGGCGTTTCCCTTTTGCCGTCGGCGGTTTTTGTCCGGCAGGATTCCATTGATCCTTCCATGGGGGTACAGGTGTGGAAGAACACCCCGATCGAGGGATTGCATTACCTGAAAAAACTGACCTACCCTTTCCGCAACATCCTCCAGGAGACCATCCGCAACACCTATTTCCATGTAGCCCTCTGGCTGGCGATGGTATCCCTGTTCATCGTTTCCGTTTACCACAGCATCCTTTACTTGAAACGGGGCGGGCTGGACCACGACCGGTGGGCTGCCGCATTTACCATCGTCGGGTTGATCTACGGCGTACTGGGCCTTGTAACAGGCGCCATCTGGGCAACCAGCGCCTGGGGCTCGCCCTGGAGTTGGGACGTCAAACAGACCATGACCCTGATCGCCCTGTTCATTTACCTGGCCTATTTTGTGCTGCGCGCAGCCTTTGAAGACCCGGAAAAACGCGGCAGGCTTTCTGCAGTTTACAATATTTTTGCTTTTGTTGCGCTGATCCCGCTGATCTATGTCGTACCCAGATTGACCGACAGCCTTCACCCCGGAGCGGGCGGCAACCCCGCTTTCGGTTCGCAGGATCTCGACAATACCATGCGTATGGTGTTTTATCCGGCGGTCATCGGCTGGACCCTGGTCGGCGCCTGGATGGCAACCCTTTGGTACCGCGTGGAACGGCTGCATCAGAGGGTACTGGAGAGGATAGTGGACGGTGGACGGTAGACGGCTCACGGCTCACAACTCACTGCTCACGGAAGACGGCGGACGATAGACGGTGGATGGCTCACGGCTCACGGCTCACGGTGGACGGTCCATAGGACTCCTTTGGAGTGGGCGGTTAGGCGCCTGAGCGAAGTCGAAGGAGACGGCTGACGGTAGGCGGTGAGGGGCTGCAAACTGCAAGCTGAGGACTGCAGACTGAACTTCGGCTCCGCTCAGTTCCCTGACTGCAGACTGTCCCATAGATAGAATACCGTTTTTTAATAAAAAGACGGAATGTTGATAAAAAAATTTGGCGAAGGTATATTTAAACAAAATTTTGGCTTGAAAACAGATTGCAGATATGAAAAATTTACGCGACTTTTGCGGCGGCGAATCAAGTCTGTTCATGAAAAAATGCCCGGCTCTTTTGGGCCTCCTTCTGTTTACCCTCCAGGTGCACGCCCAATCCGGCGGGCCTGATTTTTTCCGAAGCATTGGGAAGATCTACGTGGTGGTCGCCGTTATTGTCACGGTACTGCTCGGCATCGGCATTTTTTTAATGTACCTCGACAGGCGCCTGACCAAAATTGAAAACCAAATAAAAGACCATGATTGATAAGCAGGAAAAAAGTTTTTATCAAAGCGTAATCGATTTCTTTGATAAAGCTGGAGCCCATACCGGAATTGACCAGGGAATCCTCGAACAAATCAAAGTGTGCAATGCCGTGTTTCAGATGCAGTTCCCGGTCAAAATCGGAAACGAAGTAAAAGTCATCGAAGCCTACCGCGTTCAGCACAGTCACCACCGGACGCCCACCAAAGGCGGCATCCGTTACAGCAATCACGTCAACCAGGAAGAGGTGATGGCCCTGGCCACACTGATGTCCATCAAATGCGCGATTGTCGATGTGCCGTTTGGGGGAGCAAAAGGCGGGGTCAAGATCAATCCCTGGGAATATACGCCCGATCAACTGGAAAAGATCACCCGCCGGTATACCACCGAACTGATCAAACGGAACCTCATCGGCCCGTCTATCGATGTGCCTGCGCCCGACTACGGAACGGGCGGCCGGGAGATGGCCTGGATATATGATACGTACCGGACCTTCCGCGGAGACGAGATCGACGCTGCGGGCTGCGTCACCGGCAAACCGGTTGCGCAACACGGCGTCCGCGGCCGCGAAGAGGCCACCGGGCGGGGCGTTTTTTACGGCATCCGGGAAGCCTGCAGCATTGAAGAAGACATGAAAGCGCTGGGCCTTACCACCGGCGTCAAAGGCAAAACCATGGCCGTTCAGGGGCTCGGCAACGTGGGCTCTTTCGCCGCCAAAATATCACAGGACGAAGGCGGTGTGATCATCGTCGGCGTGGCTGAAGTGGAAGGCTGCATCTATAAAGCGGATGGGATCGATATCCACCACCTGCTTCAATTCCGGAAAGATACCGGCAGCATCCTCAATTACCCCGGCGCAACCAGTTATGGCAAAGAAGACCGGCGCAAGATCATGGAATTTGATTGCGACATCCTGGTACCTGCCGCACTCGAAAACGAGATCACTTACAAAAATGCAGAAAAGGTAAAGGCCAAGATCATCGCCGAAGCCGCCAACGGACCGATCACCTCCGCAGCCGAAGAAATTTTGCTGCGCAAAAATATCCTCATCATCCCGGATGTCTACCTCAATGCGGGTGGTGTGACGGTGTCCTATTTCGAATGGCTGAAAAACCTTTCTCATATCCGCTTCGGCAGGATGGACAAACGGTTCAACCAGAATATCCATTCCCAGATACTGGACGTGATCGAATCGAATACCAGCAGGCCCGTCAGCCAAAAAGAAAGGGGATTGATCGCCCGCGGCGCCGACGAGATCGACCTCATCCGCTCGGGCCTCGAGGAAACCATGGTGGCCGCTTACCATGAGATCCGCAGGATCTGGAAAGAAAATCCGGAAATCGACAGTCTCCGGACGGCCGCTTTTGTAAATGCCATTAAAAAAATCAGCAACGACTACCAGAACCTGGGGATTTTCCCGTAATGAAATGTTTGCCAGTTCGGCAGTCTTCCGGTTCGGCACTCGGTCAGTTTGCAGTTCGTCAGTTTTGGAGTACCAATATCTGTTGTTACCCGGATCCGGAACTGCCAACTGCAAACTGACAGACTGCAAACTCCTCCGCTTTGGAACGCCATTCCGTCCCTTTGCCTTCAGGCGCCCGCTCAACAAAAAAAATTTCACCAAAAGCTACAATATTTTGTATATATTTTGTTTTTTTGCAAATCGGCCAATATTTAAAGGCCGTTTTCCAAATTAAATTCATTCAAAACGAACCAACAATTCAACTAAAAACCTTCCGTGATGTCCGACAAACTCGACAAGATTGACCTTAAAATTCTCAAGATTTTGCAGGAAAGCAGCAAGATCACCAACCTTGACCTTTCAAAAAAAATCGGACTTTCACCCGCGCCTACCCTGGAACGGGTTAAAAAACTGGAGCAAACCGGCATTATCGAGAGCTATCACGCCCAGGTCAGTCCGCAAGCTATCGGATTGAATGTCAAGACCTTTGTACAGGTTTCCCTGGCCTGGCAAAAAGAAAACGCACTGAACAATTTCCTGGAAAAGATCAAGGAAATTGAAGAGATCGTGGAGTGTTATATCATCACGGGCGAAGCCGATTTTCTCATCAAAATTGTTTGCAAGGATATCCCTACCTACGAAAAACTGCTGTTCAAAACCCTTTCCCAGATTGAAGAGATCGAACGCCTTAAAACCTTGATGACGCTTTCCACCGTCAAAGACAGCAAAGTTCTGCCCTATAAATACGATTAGGTCCGGGCCTGCCCGGGATTCCGGTATGCACAAAAAAAAAGCAACCCTTTTCTGGCGGATACAACATCCTGTTTCCGGGAAAATTGCCTTTTTGCTGGGTATCCGGGAAACGATTTCCCCCGATGCCTTGCCGCTTTTTGAAAAAAAACTGCGTTCAAGATCCGATTGCGCTTCCTGGTTTATCCAGACCCTGGCTCCGTTTCCTGGCGAATTGCCGCCGGGCCTTACCCTGGATCAATGTTTTTCCTCCCGGCATTTTGCCAGATTGACTGCCATATTCAGGAAGGCTTTTCAAACAGATATTCAGGCCCACAACCGGCAATATCCGTTGGCTGTCAGAGATAGCCTGGCATCCCGGATCATGGAGGAAAACGGGCATCAGAATACTGCCGCAGTTGTCCGGGAAAACCTGCCGGCCGGATCCGCTGTCCTCCAGCCCCTCGATCCTGATTACGCCGACCGGTTCTACGCTTCCATTCCCCTGGATTTCCAACTCCGGCAATTGCGCCTCCTGGGCAAAAACCCCGCCAGGTTCCGGCAAAAAATAAACAAAAAGATCGGGGAAATGCTTTTGGAAGACCCCGTCCTGATCTGGCGCAAAACCCGCGTAAAACTGACCGGCGCCGAACGAAAATCCTTCCTCGCTTACAACACCATATTAACCGGCAGGATTCAGGAGCTGACTACTCCGTCCCCTGCTTTTTTCCTGATCGAGGCCTCCCGGCTTGGCGGCGGCAAGGGGGTGTTGAGGGGGCTGAAGCGGGCTGGTTGGGTGGTTTCTGGGGTGAGGGAGGGGTGAGAGCCCGCCTACGCTGAAGCTACGTCGGGTGAAAGGTGAGAGGGGTGGCGATCGAAATTCATCGAACCCTCGAATAGGATACCGCCTGAGAAAAACGCTTTTTTGAGCCTTTCATACGTATCCTGGATAGGGGCTTTTATACTCAACTGCAATATAACCGGGTTTTGAACTGCCCTGCTCGACTCGGGTTAGAGACATCTACTATTACAAATGATTGAAACTTTCGTCGCTGAAAATTTATTACGGCTCTAATGGGCCTACAGTAGACATTACAATTCAAGCAGTTGTGAATCTCTCACCTCTCTCACCTCTCTCACCTCTCTCACTCCGTTCGAGGGATCCGGCCAAATAAATTTGGCGGATACTACCCCGCTAACGCTTCCCGAGCCTTCAACAAGGCATCCCTTACCTCCAAAATGCTCTCCCATTCCCGGCCGGTTTCGCCGTGTTCGATGCCGCAGTAGCCGTGGTAACCGGCGTCGACGACAATTTTTAGCATCCGGTTGTAGTCCAGCGGATGGCGGTTGCCGGCGTCGTCCCAAACCGTCGTTTTAACGCTGACACCCTTGGCATAAGGCATCAGTTCCTGTACACCCCGGTAGGCGTCGTAAGACACGGTGGGGGCGTTTTCTCCACCGCTGATCCGGAAATTGCCAAAATCGGGAAGGGTGCCCGCGTAAGGATGGTCCACCATCTTCATGAGGCCGGCCAGCCATTTGCCGTTGCTGGTGAATCCGCCGTGGTTCTCGATGATCACATGGATATCGGCGCTTTTGCCATAGTCGCACAACAGGTGCAATCCCTCGGCCACCAGTTTTTGGGACTCCCCGAATGCAGCCTCCGTATCGCTCCAGGGAACGGAGGAGAACGCATTGACCCGGATGGAATGGCAGCCCAGGAATTTGGCAGCGTCCACCCATTTTTTGTGGTTGTCCACCGTTTGGCTGCGTTTGGCGGGGTCCGCGTCGCCCAGGAGGCCTTCGCGGTCGCACATGATCAGAACGGAACGCACCCCCTCGCCGTCGGCCCGGGTTTTCATTTCCCTGAGGTAGGCCTGATCCTGCGCCTTGTCCATAAAAAACTGGTTGACGTACTCGATCGCATCGATGCCGTGTTTTTTGGCCAGGACCGGAAAATCGAGGTGGTCGATCTGGCCGGCAAACAACGGTTTGTTGATGGACCATTCGGCCAGCGAGATCTTGAACAGGGGGTCCTTGAACGTGCCGGCAGCGCGGGCCGCGAGCCCGGATACCCCTAATGCCGCCGTCGCCAGCGCCGTTTTCCGGATAAACTCCCTGCGGTGTATTTTTTTATTGCTCATTTTGAAAATTATTTGATGGTGGATAGAGGTTGAATTTGAAGGTTTGGGGTGGTTTGGGGTTGTTTGGGTTGTTTGGTGCTTCGCGTTTGGGGTGGTTTGGGGTTGGAACTATATTGAACCCTTGATTCGCATATCCATCTATGTGGTAAAACGGAAGGTATTGTTACCCTCTGAAGGATTCCGTTAAGGGGTTACCGATGGCGCCAACTTTGCAAGACAGTTTCATCACCCGTCCACCCCCTACCGCAGACCGTCTGCCATAGACCGTCTACCGTCCGCCCAATGCTCGTACCTCGCGCCAGGCGGATAAATCTACCATAGGCCGTCTACCATAGGCCGTCCACCGTCCACCGTAGGCCATCTGCCGTCCACCACTATCAAATCTCCCACCCTGCCCGGTATTCCCGCGTAAGGTATTGATTGGCTTCCTCGTCATTGGTGATCCGCGTGTTGGCGGAATCATACTCCACACGCTTGCCTGCGCGCAATGCCACGGCAGCCAGGTTGATGGCTTCCGTCAGTGCGCCCGCTTTAAGGAAACTGCCGGGGGCTTCCTTTTTATCCAGGATGGACCTGACCCAGACATCCCGCCCGCGTTCGGGTTCTTTTTCGGCCAGTTCTTTTTGCCCGGTATAAGCTTTCATCCGCCGGGCCGGAATGATCTCCGGTTTTTCGCCCCGGAACCCGCCCAGGATCTTGCCTTCCGTGCCGACCAACATCAGCCCCTCTTCCGGCGTATCGCGCCCGTCCTCTTCCAGTTCAGGAGGAGCAAACGGTTTGATGCCGCCGTCGTACCAGTAAAGATCAAATGCAGGGAGTGTCGATTGCGCCGGAAATTTGAGCTGGATCGTACAGGAGTAGGGGAAAGCGACTTTGTTGACCACTGCCCGGCAAACCCCGTCGATGGCGGTGCGCGTGATCGTGCCGAACGCCTTTGCGCTGACCGGCGCTTTGTCGATGCCCAGGGTAATGAACAGCGGGAACAGGCTGTAATGCCCCATATCGGCGATGCTGCCGCCGCCGAAGTCGTACCATCCGCGGAAGACGTTGTGCGTGTAGTTGGGGTGGTAAGGCCGGTCGGGTACGGACCCCAGCCAGAGGTCCCAGTTAAAACCTTCCGGCACGGGCGGCGTATCGGCGGGTGCGGCGGTCCATTGCGGCCATACCGGGCGGTACGACCAGTTGTGGATCTCCTTCAGGGTTCCGATCACTCCGTCGTCGAGCCATTGTTTGATCAGGTCGTATTCGGGCCGGCGGCTCCAGGCCAGCAGGTGGGTGACCACCCCGGTCTGGCGGGCCGTTTCGATGGTTATTTTGCCCTCCCTGATCCGGTTGGCAATTGGTTTATGGGTAATGATATGTTTGCCCTTTTTCATGGCTGCGATCGCGATCGGCGCGTGGAGGTGGTCGGGGGTCATGATCTTGATCGCGTCGAGGTCCTGTTCTTTTTCCAGCAATTCCCGGAAGTCTTCGTAGGCCGAACAGCCTTTGTACTGGCCGGAGGGTTGGCGCCCCCCGTAATATTTCTCCACGTAAGCCTGGCCCATTTCCCGGCCGCCGGGGATACCTTTGATATCGCCTCCCCAGGTTTTATCGCCCAGCACCTCCCGCATGCCGTTGAGGATGCCGTTGGCCGACCAGTCGAGGTAATCCATCGAAAACCGGTTGGGATCGCAGACGGAAACCACCTGGATCTGCGGGTTTTCCAGCAGGCTGCCCATTTCGCGCAGGCCCTGGGTGCCGCAGCCGATATTGGCGATGGTAATTTTATCGGAGGGCGGAATGAAACCGGGCCCGCCGAGCACATGCCTGGGCACGATGGTGACCGCGGCGGCTGTGGCGGCCAGGTTGATGAATTCGCGGCGGTTGAGGGGGTGTTTGGATTTCATGACGGACAGGTATGGTCTTTGGCTGCGTAAGATAGGGAAAGTTTTTGAAGGTTGGAAATGGTTTCGGACCCGTCTGAAAGATTATGGGCATCCAGGTACATATCGGAGTTCAGTTCTTTACCCACTTATGGCGATAAATAAACCCATTTATATGGAGTCAGAGATTATTGGGCGAAAAAAGGAGCTGGCTGTTTTACACGAAGCGCTGGACTCAAAAGAAGCGGAAATGGTGGCTGTTCTTGGTCGGCGACGGGTAGGCAAAACTTTTCTGGTGACTACAGCCGTGGATGATCTGTTTGTGGATTGAATAGATCCGCAACAGCTTTTACCCTCCGAGCACCCTGATTTTCTCCCGGAATTCTTCATACCCCGGGTTCAGTTCCAGTCCCTTTTTGTAACATTCCAGGGCCCGCGAAGCATCTCCGGTTTTCAGGTGGCCGTCGCCCAGGTCGCGCCAGGCTCTCCACGAGCCCGGATAAACTTCCAGCAGGATTTCGAAACCGATAGCTCCGTCCCCGGGTCGGCCCGCTCCAAAATGTTCCCTTGCAGCATAACGCATTTCGTTTTCTTCAAAAGCGTTCCACCAGGGGTATTTGCCAAAATCCGCTTTTCTTTTGCTGAATTCGGCTTTGGCTGCCTGGCCGTCCTGATGCCGCAAAATTTCGGGGATGGACCGGTAGGGCCCTTCAAGGGAAAGGATATAATCCAGCACCGGGTCATTGCCTGTAAAGTAGTTGCTGCCGGACAATTCGCCCGGAATATCCACCGGATCATAGGAAGCGGTGTCTTTAGAGGAGGTCAGTTGCCAGTAGGTGGAGGAAATATCCAGTTGCAAGCCGCTGTTTTTTAAATAGAAAGAACCCGCGTCGCCATAATGATTCCGGCCGCCGCCTGCCGGCTCCCCTGCCAAAAGGGTATGGGTATGTTTCAGCATCAGGTCGTACAACATAATGCCCGCGCTGTACACTTTACGGCCGGTGATGGTGAAAAGTTTGCCTGGCTGGTTGATTTTACCGGCACAAATGAATTTATGGACAAACGGGATCAGCACCGACCCGTCGCCGCCCGAATTGTAGCGGATATCCAGAATGAATTTTTCTACGTCCTTGTTTTCCACTTCTTCAAACACCTGGTTGTAAAAGGCTTCGAAAGAAGGGAAATTCCCCCGTCCGGCCTCCGTGACATGGGTCATATGAAGGTACATCGTCTTGTATTCGGGCAGGTAGGCATGCCAGTAAGCCCGCCTCGACCGCAGGTGAAGCGGCAGATCGGGGTTAGCTTCCGGCCCCTGCCTGTAACGGGCGATATCCCTGTTTCCCGACATCCGGTACTGATCGTCCGGCGTTTTGCCCGGGCCGTACATTTCGCCCCAAAACCGGTGTTCAAGGGAAAAATTGGTTTCCACCGCCCGGACGGTTGTTTCTTCCGGTTTTCCGTCCGGGACGGCGACGGTCAGTTTCAATTCGGCAGGGTCGCCGAGGATATTCACAGCCTGCAAAGCCTCCCCGCTGCTGAGGTAAAAGGTGTTCCAAAACCTGCCGAACGCATTGTCCGAACTCAACAGATCCGCCGTCAGCTCAAATGCGCGGCCGGCGGGGGTTTCTCCAAACCGGAGGACTTTCTTTCCGATCAGACCCGCATAATCATTATGGGCCGATGTAACGTAAATTCCGTCGTTGAACCGGTAAAAACCAACAGGGAACCAATGATTGAATCCATTGGGATCATTGGGGAAAAGCGCGGTATGGCCGTCGCGAAGGGAAGAGACCAGTTTCATCATGCCGGTCACGATGCTGATCTCGCCGGGTTTTTTACCTGCATTCAGCCGGATCATTTTTTCCACTTCCTTTTTTAAACTGTCAAATTCCGGTTTGGAAATATGGGCATAGGGATCGGGATGCTCCCTCTCCAGGAGGCCGGCCAGTTCGGTCAGGTCTTCCATCCATTGTCCGGCAGATAACCCGGGTTGGGCAAAGGTGTAAACGGCAAATAATAATCCCGGAAAAAAGCAGATGAATTTCATGAAAGGCCTGATTTTAACAGATGAGTGAATACCTTACAGGATCAGCATCTTTCGTTTGTTCCTCCAAAGCTCAAACAGTTTGCCGAAGCGCCTGATCATGGGGGCTTATTCAGACCTCAAGCTTTCGACCGGGTTTGCATAAGCGACGCGCAAACTCTGAAAACTCACCGTCAAACCCGCCAGCAAAACCGCCGCAAGGCCTGCCATGACAAATACCGGCCATCCGATCCCGACGCGGTAGGGGAAGTTTTGCAGCCATTGCTCCAGCAGGTACCACGCCACCGGCGATGCGATCCCGATGGCCAGAAATACCAGCTTCAGAAAGTCTCTGGAAAGCATCCCGATAATGCCGCCTACCGAGGCGCCCAGCACCCGCCGGATGCCGATCTCGCGGGTGCGCTGTTCGGCTGCAAACGCGGCGAGACCGAACAAACCCAGGCAACCGATAAAAACAGCAAGCAGGGAAAAAGCGCTGAAGATCCGGCTCAGGCGGCCTTCCCGCTCGTAAAGCCGGTTGAGGTTGTCGTCGAGGAAAAAAGGCTCGAAGGGGCGTTCGGGTTCAAATTCCGCCCAGGCGGTTTTCATCCGGCTCAGGGTATGGTCGATGTCGCCGCCCGACAAACGCGCCGCCACATAGGAAAACCAGCCCGGCCGGATGGTGATGGCCAGTGGCCGGACGCGCTCCTGCAACGAACAAAAATGGAAATTGTCGACCTTGCCCACCACATGACCGTCGCGGCCGAAATCGATGCGTTTTCCCAGGGCCTCGTCCCAGCCGAACATTTTTTGGGCCGCTTCATTGATCAGAAAAGCCGACGAATCGGTGGGAAAATTCCGGTCGAATCCCCGGCCTTCCAGGATTTTCACCTGGAACGTGGACAGAAAATCATGGTCCACAAACAGCCCGGGCAACTGCTGGGTTTCGGTTTTTCCCTCTACCGTGAACGGGCAAACCTGCACGTCCCGGCCCAGGATATTGGAAATGGCCGACGCGTTTATCACCCCCGGTTCCTGCCTGAGCCGCTCCTTGAACGACTCAACCCGCTGTTTCACCGATGTGCCGCGAATGGGGATCATCACCATTTGCTCCTTGTCAAAACCAAGTTCCTTGTCCAGCAGAAAATGATGCTGCTGGTATATGACGGCCGTGCTTGCCAGCAGGGCAATGGAAATGCCGAACTGGAACACCACCAGTCCCTTCCGGAAAAAAACCGATAGCGACCCCGGTCGTGCGCCGCCCTGCAGGTTGAGGCCTTCCACGGGTTTGTACGCCGACAGGAAAAAGGCGGGATAACTGCCCGCTACCAGCCCGGTGAACAGGGCCAGTACCGCCATGCCGCCCAGTATCCGGGCGTAACCGATCAGGTGCAGATCCAGTTGGGTTCCTGAGATCCGGGTGAAAACCGGGGCCAGCAGGTGGACCAGCAAAAATGCCGCCACCGCAGCGATCAGGCTGATCGCCACCGATTCACCGATAAACTGCCGGATCAGTTGTCCGCGCAACGCCCCGTTCACCTTGCGCACAGCGATCTCCCGGGCGCGCGTCACGGAGCGCGCGGTGGCCAGGTTCATAAAATTGATGCAGGCGATCAGCAGCACAAAAGCGGCAATGGCCAGGAACAGGTACACCGTGCGCGCGTTGCCCGGCGGGCTCATTTCCTGGTACAGATTCGACTTCAGGTGGATATCCGGCAGGGGTTGGAGGTAAAACGACAGGTTTTCCCGCATATTTTCAGGGGCATGGGTTTGCGTAAATTCGGGAAGCAGGGCTTCAAATTCCGCCTCCGTGTATTCCGGCGGCAGCGTCATAAAGGTATGGCAGGGGTTCCAGTACCAACCGCGCCATCCGAAGGTAGTGCCGCTGGCCCGGAACAGATCGCCGATATTCAACAGGGAAGCCAGGAAATCAAACCGCAGGTGGGTATTCGTGTGCAGGTCGGCCATCACGCCGGTCACCGTAAAGTCCAGTTGGTTTTCAAACCGGAGGGTCTTGCCCACCGGGTCTTCCGCATCGAAATACTTCCTGGCCATCGATTCGGTGAGCACAATGGAAAAGGGGCTCGCCAGTGCCTTTTGCCGGTCGCCCCGCAACATCGGAAAACTGAATATTTCAAAAACGGTGGAATCGGCAAACAACAGCCGGTCTTCGTAAAAGCGTTTTTCACCGTAGGCCAATAACGGGATTTTTTCAAAGGTTTTATAAAACCGCGCGGTCCTGACCCCGGGAAACGCCTGGCTGATGGTTGGCCCCACCGGGAAGGGAATGGACGCGGATTCCTCTACGATAGCGCCGTTCTCCCGGAAAACCTCGGCCACCCGGAAGATCCGGTCTGCCTGTTCAAAATGCCGGTCAAAACTCAGTTCGTTGTACACAAACAACAGGATCAATACGCAGCAAGTCATACCGATGGCCAGCCCCGAAATATTGATCAGCGAATAGACCTTGTTGCGAAACAGGTTGCGCCAGGAAGTTTTGAAAGCGGTACGCCACATGGTTGAAAGAGGATTTGGTTAACGGTCTTTTGAAAGAAGCGATCAAAAAACATGCCTTTGTTGTAATATATTAATTATCAATAACTTAATTAAATTCCGGATACCGTCTTCTGTCCGATATTGGACAGGGTATGTCCGGTTTTGGGCAACAATGGTAATTTTATTTGTGGGTGTGATGAAGCCGGGGCCGCCGGGGTGGCGTCTGGACGCTCCAGCCAGTTATCCGGATTCGCCTTTCTATTTCTGGTTAAAACCCCGTTGAACCAAGGCAACGGGCCCCGCCGCATGCTCATCCATTGCCTCAAGCCTTATCATGTTGTATTTTTAATTCCGGGGAATATGCCCGGCAGGAGATGTTTTTGCCTGACGCAACCCATTCATGGATAAATCATTGATTGATGACGTTCTTTCTCATACGTTTGAGTCCAAAAGCTTGCTTTTCAGCCGCAACAAGTGTATTTTGCACCTTAGTTTTTATGCCTTTAGATCAAGGAGTTGGATGCGATGCCCATAATTGCATCGGCCCCCTTGTAGCGGGGTTCGTTCATCCGCCACCCGCTTAACTGCTTCGGGTAAGGCGGAGTGTTGTTGGGGGCGGCGTATGCACGGCTATAAGTTCTACGAAACGAAAAATATAAAAAAGATGAATGCAGATGATATTCTAATAGATAAAGGTCATCAAGCTTACATAGTAAGAAGTGACTTAGTTGATTTTATTAAAAATCAACTAAATGTTTATATGTATTCTCATATTGAAAACAAAACTCAAAATAGAAACAACCCAGACAAGATATTCAATAGTAATTTTGATTTTTGGAAATCTATCTTGGAGAATGAATGTCACAATGAGCAAATAATAAGGCTTGAAAAATTTCATTTGACTGAATGGATACCAACATCTCCTGGCTTATTTTATACCTATGAATCTATATATAGCAGACGATATGCACAAAGGCTAGCATTATTCTACAATAAAGATGCTTTTGAAAAAAAAATTCATGCTCAGATAAGTTACAACCTTCGAAATTCTTCTGAAGAGTTTCAAAGTATTTTAAATTCTCTTGGTGAGGAAGGATATACCCAAAAACAGTTAATAGAATATACACCAGAGGGCAAAGAGAATATGATAAAAGGAGGTATTGGTTCATTAAGATTGGCAAATAAATTTATTTATGGTAGAGAATGTTATATTTTAGGAGCATCTTCAACAGGTGTAAGTCATGAGGGAATACCACTAATTGTTGAAATGTCTTTATATCGTGATTGTATTTCAAAAATAAAAGAAAATGGAGGGTTTATTGTTAACTTAATTGGCAGATTGAAAATTATTCCCAATGAACTTTCCTTGATTAAATCTAATAAAGAAATCCCTCGCTATTGTATTTATATTGAAAATCTAGAATTCATTAAACCTTCAAATAATCAAGATTTGTATTCAAGCATTGTAATTTTGTATTATCGAGGAAATAATATTTTAGATCAAAATATGAGTTTTTGCTATTTTAACCCAGATCGGAAGGATAACGGATTGAAAAGGGCAGTAAATTGGTTAGAAGATTATGCTCTTAGATATTCTCGCTCAAGCGAACTTGTCATTGAGGGCGATTTTGATGAGCACATAACTCATTTTGATAAAATTGATTTTCCAATTCATGAAATTGCGAATGGTAAAATTTCAAAAGAAACTCTACTTAAATACAAAGATTTTTTTCACTTTGAAATCAATGAAACAGTTATGGGCAATAAATTTGAAAATATTAGCAATAGCACAATTGTAGTTAATTCAAATAATGTTTCAATTGATACAGTACATGACAAACCATTATCTGATATCAATTCATTAAGCTCAAATCATTCAAAAAAAGAAATTCAAGATTTAATTTCAAAGGGAAAGATAGGTAAATCTTTGACACTCTTGCTTTCATCCTTTAAAGATGTAGAGGATAACGAAGCTCGTAATAAGGCAATCCTTTATAATTCACAATTTTCTGAATTAAGAACAAAAGAGAATTCAAATACAATATCTTATGATGATGCAAGTAGAGAAAGAACAAGGATTACAATGGCACTAATTGAGTTGATTGATGAGTATTTGTAGTGCCTGTTCCGGCGCCCTACTTGCATAAATCATTGAAAACAAATAAAACTGTAGAACTCCGACTGGCTGTCCATGCCGCTAAACAGCCAGCCTGCAAAAGCAACACATGGCGGCAAGCCCACAGTTCGCTGAAACTGAAAAATAATAAAAAAATATAAAAGAAAAAGTAATCAATGTCATACAGAAGTACCTTAGTAATTACCCAGTCCAAAAGTTAACAAAACAAGCCAGCCTTATCCCACGGATATGATTTCCGGAGGCTTCAAAAATCAACCATAATATTTTGCAGATAATTTTGGAGTATTTTTATTTATTCCAATTTCGGATACTGGATTGGGGGGATAATTCCTTCAGTTTGGCTTTGACCAGTTCTTCCAGTTGCTCCCCAAGGGTTTCGTTTTCCGTTTGCAACTGCCGAACCAGTTCGGAAAGGGAGGCTACCAGCCGATCCCGCTTCAATAATTCCTCGATCAACCTGGCTTTCTCCTTGTCCATGTACAAAACTTCACCTCCCGAAATACCTACCTGATTGGCTTTTTCCAGACTCCGGCAATACCTTTCCAGCGCCTCGATCTTGTGGATCAGGCGAGTCTTTCTCATACCTGCGTATGGGCTGGAAATTCCTGGCATAAGACCCTGGATTTTATGCCTGCCAGGTTAACCTTATTCCGCTAATTTTTTATAGCTTTGGGGGACTGGATAGTTACAGTAATGAGCAATCAACAAATCATCGATTGGCTGCTGGAAGGAGATGTGTCCATACAATACCAAGTGTGGCGTGATTTGTTGGGAGTTGAAAAAAAGAAACTTCAGGCCAGAATATCGAATGAAGGCTGGGGTCATGAATACTTATCCAAACGAAAATCAGACGGTCATTGGGGCGATAGATTTTATCAACCAAAATGGATTTCCACTCATTACACTTTACTTGACCTTCGCAATTTAAATCTCCCTTCAAGCAATGAGATTGTACAAGAAACTATAGAGATGATTTTACAAAACAACAAAGCAGATGATGGAGGAATTCAATTGGGGCCATCTACATCACAGCATAGTGATGTTTGTGTAAATGGAATGTTTTTGAATTACGCTTCGTATTTCAAAACATCTGAAAAAAAGATGCATTCCATTATTGACTGTTTATTAAATGAGATAATGCCAGATGGAGGTTTTAACTGCAGGACAACAAGAAGTGGAGCTAAACACAGTTCCTTACACTCGACAATATCCGTACTTGAAGGGTTTACAGAATTTCAAAAAGCCGGATACACCTATAGAAAGAACGCAATTCTCAGCGCTCAAAAAAGTTCAATTGAATTTATTTTGTTACATCAACTATTTTTGTCTGACCGAACAGGTCAAATTATTAATAAAGACTTTTTGAAGTTGACTTATCCATGCAGATGGAAATATGATATTCTTCGAGCTATGGATTTTTTTCAATATGCCGGAATTGAATGGGACGACAGAATGAAAGCAACGATTGATGTACTGAAGTCAAAACGAAACAATGAAGGATCTTGGAATATGCAAGCTGCTCATCCCGGTCAGGTACACGTCAACATGGAGAAAGCAGGCAAACCAAGTAGATGGAATACATTGAGAGTTTTACGAGTAATGAAACATTTTGAAATAGAATAACAACAGCTAACGTGACGACACAATTATAATATTTAGAAACGTAATAAAAATTTAAAACAAATGAAAACTTACTTATTGTTGTTTTACTCAAAAACTGGAAATTGCAAATTTATTGCAGATAAGTTATCACATAAATTAGCGTGTGATTCGAAAGAAATAACTCCTGTTTTAGCCGAAGATGCGTAAGCCGCCGGTTTTGGTCCACCTTTTTACCCGCCCGCTTGCGGGCTGGTTGACGCCAAAAGGTGGAAAAAGATCCGGGCAAGGTCTCCAGGCTAAAAGTCATCGACGGAACGGCCATGCTCCTGGCGGTTCCCCGGTTTGGTCAATCCATTTCCAGCCAGAAGGGCCTTGCTCCCGGTCCAAAGGACTCCTATGGAGACAGCGGGCCCGCCGCATGCGCATTCCGTGCAAATTGCTGGTACACTTTTCGTGATTAGTGACAGCTCCAAACCTGATAATTGTCCAGTTTTATTTCCGGGGAACATACCCGGCTGGAGGTTTTTTGCCGAACGCATCCAATTCACCTATAAATCGTTGATAAATGGCATTTTTTTCTATGGTTCAAGCCTCCATCCTTGCTTTTCCGCTGCAAGGGACGTATTTTGCAGTTGGGTTTTTCACGGTCTTAGACCAGGGGAGTGGATGCGATGCCCATAATTGCTTCGGGTAAAGCGGCATAGTTCAACTTCGTTCATCCGCCACCCGCTTAACTGCTTCGGGTAAGGCGGAGTGTTGGTGGGGGCGGCGTATGCACGGCTATAAATTGTCAGAAATTTAAATTAATGAAAAATGAACATTGAAGAACGTAAACTTAAACTAAGTACAGTATTCTCACCAATGTCTCCGATTAAGGAGGAAAACTTCTTTCGGGGTAGAATTGAGCAGTTAAAAAGGATTGTTCAAGTTATGAATGAAGAGGGGCAACATGCTATTTTATTTGGCGAAAGGGGAGTAGGAAAAACATCAATGGCAAATATAACTCAAAAAAAGATTACAAATCTTTATAGCGTAAAAGTAACCTGTGGAAGTTCTGATAATTTTAAGAACTTATGGGAACGGGCATTAAGTGAAGTTCAATTCACGACAACTACCCAGGGAATTGGATTTAATCCACAAACCAGACAAAAATTAATTTCGCTAAACCAATATATAGCAGGCATTGAAAATCTAATGCCTTACGATATATATAATTGTTTGCGACAATTCCCTTCAAACAAATTTTTATTCATTTTTGACGAATTTGATAATATAAAAAATCAACCTACTAGGGTTCAGTTCGCTGATTTGATAAAATCTTTGTCGGACAATTCTAGGAATATAAAAATAATGATTGTTGGTATCGCTGAAAATGTAAGCAATTTGATTGGAAATCATCAATCATTAGAAAGATGCTTAATGCAAATAAAGATGCCAAGAATGTCAGATGTTGAACTTACAGAGATTGTCGAGAAAGGGTTTGCTGATTTAGAGATGGAAATAATAAAATCAATAACTGGTAAAATAGTAAAATTTTCTTCTGGATTTCCTCATTATACACATTTGTTATGTAAATACTCAATTCAAAGGGCACTTGACCGTAATTATACCAAAGTTGGTAATTCTGAATTAGATTCTGCCATTAGACAAGCAATAGAGAATGCCAGCGAACAACTACGAGAATCCTATAGAAAAGCAATTCAATCATCTTCTATTAATTCTCAATGGAAACCTGTTGTACAGGCATGTGCAATGTGTAAAACAGATGAGTTTGATTCTTTTACGACAAGTGAGATACTAAAAGAATTTAATCGGATTACTGGAAAAAACTCAATTCGTGAAAATATTACCCATAATTTAGGTAAATTATGCCATGAAGAAAGGGGATTACTCCTTGAAAAACTAGGAAATGGTAAGAACATTAGATACAGATTTTATAATCCAATGATGAAACCGTATGTCCTATTAAACATGCAAGGAAAAATCTGACAACATTGCATGGTCACACATGGCTCCTAAACGTCGCCATGTCGTCCATGCCCCCGTTCGCTTCCATTAGAAAAAAGAAATAATATGATGTACACAATGTCCGGGATTGAACTACATCCCGATTTCGGATTTGGGATTACGGGTGATTCCTATTTTAAAAGTGCTGAACATTTAAGAAATAATCATCATGAACATTATGATGTCATTCAACAAAGGGAGATGCCCGAAAATTTTCTATTTAGGCATTCTATTGAATTATATCTGAAGTCACTAATAGTGATTTTTCATAAAAAGTTAGAAATTAACTATGATCAAGATTCATTTGAAAGTGATAACCCCAAAATTTTTACAGGCGGAGCTTGGAGACCATTATATACTTGTCATTGGATTGATGAACTTTACGATTATTGGCTTAACCAGTTATTGAAACAAAATAAAAAAAAATTAGAAAAAATTGCCCCGAAAGGAGATTGGCGAGAGGTAAAAAAAATCTCAAATCTATTTCCAATCATTTGTAAGTATGATAGGGATAGTTCTTTTTTTAGATATCCTGTGACAAAAGACACTTCCTTGGACAAGCATAAATTCACTATGAAAAGATTTGATGCTGATACATTGACAAAATTTATGGAGAAAATCCAAAGCGGGGATAAAAAAAGGAAATTTGGGCAAAAAGTATTTGTGAAGGTTGATGAAAATGATAAAATAACGGACGCTTTTCAAGAAGATGAAAAAGTCTTAGAAGATGTTTCAGATGCATTATATAAAGTAGCAAACTATTTTTATTGTATCCACATTATGACAAGAATGACGTTATGTGGAGGGATGTAAAGAATAAAAAAGAAACCGGAAGCGAACAAAACACACACTTCCATAGCTCGCATTCGCTCGCTCCATCGTGTGTGCCACCGTTAGCGGTAAATAAAATTGACAAACAAAATAAAACAAAATGTCAACTGAACGGAAAAATTATTTGAAAGAGATAATTATTGGGCTTTTCATCACAGTTGTTGGTGGGATTCTAGTTTTAAAATATCAAAAATACCAAGAAGCCCAAGAGAAACAGCAAATGACTGAAAAAGAAACACGAGGTGTCTCTTTAGATACTGGCTCGCAAACACAATCGTCATTAGAAGAAGGCAATTCGACTGAACCCAAAGCCAATTCAAAACCAAGAAAAGACTTGCCAGTTTCAAGTGAAGAAAAAATCTACCCAGAACCGGAGATAGTTAAACCTCAACCCGAAACACCTCAACAAATTAATTCCAGTACGGCAAAAAGCGGTAATTTAACCTTTAACCTTGTAGGTTGTAATCAAACCGAGCAATTCATTTCTTGCCACTGTAAAGTAAAGAGTGAAGATAGGGATGTGGATTTAAGCATTTTCGGGAAGGATAAAACGAGAATAATAGATGGAAATTCTGGTAAAGAATTCAATCCTATCAGTATCAAAATTGGTGGAAAAACCGGAGGTGGTGCATACTATGGAACGAAAAAAACTATTGTCGAAGGATACCCAGTAGATATATTAATTGAATTTGGAGACGTGACTTTTCCAGTTGAAAATATTTCAAAACTGGAAATGACGATTAATCAAGCCCATACAGGAACTGGAAGTAATAAGGTAGAATTTAGGAACATCCTTATAGGCAATGGAATAGGTCAAAAAGAAACTGTAAGCAAAGCCAGATCAGAAGCACCTAAATTAACCCCAAGAGAGACAGCAAAAGTTGGAGAATTAACTTTTAAACTTAAAAAATGTAGTCAATTTTAGCAAATTATTCGATGTAATTGTCAAGTTCAAAGCGAGGATATGGATGTAGAATTAAGTGTTTTTGGAAAGGATAAAACAAGAGTTCTTGACGGGGATTCTGGTAAAGAATTTAATCCTATCAGTATCGAAATAGGGGGGAAAACTGGTGGAGGTGCTTACTACGGCACAAAAAAAACTATTGTTGCAGGATACCCTGTTGATATTAATATTGAATTCGGGCAAGTCGGTATCCCTGTAAAGGTCATTTCAAAATTGCAAATGACAATCAATCGGCGTCATACTGGGACGGGAAGCGATAATGTTGAATTCCGAAACATCCAAGTGTATGAATGAATTGAACAATCCGCTAACAAAGCACTCCTGCCAACCCACCGCCAAAATCAGCCGCACAAAGCCAACGCAGGCGGCGGGCTGACAGGAGTGCAGCCGTTGGCTGCAACCAAAAGAACAAAATATGGATAAGAAAAATTTAAAGATACTAATCCAAGAAGATAGCATAGATTTGTTAATAGAGAAAATGATTACTTCATTAAAACTATATAATGATGAAAGCATCACCATTGACTTAAATGATATATATAATAATTTAATTTTAATTTCAGGAAGGCACAAAGATTTAAAGAAACAAATTAATGCTGGAATAATAAGCGAAGGAGGTATATCAATTGAAAAAAATAGGATAAGGCATTCATTGCTTCAACTGATAGAAGCGATACCGGATAACAATTTAATTGAGAAAACAGTAAGCGAAAAAATAAACAAAACAACGTTAATTGCAGAAGTGGGTGAAAAAGTATATGATATTTTCTTATGCTATTCGTCGTTTGATACGCACTTTGCTGATGAAATATGGAAACACCTGACGCAACATGGTTACAAGGTTTTTTATTCACATGAGTCTTTAAAAAGTAATATTGGTAACTCCTATTTTACTAATATAAGCAATGCGTTAAAGAATAGTACACATTTCCTGTTGATTGTATCAAAAAACTCAATGGAGTCAGAATGGGTAAAATCAGAATATGAGACTTTTTATAATGAAACTTACATTAACAGTAAAGGTGAAAGAAAAATATTTATTTTGAAGGGTAATGAATTTAGTTTTGAAAGTATTCCTTATTTATTAAAAAGGATTCAAATTGCTGAAGATAAAGAGCAACTCCTTATTTTTTTAGGCTTCACTAACCAAAATTTTCATAAAAACAATCTTACTGAAAAGCATGGTGTATTTTCAAGAGCAATGGAAAGACTTAATTTTACTAGTTTAGAAGGTAAAAGTAATTTATTATTGATAGGGTGTATAAGTTGTATTTTAGTGTTTCTTGGTTTTGTCTATTACGGATACTGGGCTGATAATATAAATGAAAATAACAGTATAATTACTTTGTTTTATGACCCATTAGTCATTACTTTACCGATGTTAATTGAAATGTTATGTTTTTCTGTTTTGTTTAGCCTATACGGAAATTTTTTTGGGAAATTACTTTGTATGCTTCAAATTATCTTATCGTTGTTTTCGGAATTTATATGGAAATTTGGATACGATAATATTGATATTGACAAGCAAAGGATAATCAACGAAATGTTATGGAATTTTTCTCAATTTATATTTTTAGGCATTTCAATAATTTTGATTGTAATATTAAAAAAGCAAAGATTGCTTGCGATATTGACTTTGACTTTTGTAATAATAAATATTTCAAATGCAAAGTTTGGCGTTTATGACTTTTTAAGTATATTTGCTGGAAATGGCATGACCTTACAACAGATTTCATCATCAACTCATCATTTATTTTGGGGGATAATTCTGTTTATGGCTCACAGAGAAATAAAGAAGGCAGCCAACACCACACTCACACCAACCGCCGCTAAAGCTAAACCGCAAAGCCAACGCAGGCGGCGGTATGCGTGAGTGCAACCGTTGTGCGCAATTTTTACGGACAGGACAGACCGATGAATAAAGTTTTAATACTAATATGTTTCACTTTATCAAGTAGTGTTTACGGACAAAGCGAAAATAGCTCCCAACCAGACAGCATTTATAAAAATAGGAGTGTGAGAAAAATCACTCGATTTGAGAACTCACCAAGAGATTTAGCAGAGATAACTTACTTGGACAAAGATGGACGTAAAATTCGCTCTATTAGATACAGCGCATCATACAATGGGAAAACTCGAAAAAATAAAAGAATAGAAGGGACAAAGCATTACAAATATGACTCAAACATGAGATTGATTCAAATCATTGACTCTACTGCTTATTTTGACGGTTCTTTCGGAGTTGACTACACACTTTTCTTCTATGACTCATTGGGCAGGTTGACAAAGTCTCAGGACTTCCAAGAGAAATTCCCCGATTCCCCAAATTATGAGACTCTCTATTATTACGAGCCCTTTAAATCAATAAAAACCCAACGAAGAGACACTCTTATAGTTTATCACATGACAACAGAGTATGAAAACGACTTTTATACAAAACGATGGTATGGATATACTTGGGAGCCCAAGCTTAAAGACGGGCTAATGGTTGTCGGACAAGACACATCCAAAGTTCAGTATTCCGACTACAAAGACCTTCAACACTTTAACAGCAATACTGTATGTGCCAACAGTTTTAATTCAAGGGGACAAATCATAAGCTCTGACATCAATCAGGTGTTTATGAATGATAGGACGTGGAATGCAAAATTGACATACTTCTATTACCCTAACGGACTACTAAAAAGTGTCCGTGGATTTATTCCGGATTTTTTTGAATATGAATACTACAAGTAAAAACTACTCACAACAAAATGTTTCTGCAATGGTGCCGTGACGAGTTGGTTTTTAGTTTTATCTTCGCTCAACGCTTGGTGTCGTGGGACAGGACGCGGCTTCGGGAAGGCACCACTGCAGAAACACAAACGTTAGCGGTAAATAAGAAGAAAACAGGAATAATTAATTTAAAACAAAACAAAATGGAAAATCAGAATGACAAATGGGTGAGAACTTTTCGGAAGCGATTGCCCATGCTGGCGTTAGTTGCGCCATTATGCTTTTTTATTGCATCGGTAGTAAGGGCATTTGGAATTGGAACGCTTCCGGGTGAACTTTACTGGGTCAGTTCATACGAAGGCCTGATTATGACGATTGGTGTTCCTTTTTTTGTGGCCACTTTCATTTTCATGGGACAACGAATCGCAGAGCGGTCTCCTAACACAGGAATCGTGGTAACGGTATTGGGTGTTTTGGGTACAGCGTTTATCGCCTTTATTTCTGGTTTTCGAGCTTTATCCGCAGGCTTTGTGGCTTCAGGGATGGACCCGAAGGCGATAAATGATGGATTAGAATCGGAAGCTACTTTAATTTGGTTGTCGGGACTCTTCCTGTATAATTGGTGCTTTTTCTTCGCCTGGATCATTGCAGGTGTAGCGATAATGAGAAAAAAAATAGCACCCTGGTGGGTCGGATTGGCTTTTATATTATCTATCCCATCTCTTATAACTGCCCAAGCCTTGTATTATAATCTGGAAATATTCTGGCCGCTTGCTTTGGGACTATGGCTGTTAGGAGTTTGGGGGCTGGTCAAGTTTGGCGACAAATGAGAGAATCAAAAGTCCATTTTTTGATTAAAAGAATCGTAATTACCCAGTCCAAAAGTTAACAAAACAAGCGGGCCTAATCTCACGGAGATGATTTCCGGAGGCTTCAAAAATAAACCATAATATTTTGCGGATAATTTTGGAGTGTTTTTATTTATTCCAATTTCGGATACTGGACTGGCGGGATAATTCCTTCAAAAATATTTTTGAGTGCATTGAATACATTTATTTTCTGACCAATTTGGAAAGGGAAGCTACCAGCCGATCCCGCTTCAGTAATTCCCCGATCAACCTGGCTTTCTCCTTGTCCATGTACAAAACTTCACCTCCCGAAATACCTGCCTGGTTGGCTTTTTCCAGACTCCGGCAATACCTTTCCAGCGCCTCAATCTTGCGGATCAGGCGTGTCTTTCTCATCCCGGCGTATGGGCTGGAAATTCCTGGCATAAGGCCCTGGATTTTATGCCTGCCAGGTTAACCTTATTCCGTCAATTTTTTATAGCTTTGGGGGACTGGGTAGTTACTGTGAATTTATCAATAACAGCATATCGCCAGATATGACCAAAGATGCCTTGATTGATAACGAAGTGCTAAAACGGGCGATAGTTCGCAGCTTAGAAATTATTGGCGAAGCGACTAAGAAGATACCAGTAGACATTAAGGAGTGATGTGTCATTAAAAAACAGGATGAAAGCAGCAATTTTAACACTCTGTATCTTCTGCATGTCAAACTTGTTTGCTCAAAGAGTAATTGACAAGAAAGTTCATGTAGAAGGCGATATCCTTTTAACTGAAGGGATTAGCATCCCAAAAGTTGACAGAGGATACACGCTCTGGCTGCCAAAAATCGAAAAAATAAAAGGATTGATTGTCTTCACTCATGCAAGAAGAGATACAGTAAACGCTGATTTTATCATAGATTATGCCCTTTCGAAACAACTTGCGGTACTTTATGCAACAACGGAAAACAGACTTGAATTCTTTTTTGAGAATAGTAAAGTTCATGAAATTGAAAATTACATCTATGAAGTGCTTATAACTTATAACATACCCGATAGTAACCTACTCTATTGTGGGATGTCTTTAGAAGGAACACGTGCTATAAAACTGGCAATGTTTGGTCAAAGTACTGAGTCAAAACATAAATTGGTTCCCAAAGCAATTGCCATATGTGATTCTCCGTTGGACATGGTTCGCTTTCACAAAGAAATGGTAAAAGCGAAGGAGCTTAACTTCAGTCCAATTACAGCAAACGAGGGCACGTGGGTCTCAGGCTATCTTGAGAGAAATCTTGGTGGAACTCCAACAGACACATTACAAGCATATATAGATTATTCACCATATTGCTATAGCGCAAATGGAGGTTCAAATCTTAATCTATTGAAGAATATAGCCATTAGATGCTATACTGAACCAGATGTAACCTGGTGGATAGAAACAAGAAGAAAGGACTTTTACTCCATGAATGCAATTGATTTAGCTGCCTTGATAAATGAACTTAAAATTCGAGATAACCAGAAGGTGGAATTGATAATCACTCAAGATAAAGGTTACCAGAATGATGGGAGCAGACACCCTCATACTTGGAATATTGTTGATGAGAAGGAGTTGGTCAATTGGTTCTTAGAATTAATAAAATAACGACACACAACAAAAAATATAGTGCATTTGGCAGATAGTGCTAAATGTGAAGATGGTAACAATTAATAAAATATATAGCGGATTGACAGGTTGGTGTTTTTAAATGCCAAACGCCCCATATTCAAACCGTTCGATGAAATTAAAAAAATGAAAAAAGCAACCTCTATTTGCCACATGTGTCTTTCATTTTTGAGTTAAACATTTAAAAAAATGAAAGGAAAATCAATAAAACTTGTGTGTGCTGTTGCAAATTGGCAGATATGCTTATTAGCGTTTATGGTATATTCGTGCTCGCCAAAGCACACACAAATCTTAAAAAGCGAACCAATTTTGACTTGGATGAAAAATGAAAACGTGCCTACCGTCGGGGTGTGTATCATTGAAAATTTCAAAATCCGGCAAGTCAAAATTTTTGGCAATATCGAATATCATTCGCCTGCACCTTTAAATACGCTTTTTAACTTGGCTTCCTTGACCAAACCATTAATATCTACGACTACTTTAAAGTTGGTCAGCAGCGGACAATGGCAACTCGATGAACCCCTCTGTAATTATTGGACTGATCCTGACGTTGCAAACGATGCCTTTAATAAAAAACTAACCACACGGAATGTGCTTTGCCATCAATCAGGCTTGCCTAATTGGAGAGGGAATGAGCCTAATGGAAAATTGTCCTTCGCATTTGAGCCCGGCTCTCAATGGAAATACTCAGGTGAAGGCTTTGAATACCTTCGTAAAGCATTGGAGCGTAAATTCCAAATTCCTATAGAAAAATTAGTAGATTCTATTTTATTTCGCCCTCTTGACATGAAAGACATTCACTTTTACTGGGATAAAAATATGGATACTACTCGCTATGCAGAGCGGTATCGTGCTGACGGTTCTCAATACGAAAAAGAAAAATGGTATGATGCAAATGCTTCGAATTTGGTGCTTTCCACACTCAAAGATTACGGGAGATTTGGAGTTGCAATCTTAGAAGGAAATTACCTGTCTGGGGATGTTCAATTAGAGATGATTAAGACACAGGCCGTTTTAAAAAATGGTAAAGAGTTTGGGTTAGGGTGGAATGTGACAAGAAATTTATCCAAAGGAGGATATGCCTTGACACATACTGGAAGAAACCGAGGGCAAAACACAATAATCATTCTTTTGCCACAGGAAAAAAGAGGGATAATTGTTTTTACAAATGGAGAAAATGGTGACATAGTGTATGAAAATATTATTTCGGAATATTTTGATTCGGGTAAAGAAATACTTACTCGCATAAAACAATAAATTCACCGGACAACGGTTTACTGTCCATGCCGCCGAACAGCCAGCCCGCAAAGCCAATGCACGGCGGCACGGCAGCAAGCCAACCGAACAGCTATGGCAAATGACACCCAACTACACGGTTGACTTTCAAGACAAAGTAATGTTAATAGTGACATTGCTTTTTATTGTGGGACAGTTGATCAACCTTAGGAATTACAGCTAAAATTCCGCCACATCGGCAAGCTGCAAACCGTTATGCTCAATGGAATGCCAATGAAAAACCTTGTAATTGCCATACTGGTTTTCTGCTTTTTCATCAGACTGCAAGGTCAAAACGTAGCAATTGAATTAAATTATCCGACAGCTTGGCCTGGTCTTGATAATTCATTAACTATTGTGGTCGAAGGAGTTGCATGCCAATACCTTTACATTAGTACAGACAATGGAAGTATTACACTCAGAGATACTGATTGCAGATATAGTTACATCCCACAGAAAGTTGGCGAAAGTCACTTCTTCATCTACCATACCACAAATAATGACACCGTACTCATTGAAAAACGGAGAATTATCGTTAGACGATGGCCCGATCAGCCGGCTGAATTCGCCCGCAAAACCTCCGGAACGATTTCATTAGGTGAGTTTTTAGCACAGTCTGGTGTTGTCGCAAGAATTTCAGGATTTGATATGTCAGGTAATCACGAGGTTAAGTCCTATGAAATAAAAATTATCAGAAACGGTGAAGTGATATTGGTATTGAAGAATACTGGCGGAAGATTTGAACCTGAGAATTCAAGAAAACTTCAGATTGTTCAAATCAATGACGAGATTCTATTTGAAAAAATTATGGCCATAATACCTGGAGAAGAGACTCCTCGTAAATTGAATGATATTAACATAAAAATCCAAAACTGAGCATAACACCGGTTATGTGCCATAAAAACAAACACGAATGAAATTAGAAGTAAAAATATTTATAGCCTCATATATTCCTCTGATTGTTATAATGTTTGTTTTGCCATTCTTTTCGGCTGATGTTTATTTCAACTTTTGGCTGGATGATTTATGAATTTAACAGGTAAAGAATGAACAACCGAAAAATAATAGTTTTCATTCTAATCAGCTTTGGAATTTCCTGGTCAATCTGGCTGCCTAATGTATTGAGCCATAATTTTCAGATTGGTTGGGAACATTCAGATTGGTTACATATCCTTGGTGGACTTGGTCCTTTTTTGGGAGTAATTATTACTACCTTCATTTTTGATAACTCACAAGGCGTAAAAGATTTAGGGAATATGGGCGTTGGAAGTACGATAGGATGGATTATTATCAGGCACTAATGGAAGGACAGAAAGATCGCTGCAATGAGCAGGAAAGACGATTTACCCAAGGTGTAATTCTGCGGAGGGAGAGGGATTCGAACCCCCGGTAGGCTCATCACCTACGCCTGTTTTCAAGACAGGTGCAATCAACCGCTCTGCCATCCCTCCTTTCAGACAAGGCCGCAAAGGTAAAACCCTTTTGCGAATTCTTTAACCTTCCAGGTGGGAAAAAAGTTTCATCCTTGAACGCTTCAGAAAATTGAAAACGCCTGCTATCTCATCGAAAACACGGAATGCTGGAGCGCCCGCGAACTTCAAGCCATTCTTGGCTATGCCAAATGGGACAATTTCCTGAACGCTGTTGAAAAGGCCAAAATCGCCTGCCAAGCCGCCGATGAAAAGATCAGGCGCCATTTTGCCGACGTCGGGAAAATGGTCGAAATCGGAAGCGGTACGCGCCGCCGCATCGAAGATTTTGCCCTCACCCGTTACGCTTGTTACCTCATCGCCCAAAACGGAGACCCCACCAAAAAGCCCGAGATTGCCTTTGCCCAGACGTATTTCGCCGTACAAACCCGGAAACAGGAGATCATCCGATCTGAAGGCGACAAAGCGCTCTTCGGCGGGCGCACCACCCAGGACATGAAACGCAAACTCGCCCTACCGGAAAAATCCGCTGCAACCATAAACTGCCCCGCCAATTGAGAATAGCCCGACCAACTATCTGCCTGTCAATCGTCTTTCGTATTTTTAGGGCTCACTTGCACTGCCAGGTTGATGAACGAACTTAAAGAAACTCAAAGGGCCATCGAGCGCTTCTACCGGAAAAACTCCGGCAGCCTGGTCGCCGTACTGACCAAAATCTTCGGTCCGGCCAACCTCGAACTTGCCGAAGATGTGGTGCAGGACGCAGTGGAAGCAGCCCTGAAAAATTGGCCGGAAAAAGGAATTCCCGAAAATCCGGCAGGCTGGTTGATGCAGACCGCTAAAAACAAGGCGATCAATATCCTGAAAAGGGGCAAATACCAATCGGAATTTGCCAATCGCCTCCTGCAATACGGGAAGGATACGCCCGCTGTCGTTGAAATGGTTTTCAGGGATGAAGAAATCAGGGATGATCTCCTGAAAATGATGTTCGTTTGTTGCAACCCCTCGATTGGCAAGGAAGCCCAAACGACCTTGATCCTGAAAACGCTTTGCGGGTTCAGCATCGCTGAAATCGCAAGGGCCTACCTGACTACCGAGGCAACCATCACGAAACGGCTGGTCAGGGCCAGGCAAACCCTTCGGGAAATGAATATTGCCTTTGAAACGCCGGCCGGTCCGCAACTTTTACCCCGGTTGGACGGCATACTGGAAACCATTTACCTGTTATTCAATGAAGGATACAGCGCCACAGAGGGCGATCAACCTGTCCGGATGGAGATTTGCGCCGAAGCAATCCGCCTTTGCAGAATATTAAGCGAACACCCTTCGGGTAAAAATTCGGCTACCCTTTCCTTGCTGGCCTTGATGTGTTTTAACGCCGCCCGGTTCAGGGCCAGGGTCTCCGGGGACGGCGATCCGGTTTTATTGCCCGAACAGGACAGGTCGTTGTGGAACAGGCCTTTGATCCAATCCGGCATCCAATATCTGCAAAGGGCGGCAGACGAGGGTGTGATCAACACGTATTATATCCAGGCGGCCATCAGCGCCTGCCATTGCACGGCGCCCGATTACGAACAAACCGATTGGAAGGAAATTCTCAAGCTTTACGATCTGTTGATCCGGATCGACCACAGCCCTGTGGTACAACTGAACCGGGTGGTCGCCCTATCCAAAGTCCACGGACAACAAAAGGCACTCCAGGAACTGGATCTGATTTCCACCTCGGAATCCCTGGAAAACTATTATCTTTTTCATGCGGTAAAAGGTGAAATTTTGATGGAGTTGTCCAGGTGGAACCAGGCCCGGCAAAGTTTCCAGACGGCTGCGTCTTTTACCTCAAACAAGGGGGAATTGAAATTGATCGGCAAAAAAATCGCGGTCTGCCGGTCACAGGGCGGTTGATGCCGGTCCTGGTTGTTTTCTCTTGCTGAAAAATATTTCCCACAAAAATGTCTCTGTTTTTTCCGGGTGATTGTCATCCTGGAAAACAACAAACATCATGAAAATTTCCTATCACAAAACCGGCGCCCTGATCTGTGGATTATGGGGGCTGATCCATGTAGCCGGCGGCGGCCTGTTGCTGGCGGATGCTTTGTCGAACCACCCGGAAAACGCGCTGAAAAGCCTGGGTTCCGCCTTGTCCGAATCGGAATTCCCCGTTGCTGTCAGTCCGGTTATCCGGGCCGTTGTGGCTTTCCATTCCTTCAACCTGCTGTGGATGGGGTTGGCGGTGATGATCATCGCCTTCACCCTGAATTGGAAAAACAGCAGGGCAGGGTTCTTCCTGAACGCTGCTATGATCGGGTTGGCCGATGCGGGATTGATCGCTTTTATGCTCATCCCTGGAATCGTAAAATTGGAAGAGGGGATTATTGGCCCGGTTTTGTGGCCGGTCAGTGTGCTTTTTTTATACCTGGGTTTGCCAAAAAACCAACCCGCCGAATCCGTTTCTCCGGCTTTAAATTCATAAAACTTAAAAAACAATATCATGCAAACACCAACAATAACTAAAGCTACAGCCTACATTGAAATGCTCAACCTGCAATCCGGTATTTTTTACAATGCCTTTGACGGCATCAACGATCGGGATGCGATGCAACGGCCAAGCCCTCGGGTAAACCATATCAACTGGCTTTTGGGCCATATCGTCACCTGCCGTTTCATGTTGCTGAACCTGATCGGCGGACATGAAAACGATCCTTATTTCCATCTTTATTTCAAAGCCATTGCCGACGACATAAATTATCCCGACCTTTATGTGATCCGGTCAAATTGGGAAAAAGCATCCAGGTTGCTGATCGAAAGGGTTGAGTCTTTGTCGCCGGAGGAAATGGAGTCTGAAATCGCGGGCAAAGGCGGTAAACCCAAAGATTTCCTGGCCTTTTTTATTTATCACGAGGCCTACCATCTGGGTCAAATCGGCTACGCCCGGAAATTTTTGGGATTGCCTGTTCTGAAATCCAATTGATTAAAAACCCAATTGAAAGATGAAAGATTATATGCTGTTTTTTATGCTCGACGGCGAAAGCGAGGCCCTCCCGGAAGAAATCGCAAAGGTAGATTGTATCGCGCTGATTTCAGAATTTGTAAAGGGTCTGATGGAACAGGGGAAGGTAAAAAGCTGTTACGGGCTCGATACCCGGGGTGTTTCCTTCGTGTCCCGCAAGGGAAAGGTCATTGACGGCCCCTTTGCCGAAACCAAGGAACTGATTCTGGGTTATATCGAGATCCGGGCCGAGGATGACGAGGACGCAAAAAAGATCGCTTCCGCAACGCCTACCATTCCCTACGGTTTTAAAGTGGAATTGCGGCCCGTTGTGCCTATTTTGGGGTTTGAGGTCGGTTAAAGCTTACCAGTAAAATTATTTTTCAACCACGGATTTTACGGATTTAGTCTGTAAAATCCGTGTTTTCCTTTGTGCCCTCCCAGATGCCTGAACTTTCCGAGGCGTTATAGTTGGTCGCAAAAACATTCTCCGTTTTGAATCGCTCCTTTCCGCCCTGGTTCGACGAATCCCTTGGAAATCTTCCGGCTTTTCCAAAAGATTTGTACTTTTAGCAGCAATTTCTTGTACCAGTGCTGAATGAATTGAATGACTGCAAGGTCGAATATCGATTCCTCCGCGCCTTCTGCGCGGCACGCGCTTCCTCCGCGCCTTCTGCGCGGCAGGCAGTTCCTCAATTCATCGTCCACTGGTAATAACGTCCTTTATCTTAAAGTTATGGGAGGGAAAATTTCCAGGAAACAATGGCTGATCGCCCTTGCGATACTCCTGCCGGCGACCTTTGTCATCGGCTTTTTACCGGGTTCTCCGGCGGTTGAGGACCTGCCGGACAAGGTAGACTTCAATTACGATATCCGCCCCATTCTGGCCCAGAACTGTTTTGTCTGCCACGGGCCGGATACAAGCTCCCGGAAAGCCAACCTGCGCCTGGACACGTACGAAGGGGCCACCGCGCTGCTGAAAAACGGCGGGGCCGCCATCGTTCCCGGCAAGGCCCACAAGAGCCTGCTCCTCGACCGGGTCTCTTCCACCGACCCGGGGTTCAGGATGCCGCCGCCCGAAGCCAAAAAGACGCTGACAGCCCGTGAAGTCGCGCTGCTGAAACGCTGGATACAGCAGGGCGCCAAATGGGCCCCGCATTGGGCGTTGATCCCGCCGAAAGCGCCCGATCTGCCGCGCGATTTGCAGGAAGCCCCGCCTTCGGAAGCCATCGATTACCTGATCGGCCAAAAACTGAAAGCCAACCGGTTGACGCCTTCGCCGGCCGCCGGCAAAAACAGCCTCATCCGCCGGGTCGCTTACCTGCTCACCGGCCTGCCGCCCACCCCGGAAGACCTCCAGACCTTCCTCGCCGACGAATCGGCCACAGCCTATGAAAAAATGGTGGATCGTTACCTCGGATCCCCGCAATACGGCGAACGCTGGGCGCGGCATTGGATGGACCTGGTCAGATACGGGGAATATATGGGGCACGAATTTGATTTCCCCATCAGCGGCGCCTGGCATTACCGGGATTACCTGATCCGGGCCTTCAACCAGGATGTGCCGTACGATCTTTTTGTGAAGGAACACCTGGCCGGCGACTTGCTGCCCGAGCCGCGCCTCAACCCGGAAGAAGGTTTTAACGAATCCAGCCTTGGCACCGCTTATTTTTTCCTGGGAGAAGGCAAACACAGCCCGGTCAACGTCAAACAGGAGGAAGCCGACCGCTTCGACAATATGATCGACGTAACCTCCAAAACCTTCCAGGCCCTGACCGTCGGCTGCGCCCGGTGTCACGACCACAAGTTCGACCCCATCCCCACCACCGATTATTATGCCATGTACGGCATGTTTGAAAGCGCCCGGATCGGACCGGTACCGGCCAAAATGAACCCCAAACAACTGGTGCAGGTCAAAAAATTAAAAGAAATAACCGGCGAGATCCGGTCTCAACTGGGCCGGCAACTGCTCGCCGCAACCCAAAAGCCCGGGCCCGAATTCATCAGCCGGCAAAAACGGTTCATCCAGTCCCTGCCGGAGACCCCCGCTACCGGAAACCACAAAGTGATCGGCGATTTCCGGGGCGGAGAATGGAAAGGCTGGTATTCCGACGGCCTGGCCTTCGGCGAAAAACCGTTGATGGGAGCGCCCGTTTTTGACCCCAAAACCCGCCAATTCCTGGGTTTTAACGGTGGTTTTGCCTCCAGCCGGTACCTCGGCGCCGGCGTGATGGGCGCCCTGCGTTCTCCCAATTTCACCATCGAACACGATTCCATTGCCGTCCGGGCCAGGGGCCTCAACGGGACGATCCGCATCATCGTCGATAATTTCCAGGTCATCCGTTTCCCGCTGTACGGAAGCCTCGAACAAGTGGCCAATACCCCGGAATGGAAAACCTATATCCTGGATCTCGCACTGGTGCAAGGGCATAAAGCCTACCTGGAATTCATGCCCGGAAAATATGAGGGGCATACGTATAAAATCCGGCCGGAAGATTATGTTGAAGTGGAATACGCGGTCGCTTTTGACGGGAAACGGCCGGATATGGCTCTTCCGATGCGAAATCCAGAGCCCGTTTTTTCCGTTGCCGACCAACGCCAGGCGGTTGCCGACTGGATGCAAGACCGGACCCGGCCCGGGCAAGTGGAAATACTCAACAGCCTGGTTAAAAAGGCAAGACCCGTTAGTTTTCCGACCGCTTTTCCGGCGCTTTTATCCGCATACGACAGCATTGCAGCCAAGCTTTACGACCCCGATCATTTTCTCGGCCCGACGGAAGGGGAGACCGTTTTCAGCCCGGTATTCATCCGCGGGAGCATCGACCAGCGCACGGAGGCAACCGTTCCGCATGGCTTTTTGAGCGCTGTCCCCACGCCCCAACACGGCAGCGGCAGGTTGGCCTGGGCGGAATCCGTTGCCGACCCCGCCAACCCGCTGACGGCCAGGGTGATGGTGAACCGGCTCTGGCTCCACCTCTTCGGCAGGGGCATCGTGGAAACCGTCGACAACTTTGGTTTGCAAGGCACACTGCCCAGCCATCCGGAACTGCTTGATTACCTGGCCCTCCGGTTTGTGGAAGACGGTTGGTCGGTCAAAGGCATGATCCGGCACATGTTGCTGAGCCGGACCTTCCAACGGTCGACCGAATCGCTGGCGGACAACCGGTCTGCCGATCCGCAAAATACCTGGTTGCATCATTTTCCCATCCGCCGGCTGGAAGCGGAGGCGATCCGCGACGGCATCATGGCGACGACCGGTTGCATCGACCTGACGATGTACGGGGAGCCTGTCCCCATCCACCTGACGGATTTTATGACCGGGCGCGGAAGGCCCGCCGAATCCGGCCCATTGGATGGGTTCGGCCGCCGGAGCATTTACCTGGCCGTCCGCCGGAATTTTATACCGCCGATGATGCTGGTATTCGACACGCCGATCCCTTTTTCCACCTTCGGCCGCCGGAATACCACGAATGTACCCGGCCAGTCGCTGACCCTGATGAACGACCCATTTGTGCATGAGCAAGCCTGGTATTGGGCCGAAAACCTGCTGCAAAAAGGCGATAAACCCATTTCAGAACGGGTGGACGATATCTTTATCCGGGCGTTTTCAAGGCCGGCATCCCCCGAAGAGCAGCAGGCGGCAAAAAGCCTGCTGGAAAACCTGGCAAAAGAACACAACAGCTCGGTGGAGGCCATGCAAAATGACCCGCAGATTTGGGCGGATTACTGCCATGCGGTGTTTAATTTGAAGGAGTTTATTCATTTGATTTGATCATTTGTTGATGGGAGGATGGGAGGATGGGAGGATGCGAGGATGCGAGGATGCGAGGATGCGAGGATGCGAAGATGTGAGGATGTGAGGATGTGAGGATGTGAGGATGCGAGGATGGGAGGATGTGCGTGCCACGCGGAAGGCGTGGTTGATGCGACGCATCAATCGAATCAATCGAATCAATCGAATCAATCGAATCAATCGAACCAATAAAAAAGATGCATAAAAATTGCCAACACAGAATGACCCGTCGCGAAATGCTGGCGCTCTGCCGCAACGGATTCGGTTCTATTGCGCTCATGGGTTTGATGGGTGGTTTGCCGTTGGGATGCAGGCCGGCGAACCGGATGGAAGAAAGCCTGATGGCCGGAACGGCGGGCAAACTGCCGCACTTTGTCCCGAAGGCCCGGAGCATTATATTTTTGTATATGGACGGCGGGATCTCGCAGGTAGACTCCTTTGACTACAAACCCCGGCTGGAGCAAGAGAACGGCCTGAGCCCTTACGACAAATTCAAGGTGGACGCCACCCAGTTCAACAATATCGGCAAACTCCTGAAAAGCCCCTGGCAATTCAGGCAGCACGGAGAATCGGGCATGTGGATGAGCGAACTTTTCCCGCATATCGCCACCTGTGTGGACGATATCGCCATGATCAACTCGATGGTATCCAATTTTCCGGAACATACCAACGCCAACTATTTCCTGCACACGGGCATCGGCATCCAGGGAAGGCCGAGTATGGGCTCCTGGGTGACTTACGGCCTGGGCAGCGAAAACGAGAACCTGCCCGCCTACGTGGTCCTGGACGGCGGCCTGACACCGCCCGGCGGGCTGGACAATTTCAAGAATGGCTTTTTGCCGGCCACCTACCAGGCTTCCGTCCTGAAAGCCCTGGATATCCCCCTGGCCAACGTGCTGCCGCTGGAGCCGACGGAAGGGCTGCAAAAGTCCAAACTGCAGTACATGGAGCAAATGGACCAGAACCTGCTGGGCAAACTCGGCCACGCCGACCAGATCGAATCCACCATTTCCAATTACGAACTGGCCTTCAAAATGCAGGCCTCCGTGCCGGAGCTTTCCGACCTTTCAGACGAATCGCCGGCCATCAAAAAACTGTACGGTTTTGATTCGGACGACCAATACACCCGCGGTTATGCCGCCCAGTGCCTGCTGGCGCGCCGGCTGGTGGAGCGCGGGGTGCGGTTCATCGAACTCACCTGCCCGGCCATCAGCGGCCACGACCGGTGGGATCAGCACAGCGGCCTGAAAGCCGGGCATGAGGCCAACGCGCATGCCGTGGATCAACCCATTGCAGCTTTGCTCAAAGACCTCAAGGCGCGCGGCCTTCTGGAACAAACCCTGGTGGTTTTTGCCGGCGAATTTGGCCGGACGCCATTTGCGCAAGGCAACGACGGCCGGGACCATAATCCCTCCGCCTTCAGCATCTGGATGGCGGGCGCCGGCATCAAAGGCGGCACGGTATATGGCCGGACGGATGATTATGGCTACCGGGTAGTAGAAAATAAAACATCTGTTCACGACCTTCACGCCACCATGTTGCATTTGCTGGGCATCGACCACGAGATCCAGACCTACCGCTTCAGCGGCCGGGATATCCGCCTGACGGATGTGCACGGGCGGGTGATCCGGGATGTGTTGGTGTAGTTGGGGGTTTGGAGTTTGGAGTTTGGAGTTTGGAGTTGGCATAATTATCCAAAAATAAAAAAACAAATATGAACAAAAGAGAATTCCTGAAAAAAGCGGCCTTATTGGGCTCATCTGTGGCCCTTTTGCCATCCTCCGTTATGGCCTTTGCCAAAAATGCGCAGTTAAGGACCGCGCATATCGGCGTCGGAGGAATGGGCGCTGAAGACCTAAAAGCCATTTCGTCCCATGCGTCAGTGGAGGTGGTCGCCCTGTGTGATGTGGACGCCAATAATCTGGCTGCGGCTAAAAAACTTCATCCCGGCGCAAAAACCTATGCGGACTATCGGAAAATGTTGCAGGAGATGGGCGGCAGTATCGATGCGGTGATTGTATCCACGCCTGATCACACGCATGCCCCCGCTTCCATGATGGCCATGAATATGGGCAAACCCGTATACTGCCAGAAGCCGCTCACCCACCATGTCACGGAAGCCAGGGCGATGCGGAAGCTGGCGGATGAAAAAAAGCTGGTCACCCAAATGGGAATCCAGGTCCATTCCTTTTATGATTATAAATTAGCAACCCTATTGATCCGTTCCGGGATCATCGGCAAGGTCAAATGCGTACGGGCATGGTCGCCCAAAAACTGGGGATTTGACGGCCCGGAGCCAAAAGGATCGGATCCGGTTCCCGCGTATCTGGATTGGAACCTCTGGCTCGGCACCTCGGCAGAAAGGCCTTACAAGGAAGGGATCTACCACCCGGGAAACTGGAGGAAATTGCTGGATTACGGCTGTGGGACCCTGGGCGACATGGGCGTACACATTTTTGATACGCCCTACAATGCCCTGGAACTGGACGTTCCCAAAACCATCAAAAACGAATGCAGGAAACCGACGGGATTCGGCTTCCCCGAACACAATATCGTCACCTATACCTTTCCCGGAACGGCCTATACCACCAAACGTTTCAAATGGGTATGGTACGACGGTTCCGGAGCGCCGGCCATGCACAAAGATCTGAAACTGCCCAACAATGAAAAATTACCCGACCAAGGGGCCATGTTCATCGGTGAAAAAGGCAGACTGCTCCTGCCGCACTTCATGGAACTGCCCAGGTTGATCGTGGGCGGCCAATACCGAAACATGGATGCTGAAATTGCAAAGGTCGGTGAATCGGAAAAACTGGGCCCTCCCGTCCGGGATTACGATACGGAAGGGAAAAAACACTACCACCAGTTTGTGGATGCCTGCCTCGGCAAAGGGACTTGCACCGCACCGTTCTCGTATGCGGCCAGGCTCACGGAAACCATCCTGCTGGGCGTCATTGCCGGGCGTTTTCCGAAAAAGACGCTGCATTGGGACAGCGCCAACGCCAGGTTCGCCGAAGCGGAGGCCAATCAATTTCTGGACTCGAAATACCGGGATTTTTAGGGTCTTATGGATAGTCGTAAGTCGTAAGTTGATAGTCGTAAGTTGATAGTCGTAAGTGCGGCTGACGACTTACGACTATCGACTATCGACTATTCACTCATTTCCAGGCCCCCAGAATAACCCCCATGATCGTAAACGAAACGATCATATACCCCGCGTTGATCAGCATATACCGCCAGGATTTCCGTTCGAACAAGCCGATCGTAAAAATAGCCATCGCCACCCAGCCGAAACCGGTGAGGAAGCCGTAGAGCGCGCCCATTTTGACATCAATGGAGGGGTCGCCCAGGAAAAATGCCAGGTTGTAGGCCATGATCAGCGCCCAGATGAGGGAGAGGCCAAAGATCCTGGCCATATTACCTTTTTTCAGATCCTCGTCCGTAAAATTGTTTTCCGCCATCCAGGCTTTGCCGAAGAGGATGGGCGAAAACCACAATCCGCCGAGTACGAAGGTGGAAATGGCCGCTACAACGACCGCCAGGTGATTGATGTTTACTGATTCCATTTTTTGTTGTAAATTTGGTTATATATACTCAACTGCAATAGGTTTTGTGCATTTGCCCGCGCTCGCCCCTACCCCTAAAGGCGGCGCAAACCCATAAATGCACAAAACCTATTGCGGCGCAGTATAAAACCTAAAAATAGGGCAAAAGGAGGCGCCCCAATCTTTTTTTTGACCCGGATTTACCCAAACGGAAAATTTCAAGTCCGAAACCGAAAAATGGCCGACGAAACCCGGAATACCAGGATCAAAGTGACGCTCGACGATTGGGTTGTACGGGCGATCGGCATTCCGTTTTTCGGGCTGGTGATCCCCAGTGCCACCGGCTTGGTTGATCTGTCCGGCGCCTCTTTTTCGGCCATTGCCCTGCATTATGTTTTTTTCACGGGGGTAGCCTTTGCCGTCTGGCAGGGCAACCGGTTCCTGCTGTTCAGGTATTACCCGGTGATCTACGGCAGCCATTCGCTGTTCCAGAAGTACCTGCTCATGATCGGGTTGAATATCTTTTATTCGGCCCCCGTATCCCTGCTGCTGCTCTTCGGATGGCGATGGGCTGCAGGGGCGGACACCGTCGCCGGTTTCCAGGTCCTGAACACCGTGATCCTGATCGTGGTATGCGTCATCTTTGTCACCAATATTTATGAAAAAGCGTTGTACGCCCAACAGATCGAACAGGAGAATGTGAAGATCGAGCAACTGGAGCGGGCCAGGGTACAAGCCGAGCTTGAGGCCCTCAAGAGCCAGATCGACCCCCATTTCATGTTCAACACCCTGAACAGTATTTCGTACCTCGTCGACCACAATCCGGCAAAGGCCCAACAATTCATCCAGCGCCTTTCGGAAGTCTACCGCTATATCCTCAAAAGCAAGGATAAGGACCTCGTGCTGTTGCGCGACGAAGTGGCCTTCATGAAATCCTACGTCTCCCTGATTGAATTGCGGCACGAAGACGCTTTTCTCCTCAGCCTGGAGGTGGACGAGCCGGCCTGTTCCAATTACCTCATTCCGCCCGTGAGCATGATGGTGGCGGTGGAAAATGCCGTCAAACACAACGAAATGTCGACGGGCCGGCAACTGAGGGTGACCATCTTGCAGGAAGGCGAATCGCTGGTGATATCCAATAAGATATCTCCGCGCAGAACGGCCTGGGAATCGACCCGGAACGGCCTGATCAACCTCGACGAAAGGTTCTTGAAAATACTGGGAAAAGGCATCGGCGTCGGGCATGAGAACGGCGCCTTCACCCTGCGATTGCCGATATTGAAATTGAACAGATGATCCGCTTGTTTTCGATTTTTAACCACCTCAAACCGTCCTGTTCCACGCTTTAAGGCGCGGCTACGGCCTCCGGACGACGAAGTCGCTCTATGGCGGACGGAGCAATCCAAATAATCCAAATGCGTGTAATCATTGTGGAAGACGAAGCCACCGCCGTCCGGCAACTGGAAACCCACCTGAAGGTGAACGACCCGGACATCGAGATCCTGGCCCGGCTGGAAAGCGTGAAAGAAACGGTGAACTGGATCCGGAATCACCGGGCGCCCGATCTGGCTTTTTTTGATATTCAACTGGCCGACGATACCTCGTTCAGGGTCTTCGAGCAATGCCAGGTAACTTTTCCCGTCGTTTTTGTTACGGCTTACGACGACTATCTGCTGCAAGCGTTCGAGTACAATTCAATCCATTACCTGCTCAAGCCCATCACGGCGGCCCAGGTTGCCCAGGCGCTGCAAAAGGTCAGGCAACTGGAACGGCATTTTGTCTCCGCCGGACTGTTGGGATTGATTGCCGCAAGAAAAGAACAGCCCGGGTATAAAACCCGCCTGATCGTGCGCAAGGGCATCGATTACGCCCCGATCGAGGTTGAGGATATCGCCTATATTTTTTCCGACCACAAGATCAGTTTCGCCCGCAGCCGGGAGGCGGAAAACTTCATAGTCGACCAGTCCTTGTCGGACCTGGAAAAACAACTCGACCCTGCCCGTTTTTTTCGAGCCAACCGGCAATATCTCGTCCATATCCAGTCTGTCCGCCGTTTTAAATCCATCGAACAAAGCAAGATCCTGTTGGAGTTGGAACCCCGGCCCAGGGAAGATGTGGTGGTCGGGAAGGACCGGGCGGCGGAGTTCCGGGAGTGGGTGAGGGGGTAATTTTTGTTGATGTGCGTGCCACGCCACAGGCGTGGTTGATTTGTTGATTTGTTGATTTGTTGATTTATTGATTTATTGATGCGTTGATTTGAGGATGCGGAGGATGAGCCGCCTTGGGAGCTTTGGAAGTTGGCGAACCAATTAGGTGTCACAATTTTTAAATTGAATGAATTAATACCGTATTTTTAAAAATTTATTTTAAATTTGCGGGATTAATTTCCAATAATGATCCTTCGAGAGCTTGAATCGGTTTTGTTATTTCACCTCGCCAACTTGCCGGCAGTAGCCTTATTGGGGCCCAGGCAAGTAGGAAAAACAACTTTGGTCAAGTCTATTCAATCCAAACTGCCCAAACCGTCCATTTATCTGGACCTGGAAAATCCGGCCGATCGATCCCGGATGGAAAACCGGTCGCTTTTTCTGGATTTCAATAAGGACAAAACGGTGATCCTGGATGAAATACATAAATTGCCGGACTTGTTTCCAGAATTGCGCGGCGCAATTGACCGGTACCGGGTAACCGGACGATTATTGCTTTTAGGTTCGGCTTCCTACGATTTATTAAAAAACACTTCCCAATCCCTCGCCGGCCGGATTGCCTATCTGGAATTGACCCCCTTCCTGCTCCGGGAGTTGCCGGAAGCAGACTGGCAAATCCATTGGTTCAGGGGTGGTTTTCCGGAATCCTATTTGGCGGTCACCGAGCAAGTCCGACAGATTTGGTTCGGCAGCTTCATTACAACTTACCTGGAAAAAGACCTTCCACAATTGGGGATAAGCGCCGCGCCTGCACTTTTGGAACGGCTGTTGACCATGCTGGCATATTCACAGGGCGGGCTTGCCAATTATCATTCTCTGGCCAATTCCCTGGGGATCAGTTCGCCGACCCTAACTTCCTATGTCGACTTTATGGAGCGGGCCCTGCTGGTCCGCCGGCTCCAGCCCTATTTTGCCAATACCGGCAAACGGCTGATCAAATCGCCCAAGTTATATATCCGGGACAGCGGCATCGTTCACCACCTGCTTCGAATACCGGATTTTAACACACTACTCGGCCATCCTGTTGCCGGCGGTTCCTGGGAGGGATATGTGCTGGAACAGATCATTTCCATGCTCGGCCCCCAGGATCAGGCTTTTTTCTACCGCACTGCCGACGGCGCAGAGTTGGATCTTGTGGTGGAATCAGCCTTGAAGATCCGGTTTGCCGTAGAGATCAAATTGAGCGGCAAACCGGGGCTCACCCGCGGTACGACGACCGCGCTTAAGGATCTGGGCAATCCGCCGTTACTGGTGGTGACGCCGGAGGGAGTGGAATATCCCCTTCGGAAGGATGTTTGGGTGTGCGGGGTACGGGGCGCCGAGGCGTATATAAGACGTTTTTTATCGGATAAGTGATCCCAGATATCTTTTATTTACAAGTTTGAATAAAAATCAGCGATTTGCGCCAGCCCCTCCTCATCCAGTATCCGGATCTTCCTTCCCTGGGATTCGATCAGTTTTTCTTCTTTAAAATCGTGCAGGAGCCGGACAAGCGTTTCAACCGCTGAGCCGATGATGCCGGCCAGGTCTTCCCTGGATAAATTGATCTCAACGGGCCCGGGCGCCTCTTCATCGCGGTATTTTTCACTCAGGATTAACAAACTCAGCGCCAGGCGTTCGCGGACGGATCGGCGGGCGAAGGTAGCAATGCTGCCAACCAATACGCCGAATTCGTGGCTGAGGTTTTTCAGCATTTTCCCTGTGAGAAGGGGCGACTGGGCCAGCAGGTGCAGAAAATCGTCCTTGGGAATAAAAGCGACAATGGAATCCTCCAGCGCGGCTGCAGCATCGGGGTAGGTTTCTTCACCCAGTAAAGCGTGGTAGCCGAGGAGTTCCCCCTTGCCGCAGATGTAGAAGATTTGTTCGGCGCCGCTTCGGTCGGCCTTGTATATTTTGATCTTGCCTTTTTTCACGTAATGGACACCGCTGGGGAGCGTTCCCTCCACAAAAACCCTTTGGCCTTTTTTGTACCGGCGGTCCACCATTTTACTTTCCAGAAAGGCCAGTTCTTCCCTGGGCAATCCCTGCAGAATGGAATCGCTTTTAAACTGAAACTTATCCATGGGGAACGGACCAGGCATATCCAAACAGCAGCTTTTTGTAGTAAGATACCGCTCGTCGGATCGTTTTTTCAAAACTATCCATCCTGCGGCATTATCCTTTGCGGTGCGCGAAGGATAAAATTGTCTTCCTGCTGTATACAAATGTAAACAGGATTTCCGGTAAAATTGATTTAAATCAACTTTTAAATTGACTTGATGCAAAAGAACTGTCGCGACATCTCAATAATTTTGCCCCGGGAAAACTTGCTGTGGTGAGAGGGTGAGAGGGGTGAGAGGGGCGAGAGGGTGAGAGGGGTGAGAGGGTGAGCGTGATTCGGCCTCCGGACGACGAAGTCGCCTATGGCTGACGGAGTCGGCTGCGCTCAGCATGAAAATCTTTACAAATAGGACTAATCATGTTTTCCCGGCCCGAAAAAGCGGGTAAACAAAGAACCAAGCCATGGACCAATTTCAGTGGATCATTGCCTCAGCTATCCTTACCGGAACCGGCATGGCATTTATTACACTGACCCCAGCGAACATCAAACCCGCTGTTCATTTCCTTTTTGTTTTGCTCCTGGCCGCCGTCACCACCGTGCCTGCTGTCCGCGCCCTTCAGGGAGAATCGCCGGGCATCGTTCTGCATGGCGTTTCCTTTTTCAGCAATATCCCCTTGCGGATCGACGCGTTATCGGCCTGGTTTATGCTGATCGTCAACCTGACCTGCATCACCGGCGCGTTTTACGGCATCGGGTATATGAAAGCCTACGAGGCCAGGAAACCCGACCTGACCCTGCATTGGGTGATGTTCCTGCTTTTTCAGTTTTCCATGTTGTGGGTTTGCATGCTGCAACACGGCCTGGCTTTTCTCATTGCGTGGGAACTGATGTCGATCGCTTCCTTCCTGCTCGTCCTGTTTGACCACCAGAACAAAACCACCCTCCAAGCCGCCCTGAATTACCTGGTGCAGACGCATATCGGGGTAGTCCTGCTTTCGGTGGCTTTTATCTGGGTATATGCGGCTGAAGGCTCTTTTGATTTTCAGGCTATAGGCCGTTTTTTCAGCAGCCGGCCCAACCATTGGTTGTTCCTCTTATTTTTTGCAGGGTTCGGCATCAAAGCCGGATTTATCCCGTTGCACTCCTGGTTGCCGCATGCCCATCCTGCCGCGCCTTCCCATGTTTCGGGGGTGATGTCGGGCGTCATTGTCAAACTGGGAATTTACGGCATTATCCGGTCGGCCTATATGCTGCAAAGCGACCTGATCTGGATCGGGGAATGCGTATTGGCGCTGTCATTGATGACCGGTATTTACGGCATCCTCAATGCGGCCGTCCACCGCGACTTTAAAAAATTGCTGGCCTATTGCACCATAGAGAACATCGGCGTCATCGGCATCGGCATCGGACTGGGGCTGATCGGCGCCGGAGCGGATCTGCCCATGCTCTCGGCCCTGGGATTTGCCGGCGCCCTGTTGCATACCTTGAACCATGCCCTTTTCAAATCGTTGTTGTTTTACGCCGCGGGGGCGGTCTATCAGCAGGCGCATACCCGCGACATGGAAAAACTCGGCGGCCTGGCGCATAAAATGCCGCATACGGCGGTATTTTTCCTGGCCGGGGCCCTGGCCATCGGCGGTTTGCCGCCCTTCAACGGTTTCGTTTCGGAATTTTTGATCTACAAGGGCTTTTTGCAGGGGATCCCGTCCATCGGTTTGTTGAATGCGACCTTTTTGTTGTTGGGGATGGCCGGCCTGGCGCTGATCGGCGGATTGTCGATGCTGACGTTCACCAAAAGTTTCGGGACCATTTTCCTGGGCAGCCCGCGCACACTCCTTCAGCACGAACCGGCGGAGAGCCCCCTGTTGATGCGCATCCCGCAATATTTCATCCTTGCGCTGATGTTGTCCATCGGGATATTTCCACATTTTTACTTTTCTGCGGCCTTGGCGGCCATTCCGTCTCAGGCGGCGGACCCGGCCGCTTTGGGGCGGATCACCAGCCAGATGGCCGGTATGGGAAAATACGCCCTTCTTTTTTCAGGGCTCATCACCGTGGCGCTACTCCTGCGCAATTATATGGTCCGCCGCCGCCCGGCCACGCGCGATGCGACCTGGGGCTGCGGATACGTAGCGCCGACCGCGCGGATGCAGTACACCGGAAAATCGTTTTCCAAAACACTGGGCAAACTGCTTGGGTTTGTGGTGACTGAAAGAAAGCAATATGAAGAGTTGAAGCCGGAGGAGCTTTTTCCGAAAACCCGGCGCCACTCATCCCATTACCCTGATTTTTTTGAAGAACAGCTCATTCGCCGGTTGACAAGCCGGTTATTGTCATTCCTGAATTATTTTCAATTTATCCAAAACGGCCGAACGCAGATGTATTTGCTTTACGGCGTATTTTTTGTGTTGCTCGTGTTTCTGGGCACCTTGCTGAACGTCATCTGATGGGAATAACCGAATCATACCTGGTCATTCTGGTCGCCGCTGTTGCGCTGGTCCCCTTTCTGAAAGTTAAATGGAAGGGGGTCATCACCGTTTCGGCCCTCGTGGTGAATGCAGGGGTCAGCGCGTTTCCCGCCATACTGGCATTGGCAGGCGATCCGGTAGAATTTGTTTTTTCCGGAACGCTTGTAACCGGCGAAATACCTGTGCGAATTGATGCACTTTCCGGTTGGTTCATCCTGGTGATCAATTTTACGATGATCACCGGCGGTCTGTACGGGTTGCAGTACATGAAGGCCTACCGGGAGCAGTCGTCCGGCATCTCGCTGCACTGCATTGCCTTTCTGGGGGTTCAATCGGCCCTTACGGCCATTTGCGCTGTTCAGAACACCCTTGTTTTTTTGCTGATATGGGAGATCATGGCCCTGTCGGCGTTCATCCTGGTGATTTTTGAGCACTACAAACCCGAAACCTTGCAAGCCGGCATCAATTATTTGATCCAGTCTCATGTCAGTATTGTTTTCCTCACGGTCGGTTTTATCTGGATGGCATCGCGTACGGGTTCCTATGATTTCAAGGCGATTGCCGGATATTCCGCGACTTTTTCTTCCGCGGCAGGCCTGGCTTTATTCCTTTGTTTTTTTGCCGGGTTTGCCTTGAAGGCGGGGTTTGTGCCGTTCCATACCTGGCTGCCATATGCGCACCCGGCCGCGCCGTCGCATGTCTCGGGCGTGATGTCGGGTGTGATCATCAAGATCGGCATATACGGCATTCTCCGGATGATCCTGCTGATCAAAATGGACTATATCCTGAGCGGATCCATTATGCTGGTCGTCTCGGTCATTTCCGGGATCTACGGCGTCATGCTGGCCACCCTGCAGCATAACCTGAAAAAATTGCTGGCTTATCACAGCATCGAAAACATCGGGATCATCGGCATCGGCATCGGGTTGGGGACCATCGGCCTCGGCACGGGCAATGTCCTTTTGATCACACTGGGTTTTGCCGGCGGTTTGCTGCATGTACTCAATCATTCCCTTTTCAAATCCCTGTTGTTCTATGGGGCCGGCAATGTTTACCAGGCTGTTCATACCCTGAACATCGAACGCCTGGGCGGATTGGTCAAAGAGATGCCGCATACGTCGGCATTATTTCTGGCAGCCGCTCTTGCCATTTGCGGACTCCCGCCTTTCAACGGGTTTGTCTCCGAATTTTTGATCTATTCGGGGTTGTTTGCGGGGTTCAACGGCGCCGGCGCGGGTTCCGTGTTGTTTATCCTGTTCTCTGTTTTCAGCCTGGCGCTGACCGGCGGGCTGGCGATGCTTTGTTTTACCAAGGCGTTTGGATCGGTTTTCCTGGGCAATGCGCGCAGCCCGTATCCCGGGCCGGTTGTTGAGGCCAATACATGGACGCGGGCCCCGATGTACCTGATCGTGGGCTTGATGATATCCATCGGGTTGTTTCCCGGGTTTTTCTTCGGGTTGCAGTCAGAACCGCTCGGGTTGTTTACAGGTCTTTTAGCGGATTCCGCAGTGCTTCAACCCGTTGGCGCTACCGTCCAAACCCTGCAAAAAGCCGGGTGGGCCGCTATGGGATTTTTAGTTTTATCGGCCGCAGTTTGGTGGATTCGGAAAAAGATCACGGCACAAAATCCGGTGTCCTGGTCGCCTACCTGGGGCTGCGGGTATACAGGCGAGACTGCAAGAATGCAATACACGGCCAGTTCGTTTGTCCGCTCCTACCGCAAACTGGCAGAGCCCCTGCTGTCGATCCGGAAAATAAAAAAAGAAGTGAAAAATATTTTCCCGACGGACGGCCGGCACGAAACCCACCCCTACGATAAGGCCGAAGAATGGCTGATCGACTATCCATTAAAAAAAATACACTCCTTTTTTCAAAAATTCAGGTTTTTACAGAATGGCAACCCCCGGTATTATATCTTATACGGATTTGCATTTATTACCCTGGTTATGGGCATTCCATTTTTATATGAAGCCTTCAGATCGCTCATTCAATTTTTAAATCAATTGTGAACGATGATCAGTTTTGCGTTGATCGTGTTGGTCAGTTTGTTCTTTATGGGTTTTGTGGTGCGGACCAAAAGCCTCGCCTCGGGCAGGAAGGGACCGGGTATTCTGCAACCCATGAAGGACATTATCCGCCTTTGGCGCAAAGGCGCGGTGTACAGCCGGACCACCAGCTTTATTTTCCAGATCGCGCCGTCCATTTATTTTGCTTCCGTACTGACGGCCATTGCCGTGGTTCCGCTGGGCCCGTATAAAGGGCTGATCTCCTTTGACGGCGATTTTGTGTTTTTTGCTTACGTATTGGCGCTCGGAAAATTTTTCAGCATCATTTCAGCGCTCGATACGGGCAGCAGTTTCGAGGGCATGGGCGCCAGCCGGGAAGCGTTGTATTCCATGCTGGCCGAACCCGCTTTTTTTATCCTGATGGGCTCTTTCGCGTTGTTTACGGGGCATACTTCTTTTCACCAAATTTTTGTTTCCCTGCATTTCGGCTCCTACATCTCCTACCTGCTCGGCGGACTGGCTACTTTTGTCCTGATCATGATCGCCATGATCGAGAACAGTCGCATGCCCGTCGATGACCCTAAAACCCATCTGGAACTGACGATGATCCACGAAGTGATGATCCTCGACAACAGCGGGTTCGACCTGGGACTGATCCTGTACGCCACCCATTTGAAATTTGCCATGTATGGCGCCCTGATCGCGAATTTTTTCATTGGCAACTTTCAATTTCCACTGACCGTGCTGATCTTTTTTGTCACGCAGGCCCTGTTTGCCGTTATTGCCGGATTGCTCGAATCTTTTTCCGCAAGGTTCAGAATGAGCCATAATGCCCAATTTATTTTTACGCTGACCACCGTGGCTTTGCTGATCTTTTTCAGCGTGCTTATGGTGACGGGGAAGTTTATATAAATATTATGAATTTATGACAAGCGTACTATTGATCATTTTTACCATGACGCTCATTTACCTGGGCATAGCCAACCGGATGGGCAGTTTTCTCAAGATCCTTGCGTTCCAGGGGTTTCTTTTATTTGGCATCGGGCTGACCGAATTAAAGGAGGTCAATACCGGCAACCTGATCTTTATTTTAGTAGAAACCCTTGTTTTCAAAGCCGTTGCCGTGCCTTTATTCCTGAATTATATCATCCGGCGCAACAGGATCACCCGCGAAGTAGAACCCTACACCCCCTATTTCGTATCCCTGATCACGATCACCCTGATCATTATCGTTACCTTTTTACTTTCCAATATGATCGAAGACCCCCGGTTGAACAAAATTTATTTCCTGGCTGCGATTTCCGCTTTGTTTACCGGCTTGTATATCATCATTACCCGTCGCAAGATCATTACGCATATCATGGGGTTTCTGGTGATCGAGAACGGAGTATTCATTTTGTCGATCGCCGTAGGCAATGAAATGACCATGCTGGTGAATACCGGTATTTTGCTCGACCTATTTGTAAGCGTACTGGTATTGGGCATATTTGTGAACAAGATCGGCGACGTCCTGAAGGATATAGATGTCGAGCAACTCCAGAAACTGAAAGATTAATGATGATACAAACTTTTTTGACCGGATCGATCCTCATCAGCGGCTTGTTGTTTTTGAACAGGAACCGGTTGGTCAATCAGGTATTGCTGGCGGTATTCCTGGCGGGTTTATGTGCATTTACCGTTGATGCATCCGGCAATGCCGGCACGGAAGAATTTTATGGTTTGTTCCAACCCGATGCGCTATCGATCCTCTTTTTGATCATGTTGTGCATTCTTGCCTTGCCGGCCTTTTACCACAGTTCGGTATACATCGGCAAAGAGCCGGACAATCCGCGGCGCAGGGGCATTTATTTTGCATCGATGACCCTGCTGGTCGCCGCCATGAGCGCCGCTTACCTGTCCAACCATATCGCCGTCACCTGGATATTTGTGGAATTGACCACGCTGTCCGCTTCCGCCCTGATCTACCACCGCCGGAACAGCTTTTCGCTGGAAGCCACCTGGAAATACGTATTTGTTTCTTCCATCAGCGTTACCTTTATCTTCATCGGCATTCTTTTTCTCAGCATCGCCTTGCAGCAAGCCGGACAAACCGACCTTACATTCCCGGCTTTATTGCGCAATGCAGCCGATCTGAACGTCTTCTGGCTCAGGCTGGCCTTTATTTTCATTTTTACCGGTTTCACGGTCAAACTCGGCCTGGCGCCTATGTTCACTGCCGGTATCGACGCAAAGGACAAGGCGCCTGCGCCCGCCGGAGCGCTTTTTTCCAGTGCGCTGGTCAATGTGGGTTTTATTGGCATTTTCCGGTTTTACGAGGTCATTGCTCATACCTCCCTGCATTCCTGGGCCAACAACATCATCCTGATCGCAGCTGTAATGTCGGTATTCGTTTCTGCGGTGTACATGCTCAAAGTGACCAATATCAAGCGCATGTTCGCCTATTCGAGCATCGAACATATGGGCCTGGCGATGCTGGGTCTGGCGGCAGGCGGCATCGGTTATTATGCCGCCATTCTGCATGTGGTTTTGCACGGGTTTGTCAAATCCGCCTTGTTCTTTCAGGAGCACCAGGTGTTCCGGACCTACAACAGCAAAAATATATTTGACATGGGCGGTTATTTCCGGTTCAACACCACCGGGGCCATGGTCCTTTTGCTCGCTTTTATCAGCGCCACGGCCATGCCGCCTTCCGGGCTTTTTGTCAGCGAATTCATGATCTTCCGGGGGTTGTTTGAAAGCCATCACCTGTTCATCCTGATCGTGGTGCTGATCCTGCTCACGATGATCATCTGGGCGTTCGGAAAAAATATTTTCAGGATGATGTTTACCCCGCCTGAAAACCTGGACGAAACCGGTATGGAGAAAATAAAACCGTATGAATCCATTTCCCAGTTCATCTTGCTGGGCCTGGCGATCTTCCTTGGGTTGAATCCCCCGGTCCAATTTGTAGAATTGATCAACGAAGCAATTAAAAATCTGCCGCAATAATATGGATCACGCCATTCTGACCAACCATCAGCGGGTTCCGCTTTCCTCGATCCCCGTGTTGAGTTACGAGCGGTTGCTGGAACACAACACCGACTTGCTGGAGGATCCCGCCTGCCATTGCGTCAACTATTTCGGGTTTGCCCGGCAAGGCAGGATCATGCTCATCTGCTGCGTAGCCAACGACCGGGAGGGGACCATCTATGTTTCCGCCGCCGAAGTGGAGGAAGGCAGCGTACTCCCTTCCTTCACCAGCCGCCGGCTCGCTTTCCATATTTTTGAGCGGGAGATCCATGAAAATACCGGGCTGGGTTACACCGACCATCCCTGGCTGAAACCCGTGCGGTACGCCTACAACCGGGCCGATCTGCACCAGACGATCGCCAATTATCCGTTTTTCAAAATCGACAGCGAAGAACTGCACGAGGTCGGTGTGGGCCCCATCCATGCCGGTGTCATCGAACCGGGCCATTTCCGGTTCATCTGCAACGGCGAGCAGATCCTGCATCTGGAGATCCAGTTGGGCTTCCAGCACCGGGGCGTCGAGCGCCTGATGCTTGAAAAACAGCAATTGCTGCAGCGCGTTACCCTGGCCGAAAGCATTGCCGGCGATACTGTGGCAGGCCATACCACCGCATTTGTCAACCTTTGGGAAAGCCTCTGCGGTTTCACACCCGGCCAGGACCTGCAATTTGCCCGGACGCTTGCCCTGGAACTCGAGCGGGTCGCCATCCATACCGGCGACCTGAGCGCGCTGTGCACCGACGTGGCCTACCAGTTGGGCAGTTCCGTCTTCGGCAGGTTGCGCACCCCCCTGATCAACTTTTTCCAGATCTGGTGCGGCAACCGCCTGGCCAGGGGGCTGATCCGTCCGGGAAGAACCCATTTCCCGTTTACGCCCGCCCTGACCGGTACACTCCGGCAGTTGCTGGACGCTTACGAGCCCGATTTTGACGAAATGTGCCGGGAGACCTTTACCCTGCCCACGGTGTTGGCGCGATTTGAAAAAACCGGCGTGGTGACCGAAAGCCAGGCGGCCGAAATGGGGACGGTCGGCATGGCGGCCCGGATGAGCAATATCCCCCGCGATATCCGGGCCACGCACCCGCATGATCTTTACCCCGGGCTGCACCACAAGCCGGTCATCAAACACCACGGCGACGTTTTTTCGCGAGCGCAGATCCGCAGGGACGAGATCAGGCAGTCCGTCGCCTATATCTGGCAATTGCTGCAACAAACTCCGGCCGAAACGCCGGACCGGCCGCCGCTGGGCGCCCCTGCGCCGGAGGCCTTTGTCCTGTCGCTGACAGAAGGCTGGCGGGGGGAGATCTGCCATTGCGCAATTACCGGCGACAAAGGCCAGTTGGTCCATTACAAAATCAAAGATCCGTCGCTGCACAACTGGCTGGCCCTGGCGCTGGCCGTGAGAAACAATGAAATTTCTGATTTCCCGGTTTGTAACAAGAGTTTTAATTTGTCTTATTGCGGGAACGATTTGTAGTTTGGGGTTTGGGGTTTGGGGTTGTTTGGTGCTTCGCGTTTGGGGTTGTTTGGTGCTTCGCGTTTGGGGTTGTTTGGGGTTGTTCAGTCCTCAGTTCCTCGATTCCTCAGTTCCTCAGTTCCTCGATTCTTCGATTCCTCGATTCCTCAGTGTTCTAAGTGGTAACAACTATGATCAACAACATCAAAATCCTCCTCCATCAGGGGAAACAATACATCCCGGACGTCACCCAGGCGGCGGTGCCGGGTATTTTCCGCGGCAGGCCCGTCATCAGTACGGAGCCGGTGGATGAAGCGGAACTGGCGGCGTTGTGCCCCACCGGCGCCATCGGGATCAACCCGGTGCGCATCGACCTGGGCAAGTGCACCTTTTGCGGGGAATGCGCCTTTGCCTGTCCGGAGAAGATCCGGTTCACGACCGATTACAAGATCGCGACCAACGAGCGGGAGCGGCTTTGGGTCAGCGCGGGCGAGGATGTTCCTGTGACCCTCGACCCGGATTCGATCCGCAAAGAAATCTCAAAATATTTCAGCGGATCGCTCAAACTCCGGCAGGTATCGGCGGGGGGCGACAACAGCAACGAACTGGAGCTGAACGCCTGCGGCAACGTCAACTTCGACATGGGGCGGTTCGGCATCGAGTTTGTGGCCTCGCCCCGCCACGCCGACGGGATCGTCATCACTGGCCCGATCACCGGAAACATGGCCGAACCCCTTCAAATTTGTTACGACGCCGTGCCCGAGCCCAAACTCATCATTCTGGCTGGTACGGACGCCATCAGCGGCGGCATTTTTGCCGGCAGCCCCGCCCTCGACCGCCGTTTCCTGGACCGCTACCCTGTTGATTTGTTTGTGCCGGGGAATCCGGTGCACCCGCTGACGTTTGTGAATGGGGTGCTGGAGTTGGTGGAAAGAAGGTTAAAGGATAAAGTGTAAAGGTTAAAGGTATAGTTGTCAGTCGTCAGTGGTCAGTCGTCAGTGGCGGCCGTTTCCCAATTTGTACCGCCGACGTCTCGTCGGCCGGGCCGGATTTCAAGGTTAAAGGGGGCGGGCGTTTCCCACTTTGTGGCGCCGACGTCCTTGTCGGCTACGGGTTATATCCCGTTACAGATATTACACGGCGTGCCTGGAAAAGGCCCTTTAGGGCCGTAATATCTGTAGCCCCGGAGGGGCGAGAACAAGCAGGTGCAGCGCACCGTAATAAAATTGCCAACGACGAGCACCTCGCGAGCGAGCGTCTCTTCGCGAGCGATCATTTTTTTTGCGAAGCCACCTTCGACAGAGCATCCAGCGCATTCAGGACATTCTCTAAACCGTAGAAATCCGTATCTGCCTCTGATTCGATCCGCAAAACCCCTCCGTTCAGCTTGAAGCCCTCTTCGCCTCCTTTGAATTTTGCGCATATCCCGCCTTCTATATCGATCACCCAGACCTGGTTTCCTTCATCATCCAGATCGAAAATAAGGTGTTGCAGAATGATGTACCGGCCAGTCAGGACAATTTTCCCGATGGATTTGAACCGCAACTTGCTGGGGCTGCCGGTGAGCCCATTTTCGGTGACAAAAACCCATTTGTGGAGATCGCCTTTTTGAACAGCTATCCCGTGGCAGGTTACCCAGGCTTTGTATTCGGCTGATTCGGCAAGCAGGATAAAAGGCGACGCTTCCCGTCCGCAGGGCCCGTAGTGATTATGACCCCGGTAAATCAGGAAATATTTTGCGCCGGGCTCTTTTTGCCAGGGTTCGTAATCCGTCGTTGAAACAGGCGGCAGCGCCCCCAGGTCATCCGGATCCACCGGCAGGGAATAAGACATCGGAAGTTCCGGCTTTCCTGTCAACCAATCATTCGGGAAGCGGATGACCTGTTGAAAAAAGGGATGGTCATCCAGCGTCATTTGGTGATTTAAGCCGTAAAGAATCCATTGGAGGGAGGGATCGGGTTGCAACCTCGCTCCATCAAAATGCGCCAAAACAACGCCTAAAAAGGGGGTGTTTTTTTTGTCTGCCAGGGCCGGCGGGATATAGAGGGGGGTCCGGAAGGAACAAAAACAACTTTCCGTATCGACTTCAAATACTTCTTTCGTTTTTCCATCCGTCAGCCGGAGGGTCCATTTGTTCTTCAAATCCTTGGGTATGGGTTTGGAGTTGGTGGGTACTTCGTGTTTATGTCATAGGCATCCCTTCGATCCTTCAATTCCTTCTCCGTTAGGTAGAAAATCGGCGCCTTACACAAGCAAGGCGCCGATGGTTATGAAAATCGGACAAGGAAAGGTGAAAAGTGCGATTCTATCCGTTGACTTACCTGCTTTTTTTCAAAGCCGGCAAGCTTTCGGTCGGCATACCTAATACCTGTGCTGTTTTGAATGCCTCTTGTGACTACGCTGTGCTTTGTGTCTATTCTTTCACCTGCTGAACTCCTTTGCCCGGCTTTAATTTGCTTTTTTTTAAATTCTGGCAACCTTCTTCGCGGTGCGGCACTTCGAAGCGGGGCTTCGGCGGTCGAAGACGAGATCACCCTGTTGGAGACTTTCAATCCTGCCAGACAAATTTGGCAGGCAATACCTAATTATGGGTATGATTTATCCCCACCGTTCGCCCTTTCCGTTCCCCCAAATTACGGTATTGCGGACGCATCCAATGCACCCTACCTTTGCAAAATCTTATTTAGATTTAATCCAATTAAAATGAAGCAATTTTTCTTTGCCCCCCTGTTGGCCGGCCCGGCCTTTATCGGCTTGCTCAGCGCCCAGACCAGTCTGGAAAACCCCGATACCCTCCTGGTGTACAATATGCCCACCGTCCAGATCCTGGGCGAAAAACCGGGGCTCCTGGGCAGCTTGCCGGGATCAGCTACCTTTATATCCGCCCTGAAAATCCGGGCCATCCAGCCGGTTAGCGGAAACGAGGTGTTCCGGACGGTCCCCGGCGTACATGTGCTCGAAGAGGAAGGCATCGGCCTGCGGGCCAATATCGGCATCCGGGGGCTCGACCCCGACCGGAGCGGCAAGATTCTGGTGCTGGAAGACGGGATTCCCATCGCTTTAAACCCCTTCGGCGAACCGCAACTCTACTACACGCCCACCATCGACCGCATGAAAAGCGTAGAGGTGCTCAAGGGCAGCGGCCAGATTCTCTTCGGACCCCAAACCATCGGGGGGGTGGTCAACTATATCACGGCCGATCCGCCGGCTAATCCCGCGGGTTTTATCCGGCTCAACGGCGGCGAAGGCGGGTATTTCAGCCTGCTGGCCGGTTACGGGGCAACTTATGGAAACGCGGGTTTCCAGGTGAATTACCTGCGCAAACAAGCCGACGCCATCGGCCCCACGCATTTCCGGCTCGATGACATCAGCGGCAAACTGAAATGGCAAACGGGCAAATATTCCTCCCTGGGCATGAAGATCGGGGTGTACCGGGAACGATCCAACGCCACCTATGTCGGCATCACCCAAACCATGTACGACCAGGGCGGCCAGGATTTTGCCGTGCTGGCGCCCGAAGATTGGCTTGATGTGCAGCGCATTTCCGCAAGTCTGGCGCATGAACGAAAATGGGGCCGGCAATCCAGCCTGAAAACCACGGCTTTCGCCTATACCACCGACCGCAACTGGCAGCGGCAGGAGTTCAGCTACAACGCTGCCGCCGCCAACCAGACGGGGGTGATCTGGGGCGATCCTTCCGTCGCGGGCGGGGCGATCTATATGCGCGACCGGAACGGGCACCGCGACCGCCAGTTCCAGGTGGCCGGCATCGAATCGCGCCTGGAAACCCGGTTTGACCTCGGCAAACTGGACAACCAACTGGAAGCCGGCATTCGTTATATCTTTGAAAGAGCCTTCGAGCAGCGGGTGAACGGCACAACGGCCGGCGCGCGGTCGGGCGACCTCATCAACGACGAGATCCGGACGGGCAATTCCTTCAGCGCCTGGGCCCAGGAAAAATTATTCATCGCCGAAAAATGGACCTTTAGCTTCGGCATCCGTTCAGAGGTGTACGACTACAGCCGCCATATCCTGCGGGAAAACCGGGTGGATACCAGTATTCTGGCCGACAACCGGATCGCGAAGGTCATCCCGGGCGCTGGTATCAATTACCGGGCAGGTGACGGGCTCACTTTGTTCACGGGAATCCACCGGGGTTTTGCCCCACCCAGGGTAGCCGACGCCATCGCATCCAACGGCACGGTGTACAACCTCGACCCCGAGCTAAGTTGGAACGCCGAAGCCGGCCTGCGGCTGCATGCCGGGGAATGGGGTAAAATGGAACTGACCGGGTTCAATATGTCTTTTTCCAACCAGGTCATCCCTATTTCCGAGTCTTCGGGCGGGGCGGGCAGCGGACTGGCCAACGGCGGCAGCACGCTGCACCGTGGACTGGAATCTGCTTTTGAAATCGACTTCGGGCAGTTCTGGCTGGGGGGTGAAAAGCAGCTGGTCCTCTCCGGGCAGTTTACCTATATTGACGCCCGTTTTAACCGCGATCGCCTCCTGGGTGCGGAAAAAGTCAACATCAAAGGCAACCGGACCCCGTACGCTCCTGAATATTTTGCCGCTGCAGCCGTCCAGTACGGCGCCCTGAAAGGCTTCCAGTTCCGCCTGAACGGGCAATACACCGGCGGGCAGTTCAGCGACGAACTCAATACCCAAACCCCGGCCGCCAACGGCCAGACCGGGTGGATTCCTGCATATTTTGTAATGGATGGAACCGTACAATACGCCTTCGAAAAACCCGGTCTCCTGCTGAGTCTGAGCGTCAAAAACCTGACGGATGAGCGGTATATCGTCAGCCGTCGGCCGCAGGGTATCCGGGTGGGATTGCCGCGGATGGTGTTTTTGGGGGTGGAGTACAGGTTTTAGCGGTCGCCAGTTGTAAGTCATCCATCGTTTTGGGTGGCTGGTCGATGGTTTAGTTTAAGAAAAAAACCTGGACTTTTTTTCTTAAAAGGTGATTTTTTGTAAAATAAGTTAAATTCATTTAACTTATTTTACTATTTTTGCCGTGTTATGGCAAAAAAAAATGTATTACTCCCGTTTTCAGATGATTTGATCATCGACCGGCTGCGCTTCGAAAACCCCTGGTGGGTGACCAGTGCAACAGATGAAGAATACCGGCAATTGAAACACCGGCCATATTTTCATTTATTCCATCCGCTGGTAGAGGAAAAGGAAATCCGTCGTGCGGTGGTGTTGATGGGCCCTCGCCGGGTAGGCAAAACCGTGATGCTTTTTCATACCATTCAGCATTTAATTGATTCCGGCGTTTCGCCTATGCAAATTGTCTATGCCAATATAGAAAACCCTTTCTATAATCATATACCGTTGGAGCGGCTTTTTCAATTGGCCAGGCAAGCCTCAGGAAAAGAAGATGCCGGCGGGTGGTTTGTTTTTTTTGATGAAATCCAATATTTGAAGGACTGGGAAATCCATCTTAAGGTTCTGGTGGACAGTTATTCACGCAGTAAGTTTACCGTTTCCGGATCTGCGGCGGCAGCGCTCCGTTTGAAAAGTGTGGAGAGCGGCGCAGGGCGTTTCACGGATTTTTTATTGCCGCCGTTAACTTTTCATGAATATATTTTTCTAAAAGGCCTGGACCACCTCATGCGTCCCGACCAAATGGAATGGCAGGGAAACCTTAATCGTTCTTTTTCAACAATTAACAATAAGGAACTGAATTTGCATTTTATCGACTACATTAACTTCGGAGGATACCCGGAGGTGATATTTTCCGATAAAATAAGGTCGAACCCAGGCAGATACATCCGCGGCGATATCTTGGATAAAGTATTGTTGCGAGACCTTCCCAGTTTGTACGGTATTCAGGATGTACAGGAACTGAACCGGTTGTTTTCGACACTGGCTTACCATAGCGGTAATGAAGTCTCCCTTGATGCTTTAAGCAAGGCAAGTCAGGTGGACAAATATCTGCTGAAAAAGTACCTGGAATACCTGGAAGCGGCCTTTCTGATCCGAACCATCCACCGAGTGGACGATAACGCCAGGCGATTTAATCGAGCAAATTATTTTAAGATCTACCTCACCAATCCATCCCTTAGAAGCGCGCTTTTTTCTCCGCTTCAGGCTACGGATGAGGCTATAGGAAACATGGTGGAGACAGCCATATTTGCCCAATGGATGCACAGAGACTGGTTTGTACCCTGGTATGCGCGTTGGAATAACGGCGAAGTTGATATGGTCGGCATCGATGAAAAGAAACTAAAACCGCAATGGGCATTGGAGATCAAATGGAGCAACCGGTATTTCGGAGCGCCAGGCGATTTAAAAAGCTTGATTCTGTTTTGTCAACGCAATCAATTATCTTCAGCCATGGTCACCACCATTGACAAGCAAGGGGTATCCCTATATAACGGAATCACCCTATATTTTGTCCCTGCAGCAGTGTATGCTTACATCGTCGCAGTCAATACCCTTGAGCAAAAACAGGGGAAATGATGGAGGAGGTTGATGGGTGTGCCGCGCCTTTGGATTTGTTGATGCGTTGATTCCAATTTAACAAATTGAGGATGCGCCACCTCCGCCTTTGGGCTACGGCGGCCGGAGGAGGATGCGAGGATTTGAGGATGCGAACGTGCAGCCGCCAATCCAATCATTCGAATCAATCGAAGCAATCCACAAAATGAGGATGCGAAGATTTGAGGATATGAGGATGCGAACGTGCAGCCGCCAATCCAATCATTCGAATCAATCGTATCATTCGAATCAATCGTATCAATCGTCAAATCGAACCAATTACATGACTTTCTCCACCTCCGTCAGTTCCAGCCCAAACGCCTCAGCCACGCCTTCGTACACCACTTTCCCGTTCACTACGTTGAGCCCCTTGCGCAGGGCTGCATTTTCCTGGCAGGCTTTTTTCCAGCCTTTGCCGGCCAGTTGCAGGGCGTAAGGCAGGGTTGCATTGGTCAGCGCGATGGTAGAAGTATACGGCACCGCGCCCGGCATATTGGCAACACAGTAGTGCACCACCCCGTCGATGATGAAGGTCGGATTTTCGTGGGTCGTTGGCGAGCAGGTCTCGATGCAACCGCCCTGGTCAACGGCTACGTCCACCAGTACAGTGCCGGGCCGCATGAGCTTGAGCATGTCGCGGGTGATCAGGTTCGGCGCTTTGGCGCCCGGGATGAGGACGGCGCCCACGATCAGGTCGGCCTCCCGGATGTATTTACGGATATTGTATTCGTTGGAATAGACGGTTTCCACATTGGCCGGCATAACATCCGACAGGTAACGCAGGCGGGGCAGGCTGATATCCATGATCGTCACATGGGCGCCCAGGCCTGCAGCCATTTTTGCTGCCTGAGTGCCGACCACGCCGCCGCCCAGAATGAGCACTTTGCCAGGAGGAACGCCAGGCACGCCGCCCAGCAGAACACCGCGGCCTTTGATGGGTTTTTCCAGGTATTTGGCCCCTTCCTGGATGGCCATCCTGCCGGCGACTTCCGACATGGGCACCAGCAGCGGCAGGCTGCGGTCGGGCAATTCAACCGTCTCATAAGCCAGGCAAACCGCCCTGCTTTTGATCATGGCGCGGGTCAGCGGTTCGTAGGATGCAAAATGGAAATAGGTGAACAGCAACTGATCGGGTTTGATCAGGCCATACTCGACCTCTATCGGTTCTTTCACTTTGATGATCATCTCGGCAATTCCGTATACCTCCTCGATGGAAGGCAGGATTCTGGCGCCGGCCTGAATGTATTCTCCGTCCTCAAAACCGCTGCTTTCTCCGGCAGTGGATTGCAGATAGACCTGATGGCCTTTTTTGCTCAATTCAAGCGCCCCGGCCGGGGTTAACGCTACTCGGTTTTCGTTGTTTTTGATCTCTTTTGGAACGCCGATGATCATAATTCGCAATTTTATCTGGTTAGGAATCTTGAAAAACCGGGCAAAGATAATTTGAATTTGTTGATTTGTTGATTTGTTGATTTGTTGATTTGTTGATTTGTTGATTTG
>CAZLEF010000019.1:0-99625 GCA_964558465.1 uncultured Lewinella sp. | reverse complement strand
TCGTATCAATCGTATCAATCGTATCAATCGTATCAATCGTATCAATCGCATCAATTTTCCAACATTCCCTCAATCATCCTCACCTTATTCACTTCCCCCGTCTGCGTCCAGGCCAGGTAAAAACGCTGCCCGTCAGTAGCCAACCTGGGGAATCCGCTGTTCCGGCTGCCGTCATAATCTGAAATGCGTTCATCCGCCAGGGTCGCCCCGGAGAGATCGATCACCTTCAATCGCAAAGCGGCTGTATTTTCCGTTTCGCTTTCCACCCAACTCACCAGGGCCATGTCCTTTTTGAACAGTTTGACATCTACCCGTCCTACCGGCTTGCCCTGGTCAATTTTAACCGGCGCCCCAAAACTTTCACTCCCGTTTTCCGACCAGGCCAGGTAGACCCCCGCCTCATTTTCCGGCGCAGTAAACCAGGCCACCGCCAGGTTGTTTTCCAGCCCATCGATCGCAGGGCCGTTGACAGGGCACCCGGCGATCTGCCAGTTGTCGTTGTGCACCCGCCTGGGTTCCGACCATCGACCCTCCTTCCATTTCACACAGGATATGTCCCGGATCTCGGCGGGTGAACGGTCGCGGTAAACCACTGCCACGCTACCATCGGCCAGTACAGCCGCGTCGGTCTGGCAGCAGGAACAGATCCTGCCGTCAAGTTCGGCCTCGTCGCTCAGGTTGCCGTCCGGGTCAACGGCCGCAAAACGGAGGGTCATATCCGCTTCGCCATGGTGGGGCGAACCGCTTTCGACGGCATAATTCCGGCCGTCCAGCCAAACCGCCCCGACCCGGTCGCCCGGCCAGGCAAACAGGGACACAAACCCGTGTTCCGTCTGGGTATGATCGGAGTGGGGTATGACGGGGCCGGTCCAGTTTTTCCCGCCGTCTTTGCTGAGGTACAACCCGATGTCGTACGAATAGCTGGCGATCCCGTTCATCGGCAGGACATAAGTCGCCACAAAACGGTCATTCCGGGCAAAAACCGACGGGAAATCGGCCCAATTGACAAACCAGTCGGGCGCCGCCGCCACCTGAACGGGCGCCGTCCACCTTTGGCCGTCATAACCGGCGCACATCAGCCGGCTCAGGGTATCGGGCTCGTACAGCCAGGTCTGCCACAACATGGATCCTTTTTGCTGAAAAAGGGACGGAAATACGGTGGAATCTCCGGCAGGTCCCTGGATCTCAGCCCATTCGAGTTTTATTTCAGCGGGTTCCCGTTTGCACCCTGCCGCAGCAAGGGTTAGGATCGCCAACACCAGGGGCAGCGCCTTTTTGCCGGATCCGAACCGCAAAAACCCGATCAGGAGGCCCAGTCCAAAAACGCCGGTGACCACAAAAAGCCAGGTCCGGTTTTGCCCCAGTTCGATCCGGCCGTCTTTACCGTTCATCAGCAATCCTGCCCAGTAACTCGGCATGGCCCTGATCTCGGGCGCGGCGTCGAGGTATTCGAGCTTGGCCTGGCGCAAAGCCCCGGCCCTGGTGTTGTTTTCGTCCAGAAGCCGGTAAAACCGGTTGAGGATATCGGCGCTGGCCTGGGGTTTTACTTGCCATAAACTGGCCATCAGGCTGGCGGCGCCTGCGTAAGCAAACCCGCGGGTCAGGCTCATCACGCCTTCTCCCTGGACCAATTGCCCGATATTGGTTTCACAGGCGCTCAGGATCACCAGATCAAAAGGAAGGGGTGTTGCGTACAGTTCGGGCAATTGCAGGGTCGTATCAATAAAAAAGATGCGCGGCTGGTCGCCCGCCTCGGCATGTGTAAAAAAGTGGAGTACGCCCCCACCCTTTTGCCACCCCCTGAGCAGTCGGCCGGCGGCTTCGCGGCCGGAATAGATTTTCATTTGGCCATTGCCGGATATTTCCAAACCGTCGTACGGCAGGGGCGCCTGCCCTTGTTCCCCCCCGCTGAATCCGGGCGCCAGCAAATAATTGGGCCGCCGGGGGGTTTTGATCAGGGTCTGGCTGGCCAGCACAGAGGCTGAAAAAGCCTGCTGCAAGACCTGTTTCCTGGCCAGGTAATCCAATGATTTCCAATTGGTTTGGCGTGCAGGCGCTGTCAACAGGGCGTCGAAGGGGATGTACCCCAACACGCCATCGGGAATAATGACCACCTGCCGGTCTTCCGGATAAAAGACGGGCCGGTAAATCTTATCGAACAGCGTGGAAGCGACGCCGGCAAAAACGTCGGGCCGCATATTCCACCGGTTGGCCGGCGAAAACTGTTCCAGGTAGGCGTTTAACCCCGACTTCAACCCAGCCTCAATGGGCGCGGCGACCAGGGTCGCGGCGCCCGAATGTGGAAGTCGCAGGATAAAAAGCTCGGCGGTCCCGTAAAAGTACAGGATCATGGCTTTGCCTTCCGACAACAATTGTTCCCTTGCCGCTTCCAGGCTGATCACCGACACATTGTACCGGGCATTGTGGTATTGGGGATAGAGGTTGCTTAATTTTTTCAGGAATTCATTCAGGCGGATCTGCGCGTCCAATGTTTCCTGGCGCAAATCGATATCTGAAGGCGCGCTTGCAAAAGCCTGTTGGGCGTCCGCGAGAATGGCCTTGAGTTCCATTTCTTTCCGGCTGAGGCTGTCGGGTATTAAAAAACGGGCTTTGTTGGCCAGCAACGCGTCCAGCAGCAATACGGCCCGGCTTTTTTCCATAAAATAGAAGGCGGTTTCCGGGTCGTTCAAGGCGTAACAACTCCGAAGGGCGCCCTCGAACATGGCCCTGGCCTGGCCGATCCAGACCAGGCGCGACTGGTCGGCGATCATTTCCCGCAACAATTTGTCCTGGTAGGATACGGCCTGACGGTACAGTGCTACCGCATGCCGGTGATGGTCTTTATTTTTTTCTTTTTCCCCCAGCAATTGCCAACCCTTTGCCTTGGCGTTCAGGTAGGCCAGCGTGTAATACGGCTCGCCCAGCACCAGGGTGGTATCGGTGAGTTGCGGGTCTTTTTCCCAGTCCGACCGGCGTAGGCTGGGAATGACCTGTTGCAAAGCCGCGTGGTAGTGTCGGATCGCCGCGCGGTAATCCTGTCGCGCGGTATCCACATCGCCCAGGTTGACCAGCGGTTTGGCGTATTCGGGGTGGAAGGGTTCTTTTAACAGCGATTTAAAATCGGAAAGCGATCTTTGAAGAATTTGTGCCGCCTCCGCCAGCCGACCCTGCCGGGTAAGCGTAAACCCCAGGTTGCTTTCAATTTTGGCGGTTCGGAGGGGATCCTCTGCCTTTTTTGCTTGTTCCAGCGCTTTTTGATAACTGGCCAGCGCCTGCGGCCAATCCGCCCGGCTGTCGTAAACGTTTCCCAGGTTCTGGTTGCATAAGGAAAGGAATTCGGCATTTTCGGACATTCTGGAAAAAAAGCGCTCGGCGGTCCGGTATTGCCCGATGGCCTCGTCCGGTTGTTCCGTGCGGTCGGAAATATTACCGAGGGAAAGGTGGGTTCGGCCGGTATTCCAGTAATGGTCGTCGTTTAAAGGGGTTTTACCAAAATAGGAAAGCGCCCGGTTGTAGGAGTTGACTGCCGCTTCAAAGTCCCCCTTTGCTTCGTGCAAACGGCCGATATCAAACCAGGAAGTCCCGGTTTGTTCCCATTCTCCCAGGTTTTCCCGGATGCCGGCTGAAAATTGCAGGTTGGTGATGGCGGCGTCGTACCGCCCCATCGCCCGGTACACTACGCCCAGGTTGAAGGCGGTGCGGGCCGTATCCAGGTGTTTTTCGCCCAATACCTTTTTGCGGATATCCAGCGCTTTTTGATAGATGCCGGCGGCCTTGTCCAGTTGGCCGGCTTTGTGTGCCAGCACCGCGTATTTGTGGTAAACGGTGGCCAGCGTAGCTTTAAAGGGAAAAGAACCGGTTTCCAGTTCCCGGACGAGGGTTTCCGCCCTGCGGATGGCCTCTTCGCGGTCTTCAAAATTATCGAACAACAGTGCCGCCTGCAATTGGGTTTCCGCGTATTGCCTGCGGTCGGTTGTTTTCCAGATGGCAGCCGCCTGCTCCAGGAATTTCAGCGCAATCTCCCGCTTCGGCGACGTATTTGCTTTTTCCATCAATACCCGCGCCTGCAGGGTATCCGCCCCTGAAACCGGCGTCAAAATCCCCCAAACGATGGCCGCCAGGAATAAAAATGACCTTTTTGACATGGTTTTGCCCCCTTTTATGGACAAATTTAATAGAATGCAGGCAGATGGGAGAAACGGAACGCCGCCATTTATCTCAGTTTCTCAACTCCCCGATTCCTCCACGCCTGTGGCGTGGCACGCACTTCCTCAGTTCCTCAGTTCCTCAGTTCCTCGATTCCTCGATTCCTCCGCGCCTTCTGTGCGGCGCGCACTTCCTCGATTCCCCAGCCCCTACGGGCGGGTTACCGTCGCCCGGGCCCGGAAATGCGCGGATTCCATGAACACAAAATACACCCCTGAGGGCCACGTCCGCCCGTCAACCTTTACTTGGTGGTTGGCTGTTGCCGGTTGCACGTTTTGTTCCGTCATGCGTTGCCCCAGGGAATTGTACACGGAGAGGCGGATCGGTTCGGTCTCCGGCCACCGGAACTCCAACTGGAATTCATCCGTAAATGGTTGTGGGAAAGCCGCCACCGGAACTTCGGTTCTGGCAGAAAGATCGCGCACACCCACGGGCGCGCAACCGGTCAGTTCGGTGATGGCCCCGCCGCCAATACCGGAAACAGGGGTACTTGCCAGGTTCTGAATGAAATCCTTGGCCTGGGTATAGGTCGCCCCCTGATTATTGGCCAGGAACAGTACCAATTGGCGGGAAACCTTCCCGGCAGCCATACTGGTGCCGTCTTTCAGGGCAAAACCCTGGTTGTCCGGATCTCCGGGAATCGTGCTGATGATGTTGTAACCTGCCGCCGCAATATCGACAACCTGGCCGTAATTGGAAAAACCGGCCAGGCTGTTCTGAGACGACCCATGTGCCGCTACGGAAATTACATTACCTTCCGACACGCTGAACTGGCTGGGGTAGTGCGGAAACAGGTCATTGTTCTCCGCTTCGTTACCCGCAGAAGTCACCAGCACCACATTTTTCCCCTTGGCGTACCGGACGGCAGCCCGGAACATAGACGATTCTTCGCCGACATAACCCGCGCTGTAATTGATGACCCGGGCGCCCTTGTCGGAGGCGTAATAAATGGCGCAAAGAGAATGAAATAAATAGCCCGCCCCGCTTTGGTTCATGGTTTTCAGGCTCATGATCTGCGGGGTGACGCATGAAGGAAGGTCCAGCACAATGATGCCGGCAATATGGCTGCCGTGCCCGTTATCATCTTGGGGCAACCCGCCGTTGGTTATGAAGTTGAACCCGTCGTGGTCGTAATCAAAACAGTTGGTATCATCGTCCGGAGATATCGGATCGTCAAACTCCGAACCATTCACCCAGAAATAATCCCGGAGGTTCAAATGCGGAAAATCCTCTCCGGAATCGATAATGGCCACCTTTACCGAAGGCCCGCCGGGTGGTACGACCGGCACGGGTTCCGAAAGTCCGGGATAATTGACGGGTTTGTCAATTTTGACCGGGTAGTTGAACCCGGTATCCTCGATCTTCGATTCGCTGGAAGCCTGGTCCTTTACCCCTTCGATATTGATGATGGGGCCGACGGGCAGGCCGACTTCCCACAGTTCCAGGCCGGGGTCGCACAGGCAACTGTCGACAACTACGGCATTATAATTATCCCGGATATCTTCTTTATCCGCTTCGGGTATTCCGGGCCTGAACCGGACAATCAACTGGTTGGCAATGTATTGGCCGCCCATCGAATCGACGGCGATGGGGCAAATGCCGAGGGTATCGGAAATCGTGTTGTTCTGGAGCAGGGCGTCGCCGCCGGTATTGACCTGAAATCGCAATACATAACCGATGTTAGCGGAAAGGTCCAGCGTGATCCCGGGGTCAAAAACCTGGGTTTGGCCAGGCAACAAAGCCGGGTTAAACACGCTGTTCATCACCGGTGAAGATATTCCGTTCAGAATATATGCATATTGAAACTGGTTGATGGGCGCCTTGCCGTTATTGCTCAACACCAGTTTGGGTTTTTCCTCGTCGGTCAGCAGGCAAGGGTCCAGGGGTTGCGCCAGGCCAAGGATGCCGATATCGACCGCCGGCAGGTCGTTGGTCACGAAGATGTCGTCGATGATCCAGAAGAACAACCGCCCCTCGAACCGGAACCGGATCCGGACATTGGGCTCGCCGGCGGCAATGGAGGTCAGGTCCAGAAAAATCCGTTCGCCGTTAAAGGATTCCTGTTGGGGCGGTACCGCAGCGTTGACCGGGAAAGCTGTCCAACTCATCCCGCCGTCGATGCTGACCTCGACCGTGGTGGTTGAAGACAGGTTCCGGTAATATTGCTGGAAAGAAAGGTAAACCGCCGGTTGGCCCGTACAATCCAGGGCAGGCATGACGGCAGAGGCGTCGTGAGCGCCGGGGCTGGCAGCGGAATAAAACAAATCGGAATTAAAGATATAAGCCCCTGGCCCTGTGTTGCTGTTGATGGCCTTTCGTTTGCCCCAATGCGGGCCGGGCCGGCCGGTTCCGTCCGGAGTCCACTCCCACACCTGGTTGGTACCCGGTGTCGGGATGGATACCCAACCCATGGGCGGCGCATTAAACGCCTCCTGGTAAATGACCGTCTGGGCGTTGGAAAGGGAGATCAAGCAGGTGGTTAATAGGAGGATCAGGCACTTTTCTCGCATGGCGTTCAGGTAAGTTTGGAGTAAAAATATAAAATTTAACAGGATTGCATGAGAGAAATCAGTTGGGGCGGGTAATTGTTACCTGTGGATCAAGGATATAGGTTTATCCGCCTGCAGGGCGGATTAAAGGTTAAAGGATAAAGGTTAAAGGGGGCGGTCCGTGGGACGGGGATCTAAACTTTGGGGCATCAGGTTTTCCTGTTTTTGGTGGAATTCGGGTATTCGCGGGCTAGAACCAATGGCTCAAAGAGCGCTGCGGAGTTAAGCGAAAGCGCCGGTTTGGTCCAATGGGCAAGAGAGTCTTATTTGCTTACCATGCCCAAGCGCACTGCTGTTTGAAGTTTGCAACTTCAAATCCTCTCCACCTACCCATTTCCCAAAAAATCCTATATTTACCCTGCTATTTTGAAGTTTGCAACTTTAAATCCCCCAACCAAAATTCCTCCATCATCACCATGTTCGAACAACTCTTCAAAAACATAGGCGACATCCTCCACAAAGACGCCGGGTGTAGCAAACCGGACTATATGGAGCAGACTTCCTGGTTGCTCTTCCTGAAGGCAACCCGCAGCAATTTGGAAAGATTTTTTCGCTAAACCAAACAACAAAATGAAATTCTATCTAGGTGTAACAGACATCGATTGGTACAATTTCCTATCCAAACGAGAAAATGAAGATGTAAACTTCTGGCAACCTGGCGGAAACTCCATCTTCCGAGTTTTAAAACCCGGCGCCCCCTTTCTATTCAAACTAAAAAGCCCTTATAATGCCATCGCCGGTATAGGTTTTTTTTCATCTCACACTATATTGCCTTTGGATGTCGCATGGACCATCTTCGAAAAAAGAAATGGGGTTGAATCATTTTTTAAATTCAAAAATAAGATCATTAATTATCGCAATTACGCCAATTCATTTAATGTAAACCCGAATATTGGCTGCATAATTTTAACAGACCCTATATTTTTTTCCCAGGAAGACTGGATTCCCGTTCCGTCAGATTGGAGCAATAGCATCGTCCAGGGAAAATCCTATGATGATTCCGCTGAAATTGGCGGAAGACTTTGGTCCAAAGTCGATTTAGTCCTACAGAAGAATAATTTATTTGAAAGAAACGAAAGCCAAAAAAGTCAGCTCATATTGGAAGAACCCCAGGCAGCGTATACAAAAAGGTATTTAACAAAAGTTAGGCTTGGTCAAGGGGCGTTTAGGGTTCAACTGACTGATGCGTATTATCGAAAATGTTCCATTACTGGAGAAAAAACCTTGCCGGTCCTGGAAGCTGCCCACATTAAACCATATTCAGAATCAGGTCCAAACCATCTAGCCAACGGAATTCTGTTAAGGGCTGATTTGCATAAATTATATGATTCCGGTTATATTACTTTGACAAAAGATTACAAGGTTGAAGTAAGCAAGCGCATTAAAGAGGATTTTGAAAATGGAAAAGAATATAACCGGCTTCACGGAAATGATCTTCTGATCCTTCCTGAAAAGTTAACTGATCGACCAAATTTGAATTATATAGAATGGCATAATGCAAATATTTATAATGGATAATACCGCAACCTCCGCTCTTTGAAGTTTGTAACTTCAAATCCATATTCCCTCAACCCTGGCCTCGGGCCGCCTCTCCGGAGGACTGACCAAAGCCGAAGTCACCTTACTTCCTGATTGGTTTTCGCTGCGCTACTCCAGGCTATCCAAAACATCCCTGTACCCTCTGCCAATGGGAATAGACACCCCATTTACCTCAACCATTTCTGTGGTGTACGATTCAATCTTTTCGATGGAAATGATAAATGACCGGTGGATCCGTTTAAAGCGTTTTGCAGGTAAAAGGTCCTCCATTTCATGGGTGCCCATTTTTGAAAGGAATTCTTTTTTTTCGGTTACGATTTTAATGTATTCACGCCGGCTTTCAATATAAACAATCTCTGAGAATAATATTTTCACCTTCTTTTTTTGTACATTGATGAATATAAAATCTTTTCCCGGGTTTTCATTTTCTCCCGGTATGGTTTTAACCTTATTGACCGCAATTAAAAACCGTTCAAAATCAAATGGTTTTAGCAGATAATCCGTTACATTTAAATTGAATCCCTCCACTGCATATTGATGATAAGCGGTTGTAATAATGACCGCGGGCGGATGGGCAAGGGTTTTTAAAAAAGCCATGCCTTTCAATTTGGGCAGGTGAATGTCCAAAAAAATAAGGTGGACAGGATTTTCCCGCAGGTAGTCCGTTGCGAGAATAGCGTCTTTGAATGTTCCCTGCAATTCCAGGAACGGCGCCTCCGAAATATAATCCGATAAAACTTTTACGGCCAACGGCTCATCTTCTATTATAATACACCGTATTTTAGACATGGCTCGCAAGGTTAATTTTTAAAGTAGCGGTAAACGCTGATTCGCCTGGTTGAACAGTTAGATTGAAATCGGTGTAGAGCAATTCCAGTTGGCGCCTCAGGTTGGAAAGCCCGATATTTTCTTTGACGCTTCGCTCCTCCTCCGGAAATTTTTCAGTGGAATTTTTGACCAAAAACTTTAACTGCCGGTTATTCACCGAAAGATGGATATCCACAAACGGCCGGACCCTGGTTTCTGAAACGCCGTATTTGAACGCATTTTCAACCAAAGGTATCAGCAACAGGGGCGGTAAGGCTTGTTTCATGTCTTCAACGTCATAGTTGAAATTGACATGCAAAGAATCATCGTAACGCAATTGCTCCAGGGCGATATAATCGCTGATGATTTTCAGTTCCTGTTCGATCGAAATATACGCTCCCCCGGTTTCGTACAGCATAAACCGCAGTATTTTCGACAGGCGCAAAATGGATTCCGGGGCCAGGTCGGACTTATCCCTTGCCAATGAATAAATATTGTTCAAGGTGTTGAATAAAAAATGCGGATTGGTTTGTGATTTGAGGTAGTTCAGTTCCGCTTCCTGTTTTTCAATGCGCAACTGCTGCGCCGTTTCTTTTAATTTTCTATAATCATAAGTATATTTTATGACCCCAAAAAAGAAAACCGAAAAAAGGCTGTAGGGAAAGTGATACGAAACGCCTTCCAATACCGACGGGTGGGTCCTTAAAGCGAAATAAACATGCAACTCAATTCCGATCTGCCGCCAGGCGTACAAACCAAATGAGTATAACATCAGATGGGCAAACAAAAGAAACGGCGCTGCAAGCATTCGCCTCCAGGTCAGCCTGATAAAAGGCAGGGTATACTCAAATAATAGAATGTTGATGACCATCAGATAACTGATCAGCCAAATATTGTTCACGACTCTCTTCAGAAACGACTCCGGATTATTGATTAAATCGGTAAATAACTGAAATAATAAATAGGCGACCGCCAGCCGTAAATAAAATTTAAACTTTTCCTTATCGATCGATAATTTCATTTTGCAAAATTCATAAGCTGTAATGCCGGAAAGTGACCGGCTGGTACGGACCCCTATGACAATGATCGGAAAAATCTCCGGGAAATCAGCATGCTCCGTCGAATTTCGCAAAGAATAATTCCCCGGATGCGTCCTTTTCCAAGATGGAAAAACCCCGGTAATTGACCCAATCCCGCCGTTCGTTTACGATAACCCGCTGTCTGTTGACGCCGCCGTTCAATCCCTTTTTCCCATCCTAATTTTGTCTGAAAATACGCAATAAATGAAAAGGAGTTTGTCTATCCTTACAGCCGTACTCTTCATGGCTGCTCATCCTCTCCATGCACAGTTGGAACCTGCCGCCGGCAATTGGAGGACCTGGTTCATCCCATCGGGCAATACGTGCCGCCTGCCCCCGCCGCCGCCTTATAAAAAGGAAATCGGGGAGGTTTTTTCCCGGCAACAAAACTTGTCAGGCGATACGCGGGACGCCGGTTTGCAGCAGATCCTGCATTGGAATGCGGGCGCGCCCGGTTACCGCTGGCAGGAAATGATGTCCAAATTATGGATGACGGATCCCGGTTATAACGGCATCCTGGCGAACATGTTGCTCAGCGTAGCCACATACGACGCCACCATCGCCGCATGGGATACCAAGTATGCCTATAACCGTCCCCGCCCTTTTGAGGCGGATAAACGGATCAGGGCATACGTGCCGGATCCGGGCAGTCCTTCCTATCCTTGCGAACACTCCGTAGCCGCCGGCGTAGCATCCACCATCATCGCCCATTTTTTCCCATCCATGGCGGATTCGGTCAATCGCATGGCGCAACAGGTGATGGCATCGCGTATTGCAGCCGGGACTGCGTTTCCGAGCGACACCCGCGCGGGTTTTGAACTGGGCAGAAAGATCGCTGAAAAAGAGATCGAACATACCCGGGACTTTATTCCAAAAACCCCATGGACCGGAAAGGCGCCGGATCAACCGGGGCGCTGGAAAGGGAAAAGACCCATGTTTCCCCTGGGGGGGCTTTGCAAAACGGTGGCATTGGACAGCGGAAGCCAGTTCCGGCCCGGCCCGCCGCCTGATTTCGCAGAAGACATGGCGGAACTGAAAAACCATAAACCGACGTTTCGCTCCATGTCCAATGCTTTTTTTCATGCCAGCCAGCCCTTCTGGGAGGACTTGCTGCACAAAAAGATATTCGAGTACAACCTCCACCAGAATCCGCCCCGGGCAGCCAGGATGTACGCCCTCGCGGCCATCGGAATGTATGACGGCTTTGTTGCCTGCTGGGACGCCAAGTACACCTACTGGGGCATCCGTCCGGAACAATACGATACCACCTTCCGTCCGGTCCTCTTTCAAAGTCCGCCCTTCCCCGGTTATCCCTCCGGCCATGCCGCCGTCAGCAGTGTGATGGCCGGACTGTATTCGGATTTCTTTCCGGCAGAAAGGGCCTATTTCCAACGGAAAGCCGAAGAAGTGGCGGAATCCCGTTTCCAGGGCGGCATACACTTCCGGACCGACAACGAAGTCGCGTTGGAACTGGGCAGCAAGGTAGCCGCATTGATCATCCAGAAAACCAGGAGCGATGGCGCCGACAATGCCCCAGGATTGGCAAAACCAGGAAAGGCAGCCGGCAAATCTGATAAACCAACCCGAGCTGAATAATATACTGGCCAGGGGTGGCAGGATTGCAGATCCTTAACAACAAAAAATGAATGGAAAAATGAATTCACTCAAAAAAACCGCCAGAATTGCAGGTTTTATGTACCTTCTTGGGGCTATTATTGCCCCATTTGTGTATATGTATGTTCCGTCAAAAATCATGGTAAAGGGCAACGCCGCCGCTACCGCCGATAACATCCTCGCCCATGAATCTTTATTTCGTGCGGCCATCGCAGGCAATTTGATCGGACAAGTCGTATTTGTCTTTCTGGTGTTGACCCTGTACAAATTGTTCAAACCGGTAAACGAGCGCCAGGCCAAACTGATGGGTGCATTGGTGATCGTGGGAAGTCCAATTGCTTTTTTTGAAAATGCATTCAAAATTACAGCCCTGATGATATTAAAAGGCGGCTTGAAATCATTTGAACCCGGACAGGTGCAGGATCTGGCTGCAGTATTGCTCAAAACGGGAAGTTATAGTACCCAAATGCTGCAAGTGTACTGGGGGCTTTGGCTGATCCCTTTTGGGTTACTCGTTTACCAGTCCGGGTTCATTCCCCGTATTTTGGGCATATCCCTGATCCTGAACGGCATCGCTTATATTTTGCTTTGTTTTACATTTGTACTGATTCCCGACTCCCTGGCGCTTGTTTTCCGATGGATGATGCCATTTTTGTTTTTGGGAGAAATTCCGATTATGTTCTGGCTTTTGATCAAGGGGGTGAGGGGAAAAGAGGAATCGAGGAATTGATTTGCGAAAGTAAAAAAAGTCGAAGCGCGCTCACAAAAAAATCCCCTCCTCACGCTTTAAAGCCTCCAACTTCAAAGCCATATCAACACCCGTAATCACCCCCCGCTCAGCCGCCTCTTCAAACAACCGCCTGACAGCCGCACGCCCATCAGCCCCCAGATCCCGCGTAAACCGGTTCACATACAAATCAATATGCGACTTCATCACCGCTTCCTCCATCGCCTGGGCGTATTGCCGGACATAGCCCATGGGCGCTTCCGGGTTGTCCAGCGCAAAACCTACACTGCGCGCCATCACCCGGTTGATCTTTTGTTGCAGGGCCGGATCCATGTCCCGCCGGACCACAATGCCGCCCAATGGAATGGGCATACCCGTGCGGGTTTCCCAAAACTCGCCCAGGTCGACGATCTTCACCAGGCCTTTTTCCGGGTACGTAAACCGGTTTTCGTGGATGATCAACCCCGCAACCACCTCGCCGCTGAGCACCGCATCCTCGATCCTGGAAAACAGCATCGCTACCTTGTTGGTCAACCCCGGGTACGCCAGACCGAGTAGGAAATTGGCCGTCGTCCAGGCGCCGGGAATGGCCACCGGCCCGCGAAGAATCTCTTCCTCCTCAACCGGTTGCCGCGCGACCAGCAGCGGGCCGCAATTGTTGCCCAAAGCGCTGCCCGCATCCAGCAACACGTACTGTCCGATCAGGTGGGCATACGCGTGGTAACTCAGCTTGGTCGCGTCCAGCGCCCCGGCCTTCGCCAGTTGGTTCAATTCCTCCACGTCGCGGATCACCGGCTCAAATTCCAGCCCTTCGGTATCCACTTTCCCGTGCAGCATGCCGTCGAAAATAAACGTATCGTTCGGACAGGGCGAAAAGCCCACAGATATTTTCATACCTTTGACCCCTTTAATGCAAATTTAAAAACAAGGAAAGGATATATTGGTTGACCGTCTACCGTCAACCGTCTACCGTCAACCAACCATGGAGATTACCGTTCTATACGAAGACAACCACCTCATTGCCGTCAACAAACCTCCGGGCTGGCTCGTCCAGGGCGACGCCACCGGCGATCCCACGCTCGCCGATTGGGTAAAGGCCTACATCAAAGATCGTTACGCCAAACCCGGCGACGTGTTCCTCGGCATCGTGCACCGCCTCGACCGCCCCGTCAGCGGCGTAGTCGTTTTTGCCCGAACCAGCAAAGCCCTGGAAAGAATGAACGCCCTGTTCCGCGACCGCGAAGTGGAAAAAACCTACCTCGCCGTCGTCGAGAAACGGCCGGAACCCATCTCGGGCGCCCTCACGCATTACCTGGTAAAGGATGAAAGCAACAATACCGTTCGGGGTTACGACGAGCCGCCCAGAAACGTCAGGGATGCCAAAAAAGCGGAACTGACTTACGAACTCATCGGCGAACTGGGCGCCCAACGCCTGTTGCTCGTCAAACCGCTCACCGGCAGGCCGCACCAGATCAGGGTCCAATTGTCGAAAATCGGCTGTCCCATCCGCGGTGACCTGAAATACGGCTTCGAAAAACCCAACCGGGATGCTTCCATTCACCTGCATTGCCGCTCCCTGAGCTTTGTCCATCCCGTGACCAAACAACGCATCACCATCACCGGAGATGTACCCGACGAACAGATCTGGCAACTTTTTACCGTGGAGTAACCTTCGAAGCCTTCAGCAGGCCATCCGGAGACGGCAAAAGACTGCGGACTGCAGACTGCTGACTGCCGACTGATCAGGCGGCATTCTGATAAATGAAATAAAGCAGGATCAGCAACGCCAGCGTAGCCACGATGACTACGGTCATGAATTTTTTGCTGTCGCGTTTGTCCAGGCGTTCATAACGCGCTTCTTTTCTCGATTTCTTGGCCATTTTACTGTGTTTCGATGAGTCAAATACCCCCGACGGGATGTCAACAAAATTAGAAATTCTCAGGATTAAAATACCCGGCTTTCAAAAATTTCTTTCATAAAATTCCACCACGCGTTCATCCACCAGGATATCGGAAAACCGGATGGGTTGCCGCAGCACAATGCCTTCCAGCGTGCGGCACCGGCTCAGAGCCACGTAGGCCTGCCCGTGTTCGAAAGCGCCCTTGCCGAGGTCGATGATTACCTTGTCAAAGGTCTGGCCCTGGGCTTTGTGCACCGTCACCGCCCAGGCGAGTTTGATGGGGAACTGGACAAATGACCCGGCCGCCTCGGTTTCGATCTGGTTGGGGTCGTCGGGGTTCAGCCGGAAACGGAGGATCTCCCATTCGGCCCGTTCCACGTCCACGTAGCGCCGTCCGCCATCCCCTTCTTCCACCATTATGGTCACCTTGTCGGTTTCCAGTTTGACCACCTTGCCGATGGTGCCATTGACAAAATTCTTTTCGGGGTCGTTTTTGATCAGCATCACCTGGGCATTGAGTTTCAGCGGCAGCGCCGGGTCGGTAGGAAACTGGGTGGCCGGAAAATCGCCTTTGACGGTGGCGGTATAGACGGTGGCCGGCAACGGGATCTTATCCATTTCCGCCCGGTTGATCGCGTCCACCCGCGCATTTCTGGCCGAAAGGGTGATATAAAATTCACCGGCTTCAAAGTCCGGGATGCAGCGTTCGTTCAGTTCGGCCAGCACTTCGTAGTCGGCCTGGTTTACCCGCACCGCGTCGAGCAATCGCAGAAAACGGCGGTTCTCCTGTCGGTAAACCTTTTGCAGTTCCACCATATCCATCCGGAATCCGTCGTCTTTGAATACCTTGGCGGAAAAAAAATAAGGCGATTCGTACCAGCCGCCGAACAAACCCGATTCGGCCTCGGAAGCCACCACCGGAGGAAGCTGGAACAGGTCGCCGAAAAAGACCACCCGCACGCCGCCGAAGGGCATGGGGTTCTCGCGGTTGACGCGCAGGAAATAATCGATGCTGTCCAGCAGGTCCGACCGCACCATCGAAATTTCATCGATGACCATTACCTCGATCTTCTGGTACAGGCGGCGGTTGGCCCTGCGTTTAATGTCCTGCCGGTTGAGCGGCCGCGGCGGAAAACCAAAAAAGGAATGGATCGTCTGGCCTTTGACGTTGAGCGCCGCAATGCCGGTAGGCGCCAATATCACCACTTTTTTGCGGGTCGTATTCCGGAACAATTGAAGGAGGGTCGATTTGCCCGTGCCCGCCCGGCCTGTAATAAACAGGTGGCCGTTGCCGTTTTCAAGGGCATCCAGGATGTATTGAAAATCCGCGTTCAGCTCCAAAGGTTCCCGGTCAAGGCTCATGAGGGCAATATCGGAATTTTTTGTAAACCCGGCGCCATCCCACGGAAACTTCCAATTGCTTCCGGATTTAACTGATTTTCCCCATACAACCGTTTCAACAATCCATCCCTCTTTTGAATTTTATAAAAAGTCTGATATTCATACGCGTCTGCCAGGCCTGTTAACCCCAACATCAATGAACAATGCGAATCAATAGTTCATGATGGTTTATTTTCGTTTATTATCGTTGGCGGACGTTAACCAAAATGAACCATATTGAACTACATTGAACCCTTAATTTAAAAGGTTCGTTGCAGTTTAACGGCGCCCAACCACAATGAACCACAATGAACCACAATAAACCACAATGAACCAAAAAACAACCGCCAACCGCCCCATCTGCCGCTTCGCCCTGGCAACCTGTCTCCTCTTCTTTGGAAGCCTACCCCTCTCCGCCCAGATCTTCCGGGAAAACTGGCAGGAATTCATTTCAAAAGAAGGCGCCTTCCGCATCATGAGTCCCGGGGCTTTTACTGAAAAAAACGATACGGTCCTCACCCCCGTCGGCGACCTGATCTACCATACCTTTTTCAACCAGCAACCCGGCGAACGGGAAGGCAATCTGGTCTATATGATCAGTTTTTGCGATTACCCCGAAGGCGCGCTCCACTCTGATTCTCTTGATCTGTTAAAGGATTTTTTTGACGCTACCGTCGCAGCCGCAGCCGCCAGCGTAGCCGGCGAACTGACCTACCAGGCCAAAGAAGACCTCCAGGGGTTCCCCGGCCGGCGCTGGCGCATCGATTACATGGGCGGCAAAAGCACGATCCGGACCCTCGCTTTTGTGGCCGGCAACCGGTATTACGCCCTGCAAACCGTCGCCCACCTCCAACGCAACACCAACGTGGATACCGAGGGTTTCTTTAAATCCTTTCAGCTATTGCCGGACAAGTAAGATTTATTTTTCATTTATTCCCTACCTTCGCATGATTTCGGAAATTGACCCCGGCTCCGGGTTCGCTATTTTTATTCAAAAACGGGAATTATGACCAACTTTAAACCAATTTTCACTTCATACAGTACGCTGTTTTTCAACGCTTTCATTGCTTTTTTTCTGCTTTCTTCCTGCCAAAAAGAAACGCCTCGCGTCCTCGTCTTCTCCAAAACGGCGGGCTTCCGACACGAGAGCATCGAAGCGGGAAAGGCGGCCATGGCGGCTATGGGCGCCCAATACCATTTCCTGGTCGACACCACCGAAAATGATTCTGTTTTTTATGAGGACAACCTGAAAAACTACCATGCCGTAGTTTTCCTCAACACCACCGGCAACGTGCTGAATCCTGAGCAGCAGAATAATTTCGAACGGTTCATCCAGGCGGGCGGCGGTTTTGTCGGTATCCATTCCGCAACAGACACAGAATACGACTGGCCCTGGTACGGGAAATTGGTTGGCGCCTACTTCAAGGACCATCCCGGGAATCCCAATGTCCAGGAAGGCGAGTTTTTTGTAGTCGACAAAAACCACCCTGCCTGTGATTCGCTGCCGGACCGCTTTAAACGAACTGATGAGTTCTACAATTTCAGACAGATGAGCGAAAACATTACCCCCCTGGTAAACATCGATGAAAAAACCTATCGGGAAGGTAATATGGGTGAGGTGCATCCGATGTCCTGGTACCAGGAATACGACGGCGGGCGGGTGTTCTACACCGCGATGGGGCATACGATCGAGTCGTTCACGGAGCCGCTTTTCCTGAATCACGTGTGGGGCGGTCTGAAGTACGTATTGGACGACGGAAAACCCAAACCCTTGAATTACAGCGCAGTCCGGACCCCCCGGATGCCCGAAGAGAACCGCTTCTCGAAGGTGGTGCTGGATGAAGGGTTGAATGAACCCATCGAATTGGTCATCCTGCCAGGCGGCAATGTGCTTTTCATCGAGCGGCACGGCGCCATCAAAATCTACGATCAGAGCCAAAAGAAAACAACGACGGTCGACAGTATCCCCGTCAGCCACCAATACACCGACGCCCAGGGCAACAAAAGTGAGGCGGAGGACGGGCTGCTGGGCGTTCAACTCGATCCTGGTTTCGAGCAAAACCATTTCATCTATTTCTATTACTCTCCCCCCGGCGACCCGCCGGTGAATGCACTTGTGCGTTATGAACTCAGGGATGAAAAACTGGTGAAAGCGTCGAAAAAAGTCATACTCGAGATTCCCGTACAACGAGAACAATGCTGCCATACCGGCGGCAGCATTGCTTTCGACCATCAGGGCAACTTGTTCCTGAGCACGGGCGACAATACGAGCCCCCGCGATTACGCCTACGGGCCCAACGACGAACGCCCGGGCCGAAGCCCCTGGGACGCCCAGAAGTCAAGCGGCAATACCAATGACCTGCGGGGCAAGATCCTGCGCATCCACCCGGAACCGGACGGTTCTTATACCATCCCCGCAGGCAACCTTTTCCCTCCGGGGACAGCCAATACGCGGCCCGAAATCTATGCGATGGGAACCCGAAACCCTTACCGGATTTCAGTGGATAAAAAGACGGGTTACCTTTACTGGGGCGAGGTCGGCCCCGATGCGAACAAAGATTCAATCTCTTATGGTTCAAGGGGCTATGACGAAGTGAATCAGGCAAGAAAAGCCGGCTTTTTCGGCTGGCCCTATTTTGTGGGCAATAATCAGCCTTATGTGGAATACGATTTTGCGGCCAATAAAAGCGGCGCCCTCTACGACCCCGCCAAACCCATCAACAACTCGCCGAACAATACCGGATTGACCGGATTGCCCCCGGTCAGCCCGCCGTTTATCTGGTATCCCTATGCCGAATCGGAGGAGTTTCCGCTCGTGGGCAGCGGTGGCCGGAACGCTATGGCGGGTCCGGTGTATTACACAGCGGATTTCAAGACCGCCAAACGCCCCTTCCCCGATTATTACAATGGCAAACTGTTCATATACGATTGGATGAGGGGCTGGATCATGGTCGTTACCATGGACAAGGACGGCAATTATGCAGGCATGGAACCGTTCATGGGCAGCTATAAATTCAGCAACCCGGTGGATATGGAATTCAGCAAGGATGGGGATCTGTATGTGCTGGAGTATGGTACCGGCTGGTTCACTGGCAATCCCGACGCCCGCCTCGTGCGCATCGAGTACACAGCCGGGAATCGCCACCCGCAAGTGAAGATTGCCGCCGACAAAACACAGGGCGCCGTGCCTTTTACTGCCCGTTTCACCTCGAACGGCACTATCGATTACGATCTGGACAACCTGACCTATCATTGGAATATTTCCTCGCCAGAGGGCAAATCCCTGAAGACTTCCACCACGCCGGATTTGGACTTTTTATTTGATAAAGCAGGTATGTATAAGGTCGAACTAACCGTGAAGGACGGCAAGGGCGGTGAGTCCGCTTCCAACCTCGAAATTCTGGCGGGCAACGAGCCGCCACAGCTTGAACTGGCCATCACAAACGGCAACTCCGGTTTTTTCTTCCCCGGACAATCTTTTGATTATCAGGTAACTGTAAACGACCAGGAAGATGGTTCGACTGGATCAGGCAGTATTCCGCCCGACGCCGTCAGCGTCACAATTGACTATTTACCCGGGGGTTTCGACAAGACGATTATCGCACAGGGACACAAATTCGCCGACGATTTTTCAGCCTTTTCCGTTGGAAAAATGCTGATGGAAAAAAGCGATTGCCAGGCCTGCCATGCCATCGACAAAAAGTCCATCGGGCCGACCTATACCGATATTTCAAAGAAATACGCCGCAGACCCAAAAGCGCCGCAGTACCTGGCCAAAAAAATCAAGGAAGGCGGCGGCGGCGCCTGGGGTGAGGTGATGATGGCCGCTCACCCATCGCTGCCAGACCAGGACATTGCCGAGATGGTGAAGTACATTCTCAGCCTGACCCAAAAACCCGCCAATGTTTTACCGCTGAAAGGCAGTTATACGGCCGTTATTCCGAAGGGGCAAAGCGATCAGGGGGTGTTCATCCTTCGGGCAGCATATACAGACAAGGGCGCCAATGGTATCCCCGGCATCCGTTCCGAGCAGGTGCTGATGCTGCGCAATGCAAACCTGTCTGCAGCCGCTGCCGATATTACCGCCGATATGATGATCATGAAAATACCGGGGCAGGAGGTGGAAATTGCCATCGCACAAAAAGCCGGGGCCTATCTCGCTTTCCAAAATGTGGATTTGAACGGGATCGGCGCAGTGATGCTCATCGCCAATGCGCCTTCCAATTATGGCATGGCCGGCGGGATCGTCGAAGTACGCCTTGACTCCCCCGCGGGAGAATTGATCGGTACTTCCTCCCCTGTCGAAGCCAAACCGATGGATCCCGGAGCTCCACCCAAACCTTCTATGGCTTTTGCCCCTTTGAAGGCGCAGACTGGCAAACGCGATGTGTATTTTGTCTGTAAAAACGATAAAGTGGATCCCACACAATCGCTGTTTGTGCTGATGCAGGTGATGTTCCAGGGAAGCAAAACCCCCAATATGTAAGGAAAACTTTTTAAAAATTGTGCCTTGCGCCAGGGATACCGGATTGTGCATCCCCAGGCTGCTACCGTCGTACGGTGAGCGGAAAGCCTGTCTAACTAAAAACCCCCATTTTCCTGAAAATTCCGCCTAGCCCGTGTATCTTTGCCCTTTCAAATAAAAAACGCAAGATGCCACTCATCTCCGAGAGGGGGAAAAATGCCCCGCTTTCACCTTTTCGCAAACTGGCGCCGCTGGCTGAAAAAGCAAAGGCCGCCGGAAAAAAAGTTTTCCACCTCAACATCGGCCAACCCGATATTCCCACACCGCCCAGCGCGATGGAAGCCGTCCGGAACCTCCACAAAAAAGTACTCGAATACAGCCCGGCGGAAGGATACCTATCCTATCGCCAAAAACTGACCGGTTACTTTCAAAAGTTTGATATTCAAGCGAATGCAGAAGATATTATTGTAACTGCCGGCGCATCGGAAGCCTTACTCCTGGCTTTCCTTGCTTGCCTCAACCCCGGCGACGAGATCATCGCACCCGAACCTTTTTACGCCAATTATAACGGCTTTGCCCTCATGGCAGGGGTGCATATCCGACCCATCACCTGCCGGATAGAGAGCGGTTTTGACCTGCCTCCGGTATCGGCCATCGAAGCAGCCATTACACCCCGGACCAAAGGGATTCTCATCACCAATCCGAATAACCCCACGGGCAGTTTTTACGCCCGCGAAGCCCTGGAGGCCCTCGCCGATGTGGTCAAAAGACACGATTTATACCTTTTTGCCGATGAAGTCTACCGCGAATTTTGTTTCGACGGACAACAGTTTTATTCCGTGCTGAACCTGCACACCATCCGCGATCACGTGTTGGTTGTCGACTCGGTATCCAAACGTTACAGTGCCTGCGGCGCCCGTATCGGCGCGATCATTGCGTTCAACCCCGCCGTCCTGGAAGCCGTCAACCGGTTTGCAAAGCTCCGCCTGAGCCCTCCGGGGCTTGGACAGGTGCTGGCAGAAGCCGCTTTGGAGATCGACGACGCCTACCTCGAAGAAGTCAAAGAAGAATATGACCGGCGCCGCAAAACGGTATATAACCGCCTGCAAAAGATGCAGGGCGTGGTGAGTTATTTGCCGGGCGGCGCATTCTACTGTTTTGCCAGACTCCCGATCGACGATTCAGAGACTTTCTGCCGATGGCTGTTGGAATCCTTTGATTTCCAAGGCGCTACACTTATGATCTCCCCGGGGCAGGGTTTTTATGCCACCCCAGGACTGGGTCTGCAGGAAGTCCGCCTCGCTTTTGTACTGAACACCGACGACCTGGAAAAGGCGATGGACTGCCTCGCGGTGGCCCTGGAGGTTTATCCGGGAAGGGTAATGGCTGAAATGGTGGTTGAAGGGGTTGGGGTAGTTGCGATTTAGAGGGTTTCATGGTTACATGGTTACACGGCTTCATGGTTATATGGCTTCATTGCCCGGAGTTTAACCATGAAACACTGTGGCATAGCCATCCCTTCGGGAAAACCATGAAACCATGAATCACTGAAACCATGAATCACATCCCCCTCCTCGTCAGCCCAATCACAACTTAAGTCGACTAAATTGTTTTTCCTTGGTGCAAAATTGTACCTTTGCGCCTGTTTTTGAATTACTCCTAGCTTGAATGGACAGAAATACTATCATCGGGTTCGTCCTGATCTTCCTGCTTTTGATTGTTTGGCAGCGTTTTATGACCCCCTCCGCGGAGGAACTGGAACAGCAGAAACGCGTACAGGATTCTATTGCCCTTGCTGAACAGGCGCTCAATCAAACCGTCGCCGCAGACACCGCCGCATCAGCCCAGCCTGCAGCGCCCAATGTGGAAGTCGACGACTCCACCCGGATGGCCCGGATGAGCGCGACCTTCGGCCCTTTTACCCCCGCCTCCACCGGAACGGAGGAATTGATCACCCTGGAAAACGACCTCATGAAGGTGGTTTTCACCAACAAAGGCGGCCGCATCAGGGAAGTGGAACTCAAAGACTACTACAAGATCCTGAATGATAAAAAAGGAGAGGAACTCAAAACCAACCTCAAACTCCTGGAGGATGGGAAAAACCGCTTTGATTATTTTCTACCGGTAGCAGGCCTGCCTTCCGGGGGGGTGAATACCGGCGACCTCTATTTCAAGGCGGAACCCGGCAATAAAACCCTCGTTTTCCGCGCGCCGGCTGCCAACGGCGGTTATTTCGAGCAAAGGTATGAACTGGCCGACGGAACCTATGCCATCCAGTACGATATCAAATTCGAAGGCCTGCAACAGGTCCTTTCCAATGATGTCCAGGCCATCCAACTGACCTGGCTCAATTACCTCGACAAGATCGAGATCAACACCGGTTACGAACGCAATTATTCCACCCTTTACTTCAAACCCGCCGAAGATTCACCCGATTACTGTTCCTGTACTTCCAACGATGTGGAGGAGATCCGGGACCAGCCGGTCAAGTGGATCAGTCATACCAACCAGTTTTTTAATTCCTCCCTGGTTGCCGACCAGAGTTTCAAATCCGCAAGGCTGGAGACCGTCGTTCTCGATCCCTCCGACGAAGACTTGAAGATCCTGAACGCCCAACTGGCATTGCCGTATAACCATACCCCCAGCGAAACCTTTGCCATGACCCTCTATACCGGCCCCAATGAATTCAAACGGCTAAGGTCGATCGGGCATGAACTGGAGGACATTATTCCTTTCGGATGGACGGTATTCGGCACGATCAACCGCTGGATCATCCGGCCGATTTTTACTTTCCTTTCGAGTTTTATCGGCAGCGCAGGCCTCGTTATCCTGGTGCTGACCTTCCTGGTCAAAATGGCGCTCTTCCCGCTGACCTACAAGATGTTGTATTCACAATCGAAGATGGGCGCCCTCAAACCCCAGATTGAAAGCCTGAAAAACAAGTTCAAGGAAGACCCCCAGCAGCAACAGATGGAAACCATGAAAATGTACCGCGAACACGGGGTAAACCCGCTCGGCGGTTGCATGCCCATGCTGCTCCAGATGCCGATCTGGTTCGCCTTGTACCGCTTTTTCCCGGCATCCATCGAGTTCCGGCAGGCCGGGTTCCTGTGGGCCACCGACCTGTCTTCTTACGACGTTTTCTGGCGCCTGCCCTTCGAACTGCCGCTGGGTTTCGGCGCACATATCAGCATGTTCACCCTGTTATGGGCCCTCACCACCCTGGCCTATACCTACTACAATACCCAGCACATGGATTTTGGGTCGAACCCCATGATGAAATGGATGCAGTATATCATGCCGGTTCTGTTCCTTGGCTTTTTCAACAGTTTTGCCTCCGGTTTGACCTGTTACCTGCTCTTCAGCAACCTGGTCAACATCGGCCAGACCGTCGTGACCAAGAACTATATCATCGACCAGGAAAAGATCAAATCCGAAATGGAAGCTTACCGGAAACAGCCCAGGAAAAAATCGGGATTCCAGGAACGCCTGGAGGCGGCTATGAAGGAACAACAGCGCCAGAAAGAACAAAGAGAAAAAGATCAGGCCAAGAAGAAAAAATAAAACGCCTTCATAAGGACACTACCCTGCCTTGCCATTCGGAAGTTTGGGATGGTTTAGGGTTGTTTGTTCGTATTTCCGAAGGACTTCTATGGAGACTCCTTTGGAGGAATGGTTCCGTTTTGTTAACAAACAATCCCAAACAACTCCAAACAACCCCAAACAACCCCAAACTAAATAATCAAGTCCGCGTATTAATCTTGAACCGAACCGGCAAATTGAAAATCACCCGCACCGGCACGTTCCGCTGTTTGCCCGGCGTCCACCTTTCATCCATCTCGTTCATCAATCCCACGACCCGGAGCGCCTCTTGCCCGCATTCGCCGCCGATGTCTTTTAATAACTCCAGACCCGTTATTTTGCCGTCTTTTTCGACCACAAATTTCACGATGACGGTGCCTTCAATGCCGTTGTCCAGGGCAATATGCGGATACCTGATGTTCTCGTATATGAACTCCAGCATTTTTCTGTCGGCGCAGGCTTTCTTTTCAGCTGCCGTGCTGCCCGCGTCTTCACAACCCGGAAATCTCGGAAATTCTTCCACGATCTTGAAGATTTCATCTACCTCGGGTTCTTCCATCGGAGGGGGCGGTGGGGGTGGCACAAACTCTTTTTTCTTTTCAACCACCGGAGCGACATTCACCTGTGTATTGGCATCCACGGATTGATCCACAAAGGTCACCGGATCTTCCAGGATCATTTCATCCGGCACTTCCTGGATCACGGACGGGGTCGGCGGCGGAGGCGGCGGAGGGGGTTCGCTGGCGCTCCTGGGAATTTCAACCTCGATTTCTTCGTCGATGGTCACAGCAAAATAACCTTTGTCCTCCTGGGGATCCGTAGTCGTCCAGTTAAAAAAGACCGTGACGATCCCAAGTGTCAGGGCCAGTCCGAAATAAAAAGCCTGATCCCGGAACTTAAAAACATCCACTTCCGGATATTTATTCCTGGCCTTGAGCGCCGACTTCCGGGGCTTGTCCCGGTTCATCTCGGTCAGCGGCAGCGACGCCTGTTTTTGTATATGGTACCGGAGGGCAAGGATGATGACTGTGATAACAACCAAAGCCGCTCCAAGGGAGCCGAAAACGATGGCGGGGCCAAATGAGTATCCCGTATTCATAGCTGTGTGGTTAAGGGTGAATAAATTGGCTATGCTACTGCAATACTACCCCCTTTAAAAATCATAAACAGCGACTTTTATCATTGGAAGGCAATGATTTTAGTCAAGGGCCTGCGAAGACAGGCTTTTAATCCACATCCAGGCATCGGAGGGCAATTCGGGAGGAGGAGGTTTCTGGCTGTAATCAATGGAAAGATGATAGGCGGCCTCTTCATAGATTGCCTTCACTGCCTGCTGAATATCCAGTACTGCCTCATGGTCGCCTGGTAACAGGGGAACCGGCACGGTCGGTAATACGGTGGCCAAATCCACTTCCCAAAGTTCGGTTTGCCGGCTCCCGGACCTGGTCAGGGACACTAAATAGTCGCATTTTCCCACCCCCGGGCCCGAAACACACCTTTTCCCCCTCCTCAACAAGTCGATTTCCAGCAAATTAATCCCTGAAGCGATGATTTGCTGCCTTTTCCTGATATAGGGTTGAAAGCCTGGGTCGCGTTTATTGACCGGTGAAAGGATCTCAATGCTGGTGATCAATTTATTATTGCCCTGATCCCGGATTTCTACCACAGGGATCTGTATCTCTACAGGTTCCAATACGGGAACGGTTTGTGTAGGCGGAGTAATTGGGGAGTCTCCGTAAGCCGCTTCCGGTTCATTCACCGATCCCATCCCTTTCCTTAACATGATTTCAACATCCGGGTACATGATCCCCAAATCGCTTTCGGGATGAGTATCTTCGACGACATAAATATTCAACCGCGCAACATATTTGGGCTGTATCGCCGGCGCCAGTATTTGGCGGATCTTCGCGGCAAGGGCATTATGTACATCCGGCCATAGATACCCCTCCAGATAAGGGTCCATCCCAGGGAAACGGTAATTCATTTTTTTATTTACAAATATAAATTAAAAAACCATTCGTTTTAAAAATAATTCAATGAAGATCCCAGGTTGATTTCCCTTTGGCCAGTTCATTGCCGTCAGATTGCCGCATGAGCAGGTGAACAAAAACATTGCTTTCCGTCATTTTACCCGAAGCGGTCAGTGGATCGTTCAATTTACCTTCCAGCCGGTATTGTATGTCCAGCGTTTTCAGGCGTTTTTTTTCCAGCCATTCGGAGGGCAGCGATTCCAGCATAAAGAGGATATAATGGGTGTTGTTGAGGTGGTGGTTGAAATCGAGGTCGTGCCAGCCGACGGTAAAATCTTTTTGAAAATCCGGGGCCGGACAATCCGGGATATCCCCTGTAGGCCGGGGCAGGCATCGGTCTTCCGGCGGCATCCGGTCGGCCAGGTCCAGGATAAAAGGCGGCAAAGGTTTCAACCGGCGGGTTTGGGTGTCCATCAAAAGCCAGCGGGTGGACGACCAGGCCAGAACCTCTCCCGCCGGGGTGGTCACACAAAAGTCGCGGTAGGTAAAAAGCCGTTCAAACCCCGAGGGATAAGTGTAAACCACAATGCTCTCACCCAATACGGGCATCCGGATCACCTCCAGCCGCATCCGGTGCAATACCCAGGAAATACCCTGAGGGCTGAGATCCCAAACCGAAAGCTTGAGGTGGATCACATTTTGCATCGCCGCTTCCTGCATTAACCGGACCAGTGCCGGTACATTCATCTCTTTGCGGCTGTCAATTTCGTACGCCCGAACCTTGCAGGCCTCCCGATAACCAATGGTCGAATTAAATAACTCCATCTTTCCTTTTAAATTATTCTCCTCCCAAACCACTCCAAACCACCCCAAACAATTAACCAGCAAGTTTTCCAAAAAAAGGAATTTTTTCTGTAACTATCTGCGTTATTCAGAATTATAGTTACAACCAATCTTTATTTTTTAACCTAATCCATAGCCGTATGCGAATTTCAACCCCTGTTCTGGCGTTTGCAGCCTTGATCATGCTCCAGAGCTGCGAGTCCGGCAACACCGATTCCGCACAGTCAACTACCCCGCAATCCCCGGTGATTCAAAAACTGACCATCGCGCCGCCAATGGAAAACCTTGAACTTCCGGTTTCCAGGTTTACCGCTTCTGCAGTCAAAGCTTCCACCCTTCAACTCGACAACGGCGGTTCCATCGAAATCCCTTCCGGCGCCTTTGTTTTCGCCGACGGAACCCCCGTAAATGAAACGGTGGACATTGTTTACCGCGAGTTTCACTCTCCCGCAGAGATCATTGCCTCCGGTATCCCCATGCGGATTTTGACCGAAGAAGGCCGGGATGCCTGGATGCAGACCGCGGGCATGTTCCGGATCGAGGGTTCCGTCAAGGGGCAACCCGTTTTTATCGCTCCCGAAAAAACGCTCACCGTGACCATGGCCTCCGAAGTGGACGGCGTCTACGATTTCTGGCGGTTTGACGCCGAACAGGGCAACTGGGACAACCTGGGCGCCGGCAGCCCATCCCCCAACCCGGCCCGCTTGGCAGGCGCCGAAAGACCTGCCGCAAAACCCATCCCACCGGTAAAACCAGCCGCCGTGGACAAATCCAAACCGGCTCTCAATTTTGACATCAATTACAGCAAATTTCCCGAACTCCGCCAACTTCGCGGGATCATCTGGCAATACGCCGGCAACAACAAAGCCGAAGACCCCGCCAGCAATGCCTGGGTCTTCAGCGAACCCTGGGAATCATCCAGCCTGACTGCCACAGAAACGGAGGGTGTTTACCGCCTGGAGCTTTCCGGAGAGGAAAAAGAATACAGCATCCCGGTCAAACCTTGCCAAAGCGGCAGAAACCTGGAAGATGCTATGGCCGCTTACCAGCAAAAACTCGGCGAATACCAGCAATTCCTGGCCGCTTATCAGCAAAAGGAAGCGCTGGAAGCGCGTCAGGCGGCATTTATCCGGTCGTTTCAAATCAATGATTTTGGTGTCTACAACTGGGATGTTATCTGGAAAATGCAGGAAAATATTCCGCTGGCAGCCAATTTCTCGTTCGAAGGCGTCGCCGTTCCCAAAGATATGATCACGGTTTACCTCATCACCGGAGGCAGAAGAGCCGTTGTCGCTTTCCCTTATTCCGACTGGGATAAATTCAGTTTCAACCCCGAAACCGACAACCGGCTTGTAGCGCTCCTCCCCGACAACCGCTTTGCCGTTTTTTCACAAGAGGATTTCCAGGCCGTTAAAGAACAATTGCTCGATGCCAAAGGCGGTCAATTTACCTTCAAAATGAAAGTGAAAGAACTAAAAATCGAATCCGTCGCATCCCTGAACAAGGCGCTGGCTGACTTGGGGTGATTTTTTATAGTCTGGCAGTTTGTGACAGTTGGCCACGCCACAGGCGTGGGCAGTCTTTGAGACGTGTTTATGCTGAAATACATTTCAAAGACTGCCCATAGAAGCTCCTTTGCGCCAAGCTACAGACGTGTGGCAGACTGCACACTGTGGACTGCAGACTGTGGACTGCAGCAGACTGCCAACTTCGGATTGTCAAACTGAAAACTCCCTCGTTATGAAAAAATGCCTGCCCTTCATCTTCCTCTGGGTTTGCCTCTCTGCCGCCCTGCACGCGCAGTTCAGGTACCTCTATCCCGTTAAGGTAAATCATAAATGGGGGTATATCGACCGGAGCGGAAAGGTAGTGGTCGAACCGCGATACGATGCCCTTGGCCCGGCAGACCTGCCCTGGTACGGCGACTACAGAACGAACCGGCCTTCCGGGTTCCGGCTGGTGGAATTGAACGGACTCCTTGGGCTGGTCGGCCCCGACCGGAAAGAGGCGCTTGCTCCGCTTTACCGCCAGATTCGCGTGCTTTCCTACAACCATTTTGCAGTTAAAAAAGGGGATCAATTTGTCCTGGTCGACCGGACGGGCAGGGAACTTTTTGGCTCAGGCTATGAAGATATCCGGTTGCTCGACACATTGGAAACCCAAACTGCCGGGTATTTCAAAGTAGGCAAAAATGCCCTTTGGGGGGTCCAGTCTGCCACCGGCGAATTCATCCTTCCGATCCAATATGAATGGATCAGCCTGCTGAGAACCGGCAGCCCATTTTTTAAAGCTAAAGCCCCGGGCAAAAACTGGCAACTGCTGAAAAAAGGCGGCAACCCCGTTTTACCCGGCTATTACCTGGATATTAAAGCCCATCATCCCGATTTTATAGCTGCCCAAACCAACCCCGGGTCCTGGTCTGTGTTTGACAGTACAGGCCGGCCGCTTTCTGCCAATCCATGGGTAGCCATACAACCGTTGAACGGCCATTTCCTCGAACTCTGGGATTCTACCCGCTATACCCCCCGCTTGTATCGCTTCGATCGCAGGGACACCTTTTCCTTCCCAAACAAAATTTACCTGGATTTTCACCCCCTCAATTCCGGGTACATCGCATGCAACCTTCCGGCCGGAACGGGCATACTGGACAGCCTCGGAACCGAAGTGCTCCGGCCTGCCTACGACAGCATTGCCCCGGGCATTGGAACGGTATTCCGGGTGAAGAACCGCTTTTGGGGGCTGGTCGACCTGGCCAGAAAGGATACCGTCCTGGCCTGCGAATATGCCCGGATCTTTGATTTCCGGAACGGCCTGGCCATTGTGATCAGGAACCGGAACTACGGCATGGTCAACCGGAAAATGGAGCAGATCATCCCGCCGATGTACGACCTGATCCAGCAGGACAGCCAGTACATCAAAGCCTTCCGCCAGGATTCGGTCAGCCTGTTCCGGGTGGATTCAACCGGAAAAGTGGTCGACGTACAGGACTACGGCCAGGTTTTTAACCTTCGCATCGGATATGAAGATGATTTGCCCATTAAAGAAGCAGTCAGAAAGAAACCGCCCCCAAGACCGGCAGAAATCAGTTATGTCGACCAGTTTCCGTCCTACGGCGTTCCCGAATCAAAATGGCTCTGGGCCTTCGACAACAAATCCACCAGGTCGTGGGGGCTCAAGGAGACCCAGAAATCCCGGGACACCTTTTGGGTTTTGCCTCCGGTTTACAGACAGGTGAGTCATATCCTCGAACCCGGCCTGAGCCTGGTATTCTCCAAAGAACAGTTTGTGGTCAACCAATTTACAGAAACGGTTGGAGTGGGCGACGACCGCCTTTGCCAGTTTTCGATATTCAGCCACAATGACGGTCAAATGATCACCCCGTTCAAATGGATCGGCCTCCGGAGGCATGATTTTGAAAGGGGCCTTCCCCTGGCCGTATTCATTGACCAGGATGGAAAATTTGGGCTTGCCGGCCGCAACGGACAGGAAAAAAAGAATAAGGCCGGCGAATCGCTGCGGTTTTCCTATATCGGAGAATTTGTCAACGGAGTAGCCGTCGCCGCCGTCGCCGGGCGCCTGCAACCCGTCAAAGACCCGAATCAGCTCAAATTCCAGTTGGAAACCATCTACAACCTGGCCAGAAAATATTGTTTATCCTCCGTTTCCAACCAGACCTGGCGGGAGACGCCCTTATGCCTGGATGCCGGTGAAGGGTCCCAACCCGAATGGGGTTTCATCGATACCAGCGGCAACTGGGTGATCCGGCCCCAATATGATTTCCTGGAATATTTCGACGGCAATGGCCGGGCAGAAGCCATGAAGGATGGAGAATGGGGAGTCATCGACCGGAATAACAACATCGTCATCCCCTTTTCATACCTCGGAATTTCAGGCTTTTACGGCAATTGGAAGACGACGGAAAAGGGGCAGAAAACCTTGATTTTCAACCAGAAAGGCTGGGAAGTTTTTAATCGCGATTATACCCGCCGCGGCGATTTCAAAGCGGGTTTTTGCAGGGTAATGCAGGATTCCCTCTGGGGTTTTATCAACGAGACCGGGGAGGAAATCCTCCCTTGCCGGTTCAAAAAAGTGCACGATTTTTCGGAGGGACTGGTTGCCGTTCTGCTGGATGACCATTGGATTTTTATGGACACCACCGGAAACCAGGTTTTTTCAACCGCAGACGCCGGAATGACCATCGACACGGTTTATAATTTCCACAGCGGCCGCTGCCTTTTCAAAAGCAGATACAAATATGGATTCCTGGATCGGAAAGGAAACGTAAAAATAGAACCGGTATACGTCAAGGCGTTCGACTTCAGCCACGGCGTTGCGCGGGTGGTCATGAAATCCAGGACGGGCCTCATCAATACAGAGGGCGAAACCGTTTTAAAACCGGAAAGATTTGAACGGATCTACCCGTTCAACGAGCTGGGCCTGGCAGTGGCCATGGAAAGCTTCCGGTCCGGAATGAAATGCCTCGTCGACAACCGGGGAGCAGTGTTAAGCCCGGTCAAGTACCAGGAGATCGGTCCATTCAAAGCGGGTTTTGCCGTGGTGAAAAGCGGAAAATTATACGGCTTGGTCAACCGCAGGGGAAAAGAGGTGATCCCGGTGGCTTTTGACCGTTTGGGTGAACTCTCCGAAGGCCTGATCGCCGCCCGGGGGGTCAATAAACGAACCTGGGTTTACCTCGACACCACCGGCGCACAGGCTTTTGAAGGCGCTTTTGACTGGGTTTCGCCGTTCAGCGACAGCCTGGCCCTGGTGCAGGTGGAAAATTTCGACGATAAAAGTCGCAAAATGATCAACCGGTTGGGCAAAACCGTTCCGATGGGGGTCGGTCATATTTTGTTTTATGAAAACGGCATATTCGGTATCAGAGACAACCGCCCGCCGGATAAAAACCTGCCCTGTTTTTATGCGGGCCAGGACGAAAAAAACCTTTTTGACCGGCATTTTCAGGAGATCAATGCCTTCGAAAACGGCGTGGCCATGGTGAAACTGTCCTGGCGCCAGGGATTGATCAACCGGAACGGCATGACCGTCATTCCGACCAAATATGCGGCGATCGACCCAACCGGCAGCCTGTTTATTACACGCCCGCCCGCCTTTGGCGTCCTCAAAGCGGATGGAACCCCTTTAATTCCCGCCCACTTCGACCAGATCGATCTGATGGACGGCAATATCTTCCGGGTTGAACTGGGCGAAAAGATCGGGTACATCAACCGGAACGGGAGGTGGCTATGGGAGTTGAGAAATTGATTCCATGAAACAGGGTGGTTAGGATGTTGATTCGATGATTTGTTGATGCGTTGATACGAGGGCTGCCGTTTCGAATCAACAAATCAACAATTCAACAAATCAACAATTCAACAAATCAACAAATCAACAAATCAACAAATCATCAAAGGCTGTTCGTCGGAACCGAAGCCCCCCGGTGCGTATTGCTGTTTTCCACCGGATGAGGCCTTGGACCGATCAACAGTTCCACTGCCGACTTGTGCAACACTTCTTTTTCAAGCAGAGCCTGAGCCAGCTTTTCCAGTTCTTCACGCCGCTCTGAAAGCAGTTGTTTGGCCCTTTCAAACTGAAGGTGGAGCAAACCCCGCACTTCCTCGTCAATCATAAAGGCAGTTTCATCGGAGAATGGCCTTTGAAAAACATCCTGCGACAAGCTGTGGAAGGAAACCTGGCCGACTTTTTCATTCATGCCAAACATGGTAACCATGCTATAAGCCATTTTGGTCACCTGATCCAGGTCGTTTTGAGCCCCGGTGGACACTTTTCCAAAAACAATCGTTTCGGCAGCACGGCCGCCATAGGCCATACAGATCCGGTCGAGCAACTGTTCAGTCCGCGTGATGTACTCTTCTTTGGGCAGATACTGGGCAAAACCCAGCTTGTCGTTGCGGGGTACGATGGTGACTTTTACCAACGGAGAAGCGTGTTCGAGGTACCAGCCGCAGACGGCGTGACCGGCTTCGTGATAGGCGATCACCTCTTTTTCCTCCGGAGAGATCAGCTTGTTTTTCTTTTCAAGACCGGCAATCACACGGTCCAGGGCCGAATTGAAATCATCCATGTCCACCGCCTTTTTATTCCGCCTGGCAGCGATCAGGGCCGCCTCGTTGCAAACATTGGCAATTTCAGCGCCGGCAAACCCGGGGGTCATTTCTGAAAGCGCGGAAGCGTCTACATCCGGCGCTTTTTTGATGTTTTTCAGGTGGACGCTGAAAATGGCTTCCCTGCCTTTTAAATCCGGAAGGTCAATGCCGATCACCCGGTCAAAGCGGCCGGGGCGCATCAAAGCGGTGTCCAGAACGTCCGGCCGGTTGGTAGCAGCCATGAGAATGACGCCCTTGTCGGTACTGAAGCCGTCCATTTCCACCAGCAATTGATTGAGGGTGTTTTCCCGTTCGTCGTTGCTGCCCTGGAAATTGCCGCGCCCCCTGGCCCTGCCCACGGCATCGATCTCGTCGATGAATACGATGCAAGGCGCCTTTTCGCGGGCCTGCCGGAAAAGATCCCGCACCCTGGAGGCGCCGACGCCGACAAACATTTCCACAAAATCAGATCCCGAAATGGAAAAGAAGGGTACGCCTGCTTCACCGGCGACCGCTTTGGCCAGCAAGGTTTTACCGGTGCCGGGCGCGCCGACCAATAAAACGCCTTTTGGGATTTTGCCGCCCAGGGCCGTATATTTTTTAGGGGTCTTCAGGAAGTCGACGATCTCAATGACCTCTTCTTTAGCCTCATCCAGCCCGGCTACATCGGCAAAGGTGAGGTTGACCTTGCTGTTTTCGTCAAACAAGGTCGCCTTCGACTTTCCGATGTTAAAGATCTGGGCGCCGCCGCCTCCGCCGCCGCCGGTTATCCGGCGCATGATGAACAACATGATCAGCACCAGGACGATGATGGGCAGCATGAACCGGAGGAAGTCCTTGAGCAGATCCTGGCGAACTTCGTGGTCCGGGTAGATCCATTCCTCCCGGGGGGTATTGTTTTCCGTCTGGACATCTTTGACCAGGTCGTCAAAGTCGGGGCCTGTTTCCATCCAATAGTGAAAACGCTCTTTGCCCCACCCGGATTTGGCGGCGTCTTTGTATTTCGGGTCGCTCAGTTTTTCGGATTTGAGCGTGATATGGGCTTTTTTTTCATTGATCACCACCAGCCTTGCAACCGCCCGGTCGGCGAGCATGGCAACCAGGTCTTTGGGTGTTTTTTTGGTTTCTTTGGAGCCGCCTGCAGCGAATACAAAGGTCAACACCAGGAAACAGACGGCAATCACACCGTAAATCCAGAAAAAATTAAACTTCAATCCACCGGAATTATTCCGGTTATTTTCATTCTCCATTTACTCGTGCTTTTTTAGGCCAACGGTTGTCAGAGGGTTTCAAATTCGGTAAACTTTGCGTCGCTCCATAACCGCTCCAGGTCATAAAAGGTACGGGTCTCACGATAAAAAACATGCACAACGGTGGAGAAATAATCCATGCAGATCCAATGGGCATTTTTCTCCCCTTCGATATGGTTGGGCTGGAGGCGGGCTTCTTCCCGAACCCGCCGATGGACATTATCCGTTATACCTTTGACCTGGGTATTCGAGTCGCCTTCGCAGATGATGAAATAATCCGCAGGGGCTTCTTCTATGTGCCGGAGGTCCAGTTTGACAATTTTTTTGCCTTTGATGTCCTGGATGCTGTCAATGATCAGATCATTCAGATCCGTTAGGTCCACATTTGGTTTTGGCTTGCTCAGTCTGGCTTGTGTATTCAAAATTTAGCGCTAGTTTTGTGATAAGATACCTCCGTGCAGTCGGACATCCGCCGCATTGCCGGGGAGTGTTTCCAATGTTCTGAATAATCCATTAAAATTAAAAAAAATTCCATTCTTGATTGCAAATGACACGCTTTTTATCGGAAAAGTTGTCCTTGATTTTCAAAAACTGGCTTCCACCAATGTTTATGCCTCTGAATTACTCACAAAAAGCAGGCCAGCAGAGGGAACTGTCATTAAGGCCTGCGAACAATGGGACGGCCGCGGACAAATTGGCAGCGGCTGGGTTTCCGAACCGGATAAAAACCTGACTTTCAGCGTGATCCTTTACCCCGTTTTCCTCCAGGCCGGGCGCCAGTTCTTTCTGAATATGGCGATAGCCCTCGGTGTTTTTGATTGCCTTTCGCATTATCTGGCCGGCAACCTGTCCATCAAATGGCCCAACGACCTCTATTGGCAGAACAAAAAAATCGCAGGGATCCTGATCCAGAACGTACTGTCCGGCGCCCTCATCCAAAGTTCGGTGATCGGCATCGGGATCAATGTCAACCAAAAAGTTTTCCCTCCGGACCTGCCCAACCCGGGGTCGGTCAGCCTCGCGGCAGGCAAGAGGGATGTCGATCTGGATGAAGTACTGAACCGGTTGTTTCAAACCCTCGAAAACCGCTACCTTCAACTCCGGGAAGGGCGGTACCTGGCGCTGAGCGAGGTCTATACCCAGCGTTTATACCGCCTGGAGGAATCTGCCTGGTTTGAACACCCGGACGGGGAGGTTTTCAAAGGCGCCGTCAAGGGGGTGGACGATAACGGCAAATTGATCGTCCTGCCGGAAAACGGCCAGCCTGAACATTTTGACATCAAACAAATCCGTTTCATACACCAACCATGAAAGTCCATATTTTAACCGTCGGCGATGAGATCCTGATCGGCCAGGTGGTCGACACCAACTCCGCCTGGATGGGCAAACAGCTCAACCTGATCGGGGCAAAGATCGAACGCATCACCTCGCTGGGCGACGTACACGAGGACATCATCGACGGCATCCGGTCGGCGATGCTGGATGCAGACGTCGTGTTGATGACCGGAGGGTTGGGGCCGACCAAGGATGACATTACCAAAAAGGCCATCGCTGAGTTTTTTGGCGTCGGACTGGTTTTTGACCCCGGCACTTACGAAAGGGTGGAAAGGGTACTGTTGCGGTATAACCGCACCATGACCGACGCTTTCAGGGAACAATGTTATATGCCGGCCAACGCGGAGATCCTGAACAATAAAATGGGCACCGCCCCGGGAATGTGGTTCGACCAGGCCGGGAAAGTGCTGGTTTCCATGCCGGGGGTGCCTTACGAAATGCAATACCTGATGGAAAATGAGGTGTTGCCCCGGCTCAAGGCCCGTTTCAGGGGCAAACCGATCGGGCATCGCACCATCCTGACCTCCGGAGAAGGGGAATCTTTCATCGCCGAACGGATCTCGGGTTTCGAAGAAAGTCTTCCGGCTAATGTCAAACTGGCTTACCTGCCGTCGCTGGGCCAGGTCCGGCTCCGCCTCACCGGCCGGGATGACGACGAGGCCCGCCTCAACCGGACCCTGGACGATCTGAAAAGCCGGCTGGTCGCACTCATCCCCGAACTGATCTTCGGATATGACGACACTACCCTGGAAGCTGCCGTCGGTCAAATGCTGCTGGACCGTGGATTGTTTCTCGCAACGGCGGAAAGTTGCACCGGCGGCTATCTGGCCCACCTGATCACCTCCGTGGCGGGTTCTTCCAGGTATTTCAAAGGGTCGGTGATCGCCTACGCCAATGAGGTCAAACAAATGCGGCTGGGCGTGAAAGCCGGTACACTGGAAACTCATGGCGCCGTCAGCGAGGAAACTGTGCGGGAAATGGCCGCCGGCGCCCTGCACGCGATCGAGGCCGGGATTGCCGTCTCCATATCCGGGATTGCGGGCCCGGACGGGGGCACACCCGAAAAGCCGGTGGGCACGATCTGGATAGCTGTCGCCGATACGCAGCGGGTGGAAACGCTGAAAGTTCTGGCCGGCCGCGACCGGCGCCGGAATATCGATTTTGCAGCAGTGCGGGCATTGGATTTTCTGCGTCGGTTTTTGAACCGTCATTACCCGATGGAGCAGAAATCTTTGTGAGGGTGGCGAAATTCCGCTATTTTTGCGGAATCTGGCCCAAATAGTACCCCCGACCTCCGGTCGGGGGACACTCGATTAAGTGAACCCGACCCGAGGCATAGTACCCCCGACCTCCGGTCGGGGAACTCAATTGAATAAAAGCGCCGACCAGAGGTCGGCGGTACAAGTTGAAAACGCCGACCAGAGGTCGGCTGTACAAAATAAAACCAATGGCGAAAGTAGAGTTGATCATGCCCAAAATGGGCGAAAGCATCATGGAAGCAACCATCCTGAAGTGGAACAAGCAGGTAGGCGACTCTGTAGAGGTGGATGAAACCATCCTTGAAATTGCGACCGACAAGGTAGACTCCGAAGTGCCTTCGCCGATCAGCGGAAAGATCGTGGAGATCCTCTTCCAGGAAAATGATACCGTAGCGATCGGAAAAGTAATTGCGGTCATTGCTACGGAAGGTGAAGGAAACCAGCCCCTTGCGTCCCCTTCTGTGGCTTCGGAAAACCCTGTCCGGGAAATCACTTCCAATGGCCACTCGAAGGAGAAAGCGACGGATCTGCCTGTGAACGAGCCTGCCGCAGCCCCCCATGCCGTCGGCGAAAGCGGCCGGTTTTATTCACCCCTGGTCCGCAATATCGCCAAAACCGAAAAGATCAGCATGCAGGAACTGGAACAGGTTCCGGGATCCGGTATGCACGGCCGGGTTACCAAAAAGGACATTCTGGCCTACGTGGAAAACCGGGAGGAACCGCCCGCAGCCGCGCCCCAACCGGCGGTTGCCAAACCGGCGCCGCAATCCGCTGCACCTCCAGCCGTCAGTTTGTCGGGCAATGTGGAGATCGTGGAAATGGACCGGATGCGCAAGCTCATCGCGGAACACATGGTGCACTCCAAACATACCTCGCCCCATGTCACTTCCTTTGTTGAAGCCGACGTGACCAACCTGGTCAACTGGCGCAACCGGGTGAAGGACGAATACCTGAAACGGTACAACGAAAAGATCACTTTCACGCCCATTTTTGTAGAGGCCGTAGCCAAAGCCATCCGCGATTTTCCGATGATCAATGTATCGGTCGACGGAACCCGGATCATCGTCAAAAAAGACGTGAACATCGGTATGGCGACCGCGCTGCCCAGCGGCAACCTCATCGTTCCGGTTATCAAAGGCGCCGATCAGCTGAATCTGGCTGGCCTCACCAAAGTGGTCAACGACCTGGCGGAGCGGGCCCGAACCGGCAAACTCAAACCGGAAGAGATCCAGGACGGCACCTTTACCCTGACCAATGTCGGCACCTTCGGCAATGTCATGGGTACCCCGATCATCAACCAGCCCCAGGCGGCCATCATGGCCACCGGCGCCATCCGCAAAAAGCCGGCCGTGGTGGAAACCGAATACGGCGACCTGATTGCCGTGCGGCAGATGATGTTCCTGTCCCTCTCCTACGACCACCGGGTGGTGGACGGGTTCCTGGGCGGGTCGTTCCTGCGGCGGGTGGCGGATTACCTGGAAGGGTTTGACCCTAAACGGGAAATGTAAAATGCAAAATTTAAAATGCAAAATGTAAAAGTGGGCAGTCCACTTTTAAATTTTGCATTTAGTCTTTTACATTTTACATTTCAACCGCTTATCCATCTCGGCGTTTTGCCGGCGTAAGATTCCCACTCTTCCGGAAACCGTTTCCGCATCTGCGGTTCCTCATAATACAACACCCTGAGGTGGAAAATAATGGCCAGGACCAGGAAGTAGGCGGTCATCGGCCAATAACCCGTCAGCAGGCTCCAGCCCAGGACAATGGTCAATACGCCGATGTACATCGGGTTGCGGGTATAGCGGTACAGGCCTGTCGTCACCAGTTTTTGGGGCGGGGCCCAGGGCGCCAGGGTGCCTTTCCCGGCCACGTAAAAATCGCGCACGCACCAGACCAGGATGACCATACCTGCCAACAATACCGACCACGACCAGCCGAATGGCCGGATCGAACCTTCCGGCGCCAGCAGCCAGGGGATGAGCCCAGCGACGACGCAGGGGAGGAGGAGGAAGGCCAGGAGGGATTTTAGGAGGAGCATGTAGTTAAAATTGGTTCGATTGATTTTTACCCGAACGAGCCGTAGGCCGGGCGGGCGAAGGGATGGTTCGTTATTAGGTTTGAAAGCACAAATATGACCAAAACCTTAAAAATTGCGAGAATAAAGGAATAAGCAGGTTGAGCCCTGTTGCAATGCGGGCAGGGCTCAACCCCGATTGGATCATGAATTTCAATTGCCTTTTCCCCCGCCTTCCCTATCTTTACCCCCAAAAACCACCCAATATGGATCAACTGGACGCCCTCAACCAGGTCGCCGATTTTCACCGCACTTTTCACCACCCGATCGAACCGCACCCGGTAATCCCTGCTGAGGAACGCTGCCGGCTGCGGGTCAACCTGATCGCTGAAGAGCTAAAAGAACTGGAGGAAGCCATCGAAAACAAGGATATTGTGGGGGTAGCTGATGCGCTCTGCGATATACAATACGTTTTGTCGGGCGCCGTCCTGGAATTTGGCCTGGGCGAAAAATTCCGCGCCCTCTTCGACGAAGTGCAGCGCTCCAATATGAGCAAAACCTGCCGGACGCTGGAAGAAGCCGAGGCCACCGCCCATTATTACAAAAAAACCAAGGGCTTCGAGTGTTATATCAAACAATCCGGCGACGTATTCCTGGTGTACCGGGCCGATGATCACAAAACGCTGAAGTCCATCGCTTATTCCCCGGCGGATCTGGAGAGTATAGTGAGAGGGTGAGAGAGGGTGAGAGCGGGAGACTTAGTGGCCCCCAGCGCTCTTAGTGGTCCCCAAAACAAACTCCTTCAAACATAATGCCAGGTAACCCAAATCCTCCGAAGTATGCAGGGCATTCAGGATCACGCGCGTAACCAATGGATCATCCGGACTGGGATAAGGAAAACTGGAGATCAATACCTGGTATTTTTCCAAAAAGGCCGCCAGTTCATTATGCCGGGTGTAATAAACCGGGAAGCCTGGAAAACTGGAAAAAAGTCCAAGTCCGGCGATAAAATTTTCCCATTCATTTATCCTTGCCTGCAAACGGGCGCGGGCCGCCTGGTAAATATCCCGGCCCCGGACGAATGCGTGCAAATAAGCGGGCGGTGGAGGTGAAGCCCCGCCAAACAGCGAACTGCCCCAAAGCCGGTTGATCAATTCCGACGATCCTAAAATAACACCCGCCGGCAACCCCAGGGCTTTTCCCAGGGAACTGACCACGACCAGCCCGAAATTGGGCGGCAGTTTCAAATCGCTGTAACTGCCCCCGCCATTTGCCCCCAACACCCCCAGATAATGGGAATCATCGACGATCAACCGGTACGAAACCCCGGATGGCAAAGCCTCCAGCCAATCCAGCGGCGCTGTCCGGGCGAGCAGCGGGTCCATCCGGTTGAGGATCAGGGAAACCGGTCGTTTCCAGGTCGGGGCGTCCCTCAACAGGGTTTCCAGCCAACTCCCCCACCCTGCCGCAGGCGCCGTTCCTGGCAAACACAATGCGGGATGGACGTTGGGCGCGCAATACAAATGGTCGGTGGATTGGAGGTGATGCAACAACATTTGTCCGGCCAGCGAGCCGCTCGACAGGATCAACGCAGCTTCCGCACCGCAATAGCCGGCCAACAGGTTTTCGGACTCTTCAAAAATGCTCAGGCGCAAATTGGAACGCCGGGAGCCTCCAAAATGAGCGCCCCAGATGGAAAGGCCCTCTGTGACCAATTCGGCAAATTCAGGGTCGGCCTGGATACCCAGATAGTGAGCGCCGCTGAAATACCGCCAGGTCCGGCCTTCGAGTTCAAGGGTTCTGCCCGCCTTTTGGCGGGTAATGACAATTTCTTTTTTGATCGGCAAAGTATCAGAAGAATTGGGTGAAGATCAAGGCTGCAAACAAGGCAACCAGTAAAAAAACAACAATGGCGCCGATCACCTTGTACAACTGTTCTTTTTCCTCTGTTTCGGTCGCTTTGGGCTGTTTCCCGTCCAGAATATCGGTTAAGGCCGTAAGGATCTGGTTGTAAAGGACGTTGAGTTGTTCGAACCCGGTCGTGCCCAGGTTTTTTTCTTCCTTATATTGGTTAAGGCGGGCCGAAAGGCGGGTCAGATCCGGATTATCCGGTTCAGCTTTCAACATCAGTTTGACGGCGCCTTCAAGGTCGCCTTTTGCCAGTATCTTTTTGGCTTCCACCCGGTAGTCCTTCATGGTCAGTTTTTTGAAAAAACGGCGTTCCAGATCTGTTTGAACGTTTCCGTGGAGATGGATTGGGACGGTGCATTCAATTTTTTCAACTCGATCATCGAGATGGGTTCGCCCAGGCGGTACTCCTGCCCGCCGATCCGGATCAGGGGACGGAGTTGGAGGGAATCAGCGGGTTTGGGCGCGGCTACTCCGATCTGGTATTTTGCCAGGGTTTCGGGTGACAGGACCGGCTTTTTGCCCAGCATGCCGGTGTCTGTAACCACCACACCGGCCCCGATCAATTGGCCGAGCGGCACCTTAAAAGCTGATGGTTCGGCTTGCGGTGAACCGGAGGCCCTCAAAAGGGAAGCCAGTTTCCCGGTTTGCGGTTCCGGATTAAAAGCGATTTGTATGGCTTCGGGATTGTACAATACGGTTGAATTTTTTCCGTCCCAATCCGGCACAAGGGCCTGAGCTTCCTTCAGGCTGATCTGTTTCTGTTCGCCCCAGTCAAAGGCCAGGGCCGTTATTCCACCTGCGGCTACCCCGCTGCCGACAACCGCCGTCAGGGTTTTTGAATCCTTGGCCAAAACGACCACACCCCTTCCGACATAGGCAAAAACCTGGTTGTTCCGGATGCACCCGGCGGCAGATAAAAGGACGGCAAATAATCCGGCCAACAGCAGCAGCAGATAATTATTGTTTTTCATGGGAACTTCAATTTCTTGTCAAATATAGGGGTTTTCAGGGTTGAGATCGTTTATTTTTTTTACCACTAAGACCACTGAGGGACACTGAGGATTCCGTATTAATTTTGTGATCAGCATTCCTTAGCGCCCTTAGTGGTCATCAAATCAACTCCTTTATTTTATCCAGCAACCATTTTTTGCCATAAAACATCGGTTCATTCATCAATTCCTGTTGCCAGACCTGAAGCTTGTCCTGAAGTTTTTTATCCCGGATGCCCCGGTTTTTTGCCAGCGCTTCCATGATTTCAGGTCCGGAGGTCACCCATCGGAATAATTTCCGGATGGCGTTGAGGAATTGGCGGTAGGAAGCAACTTTATCAGCGGAGATCTTTCGTTGCTGGTCGAAGATGAATTTGGCAAAACTATTCAGGAAGTTATCCAGGGCGTCCCATTCCCTTAGTTCGAAGTAAATGACCGCAAGAAGGCTCTTTTGTTTGAGTTTGTAATAAATATCATCCGGATTGGCCTGTTGCAGGAGTTTCATGGCCTCGCCGAAATTCCGCCGGTGGTATTCTACCTCTGCTTTATTTTGCAGGTAAATATCTTCGGCGAATTCCAGTGGAAGGATATTTTTCCGGTTTTGTTCCAGGAAAGATTCGGCCCATTCCGTCCGGCCCAGGTTGAGGGCCAGGGCAACGATATTGTGCAGAACCGAATGATGGATGTTGCCATTCTGAAAAAACAGGCCCAACTCGAGTTGGCGGGTGTACAGGTCAAAAAGCTCTCCGAGATAGGTATCCATATCAAATAGCTTTTTGGCCGAGTTTTCCAGAACCGAAAAGGCGCCCCTGAGTTCTTCAGGCGGTATTTTGCCGGCATAAGTGTTGGTTTTGGCTTTCAGCGCCTCGTAATGCCTCCGGTCCGAAGGGGTTTTCTGCAACAACAATTCCGCGTAATAAATATCCAGCAACGGCCAGTTGGCCAGGTCTTCACCCGAAAGTTTATCCAATAAGGGTTCGAGCCAGGTGAGTTCATATTCCTGCTGAACGACTTTGCTCCGGCTGATCATATTGTTGAGCAGGCGAAGTTTTTCGGCCAAAAACAGGCGGTCCTGGCTTTCGTTCAATTGCTGCAGGTTGATGTCGCCGGTCCTTTGGTCGCGTTGTCCAGCCCAGGCCGTCAGTGCGTTTTCTATGGCAAACTGGTTGCGCAAAAATTCGATCCCCCGTATGTTTTGACTTTCCTGCGTCTTGTTCAATTGTCGCAGTTTGGCCTGAAAAAGCCGGTCATTGAGCGATTGCTGATAATATTCGAGCAGTTGAAGATCCTGCGCAAAGTCGTTGCCGAGGAAACGCTCAACGGCCAGAAATTGCTCGGCTTGTTTGAACAAAAGAGAAGAAAGCCGGTCGATGACTTGCTTCTGGAAGGTCTGGCCCGGGTAAAGAACCTCAAAAACCTGCTCCGGCACAGGATCGTTCCCGACACCGCAATCGCGTAAACAGACCAATAATTCGCACAGTTTTTCATTTTCATTGAAGTAGGGCGAGATCAGGAATTTTTCCAATCCCCGCCACTGGTTGGGCGACAATGATTGCAATAATTCCAAAAGCTTTTGATGCATGCGGTCCGGATTGGCCCAATAAAGATATTCAAGTTGGCCGGAATTTTTAAATTTGTTCACCATTCCCTAAAACCGAAAGCCATGATCCGTTCAAAAATTCTGTTGAGTCTGGCCTTACTGGCATTTTTGTCTGCCAGATTAGAAGGGCAAACGCCTGCCTGTGATGCTTCCGAACTGATATTGAGAAACTATCAGCCTTTGGGACCGGATGCAGCGCTGGCCACCCTGGAGGTCATCCCTCAACCCGGCGTACAGGCTTACCAGGTCTTGCATGAATTCCTGATCGGGGGCGAACCGATGTCGGAAGTGATAACGGTTGAAAATCTCATTTTCCCAATCGAATTGTTCCCGACCAGCAGCCCGCATACTTTCACCGTTATCAGCCTTTGCGAGGACGGGCTCAGGCATACCGGCGCTTCCTTCAGCATCCTGCCGGGAGAAAATTCGGGAAAATGCCTGCCTGTCACGGGGCTTCAGATCGAATCGCTGGCCTACAACAGCGACCTGAACCGGTTTACAATCGATTTTACCTGGGATTTTAACTCCAATGCGCCTTTGTACACCGTTGAATATACGGCAGCAGGAGATTTTGTCGACCTTAGGGCGACCACCTTGAACACTCATTTGGATACCCTGGTGGCCGGGGCCCTCATCCATACTTTCACCATCGTCGCGGTTTGCGACACGATGGTGGAAGACCCCAGGTTTGCGCTGTTCAGTCCGCCCGTCCAGTTCTCCATCATTACCGTGGACGACATCAAGGTTTTCAGGCCCGTTACCTGCGATATCTGCCTGGATCTATGCATCGGTCATTCTTATGAAATCGCCTGCTCTGAACACGGAAACTTCGGGCAAAACCACGAAGGGTTTGTGGAATTGCATGATTCCATTTGCGAAGCCCGGCTGGGATTGGACTGGCCGGCGTACCGGGATTCCCTCTGCATGAATTACGACAGCGCTTGTGTTCAATTGCTGATCGACAGGATTGAAGTTGCGGAAATATTTGGCGAAATGCCGGCTGTGTACCCCAATCCGGCCGGCAAGGAGGCGTTTTTAAGCCTGCACCTGAAAAAAGCCGGGCGGTTCACCTGGCTGGTGAGCGATCTTCTGGGCAGGCCTTTGATACAGGAAGCCGCCCCCGTGCATTTGCCGGCCGGCAAACATTCCATTCCGTTGCCGGTTAACGCATTGCCGCCGGGGCAATATTGGGTAGTCATTCGTTTTCATAATGGCTTTTTTTATCCGACGCCTTTTGGTAAAATAAAATAATTTTTTTATTTTTATTTTTTTTAAAATTTATTGTTATTTTTGTTGGCTAAAGCCCGTTTCATGCGCTCTCCGACACCTAAACGACACGATGAATTTTTTAAGGAAGCCTTCAGCTACCCTGAAGTGGCCAGGGATTTTTTGAGGTATTTCCTCCCGGAACCGATTCAGGAAAAGTTGGATTTTAGCCAGCTCGAGCCAGTGAAAGATGCATTTGTTTCGGGCAGCCTTAACGAGTTTTTTGCCGATGTGATTTACAGGTGTCCCTTTGCCGGGAGTAATCATGAAGCCTGGGTTACAATCCTCTGGGAACACAAAAGCAGCCCTGTTCCCTACCCTCATTTTCAGCTTTTGAAATATATGGTTGGGATATGGGAGGGCCCCCTGAAAAGAAAAAACAAACCGCCTTTAATACTTCCGGTAATTGTATATAATGGACAGGAAGAATGGCCAAAACAAACGTTGGTGGATTATTTTCCTGAGGCGGATGAATCCTTGGTTAAATATCTTCCCGATTTTGAGTACATATTGACAGACCTGAAAAAAATACCTGACGAGTTCATTATCGGGCTGAAGGCAGGAATTTTAATCAACACGCTATTGTCCTTAAAACATATTTGGGACGAACAATACCTTATTAATAAAATTGGAATCATACTAACAGGGTTGGACGGATCAGCGGAAGAAGATGAGAGAAGAAACTTTGTCCGATCAATCCTTGTTTATATCTTTGGGTCAATGGAGATGAATGCAGGCAAAGCAGAACTGATTATTGAGAATTTTCCAAAAAGCGTAAATAAAATTGCTATGAGCACCCTGGAACAACTTGTAGAAAAAAGGGTTGAAGCAAAGGTTCAAATGTTGCTTCAGCAAGGACTTCAGGAAGGACTCCAACAAGGACTTCAGGAAGGACTCCAACAAGGACTTCAGGAAGGACTCCAACAAGGACTTCAGGAAGGACTCCAACAAGGAATCCGCCAGGTTCTGGAAGCCGGGTTGCGGGAAGGTTTGTCCATAAACCTCTTGTCCAAACTCACCCGTTTACCGGAAGAAAAGGTAGTGGAAATCCTGGATCAGATCAAAAAAGAAAAAGCCTAAACGGCTACTTTTCCTTTCACAAATATCCGCTCCAGCGCTTTTTCCCTGAACGCGAAAATCTGCCCGATCTTTTGATCGACAAAAAGCCGGTCGGCGATCGTGCCGATGACCCCGTACGGTACTTTGTAATGCAGGATATCTTCCATTTCCACTCCCCCGTTCACCGCCTTGAAATGGTGCTGGTGGTGCCAGAGCGCATAAGGGCCGAACCGCTGTTCGTCAATAAAGTATTCCAATTCCACAATCTGGGTGATCTCCGTGACCCAATCCATTTTTATGCCGCCAAAAGGGGTGATCTTGTACTGTATGATCATTCCCGGGTACATCGGCTTACCCGCGATGTCCGAAAGGATCTCAAATGACATATCCTCCGGCGTGATTGCATTCAGGTTTTCAGGCCTGGAAAAAAATGCCCAGGCTTCCTCCAGGGAAACCGGCAGGAACTGACGGAATGATTTTTGTTTTACCTGCATTTTTTTTAAGTCATAAACTGCAGAACCGGGATTTGGTTCATGGTTTTTGTCATTTAGTGGCCCGCAGCCCGGCAGCAGGTTGCAACAATCAGGTTACACCTTCAAAAATAAATTGATCGTAATTCATAAATAATTGTTAAATAAATAATTATAAATTATAAAAATAAAAATATAAAATATTGCCCAAAATTCGATGTCATTAATTGGACAAATACCCTATATTTGTTCTGAGTAAATTTTACTCACATGTACAAATTATAATCCGTTATCCCTTAAACCGCATAATCCCATGACGGCAAAAACAACAACTCAAGCGAGCATTGCTTTCTTTAATGCTCTTCGTACAGATTCTGTACACGTTATTCCATATCAAAGTTAAGTTTGGTTTTCCCCCGACGGGCTTCATGCCGGGCATAAGCCGTTTGCTGTTACTTTCAGTACTGGCGGCGTCTTAATACCGGAATTCAGGCAAGTCAAATTTTTAGCCATGCTGAACTGGATAGAGAATAACGCTCTTCTTTGCGCCATTGCAGGCGTTTTGGCAACCCATACACCGGCCGTTGCCTTCGATGCTGCAGCATTCACATTTTGTGAGATTACCTTCAGCGGTGAGCCCAACAGCACGATATTCTGGGCAGACGAACCGGCGGTTATTCCACCAAAGGTTGAATCTTCCTGCGGCCAGATCAGCAGTTTGTTATTTGAAGATACTTATTTTCCCATCGGGTGCAGATCCGAGGGACTGGAAGGATATTTTGCACCGGCGCGTTGGAGGTCGGTCAAGACAAAAGGTGACGGTGGGGTAGATGTCACCGGGGTCCCCAAATCAGTACCGGTTGAAGGGGCCGGCACTGCTCAGTGGAAAGTTGACGGCTTCAGCGGCGCACAATTCAGTATTGTAGCGCCTGCGGACGGCTATTTTTCTTTCCGGCTGCGATCCCTTGGGGGCTCCAATCATTTGGAGCAGCCGGTAGCCATCGCGATTGATGGCCAACCGGCTCTTTTTCATGAAACTGAAATTTTTTCATCCATTGTACACCAGGGCGAAGTTTTCTCGCTCAGGATCCCGGATATTGATCCCGAATTATCGCAGCACATCGAATTCTTTCAATTCATCACGAATGCGACCGGTGTGATCGAACGGAACTGGACGGCCTGTAGCGGCAGTTCAACAGCAGCTTATAAACAGTTGATCACGGTCACAAAACCGACTTTGGCCGACGTGGTCTTACCGGCTGCAGCCCTCGTTCAACCCGACCCGGAAACGGGTGCAGGCATGCCGTTTATTGACCGCGACAGCGACCTGGAAACGACTGAAGACCAATCGATCCTGAACGGGAAAGACGGTATTTTTTCAATCGAATGGACAGATTACTGGATTGGGGAAAATGACGAAAAAATGTTGATCCGCAAATGGGTGATCACGGACATCTGTGCGGATGTCGCCTGGGAAAAAGACCAGGTGTTACAAGGACAGCCCAACCGGCAGGTCTTGCACCAGGGGCCGGTCCGGCTTTCGGACGTACCGCACGGCGGCCTGGATGTTATTCGAAGAGATTTTAACGGCTGGCCCGGCGGACCCGGGTTGTAATGCCTTCAAAAATAAGGTTTGTAAAGGGTTTCTCATTCTGAGGCAGGGGATCAAGGTCTCCTGCTTTTTTTTTGTAAAAAAAAGCGGATTTACCTGGTTATCAGGATAAATCCGCTTGCAGGGTGAATGACCGGGTTCGAACCGGCGACCTCCAGAACCACAATCTGGCGCTCTAACCAGCTGAGCTACACTCACCATTTTTGAAAAGCTGGGCAAAGATACGGATCACCGTGAATTTGCACAAGTCTTTTCCCGCAAAAATCTGCGAAAGGGCATTCTCAACCTATAAAGAAAACGTATCTTCGGCAAAAAGTTCCCGGATGAGACACAGAAACTTTATTTTTTCTCTGTTCATATTGATTTTTGCCGGCTGCAAAACCGATCACTCATCTGCCGAAAACCGTTCGGGTATATACCAGGTGGAATTAACCTGTGGGGAAAAATCCGACGCGCCTTCGGCCGGTGTCTTTGCGATTGTCAACGCCAATAAAACCAAGATCGCCAATGTCAACGCCTGCGACAGCATCGGGGTTGACGCATTTTCCGGCCTCGGCATTCCTGCCGACGCGCTCAACGCCGTCGGCGGCTGGTGGGCCGGCTCGGGTGATTATTTTTATGCCCGCAAGGGGGGAGAAAATGAGATCCTTTTCTACCATGGCGTCACCGATGAAATGTCGGAAGAAACCCAGCCGAAATTCCAGGTGATCGCCGCTTTCCGCGACGGCAGTTTCCATTTCCAGCATTAAAAGGTCAATAAAAGGCCAACAGGGTTAAAAACTACAGATTTTTCCGCTGCATTCAGCGTTGAACATCCTAAATTTGCCTTCCCAATCCGGAAAATACTGCCTTGATGCTGAGACTTTGGTGTTATTTAAGCCTGGCGTTGCTTTGGGGCTGCGCAACCCCGACACCTCCTTCCGGAGGCCCTAAGGACGAAACCCCACCGGGGATCGTGCGGGAGAAATCGACGCCCAATTTCCAAACAGGTTTCCGGAAACAAACCATTTCCCTCACCTTTGATGAATGGGTGCAACTGGACGACGCCTTCAACCAGGTGGTCATTTCCCCTCCGATTGGGGAATTTGACCTCAGGATCAAAGGCAAGACGGTCCAATTTTTTTTTAACGAACAGGATACCCTCCGGCCTGAAGCAACCTACACCATCAACTTTGGCGAAGCGATTAAGGACCTGACCGAAAAAAACCCGGCCGACAACCTGCGTTTTGTATTTTCAACGGGCGATTACCTGGATTCACTTCGCCTGAAAGGCCGGGTTGTCGACGCCTTCACCGGGCTGCCGGTTGAGAATGCCCTGTTTATGCTGTACGACAACCTCACCGATTCAGTGGTCCACAAGGAACGGCCGTTTTATTTCGGCAAAACCAACAAGGAAGGTTTTTTTGCCATCGAGAACATCAAATACGGTGATTTTAAGGGGTTTGCACTGAAAGACGCCGACTTCGATTACCAATTCAGCCAAAAAACAGAACCCGTCGGTTTTCCGGATACCTTGATCCGGATGCAGGACACCGTGGTAAAAAACCTGACGCTGCAGCTTTTCACCGAAGAGGCGCCGGTTCAGGTACTGGATGTGGACACCAGCCGGTACGGGCTCGTCAAGCTGGTTTTTAACCGGTCGCCGCAGGAGGTGCAAGCGTTCCCGGATAACCTGGACGGCAACCTGATACCGGACCTGGAAAGGGATACCCTGCGACTGTGGTACCACCAGCCATCCGGCCTGGAATGGAGGCTTTTCCTCAGATCAGACACCCTTGCCTTTGATACGCTTTTGATTCAACCCAAACCTGGGGGCAAATTCCCCGATCTGCTCCCTTTTGGCGGAGCGACGCCAAAGACCGTGTTGAGTGTCTTACCGGGAAATCCGTTGAAAATCCGGTTCAACCGCCCGCTTACCAGGGCAGACACAGCGTTGGTATCGCTTTTCCAGGATACTTTTCCGGCGCCGGTCAGGCCTGAATTGGGTATCGATTCGGTTCCCAACCGGGAACTCCTGGTCACCCACCGCTGGAAAGAGGGTAGCATTTACCGGCTGGAGATCCTGCCCGGCGGGATGACGGATATTTATGGCAATACCAACCAGGATACCATTGTCCGGAATATCAAAACCGACCTGCTGAAAACCTACGGCAACCTGAAACTCACGGTTGCCGGACTGGACAGTACGATGGCTTACCTCATTGAAATCACCACCAAAGACGGGAACGTCCTGGAGTCCTTCCTGGTGAAGAACCAGCCAGGAGCAGAACGCGCATTTCAGCACCTGAAACCCGCCGAATACACCGTCCGGATCGTGACCGACTGGAACGGAAACGGGCGCTGGGACACCGGTAACTATGCCAAAAAACGGCAGCCCGAACCCGTTTTCCGCCAGGTGTTGGAACAGTTGAGGGCGAATTGGGATTTGGAGGCGACGGTGGAATTTAAAAATTGATTCGATTGGTTCGATTGATTGGATTGGTTCGATTGATACGATTGGACGGGCAGCCCTCGCATCAACACATCAACACATCAACACATCAACACATCAACAATTGATTGGATTGATTCGATTGGTTCGATTGATTTAAAAATCGAATCAATCGTTCCAATCGTTTAAATCGGATTAATTAAAAGAAGCTGAGGTATCCAAAATGCACCTTAGGCGCGCCAAAATCGATGGGTTCTCCGGTTCGGCGGCCGAATGCCAGGCTGAGGCCGAATATACCCGCTTTGGTTTCGAAACTGATGCCGGCGCCAAATCCAAGGGGATAGTCGTTGGGGTCTTTTCCAGGGGGCGCAGAGGCTGTTTCGGCGTTCACCCAGGCCTGATCGCCAAATACGAAGAGGAAGGAATTTTGGGCAAGGAGTAGCCGGTATTCCAGGGTAAAAACGGCGAACCTGGATGCAAAAATGAATTCCTCATCAAATCCGCGCAACAGCTTCGCCCCTCCGATGCGGAATTGTTCGTTAACCAGGACAGGTTCTTTTGCCAGCAGGATACCGCTTTGCAGGCCTGCTTTCACGGTGGCCCGTTTCATCACCGGAAGGTAAACCTCCGCCTGGGTTTCGATCCGGTATTGGAAACTTTTTTCGGGGAACTGCGCATAGGGGTTCTCAATGGGCAGGCTGGTAATCAGGTTGTTCCTCAAAATCTTTTTGGTTCCGGCGCCGGCTTTCAGCGTTGCCGCCCAGCCTTTCCGCGGGTTATTGCGGTAATCCAGCCGTTGCATGGAAAAAGCCAGGCCGACAAAAGAGCGGTTGACATCGAGGGTATCCGGCAAAACGCCGGTGCGCAGGATGGCGGCGGTATCCACGTTGAGCAGGTTGGTCCTGAAATTTTCGGTAAAAGCCTGAAGATAATCTTCGCCGCCTGAGAGGAAAGCCACGCCCACTTTGTAACCCAGGTCGATATAGGTGGTATCCCGTTTGTAAAGGGAAAAATTGCCTTCCAGGCCAAAGGGAAGGTCGAGCAGATAGGGATAATTCAGTTCCAGTTTCAGGGATTGGGTCTGGGGCCGTAATTGTTCGAATGCGGCGTAGATGCGCTCCCCTTTCTGGAAAGCGTTGCGCCATTCGCCTTTGAAGGAGCCGGTGATCAGGAGTTTGCCGGATTGGTTGCTGTTGGGCAGCACGCCGATGAGGAAATCAAACCGGCTGGCCTTCTGGCGCGCCAATTCCAGTTGGAGGGTGGCTTTATCGCCGTTGAAGCGAACAAGCGGGTCGCCTGCCATTTTGAGATAGGGCAATTCGTTGAGCCGTTTCCGGGCGCGAAGAATGCCCGCCCTTGAATAGAAGTCGCCGGGTGCAATGCCCAGATACCGGTATAAAAAACCGGGACTGACCGGTTGTTCGAGGGTAAAATTCATGGGGCCAAAGGAGACCAGCGGGCCAGGATCGAGGCATAACCGGGCGCCCACCTTATTTTGCCGGAGTTGCAGGCTGTCTAGGCGGATCCTGGCAAAGGGATAACCATGGTTTTCGGCGTATTCCAGCAGGGATTGCTGCAAACGAACCAGTCTTTTGTAAGAAAAAGGGCGGTTGCGGTAATTTTTTTCCCGGTAACCGATCCGGCTGAGGAAGCCGGGAGCTACGCCTGAAGGGTCGAGGTCAACCCAGGCGTATCCGGCGCCCACATGCAAAAAAGCCACAGCCCGGTTTTCCGACCACACCAGGGTATCTACCGAAGCCTCCAGGTAGGCGTTGGCGTGCAGTTGAAAAACCGCATCCTGCAGGGCGCGGGTCAGCGCCAGGCTATCCGGAAAGTTTTCCTGTACCCTGATCTGTGATTTCAACCACTCAGGCGACTGATCGACCGGAAGAATTTGCAAGGAATAAACAGACTGGGCTTTTACTCCTGAAGGCAGGAATAAAAAGAGGGCAAAAAACACCATGACCGGGATCTTTGCACGCGACATAATCCAATAACGACCGGAGAAGAATTCCAGTATAACAGGCTGCCGGCCCGGGCTGGAAAAAGTACTGTCCGTTCCTGTACACCATTTGTTCAATCCTGAACAATTTTGTTTTCCGTTTTTCTTTTAAAATTTTGATTATCAAACATATATATTTCGGGCATAATTTTTGGGGCCCTGGTTTAAAACCTTCAGAATATGTTCCGGAATTACCTGTTTGTGGGTTTTCGCAATTTATGGAAAGCCAAGACCTACACCCTCATCAATATCCTGGGGCTGGGTGTCGGCATTGCTGCGATTGTATGGGCCAACCAGAACTACCGTTTCAGTTTCAGTTTCGACGATTTCCATCCCGACCGTGAGACCGTGTTCAGGGGATTGTCGGCCAGAGAATCGGAAGGAGAGTGGATGGGTATTTTCCCGATGGCAGTGGGCCCCTTGAGCAAGGCCGAGTTTTCGACCATTTCGGAGGTTGTCCGGTTTGAAACGACCGGACTGGATGTCAAAGGAGGAACGAGCGAGCCGTTTGCCGACGGAGCGAGTTTTACCGATCCCGCCTTTTTTGAATTTTTCCATTTCCCGCTGGTCAGGGGCGCCAACGACCTCAACGACCGGAACGCAGTACTGATCACAGAAGAAACCGCCGTCAAATATTTCGGTCAGGCAGACCCCTTGGGCCAGACGATGATTTTTTACGCGGGGTCGGATTTCCAGCGGCCGCTCACTGTAACCGGCGTATTAAAAGACCCGCCGATGAATTCCACGATCCGGTTCGGGATGCTGACCCATTTCGACAATTTCCGCAAGGGCGACGGCGAGCCGCTCAAGGCGGACGACTGGACCTGGCTTGGGGACGCCGTTTTTTTCAAATTAAAAAACCCGGCAGACGCAGGGCGGCTGGCCCAGGACTTCCGCAAATACCTTCCGCTGCAACATGCCGCCCGGGAAGACTGGAAGGTGGCCCGGTTCCGGCTGGTTTCGCTGGTCGAACACGGGAGGATGGGCGAACTGAGCGCCAACAGCCTGTTCGAGCGGCCGGAGGACTCCGCCGCATACGGCCCCCTGGTGCTGGCCCTATTAATCTGGTTTTCGGCTTGTCTGAATTTCGCCAACACGACGGTGGCCCGGTCCAACCGCAGGTTGAAGGAGATGGGCATCCGCAAAGTGATGGGCGGAACGCGCAGCCAGTTGCGGACCCAGTTGTTGCTGGAGTGCGGCGCTATTGTTACGGCCGGTTTTGCCGTTTCCGTTTTGATCAACCACTGGTGGCTTCCGGCCTTTAACCGCATGTTCGTCTTTGTCGATGCCCGGGCGGATTACCTGCACGACAACGGGCTTATGCTATTTATCGGAATCGCCCTGCTGGGTACTACCCTGCTGGCAGGCGCTTATCCTGCATTTTATATCAGCCGTTTCAACCCCTCAAGCATTTTCAGGGGCTCAGTAAAATTTGGCGGCAACAACTTGTTCTCCCGGCTCTTGCTCGGCCTTCAGGTGGTCATTTCACTGATAACGGTGATTGCAGGGGTAGGTTTTTCGAAAAATACCGAGTTTCAAAGGACTTACGATTACGGGTATGACCGGGAAAACGTCATGACTGTGCCTGCCCAGGACAGTACTTCGCTCGAAGCCATGAGGGCGGTTGTGCAACAAATACCCGGCGTGGAAGCAATGTCGGGCAGCCGGTCGCTGGTCGGTTTTTCCTATCGGTGGAAAACGGCGGAAGCCGAGGAACAAGCGCATCAGTTCAATTTTTATGAAGTCGGGGACAAATACCTTGACCTGATGCGCATGAAAATGGCTGCAGGCAGGGCCTTTGATCCGCAGTTGCAAACCGATTTTGAAAATGCGTTGCTGGTGAACGAAAAAATGGCCGCCCAATTCGGCTGGACAAACGAGGAGGCGCTGGGGAAAACGATGCGGATCGATACGCTGAGTTATACGGTGGTAGGTACGTTGAAAGATTTCCACAGCGATATGCTTTTCGACCCCATTGAGCCTGCAGCTATGCGGCTGGTGCGCCCGGACAAGGAAGTCAACCTCGTTATTCGGGCAAGACCCGGGGAACTGACCTCGGTATTCGACCAGACCAAGGCTGCCTGGGCGAGGTTGTTCCCGCTCAAGCCCTTCCGTGGATTTTATCAGAGCGAAATCGCCGGCGAGGCCATGCGGGTGACGACGAGCATCGCCAAAATTTTCCTGTGGTTCGCGATTGTCACGGTATTGTTGACCGCAACGGGCCTTTTTGCATTGGTTTCACTGACCGTGTTGAAAAAAATGCGCGAGATTGCCATCCGCAAAGTTGTAGGCGCTACGCCTGGCCAGATCATGGCCCTGGTGAACCGGGGATACCTCTGGATTTTTGTTGCGGCCTCTGTTATCGGCTGTTATGGCGGGTATGCCCTCACCAAACTGTTGATGGACCTGATCTTCAAGGTCAATGCGGGGATCGATGCAAGTACGCTGGCCGTATCGGCTGTGGCGCTATTTGCCATTGCCCTGGGCACGGTGGGGGCGAAGGTGTGGTCGGCAGTGCGGGCCAATCCGGCGGAGGTGTTGAAGGGGTGACTTCGGCTTCGCTCAGCCACCTAAGGAACGGCGAGGAAACCCTTTCGTTTTCCTCAAGGTGCTGAAGGGGTGACTTCGGCTTCGCTCAGCCACCGTCGGCGGCACTTTGGATAGTGAGCGGAGTCAGAGGTGGCTGAGCGTTGTTGAAACCAGCCTGGCGAGCCAAAATTGACAAGTATTCAAAATTTTTTTATTTTTTTTTCATAAAACGGGTAACATTCTACCGGGGTATACGTATCTCCTGATAAATAACTTTGCCCCGAAGGCCAGACGGCAACTTTTATTCTGCTATTTGTTCCATCCGATAAGTCTTTCCTTTGGCGGCATATCATGCCGGTGCAATCAGTTGTAGTACGCGATTAGCCAGGTTATTCCATTGCCCGTACACGAGGCGATGAGGGAAAGGTATGTATATAGTTGAAACCCAGATACTATGAGACTGACAAAATTATATTCCAGGATTCCCCAACCCGACGGCATGTCGTTGCTGGATGATCTGTCGGACCATTATGCCGTTCTTAACGGAAATAAGGGGGAAACCCTCACCCTGGTCAGTTATTTTCCGGGGGAGTTGCGGATTGGTCCGGAACTCAATTTCATTACAAACAAGTATGTACTGTTTGTTGCCGGCGGCGATATGGCTTCAACCGGCAATACCTTCGGTTGGGGGGTGGTGGTGCGCGACCCGGCCGGTACGGACGTCACGGCTCAATATGAACTTTCAGCGATCAATAACTTTTCACAGGAATACGCTTTTCTGCTGATTGCCGACGACCCGAACATGGACGGGTACGAGGTGACGGTTACTTGCCAGGCGAATATAAGCGGGCAATCGTACAATCTCAGTCTGGTCCACCGGCTGGCGCCCATAGCGGCGGATATCCTTGCCCTGGCGGATACCGATGAGAACCATGCCGCTTTGGGGAACCCAACGTGTACCTATTTTATTGCGAACCATTTGAGGGATTATATTAGAGACATTGGTAGTATCCGGATTGGATATATCAATCTTTCTTCAGCCATTATTTATAAAAAAATTTTAGCGGAAATAGAAAATCAAGAATTTAAAATATTTTTTAAAAAAATCAACAGTTCTCTTTTCTCAAATCCAGAATATTCTAAAGAAATAAATAACCAAGGCGTCTATACAAATTTAAAATCGGGGGAAATTGGCGTTGCTTCAATTAAACTATCCATTTTATGGATGTATTTTAATCAAAACAATAATTTTCAAAGGGGAAAAAATCTAAAATTATTATTACATCAAGGCTTTGCTAATGATGAATCAAAATTTATTGATTTATATCTTTTAGCTATTTTCCCCAAAAGCGCGGTAAAATATTCTACAGAGGTTTTTAAAATGTTATTCGAACATTTCAAGGAAGATTGTGATCCTTCCACAAATACCTTTATTTACAACACCCTTAAAGAAGGCAGCTCCAACACTACACTTTTAAATAGTTGGCGTGTTTTAGGACAACACGATTTAAAATTGCACCCTCCCCTGCTGTTAAATATTTATACCGAGTACTTTAACGGCCCGCAACTATTTGTCAACACTTCCTTACTTACTGAATCCTTTTGGAGAGATAGCATTTATCCTTTGAGGCATGATTGGTCATCCTATCTGACTAAAATCATCTCGCAATACCAGGTCTGTCCAATAGACCCCAATACCCGGAGCCATTTTGTAATCCATTGTACCGGGGGATCAATGTTGCAATCTTCAATTGAAATCGAAACAGGAATAAGTTCAAATAACCGTAAAAGAAGCAAGGCACATATATATGTCATGAACGATGGCAGTACTATCGAAGTATGGCCGTTTAATGAAAAAAACGTTTGGGCAACAAAAATAGAAAGTCAACAGAATCTGAAGGGTCGGATGTTTCATGTTGAATTAAATTACGGAGACCCTTCGACTCCAGCGGAGGAGCAATATCAAAAATTAGCTGATTTATATATCCTGGCAAGTACTATTGAAAACTGCTGGCCAATTATTGTTCCACATATTGAAGTTGACAGGGGTCTGGATGGAGGACATAAAGATCCAACCGACTTCGATTATAATCATTTTTATGAAATCCTTGAATTAAAAGGCGTTCCCGTCAGTCAAGTCACCAAATTTGATCATGACAGGTATTGGGGACATCCAACTTACAAAATTCCCTGGGCGACCGATACGAATAGTTGGCCACCTATTTTAACTGGAAACCCTCATGAATAAAATTTCATAATCAGTTTTTATGTCAATCCGAAAAACAGAAAGCAGGATACCAGGCGGGTTTACCAAAGCGAATGCCGAAAAGCTGGGCGAAGCTTCCGACCCGGGCGGGCCCAACCAGGAATTTATCATTGTGGCATACTGGAGTTCGCCAATCCAGGCCGGGATCGAACTGCCTTTCTGGAACCGGTATGTGGCATTTGTGGACGGAATGAAGGTGACCGGAAATATCACCTATGAATGGACAATAAAATTCAAAAAAAACAACGGGGATCTCGTATTACAGGCTTCAGCCGGTTCTCCGATTATTGAGGTTGACGCCAAAAATTTTTCAGACCCGAATATTGTCTTACAGGCAACCAGGGTAGAAGTCAGTCTTAAAATCCCATCCATTTCCAACACAGCGGTCACCTTCATTCAAAACATCCAGGGCCTTGCCCAGAATTTGGAAGATTATCTGACGGATGTATTAACAAATCCCATTCCTTCAGCCCATGCAGGCAAGCCATCCATCAGCCGGGAGGTGGCCAACCGGATAAAACCGTATTTGTTACAGGCTGATTCAGCCTTTGGGAAGGAATTGAGCATCCCGGCCAATTTAACCGGGGCGGTGGCTTATTTGAATATCCTGCTTCAGGACCATAAAAAAAGCAAATGGAAACTGCCTTCCACGTTATTGGGGGACGAACGGTTGGCAAAGTCCATTAACAACAATTCAACTTACGAATTTTTTGAAAGCGCTCCTCCTTCTTTTGGGGTTTGCCCAATGAGCCCACATATTTTATCGATGTTTCTGCCCACAGCGGCCAACCCGGACATTAATAATATTGACGCAACCGGCCCGCTTTACAACACTTATACAACGTACCGGATCTTAGACGGAAGCACAGTGACCGAAAAACAGGTTTTTGACGCTTTTGCCGTTTTAACTGCCGACCAACGCGCTGACATCTACAACCAGTTGCGGTTCCCCAAATCCAATATCCGGTTATGCGCTTTTTTGCTGAACCAATTGAAGAAGACCCATGCTGATTGGGCCGGACTGACAAAGGATGAACTCAAAAGCAACAAGGCCTGCATCAAGACAATTGTCACCGAAATGCTCAAAGGGCCAAAAGGCGCCGGCGCCTTCAAATTTCATGGTTTAGGGCTAAAAGCCCATTCCGTCGCCTATTCGGCATACATGCAGAAGATACTGGAAGCCCAGCCTTCTGCAGTGCAATATGAAACTGTCCGTATCAAAGCGCTCGATGTCCGCTCCGGTCGCCCGATTAAAAATGCCCGGGTGAAACGGCTGATCATCGATGCCTCCGGGCACAGGTTGGGAGAAAACCGGATCAATTTCGACCAGGCAGGAACCGTATTAAATGCAGAACATACTTTTACCTATGAGCCGGGATACAACACCTCTTTTACCCTCCAAAAAAGAGCGCAGATCGCCCTGAATGAACTGGGTTTTTACGTCGGTACTCCGGATGGAAATATCGGGCCCAATTCCATCCGGCAGTATGAAAGGTACTGGAACAGCCGCATTCTTGACGGTTCATTTGATCTGTTGGAAAGGGAAAACGGCAATTTGCCCCAAAAACATCTGCAACTGATCGTCGATGAATACCTCAACCACAGGGAAACCGATGAAAACGGGGTATTAAACGTCCGCATTCCGCTGAACCTTTTTTACAACAGAACCGTGAAGATCGAGGTTGGTTTCTGGGAATTTCCGGTAACGGCTGAAAAGCGGAAACACCAGCAACAGACCTCCCAACTGATCCGGTCGGTAACCAACCCCAATACGGAAACCGAAACCGGATTCCACGTAAGGTGGGTCGGCAACCAGGAAGCCGGATGGAATTCGGGGAATCCCGACGCTGAACATTTCGGGTGGCACGTGGAAAATCCGTTGAATACGACTTCCCGCAACCTCAGGGTAAACGAAATACTGGATGTAAAAACGCTGACAACGGGGAACGCCATTCAAACCAATATTCTTTCCCACTATTTTGATCCTGTCGCCTATCCCTTTCATTTTGTGCTGTTTGGAATGCAGTGGTGCCAGCCGGTGTGGCAGGAATTACCATCCCATTGGATCAAGGGGATGATCCATCCTTCATCTGGGTTATCTCTTTATTTAAGAGCGGAGATTGATCCATCTGAAAAATTTTTGCCGGCTATTTGCACGAGGTACAATGCAGGCGGAGGTAGCGATCAAAATAATTTAGTTCAAAAAGGAGCAGGCAGAGATTATGGCATAATGGTGATGAAAGGAACAAATGATATCACTGGAGATGCAAATGAATATACCAAAATAACAGATTACGCCGCCGGTACCGCACCCAGGATTTACTCTGCCAGTTCAAATAAGCCACATCAAGGAATTGATTATTATGCGGTAGAACATATTACTCCGGTTTTTGCTCCAATGGGTGGAGAAATAACCGATAAACTTCTAACCGGCAATTCCGTTTCCCCTTTTAGTGATTATGGTTATGGATTACTGCTAAAGGTTGCGGATGATTATATTATTCGAATTGCCCATCTTTCAGAAAATTCCTATGCCGAAACAGGAGTTCTTCCCAACAGGGTGTTGTGCGGTCATTTTATCGGCAGAGCGGGTCGTACTTTTGATATAAATGGTCCGGTGAACGATGCGGATAAATTTTCGGATGGTCCAACCCATTTGCATTTTGAGGTATCCCAAAATTCATGGGGAATCCGGGTTTCTGATGCCCGCAGGTTAGCCGGAGCGTTAGGTATTGAACATAATATTGACGATATTAAAAACCTGTTTTTAACAAATGATAGTCACAGGTTATTTCCATGCGATTGTCACTGGCCCACAAATTCAAATTGGAATGCTGCCAGATGTGCCGTTCGAACAAATACGAATAATTTAAATTACATTTCAAAACATTGCTGGGCCGCCCGCAACCTCCACTGCCCCTACATGGCCGATACAAGCAAAAAGCCATTCCGCCTTCAGGCCCAGCTCAAATACCTGTTCGACGACAAAGCGGCCAGCGGTTTCAAGGATCCCGGCCCTATCAATGGAGACTGGGGAACAATCAACCCGGAAAATGAAGCCGTCAGCGGTCTGACCACAGGGAAAACCGTTACGCTTTTAAACGGCACCCTCACGGATGATCTCATTAAGATAAAATACCAGCAACCCTCCGATAACGTATGGAAAACGGGATGGGTAGCGCCACATATTATCAAACTGGAAGGCGCTGTTTACAAATTGAATATTCCGGAATTAAAAAATTTCCTCAAAAATGGCGCAATAGGAAAAACGAGAAAGGCCATCTACTATTTCAAAAAAGAAACCGACCTGCTCGATTATGATGATTACGCCTCCAATTTCGAAACGGATACCGGATTCGAAGCCAAGCTCAATGAAAGTCAATTCGCACCCTATCCGCGGACCAATCTGAACCGGGTAGATAAATAAACGCTTATGAAAAAATCATTCACAGAAATCCTCACCGTAGAGCTCGCCAAGCTGCTATCGCCCCTGCTGCTGCTGGAAACCAAAGAGGATATCCAGGAACTGCTGGCAGAACTGGGCTGGGAGGTGGACCTCAGCCAGATTGATCCAAACGACTTTGTTGACATTGTAACCGAAGTCGGCAACCTGCTCGGCGAGATCGGTAGACTACCGGACGCCGCCGATAACGACGAGAAACTGGAAATCCTGAAAGACATCGGTATTCAGGCCGGCGTGGTGGTAACAATGGTCAATGACCTGATCCCGGACATCGAAGCTATTGTACAGACCGCTACCAGCGGGACAACGGTTGACCAGCTCAAAAAACTCCCCCGTCGCCTGGGTGATTACCTGATTTATACCTACCTGGAAGAATATTACAAACCCGTATTTGCCGTCAAACACTTACTGGGTATGGCCGAGATCGTCGAAGACGACGCCGGCAAACCGATCAAAACCATCCAGTGGCCGCGCATTCCCAAAATATTTTATAAGCCCATCGAAGTATTTGACGAAGTTTACGACTGGTCTTCGGATTTCAAGGATAATAAATTCCTGGAACGGTTCGAAAAGCTGGTCACGGCACTTGGATTGCCCGGCGGGATTTACGAACAGACCGCCACCATTCAGGCGCACCTCCAGAACCCGTCAGGTACAAAAGAGATCCGTATGCCGCTTTATCAGGACGGGGTATGGCCCGACAACTGGCGGGAACTGGACCTCAATATTTCACCTGTTCCGGCTATGGGGGCCGACAAAAAAGGCCTGTTCGTTTACCCCTATTTTTTCGGCGGCGTTTCCATCACCGACGACCTCAACCCCGACTGGCAATTCGAACTCGTGGGCGACACCGATATCGGTTCTGGTTTTGGCCTGGGCATCCGCCCTCCGGCCAAACTGAACGTGACAGCCGACTTGTCCACTTCCTGGGATACGACAAACCTGAAACTGACCCTTACCGTCACCCGCAAACAGGCCGGCGAGAAAATCTACCTGTTCGGCAACCCGGATTCTACCCATCTTTCCCTGGCCGGCCTGGTGATCAAAGCCTTCGTTGAAAAAGAAAATACCGCACGAAAAGATTTTGGTGTGGACCTGAAACTCCAGAAACTGCGCCTCGAAATCAAAAAAGGCGACGGCGACGGGTTCCTCAACAAGATCATCCCCGAAAGCGGCATCAACATCGAGTACGACCTGCAACTGGGGTATTCCCTCGAAAAAGGATTTTATTTCAAGGGCAGCGGCTCGCTGGGCATCGAAATTCCGCTTCATCTTACGCTGGGCCCCCTCGACATCAATAAAATCACCCTGGGATTCCGGCCGGAAAACAAAGGCCTTGGCCTCGATCTGGGCGGCACATTCAAATTGAAGCTGGGCCCCATTACCGGATTGGTGGAAAATATCGGCCTGTCCAACCTGCTCACTTTCCCGGAAGGTGACAGCACCAGTTTCAGCCTCGCTGATATCAAGGCCGGCTTCAAACCACCCAACGGCGTAGGCATCAATATCGATCTCGACGCGGTCAAGGGCGGGGGTTATCTCTACATCAACCGGGAAGAAGGCCGCTACGCCGGCGTCGCGGGCCTGAGCATTAAAGAAAAAATCCAGCTCGCCGCCTTCGGCCTGATTTCCACCAAACTGCCCAGCGGAAACAAAGGGTACTCTTTCCTGATCTTTATCTCGGCCGAATTTCCGGCTATTCAACTCGGTTTCGGGTTCACCCTCAACGGGGTAGGCGGCATTGTGGGCATCCACCGTACGATGGTGGTGGACAAGCTGCGCGAAGGTGTCAAAACCGGCGCATACGACCGGCTGTTGTTCCCCGCCAATCCGGTAGAGGACGCCCTGGAGATCATCTCCGACCTGCAGGCGATTTTTCCGGTGGAAGAGGGCCGGTACACCTTTGGTATCATGGCTAAAATCGGCTGGGGAACGCCTACACTCATTACCGCAGAAATGGGCCTGCTCATCGAAGTACCCAGCCCCGTTCGGCTCGTCATCCTGGGCGTGATCAAGGCTACCCTGCCCGACGAACAGGGAAAAATCCTCAAATTGCAGGTCAACTTCCTGGGCGTGATTGATTTTGGCAAAAAACAACTTTCCTTCGACGCTTCCCTCTTCGACTCGCGCCTGCTGACCTTTACCCTGGCCGGCGATATGGCCCTCCGCCTGACCTGGGGTAACAACGCCAATTTCCTGCTCAGCGTGGGCGGTTTTCACCCCAGTTTCCAGCCGCCGCCGGGATTGACCGGCATGAAACGGCTGACCCTTAACCTGCTGGGCGGCGACAACCCCAGACTTACCCTCACGAGTTATTTTGCCGTCACCTCCAACACCGTCCAGTTCGGCGCCAAGGCGGAGGTGTACGTAAAAATTACCAAAAATATCTCCGCCGACGGTTACCTGAGTTTCGACGCCCTGTTCCAGTTCAACCCCTTCTACATGCACCTGCTGGCCGCCGCATATATGTCGGTCAAATGGAAAGGAGACGAAAAACTCAGTGTCACCGTCAATATTTCACTTGAAGGGCCGACGCCCTGGAAGGTGGACGGCGAGGCTGAGATTAAAATCTGCGGCATAGAAGCCAAGGTACGGGTGCAGAAAACCTGGGGGCAATCCCAGAACACCACCCTGGCGACGGTCAGCGTTTCCGGCAAACTGGAGGCCGCCCTGAGCGATCTTCGGAACTGGGAAGGCATCCTGCCCCGGAGCGTTCAGCAGGTTGTAAGACTGAGGGAACTGGCGGAGGGTGAAAAGGTTCTCCATCCTGCAGGGCAACTTCGGATCAGCCAGAAAGTGCTGCCGCTCAACCTGGACATCCAGCTCTTTGGCGCCCAGGAGGTCAGCGACGGCCGTCAGTACAAACTGGGTTCCGTGAAAATCGGCTCCAAAACCCTGACTGCGCTCAACTACGTCAAGGAAGACTTTGTACCCGCGCATTTCCGCAAAATGAGCGAAACCCAGAAATTGTCCAGCCCCTCGTTCGTCAAATTTGATGGCGGGGTGCTGGTAGCCGACCCGGAAAACCTGGACGGCAAGGGGTTCGCCTCAAAAGACATCCAGTACGAAACCATCATTTTTGATCCCGTTTCGGGTACCGCAGGATCCGGCGCCCCCATGGACGAGGACGAAGACGTACTGATCGCTATGGTCCGGGGCGGCGCAGCGGGGCAATCGGGGCTTTCTTTCTCGCCCAGGGTCGCGCCGCTGGCCCCCGCTGAAATAACCGTTTTGGAAGAATACTACGGTGTGGTCAGGATTGAGGACCTGCAACTGTATGATCCCGACGCACTGAAGCCTTCTTTTGCCGAAGCGGTGGACCATTACGCTGCGATCGTCCGGGGTGAGCCCGGTCAAAAAACCAAACTCAAAATTTTACCCAAATTCGAAATCCTACTCTAATGAGCATAGCCAAATATTCCTTCGTTTCCTGGACAAGGCAGGGCCTGGGCAAATTTCTCGAAGCGCCCGTTTCCGGTTCGATCCGCGGCAAAGTACGGGTAGAGGTTGCCATTGAGGGTGGCGCAACCATCAGCAATGCGCTGGAGATACTTGGCCCGGGCGATATCACCGGCCTCGACCCGCGAAATATCGTCCGGGTGCATCCGGAACCGAATACCGGCGACTTCGAAGCCAACTACCTGCCTTTCATCGAATTTTACCAGGATACCTTCCTGTGGGACTATACCCCTGAAACGACGACCGGCGAACGGCTCCGCCCCTGGCTGTTTTTATTGGTGCTGGCCGAGGGGGAATATGAACTGACGGAAAACCCGCAGGGGCTGGACCGGCTCAGCCTCAACGCGTCCGGTGTTTTCCCGCCGGAAGCGCAAAGCTGGGCATGGGCGCACGTGCACGTCAACGCGGCTGCCGCAACCATCCCGGAACTCCAGTCCAAACTGGAGTCCAACCCGGATTTTGCTGTGTCGCGCCTGATGTCGCCCCGCCGGTTGTCGCCCACTACCCGGTATGAAGCCTTTGTTATACCGGCGTTCGAAACGGGCCGTTTAACGGGCCTGGGGTTGCCGCTGACAGGAGCCAACGCGCTGGCCTCTTCCTGGGGCGCAGGGCAAACCGAGTTTCCGGTGTATTACCGCTGGGGTTTCCAGACCGGTTTGAAAGGAGACTTTGAGTCGTTGGTCCGGGAACTGGTCCCGAGGAATGACCTGGACGAATCCATCGGATTCCGGCCGATGGATGTCAAAAACGCCTCTTCTCCCTATAATATCAGCAACCCTACCGTTGATGAAGTCCTACTCGGCGGCGCTGTAAAACCCGTTGGCAACGCTCCTCCGCCGTTCCCCGACGCCAACTGGCAGGTGGAGATCTGCAACTTGCTGAACCTGAGGGATGGGCAGCAAAAAGACGATTTTATCAATGCGGCAACCGACCCGGTCATCGTACCGCCCACCTACGGGCACTGGCACGCCTTGGTGTCCCAACTCAACCAGGGTAACGACACCGGTCCGGTCAACAACGGTCAAAGCATCTGGCTGCATACCCTCAACCTGGATCCGGCCAACCGGGCGGCTGCAGGCGTGGGGGTAAAGGTAGTTCAGGAAAACCAGGACAAATACATGGCTACCGCCTGGGAGCAGATCGGTTCGGTGCTGGAGGCCAACCAGTTGCTCCGGCAAAGCCAGTTGGGCATCGAGATCGCGGTTCGTTGGTGGACCAAACATATCGCCGGCCAGATTGACGGCGAACTGGTGAGTATGGTGGAGCCGCTGCTGGGGAATCTCCTTTGCAAGGGCCAGCCCAAACCCAATATCTATCTGAATATTGCCGGGAGCGGAACGCCTCCGGCCATCTTCTCGCCTGTTTTCAGGCGACTGAGCAGGACCGGAGGCCGGCTGGTCAAAAAAATGATCAAAAAGCGGAATCAGGTAAAACCTAAATACAAGTCGTTTCCGGATGGCTTGCCGCAGGGTTTGTCCGTAGTGCCGGATAAACGGATCGCGCATGGAAAGGACGATATCCTGTTTATCCAACATCCCGGCCACCCCCGCCCGATCCCCCTGTTCCCCTGCCAGTTTCCCGGTTTCCCGAAGGAAATGGATATTGTCATTTTCCCGAGGCAATATTTTGAATACACCGGCGGCTTTTCCGACCCAAATGGCATAGGCGTGGATTTGGCGGCCTATATAGCGGCCTGGACCATGCTCCAGCAGTCGTTCCATTGCACGTCGCCCGCGGCGCCACCCCCGCCCCTCGACCTGTCCAACATTCTCCCCTGCATTAAGAACCACCTCAATCCGGCAATGACCATTAAAGACCGGACGCTTTCGAAAATCGGCACGGAAGGGGACCTGGACGCCATCACCCCCATCATGGCGGCGCCGGATTATCCGGAACCGATGTACAAAAAACTGGTGGAGCAATCCGCCGATTTTATGCTGCCCAACCTGAACCAACTCCCGAACAACACCATTACCCTGATGGAGGCCAATCAGGCCTTCATCGAAGCCTACATGGTAGGTTTGAACTACGAGATGGCCCGGGAATTGTTGTGGAACGAATATCCTACCGACCAGCGGGGGTCTTATTTCCGGCAATTCTGGGATGTCGGTAAATACATCGTCAAAGGATCGCCCGATCCCAGAGATCTTGCCCTAAAGCTCAATGACATCGACTATATCCATCGCTGGATCAAGTGGACCGACCTGGGCGACCATCGCAAGAGCAACCGGATGCCCCATGAACCTCAGACAACTGCTCCGCTGGTGCTGACCATCCGGGGGGACCTGCTCAACCGCTACCCGGAAGCCATCATTTTTGCCGTTGAGGCCGGCGCCGGCGGCGCTTTCAATCCGGCCGGAATAACAAAATACCCCATTTTTTCGGCTAAAATCGACCCCGACATCACCTTCCTGGGGTTCGAATTATCGGAAGACGAAGCCAGGGGAACTGCCACCCATCCCGGCTGGTATTTCTGCATCAAGGAACCCGTAACAGGGCCGCGGTTCGGAATGGATATTGCGCCCGACTCCCTTCCGCCTGTAATCCCCCCGCCCGGAAACTGGAACGAGTTGCACTGGGGGCATATCACCAATACCACCCTGATCAATTTGAATGACCGGACCTTTCCCGATTCTGCGGTAGATGGATACTGGGGGGATCATTCCGCCCATATGGCGGCAATCCTTTACCAGGTTCCGGTCCTGGTGGCCATCCACGCCAGCCAATTATTACCCTGATTCAAAGCAAAAAGCCATGAAGAAATTTCAAAAAATAAGAGACTATATCCAGTCCTTGCGCAGCGAGCAGTTGCAAAAAAAAGAAGAACTCTATTTGCTGCAACAAGAAATTGACCGCCTGCAATCCAGGATGACCCGCACCATTCAGCCAGACGTTACCCTTCCGACAAAAGGCGGAACCGGGAAAGGCAGAAAGCCGGCCCCCGGGAAACTGCCCGGTTTGGGCGGCTTGACCCCCGGGGGAGGGCTTCAAAACCCAACACCCCTTGACCCGATTGCAACCCAACTCAAATTGCTGAATACAGCCAAAGCCCAGTTGGTGAAGCGGTTGCAGGAAATTACCACTCTGCTGCTGGATGCTTTCAACCAATTATGGACGCTGGGAGATCCGCAAACGTTGGTTGAAAACTGGGAAGACGCCTATCCGGCGCTTTTGCTGCCCGTCAGAATTGAAACCCGGTTTTTGTCGGACGATGTCGCCAATCAGAAATACCTGGGCGTCCGCTTTTTTCCGGACGATATTTTTGTCAATACGCACGAAAAAGCCCTTACTGCGGAAGAAATTGAAGCAGGGAAGATCTTCTGGATCCACCTTTGGAATGCGCTGGGCAGTCCGGCGGCGGATCGGGAAGAGGCACACAAGGCTGCCTGGCGGGCGCTTGCCACGGGTATGGGCGGTGGGCGGGCGGCTTATATCGCCCTGAAACTGCGGCCGGATAACTGGCCCACCGACGAAAACCTGCTGTCACTGGTAAGGCCTGTATTCCCCAATATGCGCTATAAAAACGGGAGTTGGAGCCTGCCGCCAAGGAGCTATCTGCTGCCCGACAAATTTGTAGTCAGGCTATACAGCGGCGCGGGGCACCGGGAGGTCAACGCCCGGCAAATCACCGCCTACCCGCTGACCCTCGGCCCGGACCCCGGTTCGGAAGAGACCTTTTTTGAAGAAAACAACGGTGTACTCAAGGTGGATCCGGCCATCAAATGGTTGTTTGATTTTGACAAGGCGGTTGAGGAAGGGATGGCCGTAAAAATCCCGATCACCCTGGCGGAGTACAACGCAGGCTTCGATAAAATCCTTGTCCTGGGTCTGCGGCTCACCTCTGACGCAGCCGAAGGGCAAAACCTCTGCCAGGAATTGATCGATTGTCACCATTACGGGTTGACCGGATTCGCGTTGTTACCCCAGGGAACGCCCACCAACAATACCAAAGAAAAACCCTCCGGGTTTTCAGGTCTCCGCCCCGACCCTGAGTTTTCTTTCCGGGTGGAGCGGCAGGCCAATTTGATCGCCGACCTCGCCTCAACGCCCCAGGGTCAATGGAAGGACGGCCAATGGCTCAGCTTTGCCCTGGGGGTCAACGAGTCTCATTTGCAGCATATCGCCAGTGCCGACCATACCGACCGGCAGGAAGCCGCGGCTATGAACAAGGTCCTCTGGCCGGCCACATTGGGTTATTACCTCAAACATTTGCTGGCGCATTGGGCCAACCTGGATCACAATACCATCAGTTTGACGGAAATTTCGGATTTGAAAGGCTTTTTTGTGCGGCATATCAGCGGTCGGGGAAGTTTATCTGCCTTTCGGGTTGGCAACCAGCCCTATGGCGTGCTGCCCATATCGGCCTATTCCCGGATGAAATGGGACGCCGCCGACAGATTGGCGGATAAAATCGGAAAAACCATGCGTTTCTTCCTGGAAAGCTGGAAGAAAAAAACAGGGGGGGTCAAAACGGCATCCAACGGTAGCAGCAACTGGCAGCAGGACTTTATGGATATACTCGGCCTTCAGGCCGGCTCCGTGGAATTCCACCAGCGGATCGGCATCGGCCCGCTGTTGTTTTACCAGTTCCTGACCAATATTTCGGCCTCTAACCCGACCCCGGCCACCTGGTTCAACAACAAACTGAATGCGGCCAACCTTGTCAATACCCAAATCAATAACCTGATCGGCGACAGCGATCTGCTTGCGCAGCTCACCCGGGAGGCCATGTTAAACTGGTTCCCTTTTGAAAACAAAATAACCGGGGACCTGGTGACGCCCGACCCCTTATCCGAAGAAGCCCCCCTCCGCAACGACTATATCCAACTGCTGAGCGATCCGGGCCAGACGGTAAACATTGTAAAGAACTACCTGAACGGCGCTGCGGAATCCAACACCCTGTTGTTCCGGCTGCTCCGGCATGCTTTATTACTGGAGGTCTGGGAAATCCTCTGGGAAAGGGACAACAGCCGTAGCTGGGTGGACAAAGAATTTCTCAATTTGCTGCCGGACAGTTCCTGCGACTCGATCTGGTATTTTTACGCCAACAAAGAAGGGTATTTGAGTGAAACCGCGATCGCCTACCTGAACGGCAATTCCCGGTATCAGGAATTCCTGACTGCCGCAGGAGGGCTGCTGAACGGCGGGAAAAGCCTGCCCACCGCCCGGCTGGAAAGGCTGCTCACCGAACACCTCGACCTTTGCACCTACCGGATGGACGCCTGGCTCACGGGGCTGGCGGACTACCGCCTCAACAAAATGAGGTCGGCAACACCCAAAGGAACTTTCCTGGGCGCCTACGGCTGGTTACTCGACGTCCGGAAGGATCCGCCCAGACAGGTGGTTCCCAATGTGGAAATTCCCAGCCAGCTTTCCAACGCAGGCCAAACGTACCCCCTGACCTATGAAACCGGCAACGCCGGATTCATCCATGCGCTCTCTATTGCCCAGGCAACCACCGGGGCAGTACTCCGCCAAGGGTATCTTTCCAAAGGGCGAAAAGCTATGGAGGTCAACATCAGCTCCAAAAGAGTACGGCTGGCCAGGGAAATTATCCAGGGCTTGCGCAACGGCCAGGAACTCGGCGCCCTGTTAGGGTATCGCTTTGAACGATCGCTGCACGAAAAAAGCGCTGCAATAGCCGGTTTGGAACTGGATAAGTACATTTACCCACTCAGGATAAAGTTTCCCCTGAGCGCAGAAGCGGATATGAACCGGCAGGAAGCGGTGGAATCCAATAACGTAATACACGGCCTGAATCTGGTGCAGACGTACCGCACCGGAGGAAGCAGTATTCAAAATTTTACCACTGCAACAGGGAACGACCTGCTGGAAATGCACAAAAGCATTGACGAATTGGAAGACATTATCGACGCCATCGCCGACCTGACCATGGCGGAAGGCGTACACCAGACCATATTGGGCAACCATGCCAGGGCCGGCGCACTGCTCAATTCGGTTGGCGAAGGGAAAAATATCCCCGAACCTGATTTCATCGAAACGCCTCGTTCGGGGATTGCATTGACCCAAAGGGTCGGCCTCCTGTTTAATACAGTTCAACCGGCAGCGGATCCCTGGGCGCCAACTGTCAAAACACCCCGGGCCATTGCGGCCCCCTATCTCAATGCCTGGGCAGGCAGGATACTGGGCGATCCGGCGTTGGTCAGATGCAAGGTCAGTTATATCGAAAATGCAGGTACGGATAATGAACTCGAATACGAGGAGGAGATCGCCTTGAAGGACCTGTATATTCAGCCGCTGGATATTGTGTTTCTGTTGAACAGCCCGCTCGAAGACGGCCATTCCGAATTGGCGCAACGGATTGCCAGCACCCTAAGAACGAAGAAAACGCTGACCAGAAATATTCAGGTGAAAATCGACTTCCGGAACCGGGATGGGTGGCCGTTAACCGTAAAAACTTTTTATGAAATATTGCCTTTGGCCCGCAGTTTGTATAAAATTTTAACGGATAGCCAGGTCATGATGCCCGATCACCTGCAAAATGCATCGAGCCTGGACACAGCGGCGGAAATTACCCGTGAATTTGATCTGACCGAACTGGAGGCGCGCATCAGCCTGATTAATATGGGCGTTCTCCTCGACAACCTGTCCAACCAATTGGCTATTGTTTCAGCGACAACCGATTATACCACAACATCCGGGAAACAGGCGCTCGACCAGTTGCGAAGACACCTTTTGAAAGCCTCCTGCCTGGGTATTTCCGGATCCATTCCACCCAGTTTTGCCGATTTCGATGGAATCAGTGCAGAAGAACTCAAAGCACAGGCGGCCCGGGTGGTCGGAGAAATGCAAAAAAGATGGACAAAAGTGACCGGACAACTGGCTCATTTGTCACCGGAACCGGAGAAGAAACTGGAAGAGCTGACCCAGATACTTAAAGTCATTTTAGGGAATGAAATACCCATCCTCCCCAAATTTAAAACGAACAATTTCGACGCCCTCAATTCCTGTTATTCCGCCCGGGAGACCTTGCTGCGAAACGCAAAAACCCCGCTGGTGATGGAAGACTGGCTGCAGGGCGCGGCCAAAGTTCGTGAAAAATTAAAAAACTGGCATTTGTACACGCTACTCGAGGAAAGCATGGGGGCCCAGCAGGTGAAAAAGGACTTCACAGCCCTGCAATTGCCGTTCCAGGTAAACGACCAATGGCTGGGAATTGAGTTCGAGGAAGATAAAATCAATATTGCCGGAGATCCCCTCTCTCTGGTGCTCAACCTGCCCGATGGGTTCCCGGGCACGGCCGACGCCTTTTGTTGCGGGCTTGTTCTGGACGAGTGGACCGAAAAAATCCCCTACCGGACGGAAACCACCGGCATCGCATTTAATTATGACGAACCGCAGGCAGAACCCCCGCAAGCCCTGCTGCTGGCCATTCCTCCGGAAATTACCGGGAAATGGACCTGGGAAGACCTGATGGATACCCTGAACGAAACACTGGACACTGCCAAAATGCGCGCGATCGACCCCGATCTGCTGGGCGTTTCGCCTGGATCTGAATTCAACCCCTTCCTGCCGGGCTTGCTGAGCGCCATTTCAAGCGACCGCTGGCAAACTGTGGCGCTGAATTTCGGGGAGGTCAACGCAAACAATTTGTCCTGAACCATTAAAAATCAGCCAAATGAACAGCTTTTTCAATAAATACAACCAACCCGCCGGCGCGGTATTTTCAAAACTGCTGGCTATTCCCGGAACCACTGACCTTTTAACATTCGGCAGCAAAGGCGACAAGGGACTGATCGTCCGGTTCAACCAGGATGGTCAGGTCGTCTGGGAGCGACTTTACTCGGTCCCCAAAAACTCCTGCTATTTTGTCCAGGGGCAACCCTTGTTTAACCCCAAGGAAGGGGTTATGGTACTGGGAGGCATCCGAACAACCAACCCCAACCGGGTACGCCACTTATTGGTTAAAATAACCCTGGAAGGGACCATCCAGTTTGCCCGGGAAATTTTCAATTCAACTACCCGGAATTCTCTTCGGCTGACCCCGTTACCCCACGGAGAATACATCATTTCCGGTTGGAACAGTTACGGGCTCGACCGGGTCGGGATTGAGCGGGTCGGTTTAGGCGGAAACTCCATTTATTCGATGTTTTGTCACTTTGGCAAAGACGAACAAATGTACGACTGTGTAAGGCTCGGGAACAGCTTGTTGTTCGCCGGCGGTACGAATGTTGGCTCCAGATGGGATGGTTTTTTGATACGAACTGATCCCAACCTGCAAACCAGAATTGGTCATGTTGTCCATTTTCCCGACAGCAATATTATAGACGAGGTGGATGCGGTTGTCGCCACCGGCGCAAACGAATTTATTCTTGCAGGTCATAATGACAACGATGTCTTTGTTGCAGACGGCCGTTACGAAGGGGCGAATCTGGTCCTCGGTCCCCTCAGGTTTGCCTTTCTGAACGGGAGTTGCAAGGTCAGGAAAGTACTGACAGCCGGTTCATTTGTCTATGTTCTGGGGCATACCACAACGACCCTCCAGCATTTCATTATCAAATTCGACCTGTCTCCAAGCAATCCCAACCAGGCAAAGAAATGGGTGAAGTTTTTCAAACTGGAAACGCCCTGTCACCTTACCGATATCATTTCAGAAGGGGATGGTTTTTATTTATGCGGTTTTTTGAGGGACCCCCGAAACAACAACCTGGATACTCCGATACTGGTCAGAACCGACTTCGAACTGGAGTGCTGCCTGACAGAGTTGAGTTCCACCCCGGCATCCGAGGCTCCCCCTGTTCGCTTGTTGATCAAGGCCATCGCGCCCCAGATCGGGGATGCGGGCAGCGTTAACCAGGCTGTTCCCTTAAATCTGAGTGAAAACGCATCCGTCCAGGAACCGCTATGCCCGTCAGGGCCGGTCAACGAAACATGTCCCCTTGCGTTTACTGCATGGAACGCCCTCGAACCCAGGGCAAGAACCCGGCAATTCGACCGGGCGCTTCAGGCCGAGATCCGGGACGCCATGTGGATGCTTTCCCGGCAATGGCAGTGGGGCGAATTCAACGGGGAAGACGGCGGCTCCATCGTTTACAGCAAGCTCAGTTTGAGGACGACCATGATCAACCGCTATACCCAGTTGGTGAACAACCCGGTCAACAAGCCGTACAACAACGACGTACCACTGGAATTTCTGGTGGAAAGAAACGATGTAAATATCCTCGGCGATTGGATGCTGCGGCTGGAGGCCGGGAGTTACTGGATAAAACTATGCCAAAAGAAATTCGAAACCGACCAGGCGGCTTTTTTGCAATACAAACAAGGATTTATCGCAGCTTACCCGTTTGATTTACCGGCCGGGCCGGATCCGCAGGTTGATCCGGACGAATACATCCGATACGTCCAATGGGCGACCAACGAAGCTGCCTGGTCAGCCATAAACGCGGCCAGCGGAAGAGCGGCAGACGGCGGCAAGCTGCTTGAGGCGATCCACGCAGGAACCGTTTTCAACCACGGATTTGTCAGCCCTGTTCACGCCCTCGTATTACAGGAAATCAGGAATGATTTTTTAAACAAGTATTTGAAAAATTACGCTGATGATCAGGGCCCAGATCCTGCATGGTCGGAAAATTCTCTCGAACACCAGTTCCAATGCCGGGCGCCCCACGCTTCCAACGGGTCGCTCAAAGTCAAGCTGGTTGGGAGGGAATACCCCGGCGAGCGCCTCGAATGGTACAACGTGGACGCCCGGATCGACTCGCAGGTTGAAAATGACGACCCTACGCAAACCTTCAATGAGGCAGTAGTCAAAAATGAAGTTCGGGTGAGGATACCCTCCAGATTGAGTTTTCCGGGTATGCCCCATCCCCGGTGGTGGCAGATGGAGGATCACCAGATCGATTTCGGGAACATGCTGGTCAACACCACCGATGTTTCCAAATTGTTGCTGCTGGATTTTATGCTCAATTACGCCGAAAACTGGTACCTGATTCCGCACCAGGCAGCAGTCGGCAGCCTTACAGAAATCGAAGGGATCGAGGTAAAGGATAATTTTGGTATTAGAACCCTGATCAATCCGGCCAACAGGTCGGACGCCGCCGGGGGCGCTTCCTTCAGGAAATGGGGGGTGTTCCAATTGGAAAAAGAAGCGGGGACGACGCCTCCCGACAGCTTTTTGTTCCTGGCGCCTGTCATCCCAAATATACTTGAAAGCAAGCCGGTCGAAAAAGTCAATTTTATCCGGGATGAAATGGCCAATATGGTCTGGGCAATTGAAGAAATCGTTCCCGATAAACTGACGGGCGGTCTTAACGGGCATGAGGCAAGCATCGCTTTGAGAAATTATCTGGAGAAACAAAATGCTGAGCCGCCCCCGCTTGTCAACGGAAATGAACCGGATCAACCGTCCCCGGTTAAATTCCAGCTTGCAACGACCGTCCCGGAGAACTGGATTCCCTTCATTCCGGTCCATACGCCGGCCAGCCACCGGTCCATTCAATTGCAACGGGCGGCCATGCCTCGTACAGTGGCTGATTTCACCAATTTGATCCTTCCCAGGACCCGTTTGTTGAATGAAAACCCAACCCCGTATTATATCCATGAAGAAGAAGTACCGAAAGCCGGGCAGACCGTCACTTCCACCTGGCAAAGGGCCAGATGGTTCGACGGAAAAACACTTGTCTGGTACGGAAATAAAAAACAAGTGGGCCGTGGAGGCGGAACCAGCGGGCTGAAGTTTGATCAGGTTAAATAGTGTCTGGTCCAAACCCGGAAGGGATGAACAGAGATGCCAATGGCTTTCTTGATCAATGGGGATTGAATGAACATCCCTTCCGGCAATTGTACCATTCCACCCCATATCGCGTTATACTCTAAAAAACATGCATTGCAGCTACCTCCTCTTGCCGGGGTTGATCCTTGCCTGCCCTGCCCTGTTAAAAACCCAAAACCTCGTGCCGAATTTCAGCTTCGAAAGTCTGGAAGACGCTCCCAATATGTGGATGTTGAACGATACCCATTTCCATGCGTTCATGAAAGACTGGAACTCGCCGACCGAGGGTTCGCCGGATATTTTTCACAACCGGATCAAGGATAAATTCCGGCATGAAAGGCCCAATGTAGATATGTTGCCCTACCGCCCGCGCAGCGGATTTGTGATGACCGGCATCAAAGGATACGGCTGCAAAAGCGGCACCATGCATTGCAAGGAATACCTGCAAGTGGAATTGTTGAAGCCGATGGTTCCCGGTAAACGTTATTCGGTCTCTTTCTGGGTGAATCCCATTGCCACTTCGGTCAGGATCAACAACTGGGGCGCGGCTTTCTCGACGAAAGCAAAAAGAGCCCTGACCGTTCTGAACCTGGGCGGAATTGTCCCAAGCATTCATACCGATACCATCGTTTACGGCAGAAAACCCTCAGACTGGAGCCGGATTGCAGGTACGTTTGTCGCAGATTCGGTCTATACCCACCTGCTCATCGGCAATTTTTTCAGCGACGAAGAGACGAGGGCAATGCCGGTTCCGAACGGGCTCAGGTACGCCTATTACCTGGTGGATGATGTGATCGTCAGGCCGTTCAAAAACGGTGAACCGCCAAAGGACGACTGGTCGTCCATTACGCTGGGTATCGCTTATGAACTGCCCCTGGCGCTTTTCCAGTTTGACCGGGCGGAACTCGATCCGGAGGCATTGCCGGGGCTGGAGGAACTGGCTTATTTCCTGAAATACCGGCCCGATCTGAAGGCCACTATCCTCGGGCATACCGACCCGGCCGGAACGGAACTCTATAATCTGAAATTGTCGGAAGCCCGGGCAAATGCTGTGGCGGCTTACCTGCAGGTGAACGGGGTACCGGGTCATAACCTGCAATGCATGGGGCTGGGCGCTTCGCGGCCGAGGGCGGATAACAGTACTGAGGAGGGGCGGAGACTGAACCGGCGGGTGGAGGTTGTGATTGGGCGGGTCACTGATAACACGGAGGACTCGAAGGAAAACTAAAGTGGAATTCGCTTCACCGCCGGTAAGTCCATAGCGTATAAGTTCGCCGGTTTTATACCTCGCGTCGCCCCACGCCATGGCGGGAAAATGGGTAATCCATTCAAAATCAGGGAAATCCAATCCTGGTAATCCACAAAATCCGGCGAATCCTGGTATAATTCGTTTTCAGGCGAGTGTCCAAATTTTTACTCGGTCCTATCTTTCAACACCAGGCGGCCATTTTCTTCCGCCGCCATTTTTATGGTAAAGCCCTTTGTTTCAAGTTTTTTTAGGTCTTCTTCAGAAGGCGTTCGTTCGTATGCAATTACGTCGCTGTAAAACATGAATTCGATAAACCAGGGCGTATTAAAAACGACCGTTTTTTCATCCAACCCGGCTGAAAGGGCTTTGATCTCCCGGGCGACGGCAGAAGCGGATTCGGGTGGTCGGGAAAACCTGGCGCGTTCGTAGGCGTACCGAAGGCTCAGAAGGAGAACAGCAGCGAAAATCAATTTCAAAAACCAGCCGAACCGGGTTTTGAACCGGGAAAATAAAAACCCCAGGAAAATGGCTAATATCATAAAATGCGCAGGCGCCGTGAACAGAACGTAGCCCTGCATTTTGGTCAGCGATACCGAAAAAACCAGGTAGGGCAGCAATACCCAGACAGCTATCAACTGGTATTCCGGTCGGGATCTGTTTTTATACCAAAGTACCGCAAGAAAAAAAATTAAATCCTTTTTGTAACTTTCCTCCGCTTCGTCAGTAACCTTACCTGAAAATCAACCTGGTTGAAAAGAACATCCACTTTGACGGACGAACACCTGATGACCCAGGTAAAACAGGGCCGCATTGAAATGGCTGCTGCCCTGTTCGAACGGTACCACGCCCAAATCTATGGTTTTTATGTCAAGTTGACCGCAGATCCGGCAGCCAGCGAAGATTTGACCCAGACCGTTTTTGAACGACTGATCCGATACCGGGACTCCTACAAAGAAAGCCTGGCATTCCGGTCATGGATTTTCCAGATCGCCCGGAATGCATGGAAGGATTCCGCCCCCAAGGGCGTACCACGTGGTTCGCCTGCCACGGAGTATGGGGATGTTCTGGTTCAGGAGGGTAACTACAAGGGCTATCCCTGCGGTGGGCGGCGGAATGATTTGAAATATGAGACCGAAGAATGGCCTGCGCCGGATGCGATGCGCCGGGAGGAAGAAATCATCCGCCGCGAAACCCTGGAAAACCTGCATCTGGCCCTGGCGCGCCTGCCTGAAAGCGATCGTGAAATTTTGTTGCTGACCCGTTTCCGGGATCTGAAATATGCCGAAGTGGCCGAGATTACCGGCAGTACGGAGGGCGCCGTCAAGGTGAAGGCGCACCGTGCAATCCGGATGTTGAGGGAGCTGTTTTTCAGGATTGATGCGAGGTAGGGGGTAGGGGGGGTTGATTTTTACCCGTAATTCTTTATTCGAAATGGAAGAAAAAATCATTGCCTATCTGACCGGCGAATTGCCTGAAGCCGAACGGCAGGAAGTTGAAAACCAACTGGCAACCTCTGCTGAATGGGCAAAGGTGAAAGCGGAATATACCCGCTTGCTGGAGGGTGTCCGGCAGCCGGTTGGGGAGATTCCTTCCGGGAAACTCAGAAATCGGTTCGAAACCTTCCTGGAGACGGAAATCGAAGGCCGGAAAACGGAAAATTACCGGCTGCCGGGTTGGTTCCACCTTCACAGATGGAATATCGCAGCAGCCGTTGCCTTGGTGGTGATCGGTTCCGGTTTTGGGGTTTTATGGCGCAACCACCAAACCCAAAAGGCGGAAATGGCGGCTTTGCGACGCGAAATGGCGGAAACCCAGAAAATGCTGGTTTTGTCCATGCTCGAACAGAATTCGGCGAGCGAGCGCATCCGGGCGCTGAATATGAGCCTGGAAGAAACCCAGACGGACCGGCAGGTGCTGGAGGCTTTTGCGCAGGCGTTGAACGCCGACAAAAGCGTCAATGTCCGGATCAAAGCGGCGGAAGCCCTCGCCGGCTTCGGCCAAGACCCCTATGCGCTGAAGGCTTTGATCCAGGGATTGGGGGGACAGGAGGATCCCGCCGTTCAGATTACGATCATCGACCTGCTGGTGGGGCTGCGGGCCAAAAACGCGGCAGAGGCATTCGAGCGGCTGGTCAACCAGGAAAACGTGCTGGATATCGTGAAAGATAAAGCGACCGAAGGCATCAAAGCGCTATTGTAAAAGAAATCACCCGAAAATAATCACTCGGTTTTTCATTCAAAAACAACCTTGAAATCATGACAAAATTGAATCTGGCCATCGCCCTCGCGGCGCTGCTGGCCCAGGTTTCCTTTGCCCAAAAGGAATTCAAAAAAGCCGTTGGCAGCGCCAAACGGGTTGAGATCAGCATCCAGAACGGAAGCCTCACCATAGAAGGCTATAGCGGAAGCGAGATCGTTATCGTTACCCAAGATGAGTACGACGGTCCGCCGGAGCGGGCCAAAGGGCTGCGTCCGTTGTTCAACGACGCGGTGGACAACACCGGGTTGGGACTCGAAGTAAAAGAGAACAACAATATCCTGGCGGTGACCAAAGCCATCGGCAAAGGCATGGATTACTCGATCAGGGTCCCTGCCGGGATGAATATCGCGATCGCCGACGAAGATTGGCAACGCGGAAGTTTCAACCTGAAAAACCTGCAAGGGGAGATTGAAGCGGATTGTAAAGGATCCGAACTCGTCATCGAAAACTGCACGGGCCCCATTGTGGCCAGCAGCGTCTCCAGCGACATCAAGGTGGTATTTTCACAGGTCAATCCCAACAAACCGACTTCCATTACCTGCACCAGCGGCGATCTGGACGTCACCCTCCCCGCTTCCACCAAAGCCAACCTTTCGCTGAACGCTATCTCCGGCGAGATCTACACCGATATGGAGATTGAAATGGGCGAAAAAGAAAAATTGCGCCGCATCGGGGGCAACCAGGTCGAGGGTAAGTTGAACGGAGGCGGTGTGGAGATCTCTTTGCGGGCGATCAGCTCGAATATTTATTTGCGGAAGAAAAATTAGTTAGTCTGTTGATTTGTTGATCTGTTGATCTGTTGATTTGACCAGAATCAACTCGAATAAACAAATCAACGAATAAACGAATAAACATCCATGAATCACCCAAAATTCAAAATATCGTGAAATCCATTTTATTTTTCTGCCTGGCTATTGGCCTCGCATTCCCGCTTTTCAGCCAGCAAACAACCGAGAAAAAATCGGAAAACACCTACCATTTGCCTGCGGGCAAAAAGGCGGTTTTTGATCTGAAATTTGCGCACCGGATCGATATCAAAGGCTGGAACAAAAACGAGGTTTTATTAAAAACGACCGTGGTCACCAACAAACCCGAATTGGAAAAGGTGCATACGATGGCGGTGACGGACGGGACCAGCCTGCTGTCGGTCATTACCGATTACGACCATGAACTGCTCAAGAAAAACAACCTCAATAACACCTGCTGGGATTGTGATGAAGAAAGCAGGTCAAAAAACGGGGAAAAATGTTTTTGCCTGAAGGTCAGTTATGAGGTTTGGCTCCCTCATGAGGCCGATTTTTCACTCGAATCGATCAACGGAGATGTGGAAATCCGGGATTTCCGGGGCCCAGCCAGGATCAAAACGATCAACGGATTTGTGGATATGGACTGGAATCCGACGGCCGGCGCCGACCTGAGTTTCAATTCCATCAACGGGGAATTGTATTCCGATTTTGACATCAAAGCCAACAAAAATAATACATCCTATTCCAAACGCCTGGAAAGCCCGCTGAACGGAGGCGGAAAAAAGATCCTCCTGGAAACCATCAACGGGAATGTGTACTTCCGGAAGAAGAAGTAATTACGCTTTTATACTTATACAACCTTGGAAACCGGGCCTTGTTCTCAGACCCGGTTTTATTTTTTAACGCACAACCATCATCCTCCGGGTTGCTGAGCAGGGCCCTGCGGTCACGGTATAAAACAGCACACCTGATGCGTTCTTTAAATCAGCCTGCGAAAGTTCAAATAGATTTTCGCCTGCCGGAAATTCACCTTGTAAAGTTGTGATCTCCCGTCCGGCGAGGTCACGAATGACCAACATGGCTTCACCAGCCGCCGGCAGCCGGAACCGGATGGTCGTTTCACTTTCAAAGGGATTGGGCTGATTCTGAAACAGTTCGAAACCTTTTCCGCCGGACATGAACCGGAGGCCCAGGTCCAGGATGGTTTCTTCCGTCAGGTAGGCCTGACCTTCCGGTTGCCCGGATCCGGTCTGGAAGATTTCGCTCAACCAAAGGTCCCGTTTTGCTTCCACCAGGAGGCTAAACAAGGGGTTTCCGCGGTTTTCAGGGTCGGGCAAACCATTCTCGGTGTTCCAACTCATGGAGATGACCCCGCTGGTCGCCTGCCGCATACTGATATGTTGCGGTTGGAGCAGGCCGTGTTGAAGGGACAAAATCCGGATGAAGGCCGGGTCAAAAATCAGGGTTCCCTGAAATCCGGATAACCTGTCCAGGTCTGGTGAGGTGATCTCCAACAGGGTCGTTTCACCTTTCCGGAGAAACTGGTCTTCCGCTTCCAGGTAAAATACCAGCCGGTTTTGCCGGGGTTCAAGGGAAAAGGCGTTGGGCAAAACGCTGCCGTTCAGGTCGCCGATCTTGATTCCGATGAAATCCTGGTTTTCATGATCCCCGTAAAAATCATTGAAATTCAAAATTTCAGGGAAGGGCTCCACCCAGGGGTCGGTATAAACAGGAAATTCATAAGATTCAGGCACAAAACGCCAACTGGTGTTATTCGCAAACTGCGTTTCCACATTCAGGATCATTTTACGCAACTGAATGGCGTCGAGGGTAGTAATATTCTTTGAATTGTTCACGTCGGCGGCGATCATTTTGTAAGGACTGTCCAGCAACTGAACCCCCAGAATATGTTTGGCCAGCAACACCAGATCAAAGGTACTGACCCCATTAAGCGGGTCATCGTCCAGGTGGGCCGTCACGGAATAATCATACCCCTGGGTGGCGATCAGGAACAGGAAAAAACCGTTGCCGCCGGTGATCCATTGCAAAGAAGGGTTGCCATTCAGGTTGACCTGAACGCCGGCGATCCCTTCGCCTTCCTCGGTTTCCGCCCGCCCGGAAATCATCCCGTCGCCGCTGCAAAACCCGAGGTTGTCCTGTACCTGGACGTAAGTCTGGCAGAAATCCTGGTTGCCGGCCCCGTCAAAGGCGTGCACTTCCACCAGGGTTGGGCTGGAAGCGGCCAGGTCTTCGGTTGTCAGGGTTATGTAACCGACCGTTGAATCCACAGGTTCCCCTACCCTGTTGACGGAATAATACACCGGCGGAGAACAGTCCGGCGTAGGGCTGGCGATCAGGTCGGCTGCCAGGACCGTGACGGCGCAATTGTCGATGTTCCCATCGCCGTCGACATCCGCGGGCGGAATTACAGGCGATAATTCGGCAGAAAGACCATGTATGCAAATCGGCGACGGCCCCAGGCAATCCACCACAGAAAATGGAATATCTGTGACCGACACGTTGCCGCAACCGTCCCGCACAACTACCCTGAATTGGTGCATACCCATTGGGAACTGTCCGCTGATCACGTATTTGAGCCGAAACCCTTCCAGGGCTACCTCTGTGATATCGCCGTCGATATAGCCGTCGGCGAGGGTATCCAAAAGGACCTGCACCTCCACATCGTCCGGAGTGCAAGCCTCAATGACATTGACCGGCACCACCACTTCGGCCAAACAATTGGGATTTTTGCTGCAAAACTCGTCGGATTTGTAAATAATTTCAGGCGGCGTATTGTCGTATACCTTGATCACCTGGGTATATTCCCAGAAGCCGGTGCTTTTTATCTCAGGATTGGTCGCACTATTGGCCCAGTGGCCGGCCGGCCGCGGGAGGGTGGCGCAGCGGCTCGTTCCCACCTGCGGGTTGGCGTTATTTTCCTGATTGTCGCGGTCGATATAGGTCTGGCCGTCGGGGCGTACCAGGACCCAAACCGCCTCGTCTCCGGGAATTCCGTCACAATCCTCGTCCGCCGAGATCACAATTGGCGGACTGATACCGTCATACTCACACCAGTTGATGACCCTGTAACGCCGCACCAGTTTGTAACATTCATCGGCATCGGCATTGTATTTTTCGTCGTAGACATTTACAGCAAGCAGGTCGCAGGCAATCGCATCCGTGAAAATCGTATCGGGGTTTGGGATCCCGCAATTGGCCGAAGCGTACCTGGGGAATTTGATCTCGTATTCGTTCCTTTCCACCACCTGGATAACCTGGCGGCAAGCGCCCTGGGATTGCAGGCCGTGCGCGTCGGTCGCCCTGAAGTTCCGGATGATCTGGCCGTTTCCGCAATCGTTTATCTGGTCGGCAACCTCCATCGTTGTTACCGTTGCGCCTGAGCAATTATCATCAGCCTGGGGTTCCCCGAACAACTGGTTCATCAGCGCTTCATCGGTTATGTCAAAATTGTAAGGCAACTCATTACAGTTCACCACAACCGGGGCCGGCGGGGTACAGCCGGGAGCGCGTTTATCCTCTACCGGAACCATTACCCAGCAGGTCGAACTTTTGTCTTCGATCAGGTGTGGATCATTGTTGCATGGACTTGCTTCAATCGTATTTCCCGGGATACCGTCGCCGTTCCGGTCGTCCCAAATCCGGAGTTCGATCAAAACCTGGCTGCCGGCGTCACAACAGGTAAAGTCGACCTGCGAACCCCAGGGGGAGTAAAAACCGGGGACTGCCCCACAGGCGCCCGGGTCAAGGTCGTATTTACGCCTGATCTCAATCCGGGTGGGGCCGCAATTATCCGAACTGCCTTCGTCTACATCGTCCGCTTCCAGGTGAGCGTTGCCGTCTTCGTTCAAGGAGACCCGGATTTCCTCATTACAGATCGCAACGGGCGCGACCCTGTCTTCCACCCATACAGGCATTTCTGCCTGGCTTTCGTTGCCGCAGCCATCCCTTGCCGTGAACAACAGGGAATGACATCCCGGCGGGATGCCGGTGAAAAAGCCGTTTTCTCCGGGATACCGGATGCCCTGCATACCCCCGCCGGCCGGGACAAGAACAACCGACAGATGGATATCGCCCCCCGAACAAACATCGGAGGCAAAAGCTTGCGGCGCAGGAAAAACAGCCGTACAATCAAAAGGGCCGGTGGAAAAGCTGAGCAGGTCGGGAATGCCGTCCGAATCGTAATCCGGGGCGGGCAAGGTAATGACCGGCCCGGTAAAGTCGCCTACTTTAATAATCTGATTGTACAGGAAACTGGTTCCGGGATTGCACCAGTCGAGGATCGTCCATTGTCTCAATATTTTGTAGGCCCCCTCGCAACTGTGAATGGGCGTCTGGTCGGTATAACTTGCGCCAAGGTTGCAATAAGCGGGCAAGAGGCTGAAAATCCCGAAAGCCGTTTCCACAAAAGGATAGCCGGTTGACTGCGGCGCGGGATGACCTTTTAAATCGACCGGAAAGCCGCTGTCGCATTCCAGGACGGCTGTGAAAGGCGGCAACACCACATCTGCCGGCGTTGGCCTGCGGAAAAAAATATTTTGGGTGCAAGTCACGGTATTGCCGGAAGAATCGCTCACCATGTAGGTTCTGCCGAGGGTAAACGGTGAACAGTCGCCCGTCACACTCAAAGTGTCTGATACATCGATGATCACAGCCTGACAGTTGTCGGACGGTTGGGCTAAACCGGTATACAGATGGCTTGAATCATGATTGAATATTTTGTCCAGGTCGGTACAAAGCAGATCAAATGTAAAATGGGTCTCGATTGTTGCCAGCCCGTTGATCTTTCCGCCCTGATCTGCCCATATGGTCCAGGTATAATGACCGGTTGTATCGGGTAGCAGTGAGGATGTCCACAGGGTATATACCTGCCCGGGCTGTAAACTCAGGGTCATACGCGGGCTGAAATTGGTTCCTGCCATTCCGGTTTTTTTGGCAAGGATGTTCTGACAGGGATCGGAGGGGATAAAATCACCCTGAAAAAGAGCGCCGGTCGCGTCCAGGGGTGCGCTGGTAGAGGTAAAGGAATAGATATCTTGTTTGGAAACGGTAAAATTGAAAAGCCGGTAATGTCTTTGCCCGGGGATCTGGTTGGCCAGCTCGGTCAGGCAAGAATAAATTGCAGGATGAATGACCGGGTCCGCAATCCTGAGGGAATCCGAAAGCAACTGGATATTTTTGGGCACTTCAACGGCCGAAATATCAGGCGGGCAGTTCACCTCGGGGGGTGTATTATCCTCTGCCAGAACGGTTCCCCAGCAATTGGAAAATCCGGGAATATGCACCTGGGCAGGATGAAATGTAAAATCGGATAAGATGAGTTGGGAAGGGAAATCGAAGAGCAGTTCATCGCCGTCCAAAGCGAGCAGCAGAGCCCATCCGGGTTGCACCTGCTGATCGATCGTATCGGAAGGAATGCTGGCGCCGTCGAAAACAGGATTGCCGTTCTCATCCAGCAACAGGACATGGCATACCACATTTCCGCCAGAAAAATCATATTGGAAATGCAGATCGCCGCTGTCCTGAAAAACGTGGAAGGCAGCCGTCAGGTCAGCGCCAAAAGAAACCAGGGCAAACGTCGAATCAGTGGCCTGAACGGAGGCCGGAGTGTCAAAAATCAGCCAATTGGACGGGTCGAAACGGCCGGTAAAGCCGGATACCGGAGCAGGATGTTGAAAAACAATATGATACGGGAAGGTTCCGGGGCCGTCGATCAGATTGCCGTTGGCAGGATTCGCATCCTGCACCTGGATCGTGAAATTCATTTCGTCCAGACATCCCAACTGGCCGCTCAGGGCGTTTGCAGCATCTAATTCAAACGAGCACTGCTGGTCCAATACGATATTGACCTGTTCGGAACAGGACAGGTTGGTCGCAGGAGCTTCGGGCCGGGTAACGGTAACGGTAAAATCTTCCTGCCTGGTTTGACCCGCTGCATCGGTCGCTGTAATCAGGACGGTATGAACCCCGGGTCTGAAAACACCCAGATAACGGTTGCCGCCACCCTGAGGTTGAGACACCCACCCCGTGGCCGAACCCACTTCCGGGATGACCGGTTCTCCGGATTCATCCAGGGCGGACACTTCAAATGAAATGACCGCAGGGCCTTTGGCACAGGCATCCAGGGCAATGGACATGCCTTCGGACGGATAAATGATGATTGGCCCGAAACCGCCAATGGACCGGTGCAGGTCAATGGATGTCAAAGCCGGATCATCGGCCTTTTTCAATCCCTTTTCCAGCTTGTCGGTCACTTTCCATTTTCCACCTGCCGGCGCGTTCGGGTCATGTTTTGCAAAAAGGGCATACAGACCCGTAAACAAGAAAACCGCAACAAAAAATCGGTTGTCCCTTCTGAAGTTGGTAAACATTTTCCTCATGAACACTTTGATTTATGGGCAACTGGCTTTCATTGTGTTCCATTCGGCATAAAGGGGGTTTGACTAACACATAAAATGGTGTAATATATTTTGGCTTTCACCCAAATAATTCCTGAATAAAGCAGCGTGGAAAAGGGAAAGGAAAAGGATTGTACAGCGCAATATCCGGTCAGCCTTGCAAACCCGGCTAAAACCGCAAACCACCAGTCGAGGCGGCCGCCTGAATGTTGAACATTCGTTAAATGCAGAATCATGAACTTGATTTTGGTCGTCTTACGAATTCAAAAACTCTGCAAAACCCTGGTACTTCCTATTACCTTCCTCTTTCGAAACGCCATTGAGACCATTTCACGGTCATTCAACGACCGTAGTGCCGGTTCATAAAATACCAATTTTGTTTTGCCTCCCTTGATCTGTTTTTTATGACGGGGTAGAGTTCATAAACATGAGCAATAAACATGCCAATAACCGGCATGCAGCTAAAAGTCTTTGCTTTTATGCAATTAATTTGGGTTAGCATCAGCCCCGGTTTCAGGGGCAGTGAGGTAGAGAAGGGGATGTCATTCGAACACAAAATGCGTTAATGCAGCATTTTGTCCAGCCTAAATTTGTTTGATTTGGATATGTACCGGGCTCTGGAATGGAAATGGGATTTTTAATGCGCCAATGACTGAGTGAATATCTGAAGCACGAAAACCCGGAGTTATCTCATAGTGGATGCAAAGGTAATTTATTTTTTGAAGGTTTTGCAAATTAAAAAGTTAAAGATGACTTTTGGCGGCCATATGCGTGTTAAAATAACCACCTGCCTTTGATTAATTCCACTCTTTCCTGAAATTCCCATAGGAGGTAATCCGCATAGCTGAATACCTTATTTAAATCCAATTGGGAAATTTCCTTTACTTGCATGGAATATTTGGTGAATTACAAATATAAAACAAATTTCGGAATATAGGGTTTCGGGCGACCACAAGGGTCGCCCCTACGGGTGATTATTGATTATTAAAAATCGCTTGCACCTTCACATTCTCCAGCGTTTTCGGCGCTCCCCCGGCAACCGATTCGGTCATTTTCGCGAAAACGATATTTGCTTTTCCGCGTACGGCGCCCATTGCCTGGTCGTATGCCTCGATGGTAATTTCTCCGGTCCCGCCTGTTGCGGTCACCTGCACTTCCTGCCCTTCGGTGTTGACCTGCAACAGTTCGAGGGAAGGGGCCATCATCAGGGTATCCTGCTGCAAGCCCAACGGATAACTACCCGGCATGACCTCCCGCATAAAAAAAGGAAGGGAAAGTTTGACCGTATTCGCTTTCCGCAAAAATTCCAGGTTGAACAGGTAGGCGCCGGGAATTTGCCGGTTGGCGCCCGTATTGAAACTGACCGATTCCTTGGAATTGCTCCGCAAAATCTCTCCGGCCAGAGCGCCTTTGTTCAGAGCTATGCCGATTTTCAGCGGCACTGCCATTTCCTCCGGCGTACCTCCGGCGAAATCAAGCGTTACATTCGTTTCTTCCGACTGGTTGCCGTCGGCTCCCGCTTCGTTTTTACATCCGGTCGCAAAGGCCAGTGCAGCCAAAATCGCAACCAAAAAAAAGTTCCAGAATCTGTTCATGGTTATCATTCGTTTATTATGTTTTGCAATTGTTTTAAACCCGCTCCTTTAACCTTTATCCTTTAACCTTTGTCCTTTAACCTTTTAACCTTTATCCTTACCCTCCTTCACCAGCAGTTGCTCCCGCTCGGGTCCGGTCGAAACCATGGTAATGGGAACCTTCAGTTCGTGTTCCAGGTGGTCAAGGTAGGTACGGGCCAGAACGGGAAGATCTTCCATCCGGCTCACCCCCTGCAGGGATTGCATCCAGCCCCGGTGTCCGGTATAAAGCGGTTTTACTTCTGTTTCACAGAGGTCATAGGGCAATTGGTCGGTGACGGCGCCATCGATTTCATACCGGGTAGCCGATCGAATGGTCTCCAGCCGGTTGAGTACGTCGATTTTGGTAATGGCCAGTTGGGTTACCCCGTTCAGCATAATGGTATACCTCAGTTGGGGCAGGTCGATCCAGCCGCAACGCCTGGGCCGGCCGGTGGTGGCGCCGAACTCGGCCCCTTCCGAACGCAGGAAGTCCCCTTCAGGTCCGTGCAATTCAGTAGGAAAAGGCCCGCTGCCGACCCGGGTGCAGTACGCTTTTGTTATGCCGATCACTTCCCGGATGGCCGATGGGGCTACCCCAAGCCCGGTGCAAACCCCCGCTGTAATGGTATTGGAGGAGGTTACAAAAGGGTAGGTCCCAAAATCAATGTCCAGCATGGAACCCTGGGCGCCCTCCGCCAATACACGTTTACCTTTTGCAAGCGCCTGGTTGATGAAATATTCTCCGTCCACCATTTTCAGGCTCCGCACTTCCTCCAGCGCTTCAAACCACTTTTCCTCTTCCTGCCGGAGGTCAAAGTCAATATCAGGGTACAAGCGGATCAAAACCATATGTTTGGCCTTCAGGGCCTCGTACCGGCTTCGGAAGTCGGCGCCCAGATCTCCTACCCGAAGGCCGTTTCTGCCAGTCTTATCCATATAGGTCGGGCCGATGCCGCGCAAGGTTGATCCGATTTTCTCCTTTCCTTTGGCTTGTTCGGAGGCCGCGTCCAGCAAACGGTGGGTCGGCAGGATCAGGTGGGCTTTTCTGGCAATGAACAAACGGTCTTCATAATCAACCTTTACCGCTCTGAGGTCTTTCAGTTCTTCGACCATGGTAATGGGGTCCACCACCACGCCGTTGCCGATCAGATTTTCCTGGTCTTGCCGGAATATGCCGGATGGGATCGTATGCAGAACAAACTTTTGCCCGCCAAATTTCAGGGTATGTCCCGCATTGGGCCCTCCCTGGAATCTGGCGATCAGGTGGTAGTCCGGCGCCAGATAGTCCACAATTTTTCCTTTTCCCTCATCGCCCCATTGCAGGCCAAGTAATACGTCGATTGCCATAATTTAGCGTGGTATTGAAAAACCGACGCAAAAGTAGGAAAATACCTTTAATAGTTGTAAGTCTATTAGTCGTAAGTCGTAAGTCTGCCTCCAACTTACGACTTACGACTTACGACTTACAACTCACAAACAAGTCACTCACTAACCACAAATCGCGCCGTTCCCAACTGCCGCCCGCTTTCATCCGTCAACCGCAGGAAATACAAGCCATCAGGCAGGTTTTTGACGTCAATTTCCACGGTATCCTGGTCTTCGGCAATCTGTATTTTCAACAGCGTTCCGCCGCCAGCGCCGGTCACAAGCAACCATTGAACAGCCGGAGTTTTCCATGTCTGTATCTGATCCGTTACTGTTGAAAGATGGAGTTGTACCTGCAGCAGGTCGTTGGCCGGGTTCGGATACAGTTCCATCGCTGGGGCGGGAATGCCGTAACGGCCTGGCTGGCCTGCTACGAAGGTAGCTGTTACAAAATCGCTGGAATTGGTCCCTCCGCAATTGGCCCTGACTTTCCATTCGTAGGTATTGCCCTGGGTCAGTCCGTTTATATTCCAGAAGGTGTTGTTCGTTGTGAAGGTGGTCACCGGACCGGTGGAAGGCGCGATCTGCCGGATTTCAGCCGAGTAGTTCAATGCATCGGCTACGGGATTCCATTGCAGTTTGGCGCCTTTGTTCCTGAACGCCGGGGTGCTCGACAATCCGGTTGGTTCACCGCAATCCAACACCACGCAGGGTGGACAATCCGGGCCGCCGCAATCCACGCCGGTCTCAAGTCCGTTCTGAATATTGTCGTCGCAAGTCGGGTCGGGGTCGCCGCCGCCGGTATCACTGCCGCATGCCGGAGAGGCGAGCAGGCTGTTCCGAAACCCGCCGGGCGCCAATACAGCTTGCATTCTGGCTTTCTGGCCGGCGGTGAACAGGTTCATGCAGGCGTCGTCAGAGTAATCCATATAGTTCTGGAACATGTCCGGTTGGTCGCCGGCGCCCGTATTGCAGGAATTCGGTCCGGGGAAAGTACAGGGCGAGCCCGTGGTATTGGGTGCGCCGGCCAAAGGGGTATCTGCCACCTGGTCATCGACGCCGCAGCCACCGTCTCCCCAGATATGGCGCAGGTTCAGCCAATGGCCCACTTCGTGGGTGGCTGTGCGCCCCAGGTGAAAGGGTTGGGTCGCTGTACCGATGGTGCCGAAATAAGCATAATCGCAAACAATGCCATCGGTTGCCGGATTGCCGCCCGGGAATTGGGCGTACCCGAGCAGGCCTCCTCCGAGGTTACAAACCCAGATATTGAGGTACTGATCAGTGGGCCAGGCATCCAGGCCGCCCGTGCTGGTAAATTTCACATTGTTGTTGGTATTAAAGGACCCCACTGTGGTAGAACGCCTTCTGATGCCGGTAGTGGGGTTGCCGTCCGGATCAAAGATGGCCAGGCAGAACTGGATTTCCGTGTCGGCTGCCTGTGGCCAAATGCCGTCGGCGTCCGAATTTGTCCGGCGAAAATCGGCATTCAGTACATCGATTTGCGAGAGAATCTGCGCATCGCTGATATTCTGTTCGATGCCTCTGTACACCACATTCACCACAACCGGGATGGTCACCACTTCGCGCTGATGGCCGCCGCTTTCCAGGTACTTGCGCGTATGCAGCTCTATGCGATCCATCTGATCTATAATAAACGGATTTTCCAGGATCTGCTGCTGGAGGTGGTCCATACTGCCACAATCCCGCTGTGCTTGAAGACCGGCTCCGACTACACTGAAAAACAGAGCAAAAAGAATATAAAGTTTTTTCATGCTACTGGTTTTTATAATGGTTTTGAAATTATAATCGCGGCGAAAATACAATGATTCGATTTTTTTAAGGGCCAAATTGCCGACATTCTTGTATTTTTACGCCCCAGAGCCCGCCTTGCCAATTAAGACCCTTTTTGCATAATGGTCCCTGCCGGATAACATGGTTAGAACAAAAGTTTTGTGGAAACATATCGGGAAGTTTGGAATGGTTTGATACGGTTTGGTATTGTTTGGAGGTTAACAACGCCAAACAATACCAAACTTCCAAACTATCCAAACCGCTCAATGCACTATTAGGTTACCGCAGTTCTGAAACTAACCATCGGCAGCCTCAAATTAAAAATATAAACATGGAATATACCAGCCGCCGCTTTCAGCGCATCCTCATCGCCAACCGCGGCGAAATCGCCATTCGCATCATGCGCGCCGCCTCTGAAATGGATCTCCACACCATTGCCATTTATACTTACGAAGACCGGTATTCCCAGCACAAGATCAAAGCGGACGAGGCCTATCAGATCGGGGAAAAAGACGACCCCCTGAAACCTTACCTGGACATTGAAGCCATTATCCGGCTGGCCAAAGAAAAACAGGTCGACGCCATCCACCCGGGATATGGGTTTTTGAGTGAAAATGTGCAGTTTGCCCGGCGTTGCGAGGAAGAGGGCATCGCGTTTGTCGGGCCGCGTTCAACCGTCATGGAGCGATTGGGCGACAAGGTAGCCGCCAAAAAGCTGGCCAAAAGTGTAGCTATCCCCATGATCGAAGACAGCCGTCAGCCCCTTCTTAACGCGGACATCGCGCTGGAAGAAGCCCGGCATATCGGATACCCGGTTATGATCAAAGCGGCAGCCGGCGGCGGCGGACGGGGTATGCGGGTAGTCAGAAACGACGAAGAATTGGTACATGAATACCGCGAAGCCCGCGGAGAAGCCAAAACCGCATTCGGCGACGATACGGTTTTTCTCGAAAAATTCATTGATAACCCCAAACATATCGAAGTCCAGATATTGGGCGACAACTACGGCAATATCGTACACCTCTACGAAAGGGATTGCTCCGTTCAGCGCCGTTTCCAGAAGGTGGTCGAAATCGCCCCCTGCATTTCCATCAGCAAGGAAACCAAGGAAAAACTGTACAAATATGCCCTCAAACTTTGTTCTGCTGTCAATTACAACTGCGCGGGTACGGTAGAGTTCCTGGTGGATCAGGAAGAAAAAATCTATTTCATTGAAGTGAACCCCCGCATTCAGGTCGAACATACGGTCACCGAAGAGATCACAGGCATCGATCTGGTGCGCACCCAGATCCTGGTGGCCATGGGTTATCCCCTCTCCCACCCGACCATTTCGATCCATAACCAGACGGATATCAAAGCCGAAGGTTATGCCATCCAATGCCGGCTGACGACCGAGGACCCTTCCAATGATTTCAAACCGGATTTCGGCACCCTTGTGGCATACCGCAGCGCCGCCGGCATGGGTATCCGCCTCGATGCGGGCAGCGCTTACGCAGGCGCCAGGATCTCACCCTATTTCGACAGCCTGCTGGTGAAGGTCACCGCCTGGGGGCGCACCCTCAAAGGCGCCTCCCAGCGCCTGCATCGCGCCCTCCGCGAATTCCGGGTGCGCGGTGTCAAAACCAATATCGGCTTCCTCCTCAATCTGCTCGAGGACGAAACCTTTCAAAGCGGCAGGGCTACCGTCAATTTTATCAAAAACAACCCCGGATTGCTGGCCTTGCCCGATTGGCAGGATCGCTCCACCAAAACCCTCCGCTACCTGGCTGAAGTGATCGTCAATGGCAACCCGGACGTAAAATACAAGGATAAAGACCGGGTATTTCTCGAACCGCATGTACCGCCCGTACCTGACCCAAAGGGCGAAATGCCGAAGGGAACCCGCGACAAACTCAGGGAACTCGGCGTGGAAGCATTTTGCCATTGGCTGAAATCAGAAAAACAGATCCTTTACACAGATACCACCCTGCGCGACGCACACCAATCCCTGCTGGCTACGCGAATACGCACCCACGACATGCTCCAGGCGGCAGAAAGTTTTGCCAGGAATCACGCCGGCGACGTTTTTTCCATGGAGATCTGGGGCGGCGCCACCTTCGACGTTGCTTACCGTTTCCTCAAAGAAGACCCCTGGGACCGGCTTCGGAAACTCCGGGAAGCGATTCCCAATATCCTGTTCCAGATGCTGCTCCGGGGGTCCAACGCGGTTGGATATACCGCTTACCCCGACAACCTCATCATCCGGTTTATTGAGGAAGCTGCTGCAACCGGCATCGACCTTTTCCGCATCTTTGATTCCCTCAACTGGGTAGAGGCCATGCAGGTGAGCATCCGGACCGTCCGCGAAAGGACTTCCGCCATCGCCGAAGCCTGCCTTTGTTATACCGGCGACATCCTCGACCCCTCGCGCACCAAATTCGACTTGCATTATTACCTCGAAATGGCTAAACGCCTCGAAGGGGAAGGCGCTCATATCATCGCCATCAAGGATATGGCGGGGTTGCTCAAACCGCTGGCTGCCGAATTGCTCATCAGCCGGCTGAAAGACGCCGTCAGCCTGCCCATTCACCTGCATACACACGACACCTCCTCCATCCAGTCGGCCACTTACCTCAAGGCCGTCGAAGCCGGCGTCGATGTGGTGGACGTGGCCCTCGGCGCACTGTCTGGCCTGACCTCCCAACCCAATTTCAATTCGGTGGTCGCCATGATGCACGGACACCCGCGCGAAAACCCGGTGGACCTGAAATCACTGAACGCTTTTTCCAATTATTGGGAAAACGTCCGGCAATACTACTATCCGTTTGAAACCGAACTCAAATCCGGTACGGCCGATATCTACGACCACGAAATCCCCGGCGGGCAATACTCCAACCTGCGGCCGCAGGCCCGGGCGCTGGGTTTGGAAGACCAGTTTGAAAAGATCAAGGAAAACTATAAGGTCGCCAACGAGTTATTCGGCGATATCATCAAGGTAACCCCTTCTTCCAAAGTGGTAGGCGATATGGCCATGTTCATGACCTCCAACGGCCTCACCAAACAGGATGTACTCGAACGCGGGCATACCCTTTCTTTTCCCGATTCCGTCAAAGCCATGATGCGCGGCGACCTGGGCCAGATTGACGGCGGATTTCCCAAACAGATTCAGGAGATCATCCTGAAGGGAGAAAAACCTTATACCGACAAACCCAACGCCCACCTGGAACCCATCGATTTTAACCTGGAAACCACGTTGTTTGAAGAAAAATTCGGCATGGCGCCGGGCGCCCGCGACCTCCTGTCCTGGAAACTCTACCCAAAAGTATACCGGGAATTTCGCGAGCACCTGGAACACTACGGCGACGTGAGCAAACTGCCGACGCCCGCCTTTTTCTTTGGTCTCAAACCGAACGAAGAGATCATGGTCAGCTTGTCGCCCGGAAAAGATATCACGGTGCGTTTCCTCAACGTTTCCGAACCGGATGACCGTGGCAACCGCATGGTCATCTTCCTGCTGAATGGCCAGACGCGGATCATTTCCGTCCGGGACATGAAGATCAAAACCCAGGTGACCCCCAACCGGAAAGTCTCCGGCAAACACGATATCGGCGCTCCGCTGCAGGGGAATTTGTCCAGGATTTTGGTACGGGAAGGCGATGAAGTAACGGTCAATACCCCCTTGTTCATCATCGAGGCCATGAAGATGGAAAGCACCGTCACCGCCCCGTATGCGGGCAAGGTATCGAAAATCCATCTGAAGGAAAAAACGTTGGTGGAGCAGGACGATCTGGTGTTGGAACTGAGGAACTGAGGAACTGAAGAATTGAGGAACTGATTTCAGTTCCTCGATTCCTCAATTCCTCGATTCCTCAATTCCTCAATTCACAAGTATCCGTTTTCCAGCGCATGCATATACACCTCAAACGTCCGGTTGACGCCCAGTTTTTTGCGCATCCGGCTCAACTGGGTCTGGACGGTATTCAGGCTCAGGCCGAGTTCGCTTGCTACCTGGGCGATGCCCGGTTTCTGGGCCCAGAGGCGGAGGATGTTGATCTGATTTGGGGTAAAATCTTTACTTTTGGGAAAAGTGCGCAAGGATTTCATATTGAACCACATTTGTGGAACCGGCCCCTACCCCCTTGAATCCTTCATTCAAAAAAAAGGGGGGGGTTAGTTTTATCTGAGAAACCGTTGATCAATAGCCGGATCCGGGTTTAGAAAAATCATTTTACTGCGGCTTTCAGCCGAAAACCCAACCATGTTTCTCTTCTGAATTGAAGTGTAATTATTTTCTGTTACAGCAAAGGACTATAATCGGGAAGGACGGAGCAAGGTACATGATTTAGTTAATTTCCCGATTTTCAATTTGTATTATCTGAATTTAACCGTATCTTTGGCAGGTGTCCAATCGTTACAAAAATGCCTTTTCAAAAAACATTTAATTTATTTCAATCTATTGATAATCAACAAAAAAGAAGATTTAAAAAATTTCTGAAATCTCCTTTTTTCACCCAACAGACCGCCTTGCTCCGGCTTTTTGAGTATTTTGAAAGTCTTCCCGAAAAAAGTAGAAAATTTTTATCTGAAAAACGCCTGTTTTTTTTGCTTTATCCGGAAGAACGCAAAACATCCGGGCTGGATCCCGGGCAACAAAAGAAAAAATTATTCAATACGTTTTCTGATTTCGGGTTGGCGGTCCAGGAGTTCATTGCTGTTTCAGGTTTTCAAAAAGATCCGCTGCAGCAATATTATTACCTCACCGATTTTTTTGCGACCGGAAATGATCCCCAACTATTCCTCAAAACAATGAATAAGTACAACCGCCTGATCCATGAAGAAAAGGACGGATTCAAAAAACACCTGGCTAAATTCTGGTACCACCGGAACGGGTTCAACTTCCGGCATACCGACGAGAAAAAGGAAACTGCTTCCGTCATCCTTCAAAAAATGATGCAGGAACTGGACCTGGCCTATTTGTTTGCCAAACTGACCCTCATCTGTAACGCGGTTTACCGCTCTTCCATGATCAGCGAGCAGGTCAGGGAGAAAGATATCCGGGCTATTCTGGAGGCGACCAAAACCTACGCAAATGAAGATCACCCGGAGATTTTGCTGTACTGCACGATGATTGAACTGGCAAGGTTGCCGGAAGACCGGTTGCGGCTGCGGGAGGCTTTCCGCCTGTTAAAAAAATGCGGCGATCAATTGGGCAGGGAAGAAAGCCGCGAACTTTCCACTTATCTGACCAATTACTGCATCCGCCAGTATGCGCTGGGGTCAACAGAATACCTCGCCGAAAAATTTGAGATCGATGTATGGGGGCTCACATCCGGCGTGGTATTGGGTGAAAAAGAAATGCTGCAGGATACCGATTACCTGAACATCGCCCTCACCGGCCTGGCCATATCCAGCCAGATGGAGCATTCCAAAACCTTTATGGATACTTTCATCCACCGATTGCCGGCAGACCGGCAGGAAATGGCAAAGGCCCTGGCTTACAGCTACTATTATTTTCAAACCGGCCAATTTGCCCTGGCCGGCCGGGAATTGAAGAAATTATCCACCAAAGAATTTCATTATACCATACGGATCAGATCCCTGGAGGTGCGCCTTGAATACGAACGCTTCCTTTCAGGTAAATCGGATCCCGAAAAGGCTTTCAAAGCTATTTCTGCTTTTGAAAAGTATATTGCCCGCAATTTGATCCACCTGGAAGAAAAACGCAAGGCAGGTTATTTGCGCCTCGCATGGTTTATCCGGAAAATGACAGAATATCGCAATGACAGAAGCCGCAATAAAAAATCCGTCAAAAGGAAATTATTGAACGAACTTGCCCTTAACCCGCCAACGGTAGTTGACTGGGTCAGGCGAAAAATCGAGCAATTACCCTGACTTAAAATTGCCGTAAGCCGTAAATGGCAAGGCTTGGACAGGGCAATCAAAATTCACATTCCAGAACCTAACCTACTTACGACTTACGACTTACAACTTACAACTTACAACTAAATATCAATCGTGTCCGCAGTAACCACGATCCCCGGATCAGGAGGCGGCGCCTCGCCATTCCCTCCTTTGATCTGGAACAATTGACGGTCTTCAAGGGCCTGTTTTGCAAACAGGGCAAACGGGATTTTAGCTACTTTTTCCATGGTTTAGCTTTTTTAAGGTTTAGCAATCATTGGGGTAGTAGCCAAACCCGGAAAAACGTTTATTGAAAATTTTAAAAATTGCGGAATTTTTTTTAAATTGCAATCGTTCTGAGATAAACTGTTTGCTAAACCCACACATCACTAAGTCATGAGAAGGCTGAATGACCCAGATTTAATCCATCTGCTGCGCAATCCTGCAGATCAACCCAATTTCAATTTTGCTGCCCGGGCATTGTTCGACAAGTATGAATTGAGATTAGGCTCTTTTTTCCGCAAAAAATTCGGATTTCACGCTCAATTGGCCAGGGACCTTTCCGACAACACCTTTGCCATTCTGGTAGAAAATGTATTGGACGGCAAAGAAATCTTCAACCAGGACAATCTTTTCGGTTACCTCAGCGGCATTGCGGACAACCTCGCCAGGTCCCTCAAACGCAAAAAAGCAGTGGCCGAAAAATACCTCGCCTCGGGCAGAGACCACGAAGTCGCCACGGCTGATACCCCGGAAACCATCCTGGTGAAAAAAGACCTGGTGGGGCTCGTAGAACGAAAAATGGAGCAGTTGGCCAATAAAAAATGCCCCTGCATCCTGCAACTGTGGATGATGGGATACAATTATGAGGAAATCGCCTCACTGCTGGCTTACAGTGATGCAGGGGTTGCCAGAAAAACGAAACACGATTGCCTGAAAAAACTGATCGCGCTCGTTAAAACCGAATAATCAGTGTACATGACCGGAGGAGAACTGGATATCATCATCGGCCGCCTGCTCGACGGCGCCATCCTGCCGGAGGATCAAATCAAACTGGAATCGCTCATGCTTGCTGATCCGGCCCTGAAGGCGTATGTCGAAAAACTGGAATTGGAAATGCTGTTTGAAAGGTATGCAAAAGACCTCCTGCCCCTGGGTGAAAAACTGGCTTTCGAAAAACAACTGTCGCAGGATGAAAAGCTGCGCGGTCAACTCAGCGATTTCATGGCAGCTTACGAACTGCTGAAACTGGACCGCCGCATTCAATTGACAAGGATGTTCAAAAATTTCAGGAAGGCAGACCCCGAAAGTGAATAATTTTTAACGGGCGGCCTTGTTCTTCAGCTTCAGCATACTGACGTTGCCATCGATCCACTGGCGCGCATACGGCTCGGAGCCATCCAGTCGAAGCGCGGTCACGCAGGAACCCAGGATGAGGTCTTCGAAGCCGTCGTGATCGAAATCGCAAACCTCCATGACCAGCCAGCGCCCCATTGAGGTTTTGGGCGAACCGTATATTTCAAAGTTCAGATTGCCGTTGTTTTCAAAGTAGGAAAAGCTTTCCTCCGGCGCATTTTTCAGATCAGGAAAAAAGGAAATGGCGGCGATATCGGGGTCGCCGTCCCGGTCAAAATCGCGGGTGACGGTTTTGGAGGCGCCATTCATGGGGTAAAACCATTTTTCAGTAAAGTTGAGCCGGCCGTCATTCAGAAAAACACGAATGCCATGGTAGGGTTTGAAGACGACGGAATAGTCGGCGTTGTCGCCGTTGGCATAAATGATATCCTCAAAACCGTCATCGTTCATATCGGCGAGTTCAAAATAGCTGGAACCGTTGACTGAGGGGAACTGCAACAGGATTTTCTGGGAGAAATTTCCATTTTTTTCATTTTTAAACAACCGGATGCATTCATTGCCCTGGGCAAAAAGCACGATGAGATCCGGGGCGCCGTCTTTGTCGAGGTCGGCCACTTTTGCGGTCCGCGCACCGGGCGTGTTCATCAGCATTTGGCGTTGACCAGGATTTTCCGGCCCTTCAAAACGGAGCCAGGAGAAACTCCCAAGCTGGTGGCCGAACTCGGAGATCGCCAATTCTGCAGCGCCGTCGCCGGTCAGATCCGCCAATAACAATTCTGCCGGCCGGTTGATTTTGTCCAGCAACAATTTTTTGCCGCTTATACCGGTATCTGGGCCTGGCAATAGCCAGATGGCGCCCTGGTGCAGATCGCTGGGATTGAGGTCCCCCATTTCCGCAAATATCCAGCCGCCGGCGCCGGCCACCACGTCGGAAACTGCAGTGGCGAATTTCAGGGAATCTTCCCGCACGAACTGTTCATTTAAAACCAGTACCGTCCCGTCCTGGAAGCCCGTCAAATATTTCTTTTCGGCTGGAAAAGATTTGATCAGCGTTGTGGCTGGGTATTTTGACAATCCGGCAACCGGATGCAACTCAAAACGGGTCTCGAGGTCTTTTACCGGTTGGCGGCCCTGCGGCTTTGGCAGCGAATCCGGGGCGTTGGTCAGGTAATACTGCCGGATCCGCTCCCATTCTTCGGCGCTCAGCACCGGTTCGGCAGGGTAATAACGGGCCGCCTCAAGGTACATCAGTTCATCCACGGTAACCGTGGCATACGGGTTGTTTTCATCCGTGATCATGCCTAATAACGGCTGCATAGCGGGTAATACACCCGTGATCCAGTTTTGTTTGGGCAGCAACGAAGGTTCGGGAAACAGGTGGCAACTCCCGCAGTACCGGCGGGCGACAGCTTCATCACTTGTTTCATTTTGACAGTGCGCAAAGGCCATTGCAAGCGCCAGAGCAAAAAGGAATCCGGTGGGTTGGTAGGTTTTCATTGAATTGAATTGAGGGTGAAGCCCCTGCAGGTTCATGATTTTTTCACCACTTAGGACACTTAGGACACTTAGGACACTAAGTACACTAAGTAGTTTAATCGACCGTTCTCAGTCGGCGGCAATGGCCAAATGCCGCTTGAGAACAGTCGGTTGACTACTTTTTATCCCCGGTAATCTTAGTGGTCTTAGTGGTTAAAGAAAACATCCAATCCAAAAAACCGGGTTCCGCAAAAGCATTCTCCCAACTATTGTGGTTGACTCCCGGATATTCCGAATATTTCACATCGGCTTTCAGTTCCTGCAGCCGGGCCAGCATTTCTCTGGAGTGTTTGACGGGAATAACGCCGTCCACATCGCCGTGAAAGAGCCAGAACCGGGTTTTAGCCGCTTTTTTGGAATAGGTTTTTACATCGCCGCCGCCGCAAATAGCCGCCGCTGCCGAAAATAACCTGGGGTTCCGGTAAACTGCCTCCAGCGTTCCCATTCCTCCCATGGAAAGCCCTGCAATATAGATCCTTTTTTTATCGGCCTTTTTTTCTTTGATGATTTGCCGGACCAGTTCGACGGCCGATTCCAAAGGAGGCGTAACGGGGTACTTGTAATTAAAATCCAGTTCGAGCGGGTATTTGGTCCGTTCGAATTTCACAGACGCCCAATAACTGTTTTCCGGGCATTGGGGCGCCACGACGATACATGGATACCGGGACCTGTTTTCCGGCTGAAGGAACAATTTGGCTCCGTGCGTGAGTTGTTTCCCGTTGTCATTACCCCGCTCGCCGCCGCCGTGCAACAAAAGGACCAGCGGGTATTTCCGGGAAGGGTCGTAGTTTTCCGGATAAAGGATCCGGTATGGCAGCGTTGTTCCGTTTTTCCCGGTGAATTCCTTTTCCTGGTACAGGGAAAAGTCCTGGCTTTGGGCAGCCTGAAAGGAGAAGAAAAGCAGCAGAAGGACACTAATTTTTTGCATTGGTTCGATTGAAACGATTGAAACGATTGATTCGATTGATTCGATTGAAACGATTGATTCGATTGAT